>JAXMHG010000014.1:0-2391 GCA_046346875.1 Turneriella sp. | reverse complement strand
ACCTCGACGGCAAAACGTCCGAGAAGAACCGGCGCCTGCTTGTTGAAAAGTTTCAGCAAGGCAGAGCGAAATTTTTTCTGATCAGTCTGAAAGCCGGCGGAACGGCGCTCACCCTGACGCGGGCCGATACCGTGATTCACCTCGACCCGTGGTGGAACCCGGCCGTCGAGAACCAGGCGACCGACCGCGCGCACCGCATCGGCCAGAAGAAGCGCGTGATTGTCTACAAGCTGATCAGCGAAGGTACGGTAGAAGAAAAGGTACTCACGCTGCAGGCGCAGAAACGCGAACTGTTTAATGACCTGATCGACGACAGCCCGGCAGCGGCGAAACGTATCTCGCGCGACGACATCGGCGAACTGTTGCGCTGAGCAGGCAAAATGGTTTACGGCAATGCCCGGAATTTCTGTTCTCAACCATGCCTGGGGATTTACTGGCGAAAGCCGTCGCGATCGCGCAGCGTGTGCATGCGCAGCAGGTCGACAAGATCGGCGCCCCGTACATACTGCACGTCATGCGCGTCATGAACCGCGGGCAGACGCTCGACGAGAAGATCTGCGGGGTATTACACGACGTGGTCGAAGATTCGCCCATGACCTTCGACGACCTGCGCAAAGAAGGATTTCCCGAACACATCATCGAAGCGCTGCGCTGTGTGACCAAAACTTCCGAGCACGAAGACTACGATGCTTTTATTGCCCGCATCAAAACCAATCCACTGGCGGTGCGGGTTAAACTCAATGATCTCGAAGACAACATGGATATCCGCCGGTTGCAAGCGGTGGGCGAAAAAGAGACCGCGCGGCTTAACAAGTATCTCAAAGCCTACCGGGACCTGACTGGCATATAACCGCCCCGAGAGGGTGGCCATCGGCTTTACATGCGCTCTAAGTCTTCCACGCGGGCTCGCCCCATGGCCCGCAAACGAAAAGCTCCTCTCGCGCCGCACCAGCCAGTTGTCGCCCCAGTAAAAGCGCAACCAGATATGGATAAGCCACAGCACTCCGCGTGGCGTCGCCGCGTGCACGAAATCGTCTACGAGTCAGATACGCGGGCCGGTCGCCTGTTTGACATCATTCTCGTCGGCGCGATCTTGCTGAGCGTGCTGATCATCATGCTCGAAAGCGTAAAGAGCATCGAGGTGAACTGGCACATGGAGCTAAAGATCGTCGAGTGGTTTTTCACGATAATTTTTACCACCGAATACGCTTTGAGGCTTATCTCTGTCACCAAGCCAATACGGTACGCCACGAGCTTTTTCGGCGTCGTCGATCTCATTGCCATTTTACCGACCTGGCTGAGCATTTTTCTTCCGGGTGCACAGTTTCTTCTCTCTATACGGGTGCTGCGCCTGTTGCGCATCTTTCGTATCCTCAAGCTGGCGCACTACCTTTCACAGGCAGAGATTCTTAAACAGGCTCTTGCGGCCAGCCAGCGCAAGATTACAGTCTTTCTTGTGACCGTTACGACCATCGTGATCATCGTCGGGTCGCTGATCTATGTCATCGAAGGCGAGGCACATGGCTTCACGAGTATACCGCAGAGTATCTACTGGGCAATCGTGACACTGACCACAGTGGGTTACGGCGACATCTCGCCGAAAACTCCGCTGGGGCAGACCCTCGCTTCGCTGGTGATGATCATGGGTTACGGCATTATCGCCGTGCCGACGGGTATTGTCACTGCGGAGCTAACACAGATACGGCACAAAGAGGTCTCGGGGCAGTCATGCCCGGCCTGTAGCCTGCAGGGGCATGACCCGGATGCGCAGTACTGCAAATTCTGCGGCGAGAAATTATAGAACCCTGCAAATCTCTGCTTAGTAGAGATTCGCAGGGTAGAACTTTCCATTTACAATCTGCAACGGGCTGACATTGAGGTGCCTATGCTGCACAACCGTCTAATAACTATGCAATACTTAGCCGGCGTCGCCCTTTTGGTCGGGGCATTAGCCCTGCCAACGAATCTCGCAGCGGTTATGAACGCTGAGTGGCAGCAGGGACAGGATCTCGTCAATGCGCAGAACTGGGTCGGGGCAATCGAATACGGCGAGAGCCTGAGCCAGAAGTACCCACGCCATCATTACGGGCAGTACCTCATCTATATTGGTACAGGCAACCTTGCCAACACGAACCCAGCTTACTGGGAGACTTCGGCCAAGGCTGCGCTCAAAGCGGCCAGCCTTGAACCCGCACGAGCTCCCGCGCACCGTGCACACGCTGTCTGGTGCCTCTGGAATCTGAAAGATTATGCGGGCATCGCCGCGCAGGCTTCGCGCCTGAATGCAGGCGCGGTTCAGCAGATCGGCGAGCACAACTACCTGCTGCAGATCAACTATATGACGATTGCCTATGTAGAGCTCGGTCAACTCAATACCGGCGCGCGCTTCTA
>JAXMHG010000013.1:0-13329 GCA_046346875.1 Turneriella sp. | reverse complement strand
GACGAACAGGTGCGCCTGCGCGCAGTGCACCAGATAGGCCAGCTGAAAATTGAAGATGCACGGCAGCTTCTGACATACAAATCCAAATTTGACCCGTCGGCGCGGGTACAGAAAGAAGCAAAAAAGGCGCTCAGCCTGCTTGATGGCCAGAAAGTTGTGCCCGACGAACCTGGTAAAGAACCGTGAAATACGCGGCGATCATCGTGCTTGTCTCTGCGATGGTTTTACCGGCACGAGTGCATTCCTTTTTTGCGCCCGGCGACCAGACGCTGGAGCAGGCTGTGGCTGCCGGTGCCCCCGTTGACCTGTTCCTGAAATACCAGGCTCATGAGGGTGATTACCTTGTCTTTTACGATGCGACAGGCTCAATTCTGCTTGTCCGCTACCGCCGCGACCGGTGGGATTACGACCAGGACACGCTGCGCGATTCGCTGCGGCAGGGTATCACCTACCGCATCCGCTGCCGAAATTTGAACAAGCTGCCCGAAGGCGAAGTGCCGGCAGGTGTCATGGGGGCAGGTCTGCCCCGCGTAACGACGATCCGCAAGATTCGCCGTATACGCGATCTCTACGCGGGCGAACTCGAAGCAGTTACAGAATCGGCGCTGCGCGACCTGCGTTACTGAGATGCTGCTTTTCCTCCTTTTGCTTCTGACCTTACTGAGCGGCTTCTATTCGGGCAGCGAAGCGGCGATCTTCTCGCAGGATGCTGGAAGGCTTGCCCGCATGCGCTCCGACGAGTTCTCACCGCGCCTGCGCAAAACAGTCATTGGCTGGTTGCGTCGCCCCGAGCGCATTATTACCGGGCTGCTGCTCGGCAACCTGATCGTCAACATCGGCATGACCAATATCTGGGAGACATGGATCGTCGGCGAATTCGGCGAGTTTACCCACCGCCACATCGTGCTGCCGGTCGTGATCACGCTCTACGTCCTGACTTTCGGCGAGGTGATACCCAAGATTATCGCGCTCGTCTTCAAAGATACCTGGGTAAAGGCGCTGCAGCTGCCGCTCAGGGGTTGGTTCCGGTTTTCCGCACGTTTTACAAGCCCGTTCGACCGACTGACAGCACGCCTTGTCAAACCCCTGAAGCCAGTCAGCAGTACGCTGACTGAAGCCGAGCTTGTCGAAGCCGTGCGCTTTGCCGAGGACCATGGCCTGCTCAAGAGCGAAGAAATGCGTATGCTCTCGCGTTCGATCGCTTTTTACCACAACACCGTTTACGCGGCGATGATCCCGCGGTCGCAGATTCTGCTTCTGCCAGAAGGAACCTCGCTCTCCGCGGCGCGCAAGGCATTCCTGGCATCGGCGCACAATTTCGCGGCGATCTACCGCAGAAACTCCACCGAGATTGAAGGCGTGATCTACCTGAGGGGAGTTGTGCAATTACAGCTGGCGCGCAAAAAAAATCTGGAGAACAAGGTGCACCCCGTGGAATTTCTGCCGGCAAGCCTGTCGCTGAGTGCAGCGCTTTCTGCGCTGATGAACAACCGCCGTGATATCGCCGCGGTGGTCGATGAAGCCGGCGCTTTTATCGGCATGGTCACGCTGCGGGGCATCATCAACCACATCCTGGGAGCCAGCTTTTCGCCGGTCCCCCAGGATACTTACCTCGAACAGCTGGATAACCGTCGCTACCGCGTCGCCGCGCAGATGCCGCTCGACCGGTTTAACGAGATTTTCCGGACGAACCTCACAGCCGAACTGAGCGAAACCATAGGTGGTTACCTGCTCGAGCATCTCGACGGTTTTCCGCACGGCGATGCAGAAATCCCGATCGGAAACCTGACGTTTCGCAACTTCGACCTCGAAGAGCACCGCATCCGTAGTTTTGTCCTGGTGGTAAAACGGAATGGTTAGCGTCGCTATCTTTATCTTCTGCCTGATCTCCGCTGCGTTCTTCGCAGCTACAGAGGTCGCATTCTTTAGCCTTACCCCGCTGACAGTTGCGCGGGGCAACCGCGACCGGCTGGAGAAGCTACTTCTGAACAAGAATGACATCATTGCTATGCTGCTCACCGGCAATAACCTCGCCATTGTCTGCGGTACACTGGCTCTGGACGCGCTGATACCGCCTGGCAGGGATATCTGGTATAAGCTTGGGGCATTTTTTACCGAGCTCGTGCTTTTCTTTCTGCTCTCAGAAGCATTACCCAAGGCTATTGGGCGTCGCAAGAATATCCTGCTGCTCGAAAAGAGTTATAGCCTGATCTGGTTGTTCTACTACCTCTTGTTGCCGATGAGTTATGTGTTCCTGCGTATCTCGCGCCTGATTGGCAAGGTGAGCGTCAGCCACCCCGACGATGCCAGGGTTGAGGTATTCCGTTTCATTTCGGAGCATACCAGCGACAGTAAATTGCCACTCGCAGAGTCGCTGGCGACCTATTCGAGCACAACCATTCGTGAGATTATGACACCCATGAGTGAGTTGTTTTCGCTCGGCTCGTCGGCCCGGCTCAGTGAATGCGCCGAGACGATCGAGCGCAGTTCTTACTCCCGGTACCCTGTCTACGATGCGATACCCGCAGATATCATCGGCTACCTGGACATGCGCGACCTGCTCGATAAGCCAGGTAGTACCCGCGTGCGGCAGGTCATGCGGCCCGCGCACTTTTTCCCGTACTCGCTGACGGTCGACCAGCTACACGCCGAAATGCGCAGGCTTGCGGTGCCAATGGTCTTTGTTGTCAATGAATACGGGCTGATACTGGGAATGGTGACCGAAGAGAACCTGGCAGAAGAGCTGGTCGGTGATATCTTCAGCCATGACCAGAAGCTCGAAACGCAGTACCTGGTAGAAAAAGAAGGTGGGCGTTTTGAAATAGATTGCGTGATGGATATCGACGACTTCATCAAGGTATTTGGAGCGCAGATCAGTAAAGAGCACTTTGAAACAGTGGCGGGTTACCTGCTCAGCGCGTGCGGCCGCATTCCGGCGCTGGGCGAAGAGCTCGACTTGCCGCCGGGAAAATTTATTGTCACCGAGGCGAGCGAACGCGCGGTACGCCGCGTCGAATTCAAACCCCGCAGAGGCGCACAAAAGAAATAGCGCAGAACCTCTGCGGCTTCTCTAAGATGCGCCTGGCGATTTCTTATTTTGCAGGAATTCGCGTACGACTTCCACTATCTCTTCTGAATTCTCTAGCGCCGCGTTGTGCGTGCCGCCCGGAATAGAAACGTACCACGAGCCAGGAACAGCCTGGTGTACGCGCTCGGAGTGCAGGGGCAGGGCAAACAGATCATTTTCGCCGGAAATAATAAGGCACGGTGCCGCGATGCGGTGGTATTGCCCTTCGTTCGTGTGGTGGTGTATGGCATGCGACATGTGCAGCAGGTATTCAAAGTCGAGCTCAGCAAGCTGGTCAAGAAACGGCCTGAGCTCTTCTTCGCTGACCTTGTCCGGGTTGAGGAGGGTACCTTGGCCCAGTGCGACGCGTAACGGATAGGGCAGGCTGTGCGCAAGTTTCCATGCCGCCTTGTAGAATTCCTTGAAACGCGGAAACAGATCATAGGTGATACGAAGCAGCGGGGCAAAAATACCCAGGCCGAGAAAAGTGTCGAAGATGCTGCCGTAGATACCTAAGAGCAGTACCATCGCCTGCACGTTGCCGTTATCGCGGTAATTCCATTCGACCGCCAGCTGGCAGCCCATGCTGTAGCCCATCAGTATCACACGCGGGCTGCCCAGGTGCCGGTAGAATGCATCGATGTCAGTCATAACCGCGTCGACCGAAACGTTTTCGTGTTCAATCTGCCAGGCCAGGCCCTGTCCACGGTAGTCAAATGTGACGATACGGTAATTGTCAGAAAGCCCAGCGACAATCTTCGCGATGTTGAACTGGTTGCAGGTGAAGCCGTTCAGCAGCAGTATTGTCTGCGCGGCCTTCGGGTCGCCGTATTCAAACCACGGCAGTTGCAAACCATCCGCCGCGACGAAGTAGCCGGCCGGCGAAGGGTAAGCGTCAAAACTGTACATCCCCGCGAGTCGCGTGCGGCGCGAGCGCGTCAAGAAATACTTGAAGCCAAGCGTCGCGAAAAATTTATGAACGCCTTGGCACAGAAGGTCAACACACTGCTTCGCCGCAAGATGCTGCTGGCCACGGTGATTTTTGCCGCGGTTACGCCCATACTCGCTTCGGCGCTCTTTATTACCTATCGCTCGTTCCAGCAGGCAAAACTCGATGCGGTCGACCGCGCGAAATCGATGCTCCCGCACATTGCCGAAAAGCAGGACGAACTCGTCGCGCAGACCATGCAGTCGCTGCGCATCCTGACGCTGCTGCCCGAAGTGCGAGGCGCCGGCGAGCGCTGTTCGCGTTTCATGTCGGCTTTTATTTCTATCAACCCGGTTTACGACAATGCGGGGCTTGTCGATGCAGGGGGAGTCATCCAGTGCAGCGGATTGCCCCTGAAAAAAGATATCAGCGTCGCTGACCGCGAATGGTTCCAGCTGGTGG
The DNA here is from genome assembly GCA_046346875.1 of Turneriella sp. Classification (GTDB taxonomy): domain Bacteria; phylum Spirochaetota; class Leptospiria; order Turneriellales; family Turneriellaceae; genus Turneriella. The sequence goes on along the minus strand of JAXMHG010000013.1, from coordinate 8,872 downwards.
CCAAAACCCGCGCCCCGCAGATCGGCGGCCTGCAGTTCGGCAAGATTAGCGGTAAACCCGGTATCATCGCGGCGATGCCAATTGTTGGCAGCGAGGGGGAGCTGAAATCGGTACTGTACCTGGCCATTAGTGTTCACTGGCTCGAAGATGTCTTTGCAGAATACTCACTGCCGGATAAGTCGCAGATTACGGCGATTGATGCCAATGGACTCGTGCTTTTTCAGCATCCGCTCAAGGTTGACAACGAAGCCAACATGACGGGAAAACCCTTTCCCAACGAAAAAGTGTGGAATCACATCAAGGCCTCGGGCGAAGCGATTGCGCCGGCGCGGGTTGCCGAAGATGGCGGTAGCAGGCATATTTACACCTTCCAGCGTATCGAGGCTGAAGAGCGGGTGGCGATGATCATTGCCCTGCGTTTTCTTGAATCGGCAATCTACCGCGATGCTTACCACAACGCCATCACCCTGATACTGGGTCTCTGCCTCTCGTTGGTGGCAACCTTTCTCATCGCCTACGTTGCCGGCAATTACCTCTTCTTAAGACCGGTAGAGCAAGAGATCGAAAAACTCAATGACGTGGCCGAAACCGACCCGCTGACGCAGATATTAAACCGCCGTGGTTTTACCCGCCTTGCCGAGAACCGCCTGGCAGCGGCCGAACCCACAGACCATCACGCCGTGCTGCTGATGGACATCGATCACTTCAAAAAAATCAACGACGAACACGGCCATGCAACAGGCGACGAAGTGTTGCGCGAGACTGTCCAGCGCATCCGCGCCGTCCTGCGCGAGACGGAAATTTTCGCGCGGGTCGGGGGCGAAGAGTTTGCTATTTTCATTCCGGGTGTTGCGCGCGAAACGGCAATTCTGCTGGCAGAGCGCATACGCGTGGCGCTCGATAGCCTTCCGTTTGAAACGGCGGTGGGCAAGCTGCGGGTAACCACCAGCCTCGGTATCTGCCACGCGACCAACCGGATTACGCTGCCGAAGTTTCTCGACCGGGCTGACAAAGCGCTCTACAAGAGCAAGCGTACGGGACGAAACAAGGTGAGTATTTAATGCCCTACCTCCCCCGAAGGGGGAGGTAGGGCAGGGATATCAGTCGTTTCCTGAACTGCCCAATAATGGTTCATCAAAAGAGCGTACGTCGTCGTTCGGCAGGCCCTGAGGGTATTCGCTGCGTATTGCTTCGACGGTCTTAATCGCCACCTCGAGGTGACGCTCTTTGCTGTTGGCGTAAAAGGCCTGCGCTTCGTTGGAGAGTTTTGGCCGGCCGTGCAACGGTTTATCGCTCACGCACAGCAGCGTTGCGTGCGGAATGCGGTAGCGGTAGCCGTTTGCCGCAATCGTTGCCGATTCCATATCGACCGCGATCGAGCGTGACATCTTCATCGCGTCAATGGTGCGGCGTTGGTTGAACTCCCAGTTGCGGTTGTCGGTCGTGTAGACCGTGCCCATGCGGTAGGGTATTTTGCGTTCGGCAAGTTCGCGGCGCAGGTACGAATTGATCAGGAAGTTGGGAATCACCGGAATCTCGTTGGGTAGTACTTCTTCCATCACACGGTCGGCGCGCATGTACGCCGACGCAAGAACATAGTCACCGATATCCTGGTGGTTCCTGAGTCCGCCGCAGTGTCCGACCATAATCATCAGGTCGGGGCGCAGAACAGCAACATGGTCAGTAATGGTTTTGGCGTTCGCCGGGCCGACGCCGATATTGATCAGCGTGATGCCCGCATGGTCGGGCAGCACGTGGTGGTAGGCCGCCATCTGCGCACCGGGGTTTGAGGGTTTGATACAATCAGGGTAGAGTGAAAGAAATGCATCGACGTGCATACGGTAGTTGGTGAACAGAATATAGCGTTGGAAACTCTCGGCCTGCGTCGAGGTGTAGTGGGTAAGGCGGTTGAGCGAGAGCTCGATGCGCTCGGCGGCAAACAGGAACAGCTTTTTCTTGCGCAGATCCCATTCATCTTCGCTGAGTGTCTGAATCAGTTCAGGATCAAAAAGATCGCGCCGCGTGCGCGCGGGAGTTACCCTGACCTGTGCTCCACGCTGCAGAAGCTGCGTGAACTCGCGCTTCAGGTACCACTCAAGCGCAGCCGGGTGGGCAAATTCACCGCTGATTGTTGGGTTAAATTTTGACCAGGGACGTGTTACCTCGACCAGCGAATATTTGCCGGCATCGTGTATGCGGCGCATCTCGGTCAGCAGGCTTGCGGCATCGACGGTCATAGTTCAGGGTGCGTGAGGCGAGGATGCGTCAAGCCGGAAAACCCTGCATACTCGTCCTTCCCAATCAGTGGCATATTTCTTGCTGATTTGGGTGCGCAGGGGATCCATGGGGGTAACTCAACTATGAATGCGTTTGAAGCAGTACGGTAGCTGAAAATTTTGGCCCTGAATGAGTGCGGCAGCGTATCTATGTTCACTGTGGATTGCCTTTACGGTACTTCGTCGATTAACGAAATGTCCTAGTGCGCCTGGGGGTGCCGCAATGGCGCTGTTTGCATTTTCCTAAAACTAAAAAAGTGAGTAAAACTATGAAGCAATTTTCTTTCCGTTTCCTGATTCTTACATTCACCGGTAGCCTGCTGCTCTCGGCTACAGCCGTTTATCCACAGGTGCAGTTTCCCGAAATTCCGGAGGCAAAAGATGAAGAGGATACTGAAGCGGGTAAGAAGACCGAAGAAAAAGGTAAGGCTGAGCCGAAAGCTGAGAAGCAGCAGGTAAGCGAAAAAGGAACACCCGAAGCACCTAAAGAGCCCGAGAAAAAAACGTCTACAAAAGATAACCAGCTTTCAGAGGCAGCCATCGACCGTACGGGTGTGTGGATACCCGAGTTTGAGAGGCAGTTCGCCGTCAGAAAGACGCGCCCTGAATTTGAATTCCTCTGGGGCTTCAATATGCTGCAGGAGTTCCACTCATACAACAATGCAGACCTGCGCAAACTCAACAGTACGAATGATTTCCAGATACGCACAACGGACGACCAGCAGGGCCTGGCGCTCACGCGCGCGAAGTTTGATACTTCGTTTATGTTTCCCAAGCAGCGCGTCGGGCTCGAGATGTCATTCGGTTTTGACGGTGTCTGGGGTAGTTTCCAGATGCAGGGTTCGGGCAACCCCGGTACGCGTATTGCGCGTGCCAACGTCTTCTGGGAGTTCTTCAACCTCGGTGGAATTTCTATCGATACGGTCATCGGCCGCCAGTTCTACAGCGTCGGCGGTATCCAGAACGACTACATGCTGCGCGACGTACTGGACGCGATTGTTTTCAACATCCACTGGAAGGATAAAATCGACGTAAAAGTTTTGGGACTCGATGTGTACTCGGGCGCCAACAGCTATGGCGCAGGGGAGAACGATCGCTGGAACGACGAATTCCAGTATTTCTCGCGCAATACAGACGGCAAGCTGCCAGGTCTCAACGGCGACGTTTCGACTTACCGCACGGGGCTTGCGGTCAGCGGAGAGCCGTTCATGAAGACAATCTTCAAATCCTTTCGTATCGACCCGCGGGTCTATGCCTACTACGCGCGCGTGCGCGGTAACCGGGGTGGCTCCGACTATTCAGAGAATGGCCGAATCGGCAACTTTTCTGATAACGACTGGTCGGGACTCTACGGCGCCCGCGTTTCAGCGCACCTGCACGACCAGTTTACCTTCTTTAAGCAGCTGATTGTCTACGGTGACGCAGCTCTTTCTACCGGGTCAGACCTGCGTCGCCAGGGTCAGCCCATTGCCGATTACGCTTCGGTGGGTTTTGGCGCCGGTGTGACTGCGCAGACCAAGAGCCTGCTGGGTTTTCTTGCGCCGCTCGCAGAGTTTGACTTCTTCTACTCACAGGGCGCGAAGTACGACAAGAACGGTAACATTATTTCGCACGGATTTATCTCGATGCGCGGCGACCGCATGGGCGGTACTCTGATGCGCCGCTACTGGGGCATGCGCCCGTCGGGTTATGTAAACTACGGAGGCATTGACGATACCCCATTCGATGCGAACCGCAAGGCAGGGTCGTTGCTGCTGCATGCTGGTATCGGTGCCGAGATGTGGAAGAGTTTCGTTGTGCGCGCGGACATCTGGCACGTACAGGATACGCAGTCGACTGCAGTGAACTTCGACCCCAATAACCTCGACCTGATCAACAACCCGTACGTCTCGCGCGCCGAACTCGAAGCGCAAAAACGTTTCGGCAAGGCGCTGGGGCAGGAAATCAACCTGACAGTGCAGTACTTTCCGAACTCACTGCTCATGTTCCAGCTGACCGGCGCGATGTTCGTGCCCGGCAGCTTCTTCAGCACACCGATCGAAGACATCGTCAGCAAGAACGGTGTGCCAAAAGGCGGGCCGGCCGATGCCGATTTCTGGGGAGTTTTCCTGAGGAGTACACTGTCGTTCTGATGCGTAAACTCATGGTATTGTCCCCCCTCCCATCCTCCCCCCGCATGCGGGGGGAGGTGTCCGCCAGGACGGTGGGGGGACACGTCGCAATTTCCAGATTGGGTATGCTCGCAGCCACGCTGCTGCTTTGCGCAAACTGCACAACCTCCGTAGGTGAACTCTGGCCGACTGCCATCAACGTCGACCGCAAGCGCGGCTGCGCCGAGATACGCGAGGTCAACTGGGCCGGGTCAATGAAGAACGACGGCACTTATGATGCCGATGATGATTTTATCGAAATACAGAACACAGATTGTAATAAACCGATCGATATTGCCGATTGGCGCATAGAGCTGACTGGCGATGTGAAGAGGATCTATTATGTGCCGAAGGTGGGTAACACGACGGTTCAGCCCGGCAAGTTTGCCGTCATCATCGCCAAGGCGGGTGGAGCTTTTCGGGATCAGGGGAATGCTGATTATACGCCGGTAGTTCTCGAGGGGCTCTCTATACCTGAGCGTAACTGGTCGATAACAACGCGAACAGCAGAAAACTTCCTGATGGAAAGTGGAATTAACACGACTGAAGCAGATGATGCGCAGAGCCGCAATTTTCCGCTGTCAGGATCAGTTGACGGGTTCACCACACGATCGATGGAGCGTACCGAAGACCAGTTTGAAGAAGAGGGCGGTTCTGTCTCAACCTGGCATGCGTCGACGCCCTGCAACGAAACATCGCCATCTCAAATTACAACTCTTTACGGCACGGGTTGTGGCGCAGGCCAGATTGGCGTCAGCGGGCGGTATGTGCACCCCGACTATTCGCAGCGCACTTTCGCGACGCCAGGCGAAAAAAACACACCGGATTACAAATGAAAAGAAAGCGCCTACATATTTTGCCACTGGCGGTGCTCGTTTGCGTGTCTTTTATGCGCGGCACCTGTGCGACGACGACTAATGACCCCGAACTGAGCACCCAGTCGATGAACTACTATATTGGACTCGGGGGCAACGCCAAGGCCAAAGAGAAGCTGCTGAGCATTATTGGTTCAGCAAAGACCGAGGTTGTCGGTGTATTCAATGATCTGGCTGACACGGACATCAGCAGCGCATTGATAGAAAAGGCTAATGCAGGCCTTAAGGTTGCAGTAGGCGGTGACAGGCGGAATGAGAATAATGCGGGGTTTGCTGCACTCAAGAGCCTGCGCTCCTCAAACAAATTCCTGGATTATGCAACGGCGACCTCATCCGCCGCGGCTGAACCGAACCAAAATCTCAAGAATAAGATTCTCGCAACGAGGCTCAATTTTAACCGTCTCAATCGTAGCCTAAAGTATAATGCTGAACCCTTTGACGGCCGGGTAGAATATAACTTCGTAGTGGCAGACAAATACAACTGCTGGGTCTCAACCGGCGGTGCAAACAGCGAAACTTTCTCGACGGGTTTTTCCATTGTGTTCGTTTTTCAGTCATTTGATATCTGTAACGACTTCTATAATGAAGCGCAACAGCTGGTCTACGGTGGTCTCTTTGGTGACGAGGGAGTTCCGTCGTTCGGCAAGTTTCGCAACAGCAAGACTATTACCGACCCCAACACACGCTTTCGCTTAGGCGATCTGATATTCAATATTTATTTTGCCCCTCAGGAGCGCCCACTGGTTGCGCTTGTTACTGAGCTGTTGCGCGCAGAAAAAAACATCAAATTCGCCTCGCGAGCAATAACGCAAGATATCGTTGCCGACATGACAAACCATAACAGCAACCGCAGTCATGTACTGAACGCGCTGCAGTACAAAGCGCGCATTCCGCAGGTCTTCGGTCAACCTTTCTCCATTAAAGGAGTAATGGGCACGGAAGTTGACGGGGCGCCTACGGCTATACCTTCGCCCTGGACCTCTTATAATGCTCCATATAACGCCCTGGTTTCAGGGTCGTGCCCTACGGTCAATACGACAACGCTCAACATACCTTTTAAAGACACAAACGGGACAGCGGTGTTCAACAATGCCAAGATAAATACGACCTCTATCCATTGTGATTTAAAAACATTGCAAGACGCGATTGGCAGCACTTCAACCGCAGAGTTTCGCAAGCACCCGTCAAGCCTGCCGTTTAGCGTATTCATGACAGACGTTGGTGCGCGCAAGCCGCGCCTGATCGTCATGTCGTCCGATCTGCGGAAACGCTACTACTACGATGATGGCCAAAGCCAGGATGCAGAACCCAAACGTACCCAGGACGACCTGTACAGCATCACGGATGCCTTTGTGATCATGGTAGAGCCAGCAGGTACAGAGGCGAATATGAAAATATTCAATGATTTCAGCACTCTGGTAGACCGACTCTTCAACGCAGGAGGCGCGTTATGAAACACCTCAGTCTTTATTTTCTTCTTCTGGCTGTGGCGGTCAGCGGCTGTAGCAAAGTAAACACCTCTGAAGAGGACAAAGATGCGCGGTTGTTCGAGCTTTACGTGAACTACCCGGGCATCAAACCAGCAGGTCATAAGCCGCCCGAATTTGATATCCGTCTTGCCAACCTTATCGATAACGCGCGCAAAGAAGTTTATTGGGCGATGTACGGTTTTTATCGTGCCTCAATCAAAGACTCCGTTTTGCGTGCGGTGCAGAGAGGCCTGGATGTTCAGCTTGCCGGTGACGTCGGGACGTACTCATACGGCGAAATCGGCTATATACAATTCGAAGACCTGTTGCGCCGTTACCCGAATGCCAAGCTGCTCTCCGGAAATGCACAGTCGATTCAGCACAACAAGTTCTGCGTTATCGATCGCCGTTATATCATGACGGGCACAGGAAATATCACTGATTCAGAGATCGACCGCAACTATAACGTGTGGATGATTATTGAATCAAAAGAAATGGCAGAGGACTTCATCAATGACCACCAGCAGATGATGGCCGGCCGCTTTGGGCATGCAAAATCGCGCCTTGACTACAATAACGTCTTTAACGTCGGGCAGGTGCGTGTTGAGGCTTATTTTTCACCGCAAGAAGATGCAATGAGCAGGTTTTTGCAGGCAGTTTCGGAAGCTCAGCAGAGTATCAATTTTGCGATTTTTGCATTTACTCATGACCAACTCGGTCGCCTTTTCATACAGAAGCACAAGCAGTTCACCCAGCAGAATAACCAGGATGGTGGTTCGAGGGCTGTCCGTGGCATTATGGACCGCTCGCAGCTGACGCATAACCAGTATGTCGAGGTCTACCGCCTTGCCACATCGTGCGGGCATACGTACGGCTTCGAGCAGGGGGCGGGCAACGCCAACGGGGGAAATGCAAATCCGTTTTTCCCGAATGGCACAAACACCTGGGACACGCCGACACAGTCAAATACGCGCTGTTATTCGCCGTTTGACTTGAAGATCGACGGCAACGAGAACAACAACTACATCGGAGATTGGCAGGCCGGTGGCGGACGCCTTCACGCAAAAACCATCGTGATTGATGCTGGTACTCCCAACGCAAAGCTGCTGCTGGGCTCGTTCAACTGGTCGCCGAATGCTAATAACAACAACGACGAAAACCTTATCGTGATTCACTCTCCGGCGATCGTCGAACGCTACATGCAATTCTGGAAAGGTATCTATGACGACGCAGTGCCGATGAATAAGAGATTTCCGACCAATCAGGAGATGCAGCAGGGTATCGTGACCTACCAGCCACGTGAGGCCGGCGATTACCAGAAAATTGTCATCTCTGAGGTGAACTACGCCGGAACCAGCCGCAAGATCGGTAGTAACTATTTTGCCTACGATGGCAACGAGTTCATCGAACTCTACAACCCGACAGACCGGGCAATCGATGTCTCTTTTTGGTCACTCTATTTTCCTGTGATCGATAGTTATACTGACCCCGGCGTATACACGAGTGGCTGGCCAGGTTACGAATCACTCGCTAAACGCGGGCTTGTAGGTCTGCCTGGTGGTACGTTTATACCTGCAAAAGGCTTCCTGGTGGTGACGCAATCTGACCAGCGCAATGACCTCAACTCAGACGGGTACTTCTTCCCGGCTTCAGTGCTCTATGATCCGGCTAATACTGCTTCCTACAATAATAAGATTACGTATTACAATCCGGTCAACGGCCTCTCGAACTTTTTTACCCTGTTTGACCGGCGCACCAGCAGTACGGGCAGGGCGAATGTGACGACGTCAGGATACGGCCCTGATGCTTTCTCAGGAAAAACCTATCCATCTAACGGTGGTACTCTGACTTTTGTTTATCCCGCTTTCGACGAAGGCGGCCGCTGCCGCAGCGCATGGGACGCGATTGTCGATCGGTTTAGCGGATCGAACTATTTCAATCCTTATCATATACACGCAGATAATCAAACGGGATATCCACATCAAACCTCACTCTGGATAGAGCTGCGCGATAACCGGGGAAATTTGGTAGATATTGTAGGTGGCAACCGCACAGGAGCTGCGGTGAACAATGCGACCGGGGTCTCTCAGGCACCGACGGCC
>JAXMHG010000012.1:0-42628 GCA_046346875.1 Turneriella sp. | reverse complement strand
CCACCAGGGCAACCACTGCGGTAGAGATGATGAGATTACGCATTTATAATCCTCCTACCAGATTCTTTACGTCTCACTGTTACCTTACAGCTTCGACCACAAGTGTCCATAAAAAAATTCAATTTTTTGGCGAATTTTTCCTCCTTAAATAGCTGGGGGGCAGAGGGAGTACCCTTTGTGGCACTGGTGAGTTTTGACGGGCAGCTTCTTGCCGCACCCCTTTCTCAGGCAGATTGGCACGCCGGGCAGGTTGACTTTCCAGGGGGACGGCTGCATTTTCGGGGTTATGGTGCAGCGCAGGATGACGATGCAGGTATGGATTCCCATGGCAAGCCAGCTTTTTCGATCCTTGCATTGCCACCAAGGCAGAGCGTCATCGCTGCCATTTCGGCCTTACAGTCAGAAATGCGCGCTGGTCATTCTTACTTGGTGAACTATTGTTCACAAACATCGGTGGCGACTCACTATTCACCTGCAGAACTCTTTGCCGCCGCCAAAGCTCCCTATACTTTCTGGCTTGAGGGACAGTTTCTCTCCTTTTCACCCGAGCCCTTTGTCACGGTGCGGGGCCGCGAGATCAGCACGACCCCGATGAAGGGCACCGGCACGGATAAGGCTGCGCTGTTGGCCGACGCCAAAGAGCAGGCCGAGCACGCAACTGTCGTCGATCTGTTGCGCAACGACCTGGGCCAGGTGGCGGGCCATGTCCGGGTCGAAGACTACCGCTACGTCAGTGAAATCCAGCGCGGCGATGGCAGCGTGCTTTACCAGACGAGTTCGCGCATCTGCGGTGAAATGCCCGCCGACTGGCGTTCGCACATCGGTGACTGGCTGCCGCGGCTGCTGCCGGCGGGGTCGATCAGCGGGGCACCCAAAAAAGAAACCCTCGAACTGATACGCCGCTTTGAGGCAGAACCAAGGGGATTTTTTACGGGGGTAGCGGTTCTGTTCGATGGCGAGAACCTTTCGAGTGCCGTGCTGATTCGTTTTCTCGATCTGGTGGGCGACGTGTTGAAGTTTCGCAGCGGCGCCGGCATCACGATCTACAGCGACCCGGCGCAGGAATACGACGAAATTGTCAGCAAGGTGTATTTTCCCGCATGATGCGTTTTATTGAATCGATCTACCTGGCCGACGGCGAGTTGCGCAATCTCGGACTACACCAGCGCCGTTTGCAGCTAACGCAACTCGCGCACTTTGGTTTTACGGCGCGCATCGATCTGAAGACCCAGCTGGCGCACCGTTCTTTGCCAGCGGTGGGATTGTTCAAGTTGCGCGTGACTTACGGCCGTGAAATTGAATCAATCGAAGTCGACCCGTATCAACGGCACCGGGTGCAGCGGGTAGAACTTGTTGAAGCAGAAAGTCTCGATTATCGCTACAAGTACGCCGATCGTAAGCTGATCGATGCGCTGCGCCACGAAGTCGCGCCGGGTGCGCAGCCGTTGATCGTGCAGCGCGGTCTTCTGACCGATGCGACCTACGCCAATATCTGCGTCTTTGACGGCGAGCGCTGGTTAACCCCGGCGCGCCCGCTGCTCGAGGGCACCGCGCGTGCGGCTGCGCTGGCTGCGGGGCAGGTGCATGTCTCAGCTGTCAGTATAACCGATTTCCGCGCGGGCAAGTACCGCAAGCTGAAGCTGATTAATTGTATGACCCTATTCGACGAAGCCGAGGAGATTCCTTTATAGGGGCCTACGGCCCCTATAAAGGAAAGATGTATGAAATCCCACACATTTGATATCGCAGTACTGGGCGCAGGCCCTGCCGGTTCTGCCAGCGCGCTTTTTCTCGCGCAGGCGGGTTTTCGCGTTGCTCTCATCGAGAAGCGCCGGTTTGCCAAAGCCGGGCCGTCATGGGTGAACGGCATGTATCTCGACTCATTCGACGAGGTGGGCCTGGCCAAACCGGCCGGCGAAGAAATTGATCTCGCAGGCTTTGACGTCCTGTTTTTTTCCGCGGACATGCAGCAGCGGCTTCACCTCAACGCTTCGGCATTTACCAATGTGCGCATGCGGCCGTTTGTCGACCGTTTGCACCGCGCAGCTTTTGCCGCTGGGGTTACGGGCTTTGAAGAAATGCACCTCGTCGAAACGCGTTTCCTTGGCGAGCGACCCGCCGAGCTGCTGTTTGTCCACGGAGCTCCTGATGAGCATGAGGCCAAAGACCGCATGGCGGTAAAGGCAAAGCTCTTTGTCGATGCGACGGGACTGCACGGTGCCCTGCGGCGGCAGATTGCAGCGATCCATGAAATCCATGGCGAGCACGACGACAGCGATCTCTGCACCGCTGTGCAGGAAAACTGCCATATCGCAGACGTCGGCGCAGCTAGGGAGTTCTTGCGCCGGCACAATATTTTGCCCGGCACGATGGTGAGCATTCTCGGTACCGCCGGCGGCTATTCGACGATGACCGTGCATGTATCGCCTGATCTGAAAGAAGTGGGGCTACTCGCCGGTTCCATTAAAGACAACCGGGTGCTTACCGGGGCGCAGATGCTGAAGCGCTTTCGCGAAGAACACTCCTGGGTAGGCGAGCGTATCTTCGGTGGCGGTGGTACCATACCGCTCAGAACCCCGCTCGAGATGCTGAGTGCGCCCGGCGTAGCCGTTGTGGGCAATGCCGCAAATCAGGTATTTTCGACGCACGGCAGTGGTGTTGTGCCGGCGCTGCAGTCGGCGCGGCTGCTGGCCAATGCGGTTCGCGGGGCAAAAGACCCCGGCGATGCTGATGCGCTCTGGCAATACACGGCAGCGTTCCAGCGCACGCTTGGCGCCAAACTCGCGGCCTATAACCTGTTTCGCCGGTTTTCGCAGAGCCTGACCGGCGAAGAAATCGGCAAGATGTTCCGCTACGGCTTTATGACCGAACCCATGGTGTTCGCGGGCATGAAGCAGGATCTGCCCGCGCCGTCCGTGGGTACTGGCCTCAGCGTTCTGACCACGGTATTTCGCGATCTGCCGTTTGCGGCGAAGCTGGTGCGCGCTTTAGCCGCGATGCCGCTCGTGCTGCTGCATTACCGTAACTTTCCCATGAGCCGCGATGCGGCAAAATTTGCCGCGTGGGTTGAGCGCGCGCGGGCACTGGGTGTCTAAAAATTATTTACCGCTGCCTTAGGCGAAGGCATCAGGAGAAACATGGAATTTTTCTATCTTGCAATCACACTCGCAGCCGGAACCGGCATCGGCTTTGCCATTGGCAGGCTTGCAGGAAAAGCCGCAGCGATAGCCGCCACGACGGAAAACCGGCTGCTACGCGAACAGCTGCAGAAGCTCGAGGCCGAGCAGGGCGCGCTGGCGCAGAAAATCCACGAAGAGTTCAAAAATGTCGCGAACCAGGTGCTCGTCTCGGGGTCGCGCCAGGTGCATGAAGATGCGCAGAAGCAGCTGGCCACCTTACTGAACCCGCTGCAGAATAAGCTGGGCGAGTTTCAGAACCGCCTCGAGCAGACGGCGACCGCGCAGGGGCGCGACAGCGCAGCGCTCAAAGAGCAGATACGCTCGCTGACCGATCTCAACAAAAACGTCGGCGAAGAGGCACGCCGTTTGGCCGACGCGCTCAAGGGCGATGCCAAGGCGCGCGGCAACTGGGGCGAGATGGTGCTCGAGCGCCTGCTCGAGGTTGCCGGTCTCGCAAAGGGCACGCACTATGAAACGCAGGTGACGCTGAAAGGCGACGGTGCGGAGTTCAGGCCCGACGTGATTGTGCGCCTGCCCGACCAGAAAGACATGATCATCGATTCGAAGGTGTCGCTGGTGCACTACGAGCAGATGTTTGCGGCCGCAAACGATGAGGCGCGCTCGTCTTTGCGCAAAGAGCACCTGCTGCGCATCAAAAAACATATCGACGATCTCGGCAAGAAGGATTACAGCAGTCTCGACGGCGTGAATAGCATTGGCCTGGTCTTTATGTTTGTACCGATCGAAGGCGCGTTTCTTGAGGCGCTTGCGGCAGATAACCTTCTCTACGACTATGCGTTCGGTAAGAATGTGGTGATTCTGACGCCGGGCACGCTCCTGGTGACGCTCCGCCTCGTTGCGCAGATGTGGCAGCAGGATAACCAGAACAAGAACGCGCTCAAGATTGCGGTCGAAGGCGGGAAGCTGTACGACAAGTTTGTCGGCTTTGTCGAAGACATACAGCGCCTCGGCAGCCAGATGGAAACCACACGCAAAACCTACGACGACGCTGTGCGAAAGCTTAATACCGGGCCGGGTAACCTGGTCACGCAGACGGAGAAGCTGCGTGAACTGGGAGCTAAAACCAAGAAGAAACTTGCGCTGACTTCTGATGACGAATAGGCCGGCGATCTGTCGCGTTAATCGCTTTTCAGTCTACCGGTATCGGCTACTGTCGTTCAGGTTTTGGTGATGAACGGCATTTACTGGCATAATAAGCTTGCGCGCGTTCTCGCTGGCCTGACGGTTCTCAGCAGCACAGTCTTTCTTCTGTTTCGTCACGCTCTCATCGCGCGTCCCGCAGATACTATTACCTACATTGTTGCAGGTTATGCATTCCTCCTGCTTATTCTGCTGCGGGTGCTGACCGGCTACCGTGCGCTTGCGACCATCATGATCGTTGCACTCACGGCGATCGGTTTGTACGCGCAGTCCATGCTGCCTGAACCTGCAATGGGGCCGACGCTGGTACTGGTGACCGCTATCACATTTTCCGGAATCTACCACCGCCTGCTGCGCAGCCTGCCTCTGCTTGTCATAATAGGTTTCGGTTTTGGCTTAATGGGCTACTCTGTGCCAGGTCATCCGGATGCAGGTAAGGTTTACCTGCCGGCGGGTGTTCTCTCGCTGAGTAACCTGTGGTACAATGCCGCCGTGGCTTTTGTTGTCATCGGTATTCTCATGGTTGCGGCGCAATCGTATGTTATGAATGCGCTTGAGCAGAACATCCTGCGCAGTGAAAACCTGCTGACGGCTACACGCTACCAGAAGCGCCAGCTCGAAGACAAAGAACGGTTGTTGACGCTCTTCACTGAGCTGGCTTCAGACTATGTTTATCAGGTTAACCTCGCTGAGCCTGACCTCGTGCCGGAAATTTTTGCCGGATCATTCGAGCGGACGACGGGGTATACCCCGGAGAAACTGCGCCAGAAAGGTGGCTGGCTCAGCATCGTGCATCCTGATGACAGGTCGCGCCTCGAGCGCTCTGTTCCGCGCCTGCTCGAATCAGAATCAACGATTACCGAATACAGAATCGTTTCGGCTTCGGGACGAACCGTCTGGTTACGCGACCACGTTCGGCCCGTGCGCGACGAAAAAACCGGCGCTGTGACCAGGCTCATGGGGGCGGTGACCGATATTTCGGAGCGTAAAGCTGCAGAAGAACAGATTGAAAACCTCGCCTTCTACGATCCGCTGACCTCATTGCCCAACCGTCGCCTGTTGCTCGATCGGCTTGAACAGGCCCTGGCGCTGAGCGCCCGTACCGGGCAGCATGGCGCTCTCTTATTTATCGATCTTGATCATTTCAAGAACCTGAACGACACGAAGGGGCATGAAGCCGGCGACCAGCTGCTTGTGCAGCAGGCGCGCCGCCTGAACCTGTGTGTGCGCGAAGGTGATACTGTGGCACGCCTGGGCGGCGATGAATTCATCATTATACTCGGTGAATTATCCGCAAATGCAGAACAAGCTGCCGAAGAGACTTCTGAAATAACGCAGCGCATCCTCAAGGCGCTCAGCGTACCGGTTGCCCTGACATTCAAGACCATGGCTGACTACGAGAATACCTGCAGTATCGGGGTTGCCCTTTTTCTTGGTCACCAGGTGTCTGTCGATGAGCTGCTGCGCCGCGCAGATATGGCCATGTACCAGGCGAAAGCCGACGGGCGAAACCTGTTCCGCTTTTTTGATCCGCAGATGCAGCGGTTGCTTTCCGAGCGTCTTGCGCTTGAAGAGGACCTCAAGCACGCGCTGGCTCACCGGCAGCTCGAGATTTTTTTGCAACCGCAGGTCACAGAAGGTAACCGAATGGTGGGCGCTGAGGTGCTTCTGCGCTGGCGCCACCCCGAGCGCGGCATGGTTGCCCCTTCTGAGTTTATTCCCGCGGCAGAGCGCACGGGGCTCATCGTCGAAATCGGCGCCTGGGTGCTTGAACAGGCTTGTCTTGTATTGAAGCGCTGGGCTGAAAAACCGGGAACTGCCGGGCTGGTACTGGCAGTGAACGTCAGCGCCAGGCAATTTCGCCAGCCGGATTTTGTAAGCCAGGTCAGTACCGTGCTGCAGATGACCGGTGCTCGGGGTGAATGTTTAAAGCTTGAACTGACCGAAAGCCTGGCGCTCGAGAACATCGAAGAAACTATCGAGCGAATGCACGCCCTGCGCGCGCTCGGTATAAGCATTGCGCTTGACGACTTTGGCACCGGGCAGTCGTCGCTTTCTTACCTGAAGCGCCTGCCGCTGAACCAGCTGAAAATTGACCAGGCATTCATACGCGATATCACTACAGACCCGAATGATGCTGTACTGGTGCAAACAATCATTGGTATGGGGCAAAACCTGAACCTGGACATCATTGCCGAAGGTGTCGAAACCGAGGCGCAACACAGTTTTCTCGTGCGCCATGGATGCCCCGCTTACCAGGGCTACCTGTTTAGCCCGCCGGTTGCCGTCGCAGAATTTGAGCAGAAGTACGCCGCCTGAGTAATTTTCTGTTGGGCGTAGCGTTGGCTTCTCACAGGCTGCCGGCAAACTATGAGCGATTCGCAGAAAAAAACTCAATCCCTAAGCCTCAGCGAAATACGGACTGAACTCGACCGGACGGCTGCCGAGCTGGGGATTGACGTGCAGGCCATTGGCCTGAGCTTCGAGCGCAACGATTTTAACCTGCGCTGCGCGCTGCCCGAAGTGACCGACGCGCTCCTGGTCGACACCATTGCGATCGCCAAGCGCCACCTGGAAAACTGGCGCATCCATACTTTTGAAAAATCGTTTCTCTCGATACAGGCGCTGAACGAGAACCTGTTTTCGACCGATGGTTTGCTCGATAAGATCAAGATCCGTATTGCCGGCATCTATGGCGAAAAGGCGCTCGAAATAACGAAGAAGGGGGCATTGTTGCCGGCGGAGCTTTCGCTGACGACCGCAGTCCTGAAGCGCGCGCTTGGCCGTGCCGCCGCAAAAGATCTTCTGTCTGAACTCTCCGATATGGGGTGCCACATCTACCGGCCCAGCGACAGTATTCCCGGCATAGCGGCCTTCACACGGCTGCGCGAAAAATTACGCGAAACCGTGGTACTCCCCCTCAAGAACCCGGATGTCTATGACCGCATCGCCCGCGAAACGCGCAGCGAATTTTCCCTGAACCGGCCGCGCGCGGTATTGTTCACCGGCCCGCCCGGAACCGGTAAGACCACGATGGCCCGTCACGTCGGTAAAGAAGCCGGGTTGTCGGTGGTGCACGTACCGCTGGAGAATATACTCTCGGCATACTATGGCGAATCGACGAAACGGCTCGGTGCAATTTTTGATGCTGCAACTGCAGCACGCGAACCCCTGATTCTTTTTCTTGATGAAATTGATGCGCTGGCGCCTTCGCGCAACGAAAAACTTTTCGAGGCCTCGCGGCGCCTGCTCTCGGTGTTGTTGCGCAAGATTGACGGACTGGAAACACAGAACAACATCATCACCGTCGGGGCAACCAACCGGCCGCAGGACCTGGACAGCGCGCTGCTTTCGCGCTTCGACACCATTCTGGAATTTAACGAACCCGATGAGGCCGATGTACGCGAACTGCTGGCATTCTTTGCCCGCCAGCTGACAGCCGATGAGAACAAGAAGCTCGCTGCACAGCTGCAGGGCATGTCGGTGCGCGCCATCAGGGATGTCTGCCTGCGCGCCGAACGGCAGCTGGCCCGCGAGCAGATAGAGCAGGGCACTGCTTCGACAACGCCGGCAGCGCCCACGCTCGCTTACTATGTGCGGACCCTGGCGGAATACCACCTCGGCCGTCCCGTGAACCAGGCTTAGCAGGTTCCGGAAAAACTCCCGCACCGGCTTCTGGCTCCTTTCTCAGGAGCCTGTTAGGATTTCCCGAGCAGCCGCGCAATCGCTTCGGGCAGAGTGTCGGCGATGTCGCTGGCGAGCATGCCACGGTCGGCGCGTTTTGTGTTACTCCAGATTTGGCCCGCAAGGCCATGCAGGTAGACCGCTGCTTTGGCTGCTGCAAATATTTCTATTTGGGCGGCGAGCGCCGTAATTATGCCAGCAAGTACGTCGCCCGAACCCGCAGTCGCCAGCACGGGGTTTGCCCACGGCGAAACAACGATCTGCTGCGCAGTGCCGATCAGCGTGTGTGCGCCCTTGAGGATGACCGTGCAGCGAAATTTTTCCGCGGCAGAGGCTACCGCCGCGTAACGATCTGCCTCAATCTGCTGTGAGGTTGTTTGCAGCAGGCGTGCGAGCTCCCCGCTGTGCGGGGTCAGTACCGCGTTTGGCGGAATGCGCTCAGCGAGTTCCGGGTGTTGCGCAACCATGGTCAGCGCATCGGCGTCGATCACGAGGGGCACGCTGGCGTTTTCCAGGATATATTGCAGTGCATGGCGCGCCGCTTCTCCGGTACCAAAGCCAGGGCCGACGAGTACGGCATGCCGTTTTGCCAGTGCAAGCGCAAGGTCCTCCGTAATGCGCGTTTCGGATAGCGCACTGAGCATAATCTCGGTGACCTCGCTTGCCAGTGCGGGCAGTGCTTCCTGCCAGGTACAGGTGGTCGCAAGTCCCGCACCCGCACGCAGCGCTGCATGCGCCGCGAGTTTGGCGGCGCCGGTTTTACCCACAGAACCTGCAACCACGAGGATATCGCCCGAGCGGTGCTTAAAGGTACTGGCATGGCGCGGAGAAAGTACCGGCAGAATGTCGTCTCCAGAGAGCAGGGCAGCCGCCTGACCAGTTTGGGCGAGAATCGTTGAGTCGGGAATACCAAGTCCAACTGAGTGGAGCTCCCCCGACTTGTCTTTGCCCTGAGGCGTCAGCAGCCCGGGTTTGGGATAACCAAAGGTTACCGTGTGGTGTGCCTGTACGCAGCCGCCGAGTTGCTGGCCCGTGTTGCAGTCGAGGCCTGATGGCACGTCGAGAGCGACTCGCACTGCAGTCGCATGGTTGAGGCGCTCGATGGCCTGCAGCATTTCGCCGGCGACCGGGCGCGATAGGCCGGTACCGAATATCGCATCGACGACAAAATCGGCCCTGGCCAGGGCTTCTTCGAGCTGCGGGCTGGTGGGAGCGCAGAACCTGACGGTTGCCGGCGCGAGCGCAAGCAGGCTTTCGAGGTTAATAGCGGCATCGCCCTGGATCTGGCTGCGGTCTGCGAGTATAAGAACCTCGACTGTGGCCTGCATGTTGCGCAGGGCCAGCAGATGGCGCGCCACCACATAACCATCGCCCCCGTTGTTGCCGGGGCCGCAGACGATTAGGACGTGGGGAAGGCCGGCCACGTGGCCCGCCAACAGCCGTTGCAGGCATTCAAAAGCCCCCCGACCTGCATTTTCCATGAGGACTATGCCGGGCAGCTTACCCTCTGAAATAACCAGGGCGTCATAGCGGCGCATCTGGTCGCGGTTGAGCACGGGTTGCATGGCGGTAGCAAGCAGTCCCATTTTTCGCTTTATGCCGTAATGCCAAAAAGAATTTTGCAACTAACGGTAAACCGCATGAAAATCAAACTTAAGATCTGGCGCCAGAAAGACAAAGAAGACAAAGGTGGTTTCAAAGACTACCAGCTTGATAACGTCAACGAGCACATGTCGTTTCTCGAAATGCTCGACGTACTCAACGAAGACCTCTCGCACAAAGGCGAAGAGCCGGTTGCCTTCAGCCACGACTGCCGCGAAGGTATCTGCGGCTCATGCGGTACGGTGATCAACGGCCGCCCGCACGGTCCTGAGCACGGTACGGCTACCTGCCAGCTGCACATGCGCAAGTTCAGCGACGGAGATTCCATCACCGTAGAACCATGGCGTGCGCGTGCTTTTCCCGTTCTCAAAGACCTTGTCGTTGACCGCTCGGCTTTTGACCGTATACAGCAGGCCGGCGGCTACATCACCGTTAACACGGGTAGTGCCCCTGAAGCCAACCTCACTCCTATTCCCAAGCCGGTAGCCGACGAAGCGTTTCTCGCGGCGGCCTGTATCGGTTGCGGAGCATGCGTTGCGGCCTGTAAGAATGCTTCAGCAATGCTCTTTGTTGCGGCAAAGGTTTCGCACCTTGCGCTGGTGCCCCAGGGCCGCGCAGAACGCGCAGAACGCGTGCGCAAAATGGTCGCCGCCATGGACGCCGAAGGTTTCGGCAACTGTACGAATACCGGTGCGTGCGAAGCAGAGTGCCCGAAAGAAATATCTATCACGCACATTGCGCGCATGAACCGCGAATATATGAGCGCTTCGCTGGTTAGCGAATATTGATGTACTACCTCGATCGCGCGTTCCGGGTTTTTGCTGTAGTGTTGGGACTAACCGTCTCGACGGCCTGCAGCAAAACTCCAAAAAACAAGGCGGAAGCTATGAAAGAAGTCAAAGAAAAGATGCGTAAAGATACCAACCCCATTGCAGTCATCGAAACCAGCAAAGGAAATATCACCATTGAGCTGTACCGCCATGCTGCGCCCAATACCGTGGGCAACTTCATCAGCCTCGCGCGCGGAGAAAAAGAATTCACAGATGCCGATGGCAAACCTGCAAAGCGCCCATACTATGATGGCCTGATTTTCCACCGCGTCATACCGAACTTCATGATTCAGGGTGGCGATATCAAGGGTAATGGTACAGGCGGGCCGGGGTACCAGTTTGCCGACGAGATCAACGCCAAGGCACTCGGGCTCGATAAAATGAAAGTTGCCACCTCACCGATGGCCATGCAGGAAGTTCAGCAGGTTGCGCGTAACGAGGTTTTTAAGAAGCTGAATATCAAGAGTCAGGCAGACCTCAACGCGAAAATGAAAGAGGCTGAAGCAATGTTCGCTGCCGAGCAGGCAAAGTGGAAAGACAAGAGTCTCGAAGAACTCTACACGGCGCGCGGCGTCACTTACACGCCAAACCTCGAATCAGAATCCAATACCAAAGGTTCGCTTTCGATGGCCAACGCCGGGCCGAATACCAACGGCAGCCAGTTTTTTATCAGCGTTGCGGACAACACGTACCTCGATGGAAAACACACCGTGTTCGGGCGCGTCATTGCAGGCCTTGACGTAGCCGAGCAGATCACCCAAGTAGATCGTGACCAGCAGGATCGTCCCAAGACCCCGGTCAAGATGACTAAAGTCACTATTCTCGAAAATTGAGCAAGCCGGTTCGCGTCGGTATTCTCGGGGCCGGTGGCTTTACCGGGCAGGAGCTCATCCGGATTTTCGGCAGGCATCCTCATGTCGAACTGGTCCATATCACTTCGTCTGAGTATGTCTCGAAACCGCTTGCAGAGGTTTTCCCGGGGCTTGCCTCAACCGCAACAAAAGACCTGGTCTTCTCTCCCCATCCGCAGCAGACGAAGGATGCAGGGAAAATCGACGCCATATTTCTCGCCACACCGGATGACGTGGCCTTGCGGTGGGCGCCACAGTTTGTCGCTGCGGGCATCAAAGTTATAGATATTTCCGGCGCTTTCAGGCTGCTCGATAAGGCGGAGTTCAAAGAGTACTATGGCCTTGACCATGACCAGCCGGCAGCACTCAGCCAGGCGGTTTACGGCCTTACCGAGGTGAACCGGGAAAAAATCCGCTCGGCGCAGCTGGTAGCAAACCCCGGTTGTTATCCCACTGCGGCGCTTTTGCCGCTCTATGCGTACCGCGACCTGATCGATACGAGCCGTCCGCTGATTATCGATGCTAAGAGCGGCTCGTCGGGGGCAGGCGGGCGCAAAGAAAAAGACGGACTGGGTTATTCTACCGTCTATGAAAACTTTCGCGCGTACAAAACAGCGAAACACCAGCATGCCCCCGAAATTGCGCAGGAGTTCTCGCGCATGACGGGCTCGCCCGCTACCCTCCGCTTTACTCCCCACCTGCTGCCCATGTACCGGGGCATACTGTCAAATACCTATGCATACCTGAAGCCGGGAGTGAACGAAAAAGCCTGCGCCGACGCGGCATTAACACTTTCAAAGAATGAACTCTTTGTGCGCTACCGTGCAAATCCCGATCAGGTCGAGCTGCGCTCAGTGCAACACAGCAATTTTTGTGATTTCGCGCATTACATTGATGAAAAAAGCGGCATGATACAGATCGTATCGGCAATTGATAACCTGATGAAAGGCGCAGCGGGGCAGGCTGTGCAAAATATGAACCTGATGTTCTCATTGCCTGAAACGGCGGGGGTATACTGAGTTGGCGGAAAAACAAAAACACATCAAAACCCTTTTCCTTCTACGGCATGCGAAGGCCGAAGCGCATGATCTCAAAAAAAATGATCATGAGCGCCGCCTGATTGATAAAGGTGTACGGCACGCGGAAAAAATGGCAAAGCTGGTCGATTCGTTCCGCTTTAAGCCAGAGGCAATTGTCACTTCTTCTGCTGCGCGCGCGGAAGAAACGGCCGCCATTTTTGCCGATACGCTCGGGCTGAAACAGCAGCTGACAGTGAATGATGTGCTTTATTCCGCATCGCAGCAGATCTACCTGCAAACAATACAGCAATTACCCGATGACCTGGATAACGTGATGGTCGTGGGCCATAACCCGGTACTCGAAGACCTGCTGGTTTCGCTCAGTTCGCGCTCGCCATTCCACTGCAAGATGCCGACCTGTGGCCTTGCCGTGGTTCATTTTCATGTGACACTCTGGTCAGAAATCCGGCCAGCGACCGGCATCATGCGCGTTTTACTTTACCCGAAACTTTTTGCCGAGTAGCAGAAAGGTCGAGTGCGGTCAGATCTCGCCGCGCTGAACCACAAGAACTGAACTGGCCACAAAATCGTGCAGGGCTTGTTTGCGCGAACTGAAGGCGCAGAGAATGTAGCCGATGAGTAGTGTCAGCCTGCTGAGAATTTTCGCAAAGTAACGCACGGTCGCTTCTTCAAACGTCAGGGCGCGCTTATCCTTGTGCCAGACCCTGATGCCAAGCGCCAGTTTACCAGGTGTACCCTGGTAGTAGGAGCTTTCGAGCAGGGCAAAGTATATCCAGGTGAGCCAGATATCCAGGAAGAACAGGCAGCCGCCAAGTACCGAAAAGATAAGCACCTGGTATTCTTTGATTTCGGCGAAATGGATGATTGCGTAAGCGATCAGGGCCAAAGCGCCGTAGACGAATGCGCGTCCGACAGTCAGGATAACCTGGTCGAGAATCGCTGCAACAAGTCGGCGCCAGAAGCCTGCGTACACGGGGTCGCTCATAAGCGATTATCGGATAGAATGGAAAAAGTCTTGATCGGTGGGAAAAGCTCCTGTAGCTGCCGGTATGGCAGCAGTGATGATTCGAGGCGTAGGGTTGATCGGTTCGCTCGTTGCCGATAAACTCATTAACCGCGGGCATTCGGTCATCATTGTCAGCAGGACACCACGGCGTTTTTCAGAGCGGCCCGGGCAGACGGTTATTGACCGCGGGGATGTTGAAGCCCAGCGCAGTGCTCTGGAAACCTGCCAGGCAGTCATCAACCTGGAAGGCAAGAATATCGCCGCCGGGGTCTGGACCAAAAAGCTGAAAAGCGAAATATTGCGCAGCAGGCTCGATTCGGTCTCGCACCTCGGCAGTATACTGCGGCGGGTGGACAATCCTGCGCTCAGAATTCTGCAGGCTTCTGCCACCGGGTATTATGGCAACCGCGGTGAAGAAGTCCTGACCGAAGATGCCGACCCAGGTACCGGCTTTCTGGCCGATACCTGCGTCGAGTGGGAGACCGCGGCACTCAAGTCCTACAAGAAAGACCACTTTGCTATCCTGCGTATCGCGCCGGTCTTGTCGAACAAGGCGGGCGTGTTCCTGGTCTGGCGGCGAATCTTCCGGTCTTTTCTCGGTGGTAAGCTCGGCAAAGGTACGCAGTATGTTTCGTGGATTCATGAGCACGATATGGCCGAGATGCTCGTTCACTACGCGCTCAATTTCAGGCCCGGTATCATCAATGCGACGGCGCCGGGGCCGGTGACCAATGCACAGCTTACCGACGTGCTCGCGGCCAGCCTGCATCGACCGGCTCTCTTTACGGTGCCGCAGTTTGTTCTTTCTGCGTTGCCGGGTGACTTCGGCAAAGAAATGCTTTTGCACAGTGTCAGGGCTGTGCCTAAGCGTGCACTGGCTGATGGGTTTGAATTCCGTTTTGCATCGTTTGCCGAAGCCGTCTCAGACCTTGCCTGAATGATCTGTCGTGCGCGCAGATGACTTCGTGTCAGCGCCCGACCTGGAGTCCTCCTGACTCATCGCCCGTACGCCTTCTGCGTGAAAGCGCGTTGCGTTCGGCTGCCATGAGCTCCACTTCGTGCATGGTGAAATTAAAGTTATGACGCCGGCCGCGCTCTGCCGCCGCAGCCAGTTCAGGTACTGTTGGCAATACCACCGTTACGGTCGTGCCCACGCCGGTGCGGCTGCTGAACTGCATCGTGCCCCGGTTCAGCCGTACCAGTTCACGCACTATGGAGAGACCAAAACCGTGCGAAGAAAACGCCCATGGATTCCGGTTTCGCCTGCGTCCCGGCTCTGTACCTGGTCCCAGTCCACTGTCCGAGACGAGGAGCACTGCCCGGTGATTCTCGGTCTTCAGGGTTATCAGCACTTCTCCGCCCGGCATGTTGTGCTTTAGGGCGTTACTCAGCAGGTTGTTGAGTATCTTCTCGAACTGGATTGGATCAATCTCACAGATGACCAATGGCTCAAGGTTCATCTTTAGCCGAATACCATAACTTTCGAATACCAGCGAATACACATCGGCTACCTGCCGGACAAACTCCGTAAAATCCTGCGGAATCAGCATCGGTTTTTGCCTGCGTGTCACGAGGCGAGCCGCATCAAGCGAATGCGTGACCGTACGCAGCACAGAATAGATTGCCGTACGGATCTTTTCCAGCTGCAGGCGCAGCGGTACGGGAACCGAGTCATCTTCGATCACCAGCTGTTCGAGCGGAACCGTAAGCATCGAAAGCGGGGTCTTGAGGTCGTGCGAGTACTGGCTGAAGAGCCCGATGCGTTTCTCGGCATCGTCGCGGATGCGCCGCCGTGTCCGGCGGTCTGTAGCCGTTAGCAGCCGTTTTTCTGCTTCGTGCATGACCCGCTGCCGGCGCAGCCGGTAGTAGAGATCGACGGTTTCCAGTTTTGCCGAGATCAGCTCGCGTTCTGCGGCGGCTTTTTTTCTTGCTGGTTCGGGCGGATGTACCGCCACGCGTTTCATACCCGGAATCGTGTGAAATCCCCCGGGTTTGTGCATGAGATGGCCTTCAGGGTAAATATGCCAAAGCCCCAGCTCATCGCATACGGCGACTCTGAGGCGCCGGCCGGGTAACAACCTGCGTTGCAGCCAGTGTCCGAGCGCGATGTACCTGTCTGAGACCGAGACGCGCGGCATCGCAGCTATTTTGCATTAGCGGCAAACTGCGGCAACAGAAAATTATGGCAGCTTCGATTTAAGCGAGCGAACCCAGGAAGCGCAGCAGCCCCCGCAGCTCACGAAACAGTGCCACCTGCGGCGTCATCTGCAACTGCAGGTTAATGCGCTTGGCATTCGTCGTATCCAGCCGCACCCGCTTATCGCGCGTGAGCAGCGAGGACACGCGTTCCATATCAAGCCTGTGTGTTGGCGCAACGATAAAGTACGGGGTGCCGGTTTCCGTGTCGAGGGCAATTTTTTCGAGGCGGAGCGCATTTGCGAGATGTCTTATCTCTTCGAACAGCAGCATGAGCTCGACGATTTCCGGCGGCTTGCCAAAACGGTCGGTGAGCGCTTCGCGGATATTCAGGTATTCCTCGGTATTCTGTGCCGACGAAATTGATTTGTAGAATTCCATCTTGGCGCGGGTGTCGGCAATGTAATCGTCCGGGAAATACCAGTCACAGGGCAGCGTCACCGCGCAGTTGAAATCATCTGATTCGCGTTTCTGCCCGCGCAGCTCCTGGATCTTGTCATTGAGCATCTGCGAATAGAGTTCGAAACCAATTTCGAGAATTTCACCGCTCTGTTCTTTACCCAGCAGGTTGCCGGCACCACGGATCTCGAGGTCTTTCATCGCGATGCGGAAACCTGAACCCAGGTCGTCGTACTCGGCGAGCACCTCAAGCCTGCGTTCCGCTTCATTGCTCAGCGGCGAAATCGATGGCGGGGGATAAAAGAAATAGGCGTAAGCCTGCCGGTCTGAGCGGCCGACGCGACCCTTGAGCTGGTAAAGCTGGCTCAGGCCAAACTCATGCGCGCCAAGCACCACCAGTGTATTCACATTGGGGATGTCGATGCCCGATTCGATGATCGTCGTACTGACCAGCAGGTCGTAGGCATGCTGGTAGAAGTCGACCATGATCTCTTCAATCTCGTTTTCCGGCATCTGGCCATGCAGTACCGCAACCCGCGCCCGGGGTGCCAGCGACCTGAGGCGCAGCGCCTGTTCTTCGATTGTCTTTACCTTATTGTGCAGCACATATACCTGCCCGCCGCGATCGAGCTCGTGCTTTATTGCCAGCCGCAGTACTTCTTCGTTTTCCTGCAGTACGTGCGTCTCAATCTTGCGGCGATCAGCAGGTGGAGTTTCAATAATGCTAAGATCGCGAATGCCTGAAAGCGACATGTGCAGCGTACGGGGAATCGGCGTGGCCGTGAGCGCAAGGCAGTCGAGGTTGTGCCGCAGTTGGCGCAGTTTTTCCTTGTGGCCGACACCGAAACGCTGCTCTTCGTCGACGATGAGCAAGCCAAGCGATTTGTATTTAATGTCGTCGCTGAGCAGCGCGTGGGTGCCAATCACGATGTCGAGTTTGCCTTCTGCCAGTTTCTTTTTTGTCTCCGCGATTTCACCCGCGGTGCGGAAGCGGCTGATATAGTCGATACGCACCGGGTAATCGGCGAAACGTTTGCTGAAGCTGCGGTAGTGCTGGAAGGCGAGAATCGTTGTCGGGCAAAGGACAACTACCTGCTTACCGGCCATCGCCGCTTTGAAGGCGGCGCGAATGGCCACCTCGGTTTTACCAAAACCCACATCGCCGCAGACAAGACGGTCCATCGCCTTGTCAGATTCCATGTCCTGTTTGATCGCCTGTATGGCTTCAAGCTGGTGCTCGGTCTCGGTGAAAGGGAACGCCGCTTCAAAATCGTGCTGGAAGCTGGAATCGGGGGGGAAGTTGAAACCCTTCTGCTCCAGCCGCTGCGCGTAAAGTTCGATAAGTTCCTGTGCGATCGAATCGACGATGCGTTTGACGCGTGCACGAGTTTTGGCCCAGGATGACTTTTTGCCGAGGTGGTCGAGCCGCGGATTTTCCGTTGAACCGATGTACTTGTGGACCAGGTTGAGCTGGTCGAGCGGGACAAAAAGTTTGTCTTCGTCGGCAAAACGCAGTTCGAGAAAATCGCGCTCCGTATTTTGCACCCGCATGCGGCGCAGGGCGGCAAAACGACCAATACCGTAGTTGACGTGTACTACGTAGTCACCTTCTTTCAGGTCGGTATAACTTTCGATCAGTCGGCTGATATTTTTGTCAGCTGCATACTTTTTGACCACCCGCCCGAAGATGTCATTTTCAGTAAAAACCGTGATTCCCGGGGCGCGAAAACCGTGCGGGTAATACCACGGCAGAATCTGCGGCTGCGGGTAATCTGTCAGCGCGCTGCTGAGCCTTTCGCGTTGTCCTTCTGAACCGATGAAATAGAAGACATCGCTGCCGGCTTCCCTTGAATCCAGGTAATCTTTGAGTAAACCCAACCTGCCACCGTAGCGGGGTGTTGCCGACCACTGTGCGGCGTCGTCTTCTGCCTCGGGCAGAAACCTGGTGCCTTTCGAGAGGAATTCCGCTGTGCCGGCAGCGTCAGCAAAAAGTTCTGCAGGCGCAATCTTTACCGGGCTGTCAGAACGCTCATAAAGATATCTCCGCTCTGTGTTGAGGGTGTTCAGCCTCGCCGCTATTGCTTCCTCGTCGCAGATGAAGACCTGTTCTTTCCACAAGGCGTAGGCAGGCAGGCATTGCCTGAGTGCGGGGTAGAGGTCGGCGTAGCCTGCAAGGTTGCTGCCGTGAGTTGTCAGGACGGGAGGCAGTTCTCCCTTCAGGCTCTTTTGTTTGGCGAGGAAATCCGCGATTTCTTTTTCCAGCCCGGTAATAGGTGGCCGCAGCGCAGAAATACGTACCTCGTCGAGCGAGCCAAAACTGCGTTGTGTTTCGTGCGAGAACGCCTTGATCGTCTCAACCTCATCGCCGAAAAAATCCAGCCGCACAGGCGAATCTTCATCGGGCGGGAAAACATCGATGATACTACCCTTGACACAAAATTCGCCGGGTTTCGTCACGGGGTTCTGGTGGGTATAACCGCATGCGGCCAGGTATTCCGTCAGCTCCTGCCGGTTGACGTTGCTGCCCGGCGTGACCAGCCGCGCATGCGCGTGCGGGTCGGTATCGGCTGCAATAAACTGCGTGAGACCTTCGATCGAGGCGACGACCAGGCAGGGGAGTTCAGAGCGCATCAGGAACTCGGCCCGCGTGCGCTGGTATTCTTTCTCTTTATCAGGAGCCGTGAAACTATAAGGAATCACTCCCCAGGAAACCAGTGCAGCGTACTCGGTGTCGGTATGCGAAAGTGCGTGCAGTGAATTCCACGCCCGGACAAAATCGAGCGCAGTCGCATCATCGGAGACTACCCAAAGCTGCCGGGCAGACTTCTTCTGTGCAGGGTTGTGTGCTAAAAAGGCGAGTAGCGGCAGCAGTGAGACGGGCAGGGATAAATCCCCGTTGCCGCTGCGCACCTCGGCAACCACGGGCTCGAGCGCCTTTACCAGTCGTGCGGGTAATGACTCAGCCACGCCGCGTCTCCCGGTAGTAGGTACGCGGATATGTTCCGGCGTCATGTCGGGCTGTGCTGCCGTGCACGGTGCGCACAAATTCGTACGCGACGACGGCGACACTGTTCGACAGGTTGAGGCTGCGCACCGGGCCGCTCATGGGTAGGTATATACTCTCCGGGAATTTGCGGAGCATGGCCGGAGGCAGACCCATCGTCTCGTTACCAAAGACGATTATATCATCCGCCCGGTAATTGTACTCGAGGGCAGAGGCTGCTCCGGCTTTCGTCACCATCACGAAACGCCGGCCCTGGTTTTCGCTCCAGAACCTGGCGAAGCTGCTTCGGTGAGTGAAGTTGAGGTGTTGCCAGTGATCGAGCCCCGCGCGGCGCACCGACGCCTCGTCGAGCCGAAAGGCCGGCCGCCCGGTAATCACGAGCGGTGCGTTGAGCGCAACGCAGAGTCGCGAAACATTACCCGTATTCTGCGGAATCTGCGGACGGTGCAGAACGATTGTAGGACCTTCAAAAGTGTTCGAACTCATCGACTCGGGGCAGTATTTCCTCTTCGTGCCAGAAATAGCGCACGCAGGGTTTCTTTGCCCGGATAGTTTTCACTTGTCCGACGGGGCGGAAAGCCGCTGAACGGTTGGACCGCGGACCACGCGTCGTACCGCGCCTGGCGCGGGCGAGGGCAAAGACTGCCAGGTCCTCGGCAGCGGCCGGTAGAAGACCGGGCTTATTGCTGCAGAGGCTGCTATAAGCCGGCGCGACCTGCAATTGGGAAAGCTCAACGTGCAGTTCTGCCCGGTTGGCCTGCGCGAGCAGTAAGAGTGATTTGGCGACCGAGTCGCTCTGGTCGATGGAAGCCAATAGCTGCGCAAATGCAGGCAGTTGCTGAAATAGGTGAGGCCGGCGAAAGCCGAGCGTCACTTTTTCCCTGTATTCAGGCTGTTCCATGAGTACCGCGCGGGCAGCGTCGCTGGCTCCAACAGCACCCAGCTGCAACACCAGGTCGCCGGCTCGTAGGTTCTGTGCTGCGCGCGGAATAAATTTTCCCTGCCGGCCAAAAAAGCTCAGGGTAAAGTGGTCGTGCTCAGCGCGGGTTGCGTCTCCACCGACCAGAGTAATGCCGTAACGAGAAAGCAGCGCGTCGAGCGAGCGGAGAAATTTCTTCGTGAATTCTTCTGCATCGGGGCGGCGGCGCAGCGAAAGGTTGAGCAGCGCTGATTCAGGCCTGATTCCCTTGCAGAGAAAATCAGACCAGTTACGCGCGAAGAGTTTATAAGCGATATCGCCCGGGCCTAACCATGGGTCGCGGTAGTGGGTGTTTTCCACCATGCTGTCGGTTGCAGCATAAAACCTGCCGCTGCCTGGCAAAAGACCAATGTCATCTGCTGGCAGCAGATTGCGGCGCGAAGATTTTAACCTGGCGATGAACGCGAGTACTGCGGCTTCGTCCACAGCTTAGGTCAGTCGCCGTCTTTGTTGGCCGACTTCGCTTCGAGCGCCAGTTCTACCGAACGCCGGGTTGCTGCGGTCACGGCTTCCTGTACTGCGTTTGGGAAGTTGTGGCGGTGGAGTGATTTGAGTGCTACAGCAGTTGTACCGCCTGGCGAAGTCACATCGTGGATCAGCTGCTGCGGCGCTTCGTGCGACTGCCGCACGAGCTCGGCCGAACCCAGCACCGTCGAAATGGCGAGCTTGCGGCTGTCGGCGCGCGAAAGGCCGAGCAATACACCGGCATCTTCCAGGTTCTGCAGAAAGAGATAAACATACGCGGGGCCTGAGCCCGAAAGTCCCGTTACCGCGTGCAGTAGTTTCTCCTGCTCGAGATAGATTGCTTCACCGGTGTTCTCGAACAGCTCGCGCACAACAGTAATATCTTCTTCGGTGCAGAACTTGTTGCCCGTGAACGCGGTAATACCGCGCCGTATCATCATGGGCGTATTGGGCATCGCGCGAATGGTCGGCCCATTGGCGCTGCGCGCTGCATCGATCGACTTGAGCGCAACACCCGCAGCGATGCTGATGATCAGGCGGTGGTCGGGTATCGCTTCAACGACTTGCGTGACCTGCGCCGGTTTTGTTGCGATAATAATGGTTGTACTTTCTTCAACGAGCTGCTCCATGCTGCCCGCAAGACGGATTTTTTTGGTCAGCGAGGGCCTAAGGTTTTTTACAGATTGCTCGCTCTTTTCAAAGCCGGTGATTTCGTACTTGCCTGCCAGCGCCTGCGCCAGCGCTGAACCCATTTTGCCGAGGCCGACAATGCCAATCTTCATTTACGCGCTCCTTTTTTTGCCGGAGATTTAGCGACCCTTGCCGCCGGTGCTTTCTTGCCGTTGAAAAGGCCAATCGGTTGTCCAAAAAGCAACTTCTGCTTTTCTTCAAACTCAAGCAGTTCTGCCGTATCTTTTTCGAAGAGCAGCATCACGGTTGAACCCATTTCAAAACGCCCGAGCTCCGCGCCTTTGCGTATGTTGATTTCTTCGTCGTACATGTGCTCTTTGGCGAGGCGTACCCAGCGGTTGGTGGCGATATTCGGGTCATAGGTCACGCGAATCTTGCCGACCGAGGTTGCACCGACCTTGACGACTGCAACAAGACCAAATTCACTCTGGATGTAGGTAATCAGGCGCTCATTTTTTGAAAACAGCTGGTTGATCGTGTTGACCGCGAGGTTGTTCACCGGGAAAAGTTTACCCGGCTGGTAATAGTACCCCAGAATGCGGCCTTCGACCGGCGAATGGATGCGGTGGTAATCCTGTGGGGAAAGGTAGATCGTCATGTAACGGCCGCCGAGAAACTGCTTGTAGAAGCGGTTGTTGCCAAGCAGGTTCTGCAGCGAGGATTCCATACCCTTGCTCTGCAGAAGTTGACCCTGTTCCAGTGAGCCCGATACCAGCAGGCGGCCATCAACCGGCGAGATGATGACATTTTCTTTCTGGTCAATCAGGCGTGAGCCATTCTTAAGCGCGCGGGTGAAAAAATTATTCAGCGATTCATAGTCGCGGATTTCGAGCTCCGCTTCCTGGATATTGATCTTGTAGATGCGCGCAAATGCCAGGATAATCGGCGTCATCATGAAACGCGGCAGGCGCAGCCCGGCCAGAAAGCCGTTCAGCTTTGATACCATATTTTTAGGCATCAGGCGCAGAATCAGGACATAAAATTTTACTGCCAGGTCATGCTTGTGCGGGTACATGCCAAAGTAGTCGAGCGCCTCTTTACGAACCTCGCGTACCTTTGTGACCAGGGCTGTAAGGAAAATGATTGCGAGCAGGGAGAACAAGAGTGCCGATACGGCCACCTTGGCGCCGAGATCAGAGAAACGCGTAGAGAGTGCAAAGAGCAGCACGAAGAGTATACGCGCCGGCCAGATCAGGTTGCGCCGGCCCAGGGTGAAGAGCATGCGTTCGAGAATCACTATCCATACAGCCGACGCAATGGCACCGAGCGCGAAGGCTGACAGCGCAATGATGAGAAAACCGCCGCGCCCCAGTGTGGCAGAAAAAATATGCGCCAGCGAAAACTGCACCTGGCTGATCATTTCCGCTGCAGCGGCAGGCGCTGGCGCGAGCAGCGCTTTCACTCCACCGGGTGCTACGGTTGCGCCCTTGATTTCCGGCAGACCAACCGCGTACGCGAGGCCGAGCAGCGGAATAAAGATCGTGGTGTAGAAGAGGGCGGTCGACATCGAAACCAGGCCTTGCTTCACCGCATAGTCATTGATCGAAGCCGCAGTGACCGCGGCCGATACGCCGGTTGATTCTTCAGGCGCCACAATGCCGGTGAACGCGGCGCACTTAAAAATCAGCAGCGTGGCAATGATGCCTGCGGAAAGGCTTTTGAGGCTCAGTGCCTGCGAACACGCGTTCGCAGCAAGCTCAGCTGCCTTGTGTGGATTTTGGGCTATAATGAAGATCGCCAGGATAAGCAATAATGTCGTCACAATCGGCGTGATGAAGGCGGCAACACGGCCGATGCGCCGCAGGCTGCCGAGGCTCAGCAGAAAACCGGTGAGCGCAATCAGCAGCGGCGCCCACTGGCTGCTGAAGATGTGTTCTCCCAGCTGAAAAGGCAGAATCGGTTTTGTCGCGGGTATGCCAACTGAAGCCGGTGGTGTGTAGAAGTTATGCCAGAGTTCTGCCTGTGCTGCAGCCCCCCAGACCAGGGCAGTTGCCAGGGCGATGAGTGCGTAGACGATGGCACCACTTTTGCCCCAGAAGGTTGTCGCAATAATCTCACCCGCGCCGCCCAGCCAGGTATTCTCGTGTTTCTCGCGGTATTTGACAGCGAGCGTGCCATTGGCAAAACGCAGCGTCGCGAGCAGAACCCCGAAGAGCGCTACCCATATGAGCGAAGCAGCTCCCCCCCAAAGGACGATGACAGGAATGCCGAGCAGCACAGCTGCATTGGCCTGCACACTGCCGGCCAGAAACATTGCGCGCAGGTTATTGATTTCACCCGCACGGTGCGAACGAGATAGCGTCGAACCTTCGTCTTCTTTACCGAGCCCTGCCAGTGCAATGCGAAAACCATAGATGACATAACGCAGCGGCAGGAAGCGCAGGTAAAAGGTGTAGAAGGCGGAGGTCAGGATCAGCAGTGCCAGTACCGCCAGGGACAGGTAGGCTTCGAGGCTATTCATTGTGCGCAGAATAATAAAAAGAAGGAGCCCGACAAGCAATATCGCCTTCTGAGACGGGGGATCTATAGCTCATCCCGGGGGTCAGGTTACCCGAGGCTTTGTTTCATATTGCACTGCATAAAATGAAGTTGACGCTTTGTTCACTGTTGCAAGGAGGCGGTATGTCCAAAGAGTTTTATACGGAAGCCGACCTCGCGAACTTCCGTGATTGCCAGTCAATGGCCTATGACGCCGTGCAGGCGGTTGCGCGCCGGCTCACAGCCGGCATGACCGAAAAGCAGGCGGCCGAGATGATCGACGAAGAGATCAAGGGGCGCGGCATGACCCGCTATTTCCATGCCCCGTTTGCCTGGTTTGGAGTGCGCACGGCCTTCCAGGGCTTTGAACGGCCTTTCGACCTCAGCCGTTTTCCGGCCAGCCTGCTGCCGCCGCATTTTGGGCAGAAATTCATGCCCACCGAAACCCGGCTCGAAGAGGGTATGGGAGTTATTCTCGATGTTGCTCCTATCTATAACGACTGCGCGGCCGACATCGGTTACGCCTTTGCCTTTGGCCGTAACGAAAAGATCGAAAAGGCGCTCGATGATCTCGCGGTGTTCCGGCCGCTGATTCTCGCCGGCGTCTGCAAAGAGAAGACGATGGCCGAAATTTATGACGATGTCAGCGAGGCGCTGCTCGATATGGGCTACGAGAACTGCCATGCCAAGTACCCGCAGGGGGTACTGGGCCACAAGGTCGGCAAGATACCGACGCGCCTGATCCCACGCATTCCGGTCATGCGCTTCGAGGTTTCGACATTTCTCTACCTCGCAGCTGAAGAGATTAGCCACCTGATTAACCCATGGGATAACCACACGGCGCTTTGGTCCGATTACACGCGCGTCTCAGCTGACCCGGGCCTGTGGGCAGTTGAACCACATATCGGAACAAAAAATTTTGGCGTCAAGTGGGAAGAAATTCTCCACATCACCGAAAACAACGCGTACTACCTGGATGATAACCTGCCGCACGTGCGCCGCTGGACCGACCGCCAGGTCGCTGTATAAGGAGTTAATATGGCCATCGAACGCAAAACCCCCGAGAATATCAAACCCCACCGCATCCAGGTCAGCTTCGACGAGAGCCTGCCGCAGCACTGGTTTGGCGGCAATGCTTTCCTGACGCACATGCTCAATACCTGGACGGCGATCTTTCCCGATGCCGAACGTTACTTTGTCCGCTGGTCGAAGAAAGCGCTCGCGAGTGTGACTGACCCGAAGATTAAAAAAGACATCCAGGGTTTTATCGGCCAGGAAACCATGCACGCGATGCAGCACGAAAAGTTGTGGGAGCTTTTGCGGTCACAGGGCTATAACCTGGATCCGGTCATTTTTTTCGTCGAGAAAGTGGCTTTTGACTGGCTGGAAAAGGCGCTGCCTGACAAGGTTAACTACGCACTCGTCGCGGGCCTCGAGCATTTCACCGCGATGTTCGGCGAAATCTACTTTGAAAATCCTGAACTTGTGGAACAGATGCACCCAGAGATGCGCCGGCTTTTCGAATGGCATGCAGCCGAAGAAGTTGAGCACAAGGCAGTGGCCTATGACCAGCTGCTGGCGATCGACGACAGCTACGCACTGCGCACCGGTGTCATGAATGTAGCAGTGGTGGGTTTCTACATGGTAACGCTGCTCAACACGCTCTATTTCATGGCGCAGGATAAATCGCTCTATAACCCAAAAGAATGGCTCACCATGTATGATGTATTCTTTGGCAAGTACGACCTTGCGCGCAAGACGTTCGTGAAATTTTTGGAATACTACAAGCCGGATTTTCACCCGTGGGATAACCAGAACTACCACCTGGCTCAGCCGACGCTGGCATCGTACGAGAAACAAGCATCCTGAGCGCTACGCGCTCAGGATGCTTGTTTGAATTTAGCCTATTTCAGAATCAGTTCTACACCCACGTAGAGCAGGATTGTCAGAACAAAGCCCATGTGAATGACACCTTTTACGGTTTCAATCGGCTTTACAGTAGCTGGTTTTGCTGCCGGGTCGTTTGAAGCAAAAAGCGCATTCGCTTCGATCAGGATGAAAACCACAGACGTGATGATTATCCAGAGATTGAGCTTGTCTGCAGATATTCCGGAGATAATCAAATTGTTTGCAGCTGCCATAAAGAACAGCATCGGGATAGAGAGCAGGGTGTTGGTGCGTGAAGCGATAAAACCGCGGCGAGCCATTGCAGGTACTCCGTCAATTTTTTCTCCGTTAGCTGCCGCGATAACCTTTTTCTGGCGTGGCCAGATCACAAACCAGACGTTCAGGAACATGATTGTCGCGAACATGAATCCAGGATAGATTTTCGCAAACCAGGCATTCCATACATCGCTACCAATCTGACCGCCGACTTTGCCGGGACCAAATCCTTTGAGTGCGATCAGACCAAGACCAGTGATGAAAGTCAGCAGTGCGCCGTAGCGGAAGTACCACATGACTTTGGGGAAGAGTTTTTGCTTCGCGATGGTCTGGCCTGCAGCGTCGAGGCCGCCTACATAACCGCCCTGGATGAAATTGATGTACCAGAGTACGCCGATCCAGGCTACGCCGCCAACGATGTGAAAATAGCGAAACAGCAACGCGCCATGGTCAGAAAATATTGATATGTCCATTCTTTCTCCTTTGAAATTTGAGCTTGATTTCGGGCTTAACCCGCGTGCTAACAATATAATGCCGCAGGTCAGGCTTTGTCAATAAATTGTCTGCAGGGCAAACCAAGGCTCCCGGAGGATCTAAATATGAATAGCAGATGTATTTATCTATTGAGCGCAGCACTTTTAGCCTGTTCACAGCCTGTAGTCGCCGATAAGGCTTTCTCCCTGCCGCGGCCGTACGTGAACAAAGACCAGCGCCTTTCTGTTGCCGTATTTGCCGGTGGGTGCTTCTGGTGCATGGAGCCCCCGTTTGAAAAACTCGCAGGTGTCAAAGCTGTCATTTCAGGTTATGCCGGCGGTACAGAAAAAAATCCCACCTATGACGAGGTGTCATACGGCCGTAGCTCGCACATTGAATCAGTGCTCGTGCTCTATGACCCGAAACAGGTAACCTACGAGAAGCTGCTCGGGGTGTTCTGGCGCAACATTAACCCCGAACAGGAAGACGGGCAATTCTACGACGTTGGGTCGCAGTACAAGACATACGTTTTTTACGGCAATGCTGCAGAACGATTGGCAGCAGAAAAAAGCAAGGCGGAGCTACTGCGTTCAGGCAAGTTCAGGCGCATAGCCACACAGCTTCGCCCCGCTACAGAATTCTGGCCAGCAGAGGACTACCACCAGGATTATTACAAGAAAAACCCGGCGCACTACCAGCGCTACCGCGTTGGCTCGGGTAGAGATGCGTATCTAAAGGTGAAATGGAATTGATTCATCAATTCCATTTAGCAGACTCAGCGGCGGCGCGAGCTTTTGCGCCTTGAAGAACCGCCGCCGGTCTGTTTTGCTGCTTCTGAACTGGACTGCTGCGGCCCGCGGTTTGCGTGCTGCGCAATTGCCTGCGCGGCAACACCGTCGGTCATGTCAAAACCTGCCATTGAGCTGTGCTGCGCGCTGCCAACTTCTTCGTACTCGTCTTCGTCGGCATCTTCTTCATGCAGCTGCTCTTTGACCTGTGCACGCAGAATAAACTCAGTGACCTCGTCTTTGACCGCGGCAACCATGTCTTCAAACATGGCAAACGCCCGAAAACGGTATTCGACCAGCGGGTTACGTTCTGCATAACCGAGCGTCCAGATACCGTCACGCAGCTGGTCCATCAGGTAGAGGTGATCTTTCCACTTCTGGTCGATTACCTGCAGCGCGATCATCTTCTCGAGAATGCGCATGTTTTCTGATCCGATTTCCTGCTCTTTGGCGTCGAGTGCCTGCAGCGCCTTTTCGCGGATTTCGGCGATAAACTCGTCCTTGCTCTTCGCGCGCAGCTCTTCTTCGAGATCTGTGTAGCGAATCTGGAAAACGTTGGCCAGGTAATCCTGCAGCGCTTCGAAATTGAACTCAGACACCTTCTTGCCGGGCAGCATTTGCCCGATACGAATCTGTATGGCGTCTTCGGTGAATTCGCGGATCAGCGCCTTGACATCCGCGTTATCTAGAATTTCATTGCGGATCATGTAGATGTACTTACGCTGCTTGTTCATCACGTCGTCGTACTCGAGCAGGTGCTTGCGCATCTCGAAGTGGTGCGATTCGACGCGTTTTTGCGCGCGTTCAATGGCGTTGGTGACCATGCGGTGCTCGAGCGCTTCGCCTTCCTGCATGCCGAAACGCTGCATGATCGGGCCGAGGCGGTCAGACCCGAAGATGCGCATCAGTTCATCTTCGAGAGAGAGGTAGAAGCGTGAGCTACCCGGGTCGCCCTGGCGGCCGGCACGGCCGCGCAACTGGTTGTCGATACGGCGTGATTCGTGCCGCTCAGAGCCGACGATGTGCAGGCCGCCGAGCTCTTTGACGCCCGACCCAAGAATGATGTCGGTACCGCGGCCCGCCATGTTGGTGGCAATGGTTACCCGGCCGGCATGACCTGCTTCTTTAATAATTTCTGCTTCGCGGTCGTGGTGCTTCGCGTTGAGCACGTTGTGCGGAATACCCTTTTGGTGCAGTAACTTGGAGAGCTTTTCTGAGTTCTCAATGGATATCGTACCGAGCAGCACCGGCTGGCCCTTGAGGTGCAGCTCTTTTACCTCGTCGGCAATCGCATTGAACTTCTCGCGCTGCGTGCGGTAGACTTTATCAGCAAAGTCTTTGCGGATCATTTTCCGGTTGGGCGGAATGACCATGACGTCGAGCTTATAGATCTTGCGGAATTCTTCTGCTTCGGTATCAGCCGTACCGGTCATGCCGCCGAGTTTCTCGTACATGCGGAAGAAGTTCTGGAACGTGATGGTGGCGAGCGTCTGGTTCTCTTGTTTGACCTCGACCTTTTCTTTGGCTTCGATTGCCTGGTGCAGCCCGTCGCTGTACCGGCGACCTTCCATCAGGCGGCCTGTAAACTCGTCGACAATGATGATTTCACCGGCTTGTACGACATAGTCGACATCGCGGTGGAAGAGTTTATGTGCCTTGAGGCACTGGTGCACGTGGTGTACGAGCTCGACATTCTGCGGGGCGTAGAGGTTGTCGACGTTGAGCAGCTTTTCTACCTTGTGTACCCCGATCTCGGTGAGCAGCACGGTGCGCGCTTTTTCATCGACATCGTAGTCGACCTTGTCTTCGAGCGAAGGTATGACGCGGTTCACACGCACGTATTCGCCCGCATCCTGGTCGGCAGGGCCGCTGATAATAAGAGGAGTTCTTGCTTCGTCGATCAGGATCGAGTCTACCTCGTCGACAATCGCGAAGTAGTGCGAACGCTGCACGCGGTAGTTGCGGTGGTCTACCATGTTGTCGCGCAGGTAGTCAAAACCGAACTCGTTGTTGGTTCCGTAGGTGATGTCCGCAGCGTAGGCCTCGCGGCGCTTCGCATGGTTCATGTTGCTCTTGATGACGCCCGTTGTCAGGCCATGAAAGTCATAGAGCGGACGCATCCACTCGGCGTCGCGGCTTGCCAGGTAATCGTTGACCGTAACGACGTGTACTCCCTTGCCGGTGAGCGCGTTGAGGTAAACGGCAAGCGTCGCAGTGAGGGTTTTACCTTCACCGGTTTTCATCTCGGCAATCTTACCTTCGTTGAGCGCCATGGCGCCCATCAGCTGTACGTCGAAATGGCGCATTTTCATGACGCGCAGCGAGGTTTCGCGCAGCACGGCAAACGCCTCGGGCAGTATAGAGATCAGCTTTTCGCCGTTGGCGATGCGCTCTTTGAATGCAGGCGTTTTAGCCGCCAGTTCAGCGTCTGTGAGTTTCTGGATTTCAGGTTCAAGCGCGTTGATACGATCGACATACGGCCTTATGCGCTTCAGGTCGCGCTCATATTTGGAGCCGAAAATTGCTTTGAGAAGAAACTGGACCATCGGGTCATTTTGACCTCAAAGACCTGCCGTCGATAAAAACAGCTTTTGCAGGCAGTGCCGCGCGGCCGCGCAGCCAATCAGAACCAGGCGTAGCGCACTGAAACGGCGAGCGAAGCCGTGGTGAGCCAGGTTGCCGACTTCAAAGTATAATCCGCGCCGGTGGTCGTGATCTTGCCGGTGGTTGCGAGTATGAACTGCCCGATAACGCCGAGCTGCAGGTTGGGCAGCAGGTCGTAGTAGAGTGAGCCTACTGCAACAGGGGCAATACTCGGCTGAAAGCTATAGCTCCCACCGCTGAGCTGGTAGTAAGTAAGGCCAAAACCTGCAGCAGGGTTGAGATCCCAGACTTTGGGGAAAACGTACATGCCGGTGAGCCGCAGGTTTAAAAAGCCGAAGGTGCCGCCGTCGAGCACGGAAATATTGGACGGCGAGGCGGCGAGTGTCTGCGCGCGAGCGGGCAGTATACCCGTTTCTGCACCGAAGTGCACCCCGTAGCGTCGGAGAAACGTGTAGTCGAGCGTCATGCCAAAGTTGTAGCCGACGGAGTGAATGCCGTTGAACGGTACCACCAGCCCGCCGTGCACGCCGGTCATCAGGCGAAACTCATTTTCAACCGGCGCAGGCGGCACCGGGGCCGGGGCCGGTTCAGTTTTTTTCTCTGCCTGCTGCGGCGGAAAAGCCGGCGGTACCGTGGGTTCAGTTGTCGCCGGTTGCGCCTCAGCAGGTGTGACTGCCTTTTCCGCCTTCACATCTGGCGGAGTATTTTCGGGTACGGCGGCGGGTTTGTTTTCTGCAGGAGCTACCTTTTCTTCTGGCTGGATGTCGCTTGGGGCAGCAGGTTCGGATGTTTTGTCTACTGCCGGTGTGTTACCCTGCGCCTGCGTGGCGGTGCACAGGCAGAGCAGAAGGGCAAATGGCAGAGCCGATTTGGTGGACAGCATGGCGGCAACAGTGCATTCGCTGTGTAACCGAAAAGCGAATTCCATGCGCGTCAACTGGAAACACCACAGGCACTATATTTTTCTCGATCTCGAAGCGACCTGCGCGAAAGACAACGGCTTTGCGCGCAGCGAACGCGAAACAATCGAGATCGGCGCGGTCGCGCTCGATGCGGGTCGGGCGGTTGTGGGGGAGTTCCAGGAGTATATACGCCCGGTGCACCACCGGACATTAACCGCGTTCTGCACCGAGCTCACCGGCATCACGCAGCGGCAGGTTGACGCTGCGGCCTTTTTTCCGCACGTCTTTGCCCGCTTCAGCGCCTGGGTGGCGATGTTCGACGACGCTTTTATCTTCAGTTGGGGGCATTACGATCGCAAGCAACTCGTGCAGGATTGTCGCCGGCACGAGATCACCTATGATTTGCCTAAGGGGTTTGCCGACTTCAAGAATCTCTTCTTTAAGAAGCAGAAGCTGCTGCCGCGCCAGGGGCTTGAACTGACGCTGTCAGGTCTCGGTATGCGATTCGAGGGCCGGCCGCACTCAGCATTATCTGATGCGAAGAACACGGCGCGGCTCTTCCGTTACATTGAGTAGGGTGCGGAGAAGGGCTGCCTCGGCTCAGTTGCCGGTACAGACGCCCTGGCCAAAGGTATTCTTTTCACACTTGCCCGAGCCGATGCAGTCGGCATCGATATTGCATTTTTTGCCACTTTTGCCGGCGCCTCCAAATTCGAACTCTTTCTTCTTCGTGCAGACGCCGCTGCTGCATTCGAGCCCGAACGCGCATTCAATGTCCATGTTGCACTGGGCGCCTTTCTCTTTCGAGC
The DNA here is from genome assembly GCA_046346875.1 of Turneriella sp. Lineage (GTDB taxonomy): Bacteria > Spirochaetota > Leptospiria > Turneriellales > Turneriellaceae > Turneriella. Next base: position 11,324 of record JAXMHG010000012.1, on the reverse strand, counting down.
CTGCGAAGGAGGTCGTGGAAACTATCATCATGATAAGCAGTATTTTATTCATAGTTCTGCACCGGACCACGGCCACAGAGCGCGTTAAGCCTAAGTCTGCGCCACACCGTGATGCAACCGAATCTTGCCTTCTTTATTGACTGCCATTATCGACGTTGGTATTGCCGTAAAGCCCCGCAGCAGTACACGGCGCTTTGGTAAATGGGTTGGCATTACCCTGCACCTGCTCAACACGACGAGCCCGGGCGCATTCTTGCGCATCAACCGGGTCAGCCTGGTCCCATGCCTCAAACAGTTGGCGTGATTTTTTGCCGAGTATACCGCGGCCCGGGTAGGTACTGTCCATATAGAAATAGATGCGGGCAATGTCGCCGCGAATCTTTTCGCGCGGTTCGGCGGTCCTGTCTTCGATTTCGAAATCGCAGCTGCCATAACGGCGCTCTTCGCCCTCGACAATGCCATAGCGGAAGTTGCTGCGGTCGGCATTGAGTTCACCAATCTCAGGATACAGGTTGTAGAGGTCAGATTCCATGAGGCGGTAGGTCGCGTTGATCTTTTGTGCGCAGCGCCGTCCCTTGTAGGGCCTGCCGCCCGGGCGAATACACTCGTCGTGGCCCTTGCGCCATTCGACGAAGCTGCGGCCAAAATTTTCTGCCGGTACGACATGCTCGATTTCAACGCGCCGTGACCGCACTGAATCACGCGCCGGCTCATAACCACAGCTGGTGGCATCGATCTTCTTATCTTTAAAGACGCAATCACAGTAGAAGGTGCGCGGGTTATCACGTGCGATCTCGAGAACGAGTCGCCGTGCCTGTGAAAAGGAAGCAACTGTCTGGTTGCCCTCAGGTAGCACCTGCGCCGGTAGTAGTCGCGCGGCTGCCAGCAGCAGAAAGGCAGGACGCATCTTCATATCTGCTGATAACCTGTGCCAGATTAGCCTGTCAAATTCAAAACCGCCGAAAAAGCCAGAGCACCAGCGAAAGGAGCAGCGATACCAGTAGCGATGTCGCCAGCGGAAAGTAGAACTTCATGTTCTCGCGTTCAATCGCAATGTCACCCGGCAGGCGGCCGATGGGTAGCTTGCTAAGCCAGGGCCATACAAGACCTGCCGCCAAAATCAAGATACCCGCGATGATGAGTGCCTTCTGCATTTTCGCTTACCAAATCCAGCGCAGGCCCAGCTGCCGGTATTCATTCAGGCCTGTCTCTGCGCTGACCAGCGTAAGATCGCGCTGTATCGCCTGCCAGATCAGCATGCGATCAAAAGGATCGTGATGCAAATGCCGGGGCACGTTGCGAAACCCCAGTGCATCGGTTTCGCTGAGTGTGATCAGGTCAAAATTCTGCTCTTTCGCTTCGTGCGAGATATCTTCGGGCGAAAGATTCTTGAGCCGCAGTTTGCCGAGTGAAAACTTCAGCGAAAGCTCCCACAGGCTGAGGGCCGAGAACCAGACTTCAGTCTCAGGCCGCTCGATTAGCCGCAGCGTCTTTTGTGGGATCTTCTTCGGTTCTGTGAGAAACCAGACAAGGGTATGTGTATCGAGCAGCAGCCTCATGCGCGCAGTAGATCGTCGTCGGATATTTTGAAGTCGTCCTGGAAGATGACTTTGCCCTTGCCGGCGAGAGAGCCCGCCCGACGTGTTGTTGCGCCTGCCATGGTGCGCCGGTATTTCTCGTAGGGGACGAGCACGGCGATTTTTTCTTTTTTGCGGCCGTAGCCAAGTACAACCTCTTCGCCCTGCCGTACCTTATCGAGCACGTCAGAGAACTGCGCCTTGAAGTCGGCCACCATTAGTAGAGCGTCCATACTTGAAGCGGGGTTCTAAAAGTGACAATATGTCAAGTTTAAAATGGAATCTTGTTTTGTTGCTTTGCGCTAACAGGCTCCTTTTTCAGGCGCCTGCTAGTGGCCGAGGTAGTGCCGCAACGTGTAGATCCAGTTTTCGTCGTTTTCGCCCGAATCAAGCTTCTGGCCCAGCAGCCACTGCAGGTAGCCGCGGTCTGTAGCGGCAATTTCACTGATGCTGCGACCGCGGTATTTTCCGAAGTTGAATTTCCTCAGTAGCAGGGGAGTGGTCGTGATTTTTTCCATCTCGGCGATAGCAGCTTCTTCGGTGCAGTCGCGTAACCGCATGAAATCCTCCAGCAGGTGGTGGAACAGTGCATAGAGCACATTCACGTCACCCTCGGCATCGTGCGCGCGGCCCTCGACGGCGAGCTTCAGGTAATAACGCAGGTACTGCAGGTTGTATTCGGGTATCGTATCTTCAGTATCGAGCGCGTAGGCAACGCGGTAGGTGCAGATGCAGCGTTTGATCTGCACTCCCTCGGCCTCGAGCATTGCCCGGTCAAAACGCGCATTGTGTGCCACCATGATGCCGTCTGCCAGTCGTTCTGACAGGTCGCGCTCAAAGGCACTGCCGGCAAAGGAGGGTTTGTCTGCCACCATCTCGTTCGTGATGTGGTGGATGCTCATCGCCTTGACCGGAATCGGCACTTTCGGCCTGAAATATTCGGCGAACAGCTCAGTACCTTCGCGGTAGCAGACCTGGCAAATGGCGTCTTTGCCGGGTTCGGTGCCGGTAGTCTCGGTATCGACGAAAATGAGCCGTGCCATCGGGCAGGCTTAACGCGTGCGGCTTGACGCAAAGATTTATACCGGAACAGGGCCACCAGTCGCCGGTAAAAATTTGCTAAAACTTTTATCAAATAAATTGACGCTCTGACCAATTTACCGGAAACGCCAAGGACGCTCTATTGATATGAAACGCAAGCGGCACAGCCGATTGTTTTTCATATGAGAAAGAGAGAAGCTAGCTCAGTCGGTAGAGCAACTCCCTTTTAAGGAGTGGGTCCCGGGTTCGATTCCCGGGCTTCTCAAACGGTTTGCTGTTCGGCAGTAAACCCAGAAGGATTAGTCCCCTTCGTCTAGCGGTTAGGACTCGGGATTTTCATTCCCGCAACAGGGGTTCGATTCCCCTAGGGGACGCACGATCGGGGCCGGCATTGCCGGCCTTTTTTTTTACTGGGAAATACGTTCCACAATAGCTGTTCTATCACGGCTGGCGTGAAATACAGCGTGAATAAAAATAATGTCATCTGTACATTCGTAGATGATCAGGTATGGGAAACGTTTCATAACGTATTGGCGACAGGTGTCCAGGCATATTGGAGAAGCCAGCGGAAACTGAAGTAAGAACGTCATAGCGGCGTCTAATTCCAGAAGATAGCGTTGGGCAATCTCAGGGTTAATGCCTCGATACCATGCATTTGCTTGGCGAATGTCGATCTCGGCATCCGGCTTGACGATTATCTGCACTATTGTCCGAGGTCTTGTTTAAGATCTTCCCATGAGCGTCCGAGCATTGGGTTTTCGTGATGCGCTTTCAGGCGGCGTTCCAGTTCGGCTTTTTGGTTGCTCGTGAGCTCCGCAGCGATACGCTGCCCTGCGTATTTTTCCCATATATCGAAAGCCAACTCTAGTTGTTCGGTTTCCGAAATCTTCTTCAGCAGCTCGGCAGTCTGACCGCTCATAAGTTCAAAGTATCAAACAATTAGACGGCTGTCAAGGTTATTCGGCCACCCGAACAGCACCGTTCGAACCGCGTCCCCTAGGGGACGCACGACAAGGCCCGGCAGCAATGCCGGGCTTTTTTTATTTTCTACAAGAACTCTTTGTCGTCTATAATCTATAGTGGAATGAGCACCAGGTGGTGCTCAATAAGGATGCAATCTTAAATGGTGCGCCGGCGCTTTGCGGCCGGCGGCGTAATGGCGATAGAAAGAGTTATGGCCCGGTAACGCACCGCACAGGGCTACCGCTATTCTTTACGGCCCCGCCAATATTGTTTACGATTTCAAAGGCATTGGCTGTACCCGACTGTGATGTGGACGTCCAATAAGCGCTGAACGGCGTGCCGGGAAAATGAGTCAGGCTGATGCCGTTCGTTTTGAGATCGGCCAATGAAGCAAGTTCATTGGCGTTGGGGAGGCGCCAAGTCTTACCGGCCAGGGTCAGGTTGACGCAGTAGTTCAGCGCATTGAGCCAGGTGTATTGAGTCACCGAGCCGGTAGCACAATTCGAGCCACTGGTGGAGGAACTACATTTCTGCCAGGTGAGTCCCGTTACGTTGTCGGTGACTGTCTCATCGCCATTGTCGACGTAATGGAGAGCTATGGATTTTTTAGAGCCCGACACGCAGCGTACATAGTTGTTGCCGGTCTTGCTCAGGCCATAGCTTGTGGCATCAAGAAATCCGACCGTATAGGCATTAGAAGTGTCCATTGCATCGGCACTCCAATAGGATCCAGGCACAGAGCCGGGGAAAATGGTAGTGTTAATGCTGGGATTCGCCGCCCCGAAGTCGGTCAAGGTACGCAGTTCGTTAATTGTTGGCAAGCGCCAGGTTTTGCCAGCCAGTGCCAGGCTCGTGCATTGCGAGCTGGCGTTTGCAAACGTCACGGTCGTCGCCCCGCCTGTTGCGCACGAGGTGCCAGAGAGCCCTACGCTGCACTTTTGCCAGAGCAAGCCTGTTGCGTTATCGGTTACTGTTCCGTCACCATTGTCAGTATATGACCGGGCAACGCCTTTCGCCGTGTGGTTCGGATCATCACCAGCGGCTGAGCTGCTTGTTTGCCCCGTGCGTAATGGGGGGAAAGAAAAAACTCCGCTGAGAATCGCGCTGTTGTTTTCGCCGGATTTTATCGCAATAGCTTTTATAACGCCGGCGACCTGGTAGATATGCAACGGAGTTGTATAGAGCGTCGAGGACGAGGTTGGTTCAGAGCCGTCTGTTGTGAAGTAGATCGATGCCCCCGTTGTAGTTGTTGAAATCGAAATATTTTGCGCAACCAAATAGGTTCCGGGGGTAATGCCAAACGTTGGGGTCGCGACTGTCGGTATTGGCGTTGAATCGTCTGTTTTGCATGCAAAAAGAGAGAGGGAAGCAATCAGTAGACAGGACTTCAGATTTTGAGATTTCATAATTTTCATGAGTGTATTAGAATTACGAAGGGAAACTCAGGCCATAAAAATGGTAAGCTGATGCGCGGTGAAGATCAGCCTGCGGTCATGCGCGGAGTGCAGCGAGGGCAGATGATTCTGTATCAAGAATATGAAAAAATTTTGTCACCCTGGTGATTTCAAATAATTTCAGCACGTTGGGCTGTGCCTGGATGATGATAACCTTGCCCGGCAGGTTTTTCACGCGATTCAACATGGTAAAAAGTACGCCGATACCAGCGGAGTCGATCATGGTCATCTTTCCGAAATCAAGTACGAAATTGCGAACGCCGGCAAACATATGCCGGTCAAATTCATGCCGCAGATCGTTTGCATTGTAGATATTTATGTCGCCCTGAAGTACCAGTCTGACCGTGAGTTCATCAACGACCTTAATTTCAATATTTAGTGTCTTCATAATTCAGCTCTATCCTGTAATTGAATCCTCTGGCCCGATAATCGTGCAATGCAGGTCTTTTCGACCGTGCGATCGCCGCGTATTATCTCTGGTTGTCTGTAAATAGGCCAAAAAAATGTTTTTGGCCCAAAAAATGACCCATGCGGATAGTATTCCTGTGCCACTTGTGGAGCGTGATCCTGAAAGTATAAAAGGTCCGAGAAAAAATTCGCTAATAGTCCGCATGTCGGTATGGTATTTGTCGCTGACCCTGATAAATATCATTCTTTTCTGGGTGGGAACCGGTTCGAACCAGATGCGATTAATTTCGGACAAGGCGACCATGTATGCCCGCTCAGTGTCCTTTGAGACAATACGCCGCCTCCAGCGGCAAATGGATTTTCTCGCTGTTGCGCGGGATCCGATGCGGGCTTTTGCCAGGGTGCGCAATGAATTCGAGAGAGAACTGAGTAAAAGCAAACCCGGCACCGACATTGCACTGCCTGACTATAGCGTATTCAATACTGACGGAGAGGTTTTGCTGGCGAAGTCTTCTTCTGGTGCAAAGGCAGAAGTCAGCGCCGAAGATCTTGTAGCCGCTGCGAAAATTCTGCAACTCAAGGAATTACGCGGTGAGCCCTTCATGGCAGTACCGTATCTGTCACAAAGCTTGATATTGGTGTATATACCGCTGTCCCAAACTGGAGATGTTGACCTGGTGCTCTCGCAAAGCATTGAGATGCCAGGACTGAAATCAGAGATTATTAGCCTGGTTCGCTTGGGCATTGCGATGGTAGTGCTGTTACTGATTTTACAGGGGGGAATGGCATTACTGATATACCGGACGCTGGTCAGGCCCATACGCAGCGTCAGCGAAGCTGCGCAGGTGGTAGCTAGGGGCCATTTTGTCCGTGTGGATTTCAAGTCACGGCACGGCGATGAGGTTTCGCAGCTGGTTGCCTCATTTAACAAAATGAGCCAGGACTTGCACCATAATCGTGAAATCATGAATTTTGAGCTGGGCATTGCCCGTAAAATTCAGGAATCCATTTTACCGCAAACCCTAGAGGTCGGCCAGGTCAGGGCGACCGCTCATTATGCTCCGCTCTATACGGTTTCCGGCGATTTTTACGACTTTCAGGAGCTCGACGACGGTTCGGTCGCCATCTTCATTGCTGATGCCAGCGGTCACGGAGTTCCTGCCGCTTTTCTCACGATCATGGCTAAAATTTACTTTGGTGATTTTGTGAGGAAAGACCCTGATCCCGCAGTAGTTTTGTCGCGCATGAACACAGCATTGGCAGCATACTTTGAGGGAGCTGGGTTGTATATGACGGCATTTTATCTCAGGCTTCATGCGGACAATTCGGCCGACTATTGTAATGCAATGCATCCGGATCCGATCATACTGCGCAAGGACGGCAGTACCGAAGTCCTGGAATCTTCTGCCTTCTATGTGGGCATGATGCGCGAAGTATTCAAGCCCTTTGTGACCATGAAAACGCAGTTACAGCCAGGAGATCGTCTTGTTCTGTACACCGACGGACTTACAGAAGCCAAAGATGCAAACGACTCAGAGTTCACCGCGGAGAGGTTTACACGACTTGTGGAAGCAGGTCGGCAACTTGCGCCGGGCGATCAGGTCCGTACCGTTCTTGAGGCCGTGTCTGAATTTACAGGAGATGCAAAACTCACCGATGATGCAACAATGATCGTATGCGAAATTTTCCAGACCGAAAAGAACGGCTCTTTATTGCGCCGTGACGATCGAGATGAGGTGGCTCGCGGTGGAATTAAAACTCGCAAGGAGTATTTACTCCGTTATGAAGCCGCGGTGAAAAAGCCCTCTCTGGGCATACCAGCCAAAGTTATCTGGTCAGCTTCCGGAAAACAATTGCGCGCAAAAGATTTTCTGGGTGCTCTCGCGGGTTACCAGGCTCTTGCGACCACGCAAGGCGAGTCTGCCGATCTACTGCTAAGAATTTCCCTGTGCTTTTACGGTCTTCGACAATATGATGAGTGCGTCGTAGTTCTGCGGCGTTGCATTTCTGTGCAGCACGACACTCCCGATGCCCATGCGATCATGTCTCTACTTGCTCTAAGAGCCGGAGATTACGGTAAGGCTTATAAGCATATCGAGACTGCTCTGTTACACGCGCCTTCAGAAAGGCGATACGCAGGCATACTGAGGCGAATGGCCACGCGGGTTGCGAGTCAATGAATCTGGCTGCAATGCACTCAGGTTTCCGTGTGTGGCCGTTGTTTGTATCTGTGCTGGCTCTGAGCGCCGTGGCCGCTTCGTGGCTATCGGTGATTTACGGCCTGCGCATTAAGGAACTTCAATACCGCTTACGTACGAACACAGACCGGCAACAGGCGGTCAGAACAATGAGCCTGGTATCGCGTCTTGATCTGTTGCTGAAAAAGTCCGTAAAGGCCGGTGAAAAGGCAGCTTATAGCCGCGAAGGTAAATTAATGCAGGCACTCAGACATACCTTGATGCTCAGCGAAATACCAAATCTTGCGTTTGCCGAGCGGATCGGCCTCGGCTCAATTGAATTCTTTAACCTGCTGGCTGGTTCGCCTGGTTTCAAATATGAGCTTGAATCACCCACATATGTTGCCATGGAAACGGCCTTCTTTTCTGAAATGCGCAGAAACTACCATGAAGCGATTGATATCTATAGTAGCCTTTTGCAGAATCCTCAAAGTCTCAGCAGTGACTGGCGGGCTTATATACGGCTGCACAGAGGATTTTGCCTGGCGCTGAGCCAGGAGCGAACAGCGGCACGTATCGATTTTGCTGATGTCATCGCGAACCATCGTGGTGAATACGAGGCTACTGCCGTGGCCCTATTGAAACGAATAGACGAAGTTGAAAATAGCTTAAGTAATGTCGATCGGATGGAACTTTCTACCACCAAAGGTACTGCGTATTATCAGCTGACCGCTTATGAAAAGGCGATACAGACCTTCAACAGACTCGATAAAACTAACCATAGTCCATCAATCTTGTATTATCTCGGCCGGTCGCATGAAGAAACGGGTAACGAATCAGCTGCTGCCGGGTATTACCGGCGTATCATTGCCAAGTTTCGGAATTCTGATTGGGCGACAAAAGCGAATCGCCGGTTGTATGCGATGGGAGCGTTTTATGATGCAGGGGATGGGTATCGTAACGAATCGAAATCCAACGCGCAGAATAAGATCGTTGATGATGCTGCCATGTTACAGGATGTCAGAAGTTTTGAGAAAGTTGCAGAGTATGCTTCACGTTTCGCCATCAGTCCTGCTACCAGCGTGCCTGCGGCGGGTGGGCTTCCTATACAAAATTCAGGGTTAAGTCGGGAACATACAGTTTCAACGGTCGCCGTACCAGCTGACAGAAAGAGGATCACCCATAAGGCCCCCACAGCCAAAAACGAAACGTGGGCCGCCCTCGACAGGGCCAGAACCTGGGAGCAGAAAGAAGCTCTGTCAAGGAAGGAAAAGGCTGAATACCCTCGCAGACAACGTTTTCTTGCGCGATTTGCGCTGGCTGATGGCAACTACTTTGCAGGCGTTATAATAACAGAAACTCCGCAAACAGTTCTGCTCTTTACGGTAATTGGAAAAGTATCAATTGACAAGGCGCAGATAGTGGCCAGGGAGAAGATTACTCAATGAAACGACTTGTGTTCGCTGTGTGCTTGTGTTCTTCTGTGATGGTGATCAATGTTACAAGGCTGTGGGCTGCAGGAAACATTAACCCGATTATTGTCGGGGGCGAATATGATATGGTTTTTGAAGATGGCGAAACGATTCGCAATGCCCGGGTTCTCGCCATAACCGAAAAAGAATTTGAACTACAGATCCGCGGGCTGACAGAGCGTATCAAGGTTGATAAAGAGACGCTGATTTCAGCCCGTCAGGTACCAAACGCCCCAGCGCCTGCAGCACTCCAAAAGTCCTGGGTAAAACAATGGGAGCTGCAGATGCTTACCGATGTGCACTATGGTTTGGCTGCCTTTCAGTCGTTCGACAATTTTTTCCCTTCGCTGGGACTGGGAGTGACGGCTCAGCTTGCAGACCGCGTTCGCTACCTGCAGATTGACCAGCTACATGCAGAGTCCCAGGTCCTGCGGTTAACTGACGGTGACCGGACTATCGATATGGCAACTGCCGTCGTATCATCTCGCTGGGGATTTCGTGCCCTGGGGATTCAGTTCTATGCCGGGGCCGGCGCAGGTATGGTTGCCTTATCGCTGAAGTCCTACACATTTAGCCGGACGAGCTATACCTATTTTGGCCGTGCAGAACTTGGTGTCATGTATGAGGTCAGCCGCAGGATCCGTCTGAATGCGGGAATCAACGGCAACTATTGGCAGGATAACCTCGAGACATTACTTTCGATAAGTGGACAATTCGCCGTCGGTTATCTTTTCTGATCCGTCTCGACTGCATGCTTGCAAGGTATGGACGTACCGGCGATACTTTGTCTTGCAGAGAGAATCTGCCGTTTTTTTAGCTGCCAGAAAACTCAATCAGAGTAGGTGCTGTAGTATCCGAGCCCCGTAGTCCTGGGGTACAGGGTCTCTGTGCAGTCGGGAACTCCGCTGCAGGTATAGCCTGATGTGCCGTGTGCGGTAATTCCGCCGCTATCCCCATAATAGGCCGTGGCAGTACCCGAAGTGTTGCCTGAAAATGACCCGATCCACAAATCACCAAGACCATCGCCATTGAGGTCGCCCGGGGCAAACACCGTTGTGCCAAAGTTGATGCCTATTCCGGTGCGGGGGCTGTATATCGCGGTACACGTACCGGTTCCGCTGCAACTATATGCCGCTGATCCGCTGCCCGCAGCCGGAAAAGCCGGTAAGCCCGTTGCGCTGCCATAGTAGACATAGGCAACACCATTCTGGTTTGTATCATTACGCGGAGCGCCGATGACGACGTCGGCGTAGCCGTCTCCATTCAGATCTTTCGATGCAGCCAGCCAGTAGCCAAACCAGCCGTTGCCTGTCTGGTCCGGATTTTGGATTTCAGTGCAATTGCCCGAACAGGTATAAGTTGTGCCAGGTGGCCTGTGAGCGATGCCCGTTGCACTGCCATAATAAACAAACACAGCGCCTTTTCCTGAGAGCACTGACGCATTGAAGTGGCTGCCTGCAATAATGTCACTGAATCCGTCACGGTTGAAATCAGCCGCTGAAAGCACTCGGCCGAACCGCCCGGTACCTCCCACAGGGTTGCCGACGGCAACGCAGCCATCTGCGATTCCGGTGCAGGAATAGTTGGGTGTAAGGCGTGAAGAAATACCAGCGGAGCTGCCATAGTATACATAGAAGGAACCTTCAGAATCGGTGGTACTGACCATCATATCGCTGACTCCGTCGCCGTTCACATCTCCCGCCGGTGCCACCCGTCGCCCGAAGTTGCTGTAGGTGGTATTGGGGTTAGATAACTCTACGCAATGGGGCAGGGAACATGCATCCGCTGTGCCGCTAAATGGTCGATACACCACACCACTCGCAGAGCCGAGAAGTACATATGCCTTTCCTTCGCCGGAATTTGATGTGTTTGCAGAGGCGAGAACATCTGCATAGCCGTCGCCATTGATATCGCCAGCTGCATCGACGCTCAGGCCAAAAGAGCCGTTTTCGTTCAAAGGGTGCTGTACCATCGTGCAGCCTGCAGCTACGCCATTGCACACATACTCTGAAGACCCGGTATCTTGTGGGTTCGCGCGCACACCCGTTGCTGACCCGTAAAACACATAGACGGCACCCCTGTTATCCACCATACCAGCAGGTGTGTTGCTCATACCGTTATTGGGGCCTGCGACGATCACGTCACCGTAACCGTCTCCGTTAACATCGCCCGCCAGGGCATAGCTGCCACCAAAGCCGCTGAAGCCTCCGCTGCTTTCATCGGCTGGGTTCT
>JAXMHG010000011.1:0-53557 GCA_046346875.1 Turneriella sp. | reverse complement strand
CAGCGGTCAAAAAGCGCCGCGACGGTTATGTAAAGAAGTTCGCGAAAACAAAAGACCCGGTTTGGGAGAAGGTGTTGGCAGAGAGCGGCTTGGTGAGGTAGGCGTTTCGCCGAAGCTATCCTCAACGCGTTTCATTGATGCGCCAGCGAGGCGCCCGATCCCGATTGACACGATGTATACACCGACATATATGTGGCTATGGCCATGAAGCGCACGCAGGTATACCTGACTCAGAACGAGCACAAGGCATTGACCGCCCTAAGCCGCAAGACCAAGAAGAAGCGCAGCGAAATCATCCGCGAGGCGATCGACGAGCATCTTGAAAAACAACTCAACAAGAAGACTCGGGCGCAGATACTTGATGAGGTTGCAGGCTCGTGGAAAGACAACGATGTTGATTTCGATGCCCTGAGAAAGTCGTGGAACCGCAAGATTGAAACTTTTGATTGATACCAACGTTCTGGTAGATCAACTGAGAGGATTCAAAAGCGCGGTCGCATTCGGGAGCGCCCTGCCTGAAGACACCGCGATTTCGGTCATCACGGTCGCCGAGATCCATGCAGGTGTCCGATCAGAGCAGCAACACAACCGAGCAGCCGCGCTGATCGAAACGTACCAGATACTGCAGCTCGATGCAATCAGCGCGCAAATGGCTGGCCATTTTCTGCGCAAATTTGCAAAATCACACTCTCTCAATTTTGCCGATGCCGCGATTGCGGCCACCGCAGCTACACACCACCTTCAACTCATCACCCTGAACACCAAACACTTCCCGATGTTTCCTGGCCTCAAGAAGCCGTATTGAGTGGTTATGGGTCACCGGTTGGTGACTCATAATCCTTACACCCCAAGCGCGGTTAAGAACTTCTTCAGTATGCCCTCTGCCTCGCTCTTGAGTGCAACCTTGTCAGCCTCAAGCGCTGCCGCAGTCGGCTTCTGTTTACCCATCAGGCTCAGGTATGCCTTGATCTTCGGTTCAGTACCAGACGGGCGGATGGTCAGCCGCGAGAAATCTTTTAGCCAAAACTGGATGACATCCCCCTCGCCCAGCTGCTTTTTCAGATCACGACAAGTCTGCGTCGCTGGTTCTTTGGCACCCTTGCGCAAGTCAAGAATGTCGACCACTTCACGGCCAAAATTCACTTGTTGTGCAAATGCCTGTGGATCAGCGAGTTTGCCGAGCGTCTCAGGCAACAGCGCGGGGTTTTTGCTCAGATCAATGCTGTGCAGCAATTCATGAAACAGCCCGTGGCGGATGTAAATTTCATCGAGCGCCTGCACGAGGTTTTCATCTTCCGCAAGTTCAGCCAGCGCGAGCGCCGACGAGAGCGAATCTTTGTCGCGCACCCAGTGGATCGGCAGATAGCCAAAACTCTCTTCGCCGCCGAAAAGGTAGTTTTCGGGATCTTTCGCGACCTGCTCGGCAATGTACTTAAAGCCGGTGAGCGTCTCGACTGTTTTGATGCCATAACCGTCGGCAATCAAGCGCTGCAGTTCGGTCGTGACGATGGTTTTGCAGATATAGGGCTTTACCAACGACTTGGTCTTTTTGCGCGCGATGCTTTCGAGCAGAAGCGAACCAATCTGGTTGCCGGTGAGAAAATGGTAGCCCGTCGCCGTCTTCAACATCGCGCCCACGCGGTCGGCGTCGGGGTCGGTGGCGACCAGCAGGTCTGGCTTCTCTGTTGCGCCATTGGCTGCAGCGAGCAGCCGTTCGAATGCCGCCGGCTCTTCAGGGTTGGGTGACTTTACCGTTGGGAAATTGCCATCGGGTTGAGCTTGTTCTGCCAGCACTGAAAAGGTATTGTAACCCAGCTCTTTGAATGCACGCTCAAAGAGCCAGCCACCCGTGCCGTGCAGCGGTGAATAGAGAATGCGTGCATGCTTGGGTTTGTTCTGGTAGAAGACTTCTTTCTTCAGGCGCGCGATATAAGCCTGGTAAGTCTCTTCTTCTATAAGGTCCGCTTCGGGTATCGGCTTTTCTGCCAGCTCGTGCAGGTTCGCCGGCAATCTGTCAAAGCCCGTCGCGAGAAAGAGATTCTGGATATCTTTATCGACAGGTGAGATGATCTGCCCGCCATCGGCGCCGTATGCCTTGTAGCCGTTGTACTGCGGCGGGTTATGCGACGCGGTGAGTACCACACCACAATCGGCGCCCAGTTCGCGCACGGCGAAAGACAGCAATGGTGTCGGCGTCGGGCGGCGAAAGATCTTCACGCGCAGGCCATTTTGCGTCAAAATATGGTAGCTCAGCCGGCTAAACTGCGGCGAAGTCAGCCGTGAATCATAACCCATCGCCAAAAGCGGTGAACTCTTCGTCTTCTTGAAATATTCAGCCACGGCGAGGTTAAGGCGGCCGATGTTCTGCACATTGAGCCGGTTGGTGCCGAGCCCGGTAATCGCGCGCATGCCGCCCGTACCGAACGCGGGTTCGCCGTCGAACGCGCGCTCACTAATGAGTTGCGCTTTATTCCTTTCGAGGTCATCCTTCTCGGCGGCTGTCAGCGGGGATTGCAGAAACTTCTGGTAGTATTGCTCGGGGGTGAGAGACATCCCTCTTGTTTTGGGGCAAAAATGCCGGTGTAAAGCAGAAACAATACCTCTTTGATCTGCCCCCGAATTAATTCGGGGGCAAATGAAGGCGGTAATTTAATTGTAAACCACGTAGAGACGCCATGAATGGCGTCTCTACTATCTATGTATTCATTTTCTGAAATAAAACAGGTTCACCTCGAGGTTACCGAGCGCTGCAATGCCGCCTGCCCGCAATGTCCCCGGCGTATCGAGGGTGGCGTGCTGAACCCGCGGCTCACCATGGCGGAGCTTTCGCTGGCACAGGTGCAGCAACTGCTGGCGCCGGAGTTTCTGCGGCAGCTGAAAAAATTTTACCTATGTGGCAACTACGGTGACGCTGCGGCGGCCGGCGACACGCTCGGCATCATTCGCTACCTGAGAGAAAGCTCCCCCAACCTGCAGATTGGCCTGCACTCGAATGGCAGCCTGCGTAACACGGCGTGGTGGGCAGAGCTCGCGGCGCTGATCGGCCAGAACGGTTATGCGCGCTTCGCAATCGACGGTCTCGAAGACACCAACCACATCTATCGCCGCAACACCGACTGGCAGACAATCATGGTAAATGCAAAGGCCTTCATTGCAGCAGGTGGCCGCGCCGAGTGGGATTTCATAGTCTTTGCGCACAACGAGCACCAGGTCGAAGCAGCGCGCGCGCTGGCAGCAGAAATGGGTTATGCCGCCTTCAACGTCAAACGGACAGCACGTTTTCTCAAACGCGAATATGTCAGCGCCGATGCCCCTTCTCCTGTGCGCCAGCGCAGTGGCGCGGTGGTTTCAGAACTGGCGCCACCGGTAAGTACTGAGCACCGGCATCCGGTAGCTGATGCGCTGCAAAGTGCGGCGGAGCAACAGCAGAGTTATGCAGAATTTCTGGTGAACCGCGAGATCAGCTGCCAGGTGGCGCAGAGCAAGAGCCTCTACATCTCGGCTCGGGGTTATGTTTTGCCCTGCTGCTGGCTCGCAGGCATGCTGCACAACCCCGAAAGCACAGAAACACGGCAGTTTGCCACAGAATTTCCGGACCTGGAAGCTACGGGAAGCGTTGACGGCCTGAAAAAATCTCTGGAAGATATCGTCATGGGAGACTTCTTCCAGCGTGCAGTGAGCAGCCGGTGGCCGAAAGGCAGCACGGGCCGGCTCGAGGTCTGCGCGCGGGTGTGCGGCAACTGATGGGACACAGTCATGATCACGGGCACGGGCACGGCCATCACCACCATGACCATGCCTCGCGTAACCTGCTCGTAGCGCTGCTGCTCAACCTCGGCTTTGCGGCGATTGAACTCGTCGGCGGCATCTACACCAACAGCATCGCCATCTTATCCGATGCGCTGCACGATTTCGGCGACGCCTTTTCGCTCGGCGTCGCGTGGTACTTGCAGAAAATTTCGGGCAAGCCGCGTGACGAATATTACTCCTACGGCTACCGTCGATTCTCTCTGTTAGGAGCTCTTGTGGTTTCGTCGGTGCTGCTGATCGGCGTGGCACTGGTGATACGCGAATCGGTCGAGCGGCTGATGAAACCCGAACAAGCCGATGCGAAAGGTATGCTCTACCTCGCCATACTGGGTGTGGCAATCAACGGCTATGCTGCACTGCGCGTCCAAAAAGGCGAATCGCACAACGAACGCGCGGTTTACCTGCACCTGCTCGAAGATGTATTGGGCTGGATTGCGGTTCTGATAAGCAGCATCGTGATGATTTTTTTCACCGTGCCGTTTCTCGACCCGCTGGTTTCGCTCGGTATTTCGCTCTTTATACTCTTTAATGTCTATAAGAACCTGCGCGGCGTGGTGCGCATTCTGCTGATGGAGGTACCAGGTCATGTGCAGCTGCCCGAGTTTGAATCGGCGGTCCGCGCGCTGAAACATGTCAAGGACCTCGACGACCTGCACCTCTGGACACTCGACGGGCAAAACCACGTGCTGACGATGCAGGTGATCGTCTCTGACAAGCTGAGTTTTTCGGTTTTGCGCAGGCTCAAGCAGCAGATACGCCAGCTCGCCGAACTGCAGGGGATTCGTCACAGCACGATCGAGTTCTGCTGCCACGGCGAAGACCGCCACCAGCACCACTAAGGCGAGAACGATGAGAGCAGTATTCACCTTACTCATCTTCAGCCCCGCACCGACGGTCTGAATTCCGTAAAAGCCGCTACACAATTCACATTCTTTGTTTCTGAACGTTTTGCCACCAGTGCCGCAGTTGGCTACCTGCACGAGTTTTTGCGCGCGCCTGCGGTTGCTGATAGCACATGCCCGGGCTTTATCGGCAACCTCTATAACCCATTTTTCGTCGTCGCCCACCGCTGGAACAACAACTGGCATACCCTGCTCTATACTGGCCCGCGCCATTCTGCAACGGCAAAAGCGTACATTACATGGGAGAACAACCTCAGTTTTCACTACATGCTATCAGGGACGCGGCACTTTATCGGCCTGGAAATGAATCAGCAATTGACAGACAGGCAGAGCAGTATTACCTTTCGTCCGCAGATCAGGCTGCAGCTTTCGCACAACCTGCTAATTGGTCTCGTGGCGGGCCTGCCGGACAATATGCGCCGCAACGGCATGAGTAGTTTCGTGCGGCTGATCTATGAGCTGAGTTAACTGCCTTTACGGCAACGCTACGGTACCGAATATTGACCGTGCGTAGATTTTCGCTTTCAGTAGTTCTCCTATTCAGCACAGCGGAGCTTATCGCCCGCGCCGGCGGCGGTGGTAGCTACCGCTCTTCGAGCAGCAGTTCATCGCGCTCATCGAGTTCATCTTCGAGCCGGTCGTCTTCCAGTTCATCCTACAGATCGTCCTCATCCTCAAGCTCGTCGTCGTACCGCTCTTCCAGTTCGTCATCGTCCTCGCGCTCTTACGGCGGCAGTTCCAGCTCATCTTACCGTGAGCCCGAATACCGGCAGCTACCGATTGACGACCTCGAGGCATATTCGGCCGAAATTAACCTGCTGGAAAACGGCAGGCTCGAAGTTCGCGAAGCACTCAAATTCAAACGCTACGACAAAAACCCCAAACATGTCTATTACCGCAAACTGACGGCGTTGCACGAGGCGCAGCGTATCTTGCCCGGTGCAACCGTTGACGGCGATCTGGCGCACCATTCTGGCCCCGGTGTGGATATGCTAAGCTTCAGATCGACTGCGCCTGCGAGTCCTTTACTTTCAGCGGCAATTCGTTTCGAAGCTGACCGCGTCTATTTTGAGAGCGAAAATGGTTTATGGGAATTTAATTTCGGACTGACTAAGGCTAATCTGGGTTCCGTCAGAATTCGTGACTTACCACCAGGCGCCACTGCATGGCTCTTTGACCAGGCTATTGGTGGCAAGCTGATCGGCAAAATTGAGGGCAACGGTGGCCCGGCGATTCTGGCGTCCGCGGTGAAGTTGCATAACCCACGCCTGGTGATTACCGGCGCTAAGGCGCCAGCTGCCGAGGCAAAATCTGTCATCCCGCGATTTGCCCAGGCGAAAGTCAGCGCCATTCTGACAGCAGATTCCACTATCGAAGCAGAATGGCAGGCAGTGGCCCCAAGAGGCGCATGGATCATGCCGGTCTATAATGCGCGGAATAGCTACATTGGCATGGCAAAAAATGCGGCCGGTGGTAAGATTGAACGCTATTATCCGGACGCGTATCTGGAACCACAGAACCCTGCTACACCCGCGCGGTTCCGGGTTTTGCACTTTGAAAAATACCGTGAAGCCGAATACCTGCAGCTTCCATTGGGCCACATCAGCAAAACCGAGCGAGGGGCAGAGGCGAGGCACTACGCCTCGGCTGACAATGCCACTTATACCGCTTACACTCCACTGGTGGTTGAGCTGCCAACGGAAAGACCGGCCCTCGCGCAGATTGTTCTCTGCAAGGATAACTGGCGCTATTCGTGGGGATGTGAACCGGTGCGAACGATTCTTTCTGAGTCTTCACAACAGGGCAATCGCCTGAGTATCAACCTGCTTGAACCAGTCGTCAATGCAGAAGTCATGCTGCGAATCTACCTGCCAGGCGGCACATTGACCGCGCCAACTTCTGGCAAACAACTTGCGCATGAACTATACCATTTCTGGAAATTTGGCGGAAAGCCCGCCTGGGCTTACTGGACTTATACGCTGTTTATCCTGATTGCATCGATCGTCTCGGTTATCCTGTTTGTCAGCTTCACCCGCCGCCAAAAAGAAAGAAAGCTCGCCCTGAAGCGCGCAATGGAGCAGCAGAAGCGGGAAAATGAAATCCTGAAATCTCTGCGCGAGCACGATCCTGAATTTAATCTCGAAGCATTTTACCGCCGCGGACGGGAGATTGCCACGCGTATACAGCACAGCTGGAGCGCAGGTGACATGCGCGATTGCAGGCGTTTTTTGTCGCAAGGGGTATACAACCGATTTCGCCTGCAGCTAAAGCTTATGCGCGAGCTCGAAAAGCGGCGTAACGTGATGGCTGATTTCCGGATCAACAATTTTTATGTGCTGGCCCATAGCCGCTCGGGGGATTTCGATTGCCTGGCGGTCAGGCTCGAGGCCGAAGCACGGGATACATGGGTAGCCGTCGATACCTCCGAGGCGGAAGCCAAAAAGGCCGCCGGCTCTGCCGCGTTGCAGAGTTTTGTCGAAATCTACTCGTTTATGCGAAGATCTTCTGCGAAGACCGAAAAAGAACAGCCGCTCGAAAACTGCAGCCACTGTGGTACGCCGTTTTCGAGCGAAGGGGAAACCAACAAGTGCCGCAGCTGTGGCGCAGTCATGGGATCCGGCACCTTCGACTGGGTTCTGGCAGAAATCACACAGCTCAGCGAGTATCGCGGTGTTCAAAGCCCCAAAAACCTTCCCGCTGGTTTAAGTCCTGATCGCATTGAAGACCGGGCGTCATTCATCTTCTGGCGGGTTGTCATGACCCGCAGTAAAGGCGATCTGAATTACGTGGCACGGGATGCTACCAGCACCTACCTTGCAGCCCCCCCAAAAAAGCAGCTCCTTTTCGATATTGCCGTGGGCGCAGCAGACCTCAAATCTGTGGAATCAGGTGAGCAGGGACTGAAAGCAAAGGTCATGATCAAATGGTCTGCCGCAGACGGCAAAGATAAAGTGGTCCGCCACCGCAGATCATGGCTGCATTTGGTTGCCAGAGACGCAGACGCAAAGAGCCAAACCTTCGCCGACCCAGGCTGTCCTTCCTGCGGGGCCCCTCTCCCCGAGACCGACAGTGAAAAGTGTTCGTATTGTCAGTCGACGATAGCTCGCAAGAATTCAGACTGGCTTATCGAATCGATCGAGACGACAGTTGAATGAAAAGACTGCATAGTAAATTTATCCCCATGTTCGACAGCATCGGCGGCGGAGTGTTCTCCCTGCTCGAGTCGGTCGGCGCGTTTGCGATTTTTGCCGGGCAGACGTTTCGCTACTGTTTTGTACCGCCCTTTGACTTTCGTAATCTGCTGCACCAGATGGGTGAAATCGGCGTGAAGTCAATTCCCGTGGGGGTCGTGAGTTCGTTTTTTGTCGGCATGGTCATGGCGCTGCAGCTCGGCGGCCCGATGGAGCAGCAGATACAGGGAATCTCGGCGTTCATGGGCGGAGGTATTTCACTCGCGATGGTACGTGAACTTGCCCCGGTGCTTACCGCTGTTCTACTTGCAGGACGTGTTGGTTCTTCTATCGCGGCCGAAGTCGGCACGATGAAGGTAACAGAGCAGATCGATGCCCTTTCTACCCTGGCGACGAACCCTATTCATTATCTTTCGGTGCCGCGCTTTCTCGCAGCACTTTTCTGCATTCCGATGATTACCGTCATGGCCATCGTGGTCGGCGTTTTTGGCGGCGCGCTGATTTCCAACATCAGCCTCGACATTTCTTACAACCTTTACTTCGAATCGGCGCGCACGCTGGTCCGCAGTAAAGACCTGATATCGGGTGTCGGCAAAACCTTCTTCTTTGGTGCCGAGATTGCGCTGATATCGTGCTTCTCAGGCTTTCGCGCCCGCGGGGGAGCTGAAGGCGTGGGTCAGGCCACAATCCAGGCTGTGGTTTTTTCGTTTATGATGATTATTGTCTCGGATTACTTCATCACGTATCTGTTCCAATTATTTGGGTTTTGACGGAAATGAATGTCTTAATTGCCTGTCCCCACCCCCGCCTTCGGCACCCCCTCCCCGCGTGCGGGGAGGGGGATGGGGGGTGGGGACAATGAGCGACGTACACGTTCGCCTCGAAAACATCAGCAAGAGCTTTGGCACCAAGCACGTTCTGCGCGGCGTGAACTTAGAAATCATGCGCGGTGAGATCATCTATATTATTGGCAAAAGCGGATCGGGTAAGTCAGTAACCCTCAAGAATATCACCGGCCTCCTCAAACCCGACGCGGGTCGTGTGATCATCGACGGGCTCGACGTGCACTCGCTTGACGACAACGCGCTCAATGGCCTGCGCCGTAAAATGGGAGTGCTGTTCCAGATGGCCGCCCTCTTCGACTCCATGTCCGTTTTCGAAAACGTGGCCTTCGCGCCACGACGTTTCACCAGGATGACTGAGGCTGAAATCCAGAAGCTGGTGCTGGAAAAACTGGAACTCGTCGGCCTGCGTGGCGTCGAACACCTGAACCCGTCGGCGCTTTCAGGTGGAATGCAGAAGCGCGTGGGCCTCGCCCGTGCGATTGCTCTTGACCCTGAAATTGTGCTCTATGACGAACCGACAACGGGAGTTGACCCCATTCTCGGGGCCGCGGTAGACGATCTCATAAAATCCCTCAATGCAAAAATTGGCGTCACCTCGATCGTGATCTCGCACGACATTGCGAGCGTGTTTCGCACCGCGCAGCGCGTGGCGATGCTCTACGACGGGGTGTTCAGGCTTATTGGCACGCCCGATGACTTCAAAAAATCGGATGACCCTGTGATTCGGCAATTTGTAGAAGGTTCGGCGACGGGCCCGATACCCATTTTGTAATACCATGGATAAAGAAAAGCGTACACGTATCGCGGTCGGCATCATGACCTTCATCTCGCTGGCCACCTTCATCGGGCTTTTGGCCGTACTCGGGCGCTGGCAGGTTTCGGGCGAAGGCATGCGCCTCAGCCTGCGCTTTCGGTTCCTGAATAATCTCTCTACCGGGGCCCCGGTCCGTATATCCGGGGGATTGCCTGTCGGTTACGTAGAAAATATCTACGAAAAAGACCTGCGCACCTACGTGCAGATTTCACTGCGTAAAGACCTGCGCGACAAGATACCTAAACGCGCCGAGACGGTTTTTGCCATCTACACGACGGGCCTGATGGGACAGAAATATATCAATATCACTGTTCCTGATCCAAAGCCAGAAGACACCTTCTTTAAAGACGGCGACGAGTGGGTCGGCATTGATCCGCCTTCTGTCGACCAGATGATGATGGCATTCTCGAGCTGGTTCGACGGCAAGAACGGCGGCCAGGTACTCGCCGAAATCATGAAAGAGACCGAAACCTTTCTCGCTAACCTCAACGGCATCGTGAACGAAAACCGTGGCGATATCAGGCAGACCATACGCCAGGCGCGCGAATCGTTTACTTCGCTCTCTGCGCAGCTCGATACGCTCATGCAGAAGCTGAATATCCTCTCCAAGAACTTCACAGACATCTCGAACCAGAACAAGCAGGATATACAGATCATGCTAGAGAACATGTCGAAGATCTCCCGTGACCTGAACCTGATCACGCAGCGCGTGAATTCTGGCCGTGGTTCGGTCGGTAAGCTGATCCAGGACGAAGAGCTCTACAAGAACGCAAACGAAGCGGCCTACCACGCGCGCGAGCTTTTCAAGAAGCTCGAAGAAAATCCCTCGCTCTTTCTCAACAAGAGCAACTGATATGGCGCTGCCGCTCGACGCCACGCGACGCGCATCGGTCCGGGCCGGCAGTTTCGTGCTGCTGGGCTTCCTTGTCCTCATCCTCTCGGCAATTATTGGCGCACGGATACATACAGCGCGCGCAGGCTTCACGATAGACATTACATTCTCGTTCCTGAGCAACCTCACCCGCAATGCGAAAGTGCTGCTTTCGGGCGGCCGCCAGGTCGGCTACGTGCAGGATATCTTCCAAAAAGATCAACAGACGTATGTTCGCCTTTATCTCGAGAACTCGCTGCGGGGCAAAATGCCCAACACCTCTGACACGCAGATTTCGATCTTCTCCAATAACCTGATGGGACAGAAGTATATCAACATCCAGTTCCATGACCTCAAACCCAACCAACCTGTCATCGAACCCGGGCAGGTTGTGCGCGGCATTTCGCCCCCGTCTTTCGAGCAGATGATGCTGTCGTTTTCCAGTTGGTTCGAGGGGCGCAGCGCAGGCGAGGTGGCGGAGCTCATTTTTGCCAAGGCAGCGATGCTGAGGTCAAATATCGACGCGGTAATGAACGAAAACCGTGAAGATCTCGCGGCAACCATGTCGGGTGCCAAAAACTATTTTACCGCGGTCTCGGACCAGTTTGAAAGCCTCAAATCGAACATCTCTCTGATTGCGCGAAACAGCGAAGAGATACTGACTGCGCAGCAGCAAAGCCTGACACAGATGGTATCCAATAGCGCCGCAATGGCACAAAACCTCGAAGCGCTCGAGAAGGCACTCTCGAATAATCGCGGCAGCCTGGGTAAATTCAATAAAGAAAGCAAGGTATTGCGCGAAAACGTCCGGCAGACCATTGAATACAGCCGGTCTTTCATTAAATGTATACAAGAACGGCCGTGGGTGATCATCTACAAAGAATCCTGCCGCGAACGCTGAGTTTACGGCTTCTTTACAGGAGCCTGTTAGTTTTCTTCTGCCGAGATACGGCGCAAGAGTTCCTCGCGGTGTTTTTCATCGAGCAGCTGCGCGGTTTCAGTACCGGGCTTTTTGCGACGTCCCCTGATGAAAAGCATGACTACACCCGCGCAGAGTATGAACCCAAACAGCGAAAATATTCCGAGGTAGTTGCTTTCGGGTATACTCAGAATCTGGCTACCAAAACCATCGCGAAACTGCGCTGCCATATAACCATAATCGGGAGTGCGCGCCATCGCGAAAAATTCTGCTGACTCCGCATTCTTGCCAAAACCGTTACGAAAGCCGTTCAGGATCTGGTCATCAGTATAACCGGCCATGAGCAATTTGTCGAGAGCATCACGCTGCGGCCAGGCATTGCAGTGACCCGTGTGGTTGCAGTTTCTCAGCGGCATGTTGCAGCCACAGGTGCACATCAGTTTGCGCGAAAGACTGTCGAAGCGCTTCAAAAGCGTCGTGTCCGTGAGCCGGCTGTGCGCACTCTGTGCGACCAATTGCCCGCTATTTGCTGTTGCCAGGCTCAGTAAAATCAGGCCGGTGGATAAGAAGCGCTTCACAACTATCAATATAATGAAATTCACCTGCCGCATAAAGATTATTTTTGTTGTGCTGCTCATGAGCTCTGTGCCACTGTGGGCATCAGATGGGGAGACAGGTCTCACCGGCGCCTGGTCGGTCGCTTCACGGCAATTGACGGCCAGCACCGCCTATACAGCCGGCAGCGAGGACTCGCGTTTCATCGACTTTGGTGGCCGGGTGGCGCACAGGCTTGGGCCGGGATTTCTGGGCGTGCATTTTGGCCTCTATTCATCCTTCGGTCTGCGCGAACAGGTTACCGCATCGAATGCACATGCGACCGATTTTGTAGTAAACAAGTCAGCGGAAACAGGCCTACCGGTCTCCTTCGATTCAGGTACCTACCGGCTCGCGCTCGGCTGGAATGCACTGCAGCTTCGCTACCGCTACTTTCTCACTGAGTATCTCTTTGCTGAAGCCGGCGCTGGTGCCGCCTACGGTTTTGGCGGTATCGAAGCAGCCTTTAAAGGAAGTAATTCTGCAGGAAGCGTGAGCTCCACCTACTACCACCGCTATTCTGAATGGGGTTTTATCAGCTCTGCCAGCGCAGGCATCAGCCTGCCGCTCGGTGACACAATCCGGCTGGAAGCGGCATGCGAGTTCGCCTGGTTATGGGCTCAGATCCGCGAGCCGAACATTTTTCGCACTGGGGATTTTTCCCTGTCACAGACCTTTTTCCGCCCGATGGTGGGCATCGTTCTGAAATTCTGAGGCGGGATTATTGACCTGCACCGCGAAACGGCAGACCGCTTCACGGGCGCAGGTACCGTTATTAATTTTCCTTCGGAAAATTAATAACGGTAATGTTCCGGCTTATAAGGACCCGCTACATCAACGCCGATGTAGTCTGCCTGGTCCTTTGTGAGCTTGGTCAGTTTTACACCGATCCGCTCGAGGTGCAGGCGCGCTACTTCTTCGTCGAGGTGCTTGGGCAGGCGGTAGACGCCAACCTGGTAGCTGTCGCGGTTTTTCCAGAGGTCGATCTGCGCGAGTGTCTGGTTGGTAAACGAATTACTCATCACGAATGACGGGTGGCCGGTACCGCAACCGAGGTTCACGAGGCGGCCTTCGGCGAGCAGGTAGATCGAATTGCCACCGGGCAGAGTGTACTTGTCTACCTGCGGTTTAATATTGAGCTTCTTTACACCTGGCAGGTTCTCGAGCGCTTCCACCTGGATTTCGTTGTCGAAGTGGCCGATGTTGCAGACAATCGCCTGGTCTTTCATCTTCTTGATGTGCTCGATAGTGATGATATCTTTGTTACCAGTTGTGGTCACGTAGATGTCAGCGATCGGGAGTGCTTCTTCGATCGTTGTCACAGTGTAACCTTCCATCGCCGCCTGCAGTGCACAGATAGGGTCGATCTCGGTAATGATCACGCGGCAACCGAACTGGCGCAGTGACTGCGCAGAACCTTTACCCACGTCGCCGTAACCGGCAACGAGCGCAACTTTACCGGCCAGCATGACATCCGTCGCACGCTTGATACCGTCGGCGAGTGATTCGCGGCAACCGTACAGGTTGTCGAACTTTGACTTGGTGACCGAATCGTTCACATTGATCGCCGGGAAGAGCAGTTCGCCCTTTTCGAGCATCTGGTACAGGCGCTTCACGCCCGTAGTGGTCTCTTCAGACACACCGCGGATACCTTTGCCGATCTTGGTCCACTTGCCCGGGCTGCGCTTGAGTGAATCTTTCAGCAGGTTGAGAATAATCTGGAATTCTTTGTTGTCGGTCTTCTGGTCGAGTACAGAAGCATCTTTCTCTGCCTGCGTGCCGAGGTGAACGAGCAGTGTCGCATCGCCGCCGTCGTCAACGATCAGGTCGGGGCCTGAACCATCGGGCCAGGTGAGTGCTTCTTCAGTGCACCACCAGTATTCTTCGAGGGTTTCGCCTTTCCAGGCAAACACCGGTGTGCCGCTCTTGGCAATTGCTGCCGCTGCGTGGTCCTGCGTAGAGAAGATGTTGCAGCTGCACCAACGAACATCTGCACCGAGTTCTTTGAGGGTTTCAATCAGTACGCCGGTCTGGATGGTCATGTGCAGTGAACCCATGACTTTTGCGCCTTTCAGGGGTTTCTCTGCGCCGTATTTCTTGCGCAGCGCCATCAGGCCTGGCATTTCGTGTTCGGCGATGTCGAGTTCCTTGCGGCCAAATTCCGCGAGGTTGATGTCTGCTACCTTGTAAGGTAGTTGTCCGATGGCAACGCCAGCGGGAGTTTCAGCTGTTTTCATGTGGATCGATACATCTAAATATATCGATGCGATGTCAACCTCTATCCACCAGCGCGTGGTAGATGCTGGACAAGCGGGCGTGACAAAAACTGGCTAATAATCGAGTTCAGAGTCGCTTTTGTAGCGTTTGCCACAGGAAATTTGGATCTTTTTGTTTGGCAATCTGTCACTGCTTTCTGAGCCTACCCGCATGAGCGACTGGCGCGAGAATGTTGAATTGATGGTCCAGCAGAGCAAGATCAAGGTACCGTATACGTGGTCTGTCGGTGAAACCGGCTCGCGCTTTTTGCGCGCGCTGCGCGACGAGAAGAAACTCGTGGGGAACAAGTGCCCGAAAACCGGCCAGGTTTTCTGCCCGCCCAAGCTGAACTCCCCCTACACCCTCGAGCCAATCACCGAATGGGTTGAATTGCCCGGCACAGGCATCGTGCAGACATTCACGCGCCGCCACTACAGCTCACGTGCGGCTGCAGACGGCAACCCCAACATCTACGCTCTCATCAAGCTCGACGGCGCGACCCAGCTGCTGCCTCATTTTCTCGGTGAAGTGGATTTCGCCCAGGTCAAACACGGCATGCGTGTTGCGGCGGTCTTTCGTGATGAGCGCGTAGGGCATATTCTCGACATCAAATATTTCAAACCGGCGGAGGGCTAGTAGAGACGCATAATTTTGCGTCTACACATAGGTCATAGTTATGGAAAAATCTGCAATCATCGGCGTTGCCTACAACAAGCAGCAGCGCAGCAACACGCGACAAAACTTCGCCGAAATGGTCTACGAAGTCACGATACAGGCGCTGAACGACGCCGGCCTCGATATTAAAGATATAGATAACGTCGTCACTGTTTCAAACGACTTCTGGGATGGCCGCACGATTTCATCGATGGCAATACAGGATGCCTGCGGAGGGTATGAGAAGAATATCTCGACCGTAGAAGGCGATGGCACGTTCGGCGCGTATTACGGTCTCTCGCGTATACTTTCCGGCTCGTACAAGAACACGCTGGTTGTGGCACACAGCAAGGGTTCGGAAAGCGACACCAACCTGATTACCAATGGCATGTTCGAGCCCTTCTTTACGCGACCGCTGGGACTCGACAACATTACGTCTGCCGCCATGCAGGCGCGCACCTACATGGATGCATTCAAAATAACCGAAGAGGACCTCGCTGCTGTGTCGGTGAAAAACCACGGCAATGCGCTGAAGAACCCGAAAGCGCAGGTGGCAAAACAGATCAGCGTAGCGGATGTTATGGCCTCACGCAAGCTCGCCGATCCGCTGAAGCTCTATGACGTTTCGCCGATCTCTGATGGTGCGGCGGCCATGATTATTTCGGGCGATGAGTTCACGCGCAGCCTCAAGGGCGGCAAAGCTAAACCCGTATACATTAAAGGGACTGCATTCTGTTCTGACGCCTACGACCTGGGCCTGCGCGATCTCGCGCGCTCGCCGGCTCTCGTTGCAGCAGCAAAGAAGGCTTACGAAATCGCCGGTATCAAAAACCCAGGCAGGGAAATTGACCTGGCAGAGATCTACGACGCCTTCACCCACATGGAGCTCATGTGGTATGAAGGTCTCGGTTTTTGCCACGAGGGTAAGGGTGCCGAGTTTATGAAAAGTGGTGCAACACAGATGAACGGGGCATTGCCCGTCAATGCCTCGGGCGGAGTTCTCTCTGCGCACACGGTCATCGCCGCGGGGTTAATCCGCATGATCGAAGCCTGCCTGCAGATTCGCGGCGATGCCGGTGAACACCAGGTCGGAAAAAAAGTCAATACGGCGCTGGCGCACGGAATCAACGGGCCATGCGGCCAGGCGCATTGCGTCTGGGTACTGGGGAAAGAGGTTTAACATGGCACGCAGAGTAGCAGTCGTTGGCTCAGGCCAGACTTACCACACCGGCGGGCGCAGCGACGTCAACGGCCAGGAGCTGATCACCGAGGCAGTCACGCGTGCGCTCAAGGCAGCGGATCTCACGATCGATGAGATCGATGGTATCGTGATCGGCAACATGGACCACTTTGAAGGTATCAACTATGTCGATTCATGGTCGGTACCGGCAAACGGCGGGGTTATGAAGCCCGTGATCAAGCTGACCACCGGCGGGACAACCGGCACGACGCTGGCAATCGCCGGCTACCACATGGTGGCTTCCGGCATGTTTTCAAAACTGCTCGTGATAGGCTGGGAGAAAAACACCGAATCAGACACGACTGCGGCGATCACCACCGCGTTCGACCCGATCTGGGATCGACTTGTTTTCGCGGGCGCGATTGGTGGACTCGCCGTCGAAGCCCAAGCCTATCTTGCCCGTTATAACCACAAGAAAGAAGATGCAGCGCGCGTTGTGGTGCGCGACCGCAAACACGGCGCCAACAACCCGTACGCGCACGTGCAAAAAGAAACAACGATCAAACAGGTTCTGGGCTCTCCGCTGATCGCCGACCCCCTGCACTGGCTCGACATGTGCCCGCGTACCGACGGCGCGTGCGCTGTCATCTTCGCCGATGAACACACTGCAGAAAAAATCTGCGACAAACCGGCGTGGGTGCTGGGTACTTCGGTGCGCCACAATGCGGCTTTTACCACTGACGTTAGCCTCGACGGTCTCAAATCGATGGAGAGTGCCTCGAAGGAGCTCTTTGGCAAAACCGGAATCACCGACCCGCTGAACCAACTAGACGTCATCGAGATGTACCTGCCCTATTCGTACGCAGGCCTAAGCTGGATAGAATCGCTCGGGCTCTGCAAAAAAGGCGACGGCCCCAAACTGGTCTGGGACGGCGTGACTGACATGGGCGGCAAACTACCGATCAATCCCTCGGGTGGCCCGATCTGCGGTAACCCGATTGGTGCGACGGCGCTGATACGTGTTGCCGAAGCCACGCTGCAGATACAGAACCGCGCGGAGGCGCGCCAGGTGCCCGAAGCACAGGTTGCACTGGCAACCGGTTTCGGCGGTTGCTTCTGGACCGATATGATGCTTTTTGGAGCGAAAAAACCATGATGGAAGAGAACAAACAAGGCCAATTCATCCTGTCGTCAGGCGACGGCGCGCAGCCCTATAACTATGCCGTCGGCACGTGGGGTAGCAAGTTCCTGACCGAACTGCGCGACAAGGAACAGATACTCGGTATTCGCTGCCCTAAATGCCGCAC
Source organism: Turneriella sp. (assembly GCA_046346875.1). GTDB lineage: Bacteria > Spirochaetota > Leptospiria > Turneriellales > Turneriellaceae > Turneriella. The sequence goes on along the minus strand of JAXMHG010000011.1, from coordinate 36,214 downwards.
GGTCTACGTACCGCCCCGACAGGTCTGTGGTCCCTGTTTCACTGAAATGACCGAGCTGGTGCCTGTTGCCTCCGAGGGCAAGATCGTCAGCTATACCATCCTCCGCTTCCAGTTTCTCGACCCCGAAACGGGCGAGAAGAAGCCCGTGCCCTACGGTTACGGTTTCTTCAAGCTCGACGGCGCCGATAACAATTTCCAGCACTTCATCGAGGTGCCCGAAGACGAGAGCCGGCTCTATATCGGCGCCCGGGTGAAGGCTGTATTTGCAGAGAAGAAACAGGGTTCGCTGCAGGACATAAAACATTTTACTCTGGTGAACGAATAACCGGTTTTCGGCCCTCCGCCCGGCAGCTGCGACGGAGGGTTTTGCAGAATTAGGTTGAGAGCCTGTCACCCTATTGAGAATCTGCCCGAGTGCCGGCCAAAAAGTCCCGACTGCTAACCCCAGGTCGAGATCAGGCATACGCTCTTCGCTCTCTTGAATTGCCCCTGATTTTGGCTTTTTACCCCGTGCCCAATACAGCTTCCTCACAAGCTGAGGAATACTCGATAGAGAAGGACACTGCTTTCCATGTTACAGAAGATCATGAGTTTTTTTCAGCGACGCAAGTCGCTCAGCGCAGACCAGATTCTGCGTTATCCGCAGCCTAAACAGTATAACCGCGACCAGCACAACGTTCGCAACAGCCAGATCGACCCCGACGCCATCAAAGTTGTTCAGCGTATACAGCAAATGGGCTGTCGCGCGTATATCGTCGGCGGTTCTGTCCGTGATCTGCTGCTAGGCCGCAAGCCAAAAGATTTTGACATCGTTACCGACGCCCACCCGCAGGAACTCCGCCGGATGTTTGCCAATAGCCGCATCATTGGCCGGCGTTTCCGCCTGGTGCATGTGGTCTTTCGCGGTGGCAAGGTAATCGAAGTTTCGACCGCCCGTTCGCTTCCTTCAAACCGGGCAGAGGCAAAAACCACCGACGATCTTTACCTGAAACGGGACAACCAGTTCGGCACTTTCAAAGAAGACGCCGCGCGCCGCGACTTCACGCTGAATGCGCTCATCTACGATGTCAAAAACGAAATGATCGTCGATTACACGGGTGGCTTCGAAGATATTCAGAACCGCGTCGTACGGGTCATTGGCAATCCAGACATCTCGTTTCCCGAAGACCCGGTGCGCATGTATCGCGCGGTGAAGTTTGCTGCACTGCTCAATCTCGATCTCGACGTGAACACTTACCGCGCAATCCAGAAGCACAAGTACCTGCTACCCAAAGCTTCTACCTCGCGCATGCACGAAGAGTACAACAAAATCTTCCGCAGCGGTCACTCGGCGAAAATTTTCGCCGCGCTGAACCATTCCGGCCTGCTCGAGACGCTAATGCCCGCGGTTGCACGCGGCGAGAACCTGCAGCCTGAACTTGACGAGTATGGTTTCCTCGAAACAGGGCTGGGCCGTCGCCTGAGTATCGCCGACCGCATGATCCAGGAACATGAAGACGTTAACCTGAATATCTACTACGCGCTGCTCATCGCGGGTTCGCTTGCAGAAGTCATCAGCAAGAACGTGCGTGATCATGAAAAGACGCTGGAGCGCAAATTGCGCGAACCACTACAGGTACTGCAAAAAGATATCTCGCTGACCAAACGCGAGTTCGACACGATGATGCAGATATTCACGGTGCAGAACAATTTTCGCCGCAATGTCACCGAGCGCAAGGGCTGGGTAAAAGAATTCCAGATGCGCCACATTTTCCAGGAAGCCTTTATCGTTTACAAAATTATTGCCCGCGCCGCCGAAGACGAAGACGCTCTGCAAAAGGCCCTCTTCTGGGAAATTGGTCTTAGGCATAAATTGCACGAGTCGATCCGCAAGAATTCGACAGAAAATCTGGATATCGATGATAACCCCAGCGAGCCACAGCAGGCTCCACAACAGCCACGCCCTGCCCGGCGACCGCAACCTGCAGCAACTGAATCTTCACCTGAGGCAGGCGAAGGACCCAAGAAGCGTCGTCGGCGTGGTCGCCGCCGGCCACGCAGAAATTCTGGCAATGCGGGTGAAGGTGCGCCGGCGCAAAACAATGACACTCCCGCTTCTCAGGACGAATAGCGCCCGTTCGAAAATTAACCTGGCATTGTTTGGCCTGCTCGCAGCGTTAGCAGCGGGCAATTTGACTGCGCAACCAGGCAGCCAGTTTATTGAGAAGAGCGCCAAACGCATTCTGCAAAGACTTGAAAAGGATCTGCGCGAGGCGCAGGTCCCCTACCCGCCGCGCGCCGTTCGGCTTGCGGTATTCAAAGAAGAACGCCGCACAGAACTTTGGTTGCCTGACAACCAGGGGCGATGGCGCTACGTAAAGACCTGGACTTTTTCCGCGTCGAGTGGTAAGCAGGGCCCCAAGATCTATTACGGCGACCTGCAGATTCCTGAAGGCATCTATGGCATCGACCGTATGGAGCCCAGCAAAGAGTACCATCTTGCGCTTCACGTAAATTATCCGAATGATTTCGACAGGGCCATGCTGGCGCTCGAAGGGCGTGACCCCAACTATGTTTCTACCGGGATCAACGTGCATGGCGGGGCAATCAGCTATGGCTGCGTTGTGATCGGCGATCGTAACATTGAAGAACTATTCCTTCTCGCACACAAAGCCGGACAGGAGAATACCCACGTGTATATTTTCCCCCACGACACCGACCGCACGCAACCGCAGTTCAAGAGCTGTCCCGAGTGCCCTGTCTGGTACGGCGATCTGCTGCGCCATCTTTCTGTTTCCGTTAGGGAGTTTGCAAAATGATGAGCGCATGGCTCATCGGTGGTGCCGATGCCATCCAGAGTGACATCGAACCCCAGCTGGACGACACGCAAAGCTACAAGAAACTGGACCTGGACGAGAAGCTCGCTCTCTTTCTTACAACGGCGGCAAAGAATCTTGCTGCTGCACTCAACACCAGTTTCGAATCCCTGCGGCCATTCATCACCGACTATATCAGCGTCGGTGCATCTATCTACGAGCGCCACCATACGATGGATGTTTCCAAGAAAGCTTCAATGCTTGGACTCTCAGATATCGAACTGCACAGTATTGATCTTGGTGGCGCCAGCATTCCTGCTGCACTGGAAACCGCGCAGCGACTCTGTACTCAGGGCGACAGGCTGGTATTGATTGCCGGCGCCGAGGTGCCGCGTGGCGGCCCTACCGGAATAGCTTACTATCGCGAAATCAGCGATGCGCTGCTACACAAGAATACCGAACTCCACACGCATACCAACCTGATATCACTCTATGCCCTGATGGCTGACCGCATGATTTTTGAAGAGGGCGTGACGGTCGAAGACGTCGAGGCCATTACGCGCCATTACCGTGCAGCTGCAGTCGACGACCAGAGGGCTGCAGTCTGCGGCAAGACATTCCGTGAGGGGGAGCTCAAACGGTACCTCGCCGGCTGCTACGCGACGCCGATGGTCGCCGTGGCTACAGACCACGGGGCGGCATTCCTGGTTGCCAGTGAAAACATGCTCGAACGATTGCGCACCGCAGGATTCGAGTTACAGTCGCCGCTGGCAATTCGGGGCGTGGGCACCAACAGCGCAGCCAAGTACCTGACGCAGCGCCGCGATTTTCGCTCACCTGCAGCTCTTGCTGCAGAACGTGCCTTTGCCCGCGCGCGCCTTACGCCAGGTGATGTCGACTACGCGTGGATCTACGACTGCTTCACCCTCATGCTGGTCCGCCAGGCAGCGGATTATTTCGGGCAGAACGCCCAGGCGGCAGCGCAAACCCTGCGCAGTGGATACCTGCAAAACGGCACAAAGAAAATCCTGGTTAACCGGCGCGGTGGAATTCTCAATACTCAGGCAGCGATTTCACTCTCTGCTGCCAGCGGCCTGCTGGATATACTCGGATACGCCCGCGAGAATAATGAGGCGCAACATTTCTTCTTTGGTGGAAACGGCGGAATCGATACCATCAACTCTGTCGCCCTGCTTTCACGTGCAGCTGAAATACCGGTACCGGCGACAATATCCCGACCCACAGTACCCGCTGAATGCCGCCCTGGTATGGAGGGCGAGGAGCTCAGGCTTTACGCCGCAGTGATGGTCCGGTTTAATCCGGGCACCGAGGTACCGTTCGCGCTGGGGGCGTTTCGTCGCAGCGATGGCACACTTTTTCTCGCTCGCATACTGGACTCCGCGGGCCAAACGCCTACCGATACAGACCAATTCGTTCGCGACAAAGCACTGTTTCGGTTGCGCGTGGAGAATAACGATACTGTTTTTGCGATTGAAGTAAAGACAGAAGGCTAGTTAGAGGCTCAGGTCGATCGCTCCGGCCGCAAGCCGGTCAAAGACAGCGCTGTCGAGCACCTTGATGCCGCTGATACCAAGCGACTTGAGTTCATCCGACAGTGCGCCAGGAAAAGCTCCTGCGGCAAGGCTGCCGGAAACAAAAAGCGTATAACTGCCGTCCCGGTGTGAGTGGAATAGACCGCGCAGCTCGAACTCACCCGAAAAGTCAAAGAGGTATTTCTGGTTCTGTTCGCGCACCGACCGCCCCTCTTCTTCGAGCAGGCGCAGGATAGCGAGCTCGCCTAACGAAAAAGGCGTAATATTCGGAATCCCCGCATCAGTACTTTGTGTAGCAACTTCGTTAGGTTCGCGCAGCCTGGGCAACTGCTCTGCTTCTTTTTCCGTGACAGCTTTTTCCCGCACAATGCGGAATTCGAGTTCAGAGACTTTTTCCAGTTCATAACGTTTTCCGGGTACAAGGGCAACACGCGAAGGCAGTGCGAGTCTTTGCCCGGCAATTTCGACTTCAAAGACAGTGCTGCCCTGCTTGTTGGCGCCCCTGGCAATGACGAGAATTTCAAAACGCGCCGGCAGGCGGTTGAAGAACCTGAAGTTCGGGGGAAAGAAGAGTCTCTGCCCCGAAATCTCCATCACAGTCCTGGGCCGCTATCAGAATAGACGGCGCGCAGTCACGAAACGCTGGGTGTAGTACTTGTCGTCAAGGTTGGAAAGAGTGACGCCGCGCTTTGAAGAGGCGTGCGCAAACTGGCTTCCCTTAATGACGATGCCCACATGTGTAATTCGACCGGGTGTATCAGAGGCTGCGAAAAAGACCAGGTCGCCGGTCTTCAGACCAGAACGCGGCACTTCGCTGCCCTGCGCCGCCAGGTCACGCGCACTGCGTGGGTACTTGCTCTGCGGAAACTGTGACTCTATTGCTTTGAGGACAAAACCCGAGCAGTCAATGCCCTTGCGCGTCACTCCACCCCAGCGGTAGGGCGTACCCTTCCATTCGTCAAAGAATGTCTCGAGCCTGGGCAGGTTCCACATGGCTGCCTGTGCATTGGCTGCTGCAGGTTGCACCTGCTCGGCTTTGATAGTACTTTCGAGCTGGTCCCACAGGGCATCACCTGTGAGAGGCTGCACTGCGCCACCGCTGCGCGCAGCAGCGCCGCCCGAAATTTCAGCCATGAACTGCTGGATATTGCGCTCACCCCTCACCTTGCGCAGGCGGGGCAGTTCTTCTGCAGCGATCGCGATTGCATCGTTATGGCCTTTGCCCGCTGACCGTGCCTTGGCATAAGTGGCGCTGTAGGCCTCAGTCTGGTCGGCCAGCAGGCCGGAATTCTGCGCCTGCAAAAAGACCTCGGCAATTTCTTCATCGGATGCGCCAGCCTTCTGCATGTGTTCATAGACATGCCCCAGTCTCACATAACTTTCTTTGGCGATCGCGCGCCAGCTCAGCACCTCGGTAAGATCTGAAATGGTGGATGCTTTGAGTCCCTGGTTGAGCCCGTAGTGGCCCAGCTGCAGGGCCGTCTGCAACTGCCAGTCCTGCAGTTCAAGATAACAGGCGCGCGGTACAACCGCCGCCAGCGTAGCAGCAGGGTCTGCCTTCTTTTCTGGCAGCACCCGCGCAAACCGCGGTACCGATGTCGCATACGATTTCGCCACCGATTCGGGACAGTCAGCCAGCAGGCGCGGTATCAGGTCATCGGGAACCTGTGCACTGGCATTGTGCCCGGCGAACAGCAAAGCAGTTACTGCAATCAGAATACGTGATATCGTCTGGGTAGATGTTTTTTGTTTCATGAGGACTCCGCTTCTGGTCTGATTATCGGTAATTCAATGAAAAATCCCGTCAAAACTCCGGGTTCAGTGTATACTCCGATTTTGCCACCGTGTGCTTCGACGATATCACGCGCAAGCAACAGGGCAAGCCCCCGACCAAATTCGGGTGCCTCGGGATTTTCGGTTGCCTCAAACATTTGGCCAAGACGCTCGGGAGGAATACCGTAACCGGAATTCTCCACTGCCAGCCTTAGATTGCCGTGGGCATCGCTTCCCTTGACCGCCAGTTTACCCCACTGCGGCGTGTACCGTACAGCGTTACTGAAAAAAATCGTCATCACCCAGGCGATCTTGGCAACGTCGCAATGCAGCGTCGGCAGCACGTAAGGAATGTTAAATTCTACGGAGATATCTTTATCGGCAAACTGGTTGCGAAACGGTGCATAAGCGAGATCCGCAAGTTTGCCCGGCGATATAGAAGTGAATCTGAGTTGAAGAAATGCTCCGCCCGTCATATAAACACCCTAAAAACAAAACGGGGCAGTCTTTCCGACAACCCCGCGATAATACCACTGACCGGTCGCACGACCGATAGCAGCCGGCTTATTTCGGCTTATTGCTATCCGAAGCCGCTGGCTTGTTGCCCTCGGTTTTGCTGCCCTGCAAAGGTTTGCGATCTTCCTGCGCAATCTTTGCCGGGTCTTCACCCTTCAGTTTAATGCGGTCTTCGTGGTCATGGATGCGGTTACGCGAGTCGTTCGCGTCTTTCCGGTAATCTTCGGGGATGGCGAAGTCAAAAATTGGATCGAGCCGTTTTTCTTTCATGAAATAGTTGTCTTTGAACTTGGTCTGCAGTTCATAGTTGTCGAAGATACGGTTGAGCTGCATGACCATAATGCCGTTAACCTTCGCCTGGCGGCAGAGGTCAATAACTGCCTTGTAGGTATTGATTCGCTCTTTTTTCATTGTCGGAGGCATTGCCTTGCCCTTCTCAAGCCACTTCTCGAGATCCATGGCCTTCTGGCGGGCAACCTTTGCCTGGCCTAACTGCATGTAACCGTAATCGATGTTGTCGATCATGGCTTTTTTGTCGTACAGGTAATGGATATCTTTCGGGTCATAGAGGCGTTTTTCCAGCTGTGTCTGTTTCTTGTCTGCGGAAATGCGTACGCCTGCTTCACGCTCTTTGCCAATCTTTTGGGTAGCAAAAGGCGCCTTGCGGTTAAAGCGGATTTCAATTTCTGTCGCTTCTTTAACCGACTGCTGCAGCACGATGTTCGTGCGGTCTATGTAGAACATCGAAACCTGCTCGTAGAGCTTCTCGAGGGTATTCTGGACATCGAGGAAAAGTTTGTACGATTCTACGAAATTGTCTTCAAAAAAGAAGCTCAGGGCCACCGCATATTTCTGCTTCACATCGTCGTAAAGTTTGACGAGTTCGGGTTTTTCAGAGCCAAAATTCCGCAGCGGAACGTCAAGGTAGACGATTTGCTCGAGGGCCTCAGCCCGCTTGTATTTGGCTTTTTCGGCGACGTTTTCCGCATAAGACAGAGGCGCTGCCGCAAGAAGAATCAGAAATGCTGTGGTTTTACGCATGGATATCCTCATTCCATTGTCGGTTTTCCCCCGCGTCAAGTAAAGTATCTTAGGGCAAAAACCGCTCTTTGCCGGCCTTGCGCAGCCTTGGGCCGCCGGCATCGGCTTGACATTGAGAGTCCAAAACCCTGCTTTCTGCCGTGCCCAGCGGTCACGACCGGAAAGTACAGGAACGACGGGATTATTTTTGCCCTCGCCTGAATCTCCAGGCACGCTATACCGGCCTCAAAAACAGCCTGGCGCTGCTCGTGCTGCTCCTTCTGGGGGTGGTAAGTCCCCTGACAGCACGGTCGTGGGACGACCTCAATGAAGGTGAAACGGAGATCTATGGCCGGGAGCGAGAGGAAAAGCTCCCCCTGCGTCTGTTCTTCGTCCAACGGGAAAAATGGCAGGACCACGATGCGCTGCACATTCTATGGCTCTACGGCTATAAGGATTACCCACGTTACAGCAGCAGGCGGCTGCTACCCTTCTACTACCGGCTCGAGAGCCGGGTCGATAACCGCAGGCTGACCTTTACGCCCATCAGCCTGACAGAGACAGACGGCGAAAGCGAGAGCTCCATCTGGTTCTGGCTTTTTTTTCGTGGCGAAGACAGGGCGGCAAAAAAATCGTATTCTGCACTGTTCCCGTTCTACTACCGGGAAAGCCTGGCTGATGCCTCGTCGGTCTACTGGCTCACCCCGCTCTTCTGGTACTCGCGCACGAAGGCGCCCCTTGGCGACGGCTATTCGTTTGGTGCGCCGGTCATTCCACTGGTAATGCTGAACCGTGAGGCAACATACAGCGACTTAACCGTGTTCTACATCTTTCGCCAGCGCAGCGGCCAGCAGACGCTTTCGTACCTGTTGCCGCTGTGGTACTACCATAGCCAGCCACAGGGTTATCTCGTCTCCGTGCTACCGCCCATCGCGTGGTATGAACGCTCTGGCAACAGCTCGTGGCTGCTGGTATTTCCTCTCTGGTATTCTTCGCACCACCCTGGCGGCAGCACGGTGGCATCACTGCTGTACCTGCGCAGCGAATCGGCCGACAGCCGCCTCAACGCGTTTATCCCGCTTTGGTTTTCGTATTCGCGTAAAAACTACCACCTGCATATCAACGCAGCCGGTATTTCGCTCGCCGAAGAACAGTTTTCCGCCTTGCCATTTTCCGCGACAGTTGCAGGCAACCGGCTGTACGCCGATTGGGATTTCGGCTGGTTCTACAGCCTTTTTCACGTATCGAGCCGGAGCAGCATAGCCCTGGCAGATACGGCAACAGAAGAAAATAAAATCCCCATTGCCAATACAGGAATCACCGAGCGGCGCAGGAGAAACCGCGCGGACTCAGAATCGTTCTTCGGCCTCTACGCGCTTTTTGGTGCGCTTGCCTACGAACGCGCAGACCACTACCGCCACTTTCGGCTGCTACCGCTGAGCTGGCTAACGTGGGATTCCCGCTCGGATACGGGAGTACAGACCGTCATCCCCTTCTATGTCCATTACCGCGATGCAGAAAGCCGCTACCTGGTGATCGCCCCCCTGCTGGTACCGTTCTACGCATCACAGGAAACAACGCAGAGCCGGCTACCCGAAGATAACCAGGAGCTCCCCGCAATTTCTGCGCCGGCAACGGCTGCCGCGCCGGCCACCGGCAAATGCCGCAGCGACAAGCAGGCATGGCTGATGATAATGTTCATTCGCGAGTACGACTGCAGCCTTGAAGAGAGAGAGCAGACACTGCTCTGGCCGGTCTTGAATCGTTATACCTCGCCGCAGCGTGGTGGATTTCGGGTTTTCCCGGTATTCTGGAGTAAATGGCGGCAGACAACTGTAGGCGAGGAGCGCTGGAATTTTTCGCCGCTGCACTACTCGCGCAGCCTGAATGACAACTACCGTTTGTTGACCTGGCTATTTTACTACCGCCGTAACGAAACAGCAACCTCTTATGGCACCTGGGGAATATGGCACATCGGCAGAACCCCGGTCACCAGCACCACATATTTTTTTCCCGTTTGGCTGCGCACAGCGCAGGAGCCGGGAGATAGAGCCACAGGCCGCGCCGGTTACCATGATTCATTGCTGACCGTCGCAGGCCTCTGGTGGCGCTCATCTTCGACAATGGGCAGCGACCCCGCGCGCACGGTGCATGTTTCGCCACTCTACCTGTACTTTGCCTCAGGGAGCGGCACGGATTTTTATTCATGGCTCTACTACAGGACTGACCACCCATCGATATCCCGCCACGGCATACCACTGCTTTTCAACCATACCAGCCGCGGCGATACGTACCGGAATTTCTACCTGTTCCCGTTCTACCGCTCGGTCGAGCTGCTTTCCAACGACGAAACAGAATATACCAGCTGGCTGCTGCCACTGTGGTATTCACGCAGCGACGGTAAGTCTGCAGAACGTTTTATTGCCGGCTACTGGTACGAGCGCCGGCCTGGTTTTGCACTCGATAACTTTCTGTTAATGGCCGGGCGCTCTGACGATGATGCGTCTGGCCGGCATAGCCGCCACGCGCTGCTCTACACTTTCCGTTACGATTATACTCCCACCGAAAGCAGGCTCAACCTGCTCTATGGTCTGCTGTTCAGCCGCGAGCAAACCGAGTGGGAGTTCAGCTGGCACTTTGCCCTCATTACCGGTTACCGGATAACGCCCGATGGCGTTTACCGCAGGCACCACCTGCTGCCTGCCTACTGGTACTCGGTATCGGATGATGAGCGTATGCTGCTTTTGCCTGCCTTGCTATCGGTGTTTACCACTTCAAACGACGGGACTCGACAGTTCCAGGCAGTGTTGCTGGGGCTTCTCTGGTACAACAGCAACCACGAAACGGAGTACCGGCAGACCGAGGCAATCGGCGCCGGCACCATCTGGTTCCACAACCGTACTCCGGAACGGCGATTCGATTCGTATGGCAGTCTTTATGGCCTGCTCTGGCACTATGAAACCGAAACCAACTACAAGCGCCTGGCCGTGTTGACTTTCCTCTATATCCGCACCGAAACGGAAAATGGCGTCCGGCATCGCTTGCTGGGTATACCGCTTTAACTCTGACGTACGCGCGCAGGCGAAAGCGCTTCGAGCAGCTCGTCGCTTTTACCAAGCGCAATAAGGTCTGCAAGCAACTGCGCCAGCGCGGGAGCGATAGACATGCCGCGGCCGCCCAAACCCGTCAGCCAGAAAAGGTTGCCGACCTGCGGATCTTTGCCACAGTACGGCCGGTTGTCGAGCGGCATCAACCGGCGGCAGGTACGCCACGCGCGCAGCTGCGCCGGCTGTAAAAAAGGGAACTGCCGCGCGAGCACCGCCGGACTTTTTTCATCTGCCTGCCGGTCGTCGGTAACACCTTCGGCGCGCGGCGGCACCGGAATCTGTTCTCCGGCGGTGGCTGTAATCGTATCGCCAGAGAGGCGAAAATAGCAGCCAGATTCTTCATCCCACTGCACGGGACCGCGGTAACCCTGGGTATTCTCGTATTCGTAAAGAGTGCGCAGGTGCGGAACCAGGGTCAGGCCACGTTGCAGCGCATTGTCAAAGGCAATAGCTCCTTCGCCGCAGGCGATGACGATACTATCGCCTGCAGCCGGCACTGCGTCGCCGAAACGCCAGGCAATCTTGCTGCCGGCAATTTCGACCTCGGCGGGGGCCGAGTAGCTGATTTTGCCGTGGCGGTATGCGGCCCCCGCGAGACGCTGCAGCACCGCCATCGGCTCGACGCAGCCATCTTCGGTGAGCAATATTCCGTCTTTACCGGAAAGCAGGCTGGTCTTCGGATACTCGGGTGCCAGGTAATCGAATTCCCACGGGGCAAAGGCAATACCGCAGGCCTGGTATGAAGGTTCATTGGTGCGGTAATACTCCACCGACGCTCTCGCAAGCTTCGAGACGACCGGGTCAGCCTCATAAGAACGGATAATCCCCGCATTTTTGCCCGAGGCTTCGGCGCCCGGCTGCGGTGCTTTTTCCCAGACATGCCAGGGCACCCCCCTGCGCTCGAGCTCCCCGGCGAGCATCAGGCCAGCAATACCCCCGCCCAGAATATGTACCATGAACCGGCCTTTCGCCGGCTGGTACGGCGACAAACAGGATACAATTTTCGCTTAGGTGTTAAATAGGCCGGTTACGATGCCGAAAATAAGACAGTGCGCGTACTGGACAGACTGCTCTTAGGTATTGCAGGGCTTTCGCTGCTGCTGATGGTTTTTATCTTTTTTAGCGATGAATCGCACCTGTCAGCGCGCCCGCTCACCTCGCAGCGCAATGTCCGCGAGGGTCGCGAAATGCCAGTGACGCTCAACAATACCGCCGATCACCTTGAACTCAAGAGCGCCGACGTCGATGCAGCGCTTGAACGCTATTTTGACGAGATTCGCAAAAACCCCGAACGCGGCGAAGAAGACCTGCGCCTCGTCGATGAACTCGTGCCTGAAGATGAACCCCAGCAGCTGGAAAATGCCGTTACGGCAGAAGCGCCTGCGGCTGAACCCGCAAAACCCGCCCCACCGGCGAAGAAGGAAGCGGCACCCGTAAAGAAATCGGAACGCGTGCAGGTCGTCAAACACGAGGTTCGCCCCGGCGAATCGATCTGGCGCCTCGCTAAAAAATATAATGTCAGCATTACAACGATCGTCAACGCTAACAAGATTAAAGAGAAGACCGTCATTCAGCCAGGCGACAGCCTGCGTATTCCTGACCGGACCGGCGTCTTCCACAAGACGGCAAAAAAAGAAAGCCTGTCAGACCTCGCCCGCCGCTACAAGGTGTCGCCCGAAACCGTAAAACGTGCCAACGGCATCGCCGGCAACCTCGTCCCGCCCGGCAAAGAGATATTCCTGCCGGGAGCAAAGCCACTGCCGGAAATCCAGTACGTCAAGCAGAAGGTCTTTGCCTGGCCAATACGCGCAAAAAACCGTCTGACATCAGGTTTTGGCTGGCGCGTTCATCCGATTACTGGCAGCCGTGCTTTCCACACGGGTATCGACATCGGGGCTTCCAAAGGTACCCCTATCCTTGCCGCAGCTGATGGCGTAGTTGTGTTCTCCGGCGACGGCGGCAGTTATGGTAACATGGTAATCCTGCGCCATAAGAATGGTCTCTATACTGTCTACGGCCACGCGAGCAAGCTGATCGCCAAAAAAGGCAAGTACGTGAAGCGCGGACAGAAGATCGCACTGGTCGGCTCCACCGGCGCATCAACCGGACCGCACCTGCACTTTGAAGTCAAGGGCACCGAGAAACACGTCAACCCTGCTATTGCGCTCAAAAAAACCGAGCGCGTCGCGGTTAAGCGCCGCCAGGCATGAACCGCATTCCGTTTGCCCGCGCTCCTGTAACTTTTGCTGATGCTGCACCCTTTTTGCAGCAGGCACTCGACAACGGCTGGCTGACAACCGGCCCGCTGGTGCAGCAGTTTACTGCGCAGGTTGCGGAGTTTCTGGGTACCAGCACGCTGATTCCCGTCTCTTCATGCACCGCCGCACTGCAGATCGTATTGGCCGCAGCTGACTTTATTCCCGGTGACGAAGTCATTGTCCCGGCAAATACGTTCATTGCCACCTTTGAAACCGTGGAGCTGGCCAACCTGAAACCAGTACTCTGCGATATTGATGCAGAAACCTGGAACCTGGATATTCATGCTGCCGCGAAGCTGATCAATCCGCGCACACGCGCCATCATCGCTGTTCCGTTTGCGGGCAATCCGCTGCCGATGGAACCGCTGCGGGCCCTGTGCGACAAGCACCAGCTGCGGTTAATCCTGGACAATGCTCATGCGCTCGAAACGAAGTGGAACGGAAAGAACCTGCACCACTACGCCGATTACAGCTGTTACAGCTTTTATGCAACGAAAAACCTGACCACTGCTGAAGGCGGAGCAATCGTCTGCCGCGAAGCAGAAGCCGAGCGCATCAGGGCACTCAGCCTGCATGGTATGTCCCGCGCCGCATGGAACCGCTATGCCGGCGGAACATGGCGCTACGATATCGTCGAAACGGGTTTCAAGGCAAACCTGACGGATATTCATGCAGCCATCGGCCTGGCTCAGCTGCCGAAATTAGCTGAGCACCACGAGCGCCGCCGTTATCTTGCCCTGCGTTACCGCAATGCACTAAAAGATCTGCCTGTCCGTGTGCAGCAGATCGACGAGGGAGGCAGCGACACAGATCATGCGTGGCACCTCTTCTGCATTTCTGTCAGGCCTGAAGCCTCGGTCACGCGCGAAAACCTGATGGAAGCGCTGGCAGCAGCGGGTATCGGCTATTCAGTCCACTTTATTCCGGTCTTTGAGTTCAGCAACACACAGCGAAAATACAACTTTCCTTCGGGGGAGTTTCCTGCGACCACGGGCTATTTCACCGGTGCGCTGTCTCTGCCGCTGTATCCGACGCTGGCAGACGCCGATCAGGACGAGGTTATCCGTGTTCTTCGTGCTGCTTTTCCAGGTACTTAGGCAGCGTCGGCGCAGCGATGACTGTGCGGTCTTCACCCACGTAGATCGCCTGCTTGCCCTGCACAGCCCGCATTCCGCTGCGGAAGAGCATACCCTTACCAAAGTTTATCTCGACATTGGGATAAAGCTGATTTTCCACAAGCACGTACGCCCTGTCGTGCGCGAGGTACGAATTCTGCGCCGATTCGAGCTGCCGCTGGTCTGACTCTACCAGTGCCTTGTATTTGCGCATGGCTAACAGCAGTTTCTCGCGAGTTTCGGCCTCTTTTGCATCGAGCTTTCGCTTCTTCATTGCATCGTTGAGCCGGTTCAGGCTGACGCGGATCTTATCGAGCGTGACTTCCTTTTCTTTCAGCGAAGCGTGAATTTCGTCAATCGCGCTGCGCATAGTTGGGTCAATACCGACTGTCAGGACCGTACGCGTTTCGCCGGCCCCTCCGAGCTTGTTGCAGTGAACAAATTTGCCAGCGGAGATATCGCCGCCGGTAATGTCACCCCGGCCACCCTTCACAACAATCGAACCGCCGGCAACGAGGTGCGAATGCAGCGTCGCCTCAGAGATGAAGATAGATCCCTTGGCGATAATAGTGCCCTGCTCGACGAACCGCGCGTAGACGTCGCCATCAGAGGTGATTTTGCCTTCACCACGACCCATGAAGCCTGCAGACAGAATGATATCTTTCCCGGCGGTAATTTCACAGACTCCGACACTCGACTGCAGAATAATGCTGCCTGAGGCATGCAGCTTGAACCCGTCTGCGACCGATTCTTCTACAATTACTGAGCCCGGAAAATCCACGTTGCCGGTTGAGTAGTCGATGTTCTTGAGGTAGACCACTTCATCGACGCGGATCTTGCCATTGCTTTCAAGAACCGGCCTGCCTTCTATTTTTGATATGAGCTTCTTGCCATCCGGCGAAATTTCCACGTTTGCGCCGGGAATAAATTCCGCAATCACACCCGGTTCGGCCGGAAGAAGTTTACCTCCCACCGTGAAACCTGTTTCACCGACGGTAGGATCAATTTTTTCAGCAATTACTTCACCGGCCTTGGCAGATTTGATCAGGTTAACCTGTTTGTGGTCGATCTTCTGCGCCTTCGGGTCGACGCGCGGCCGTGTCATTGTTTCAAAAAGCGGCTGTATAAACCCATTCTTGCCGCGCACCGGTTCTTTGCCCTGTGCCACGAGAATCATCCGCTTGTACGATGGCTTTACTCCCAGTTCGCGCAACGTGTCATCGAGAAGGCCTTTGATGACGCCATGCTCGCGCAACAGTGCCCTAAGACGTTCTTCGGGAATTGCCTTGCCGCCACCTTCAGGAGGCTGCAGGAAAAGGTGTGCGCTCATGTGGTCGTCAGAAACTTCAACTTCGGCCACTGCGTCTTTGCGCTGGGCGACTTTTGGCCAGTCGCCGATAACGTGTGCTTCGCCCTCGGCGATTTTGCCCTCTTGCGTAGAACGCAGCAGCCTCTCAACCGAAACATCTTTGTCCGGCACGATGTGCATTGAGCGCAGGCGATTATTGAGGTCTGTCGGGTGAACAGCACGCCCCTTTCCAGTCGGGTTAAAGATGCGCAGCACGGCCTTGCCTTTCTCTTCTGTGAGTTCAAAGCTGCCGTTCTGCGATGACTCGAGCTCTTCGAGGAGCTTTCGGGTCATCTCATTTTCAGGCGGTGGGCACATTCAATGCCATCGGAAAATCTTCAGGCTGATTGAAAAGCAAAAGACGCCAAACGCATTGAGAATGGCTGCGGGGATGAGAATCTCGCGCCATTCGCCCGAGGAATTGAAGACTGTGCGGAGCGCGTCGGCGAGCAATGCCAGGGGCGAATACTGCAGCAAGGGCTGTATGGCCTCGGGAAAATTGGTGTAGCTAAAGAAGATACCCGATGCGAGCATGAGCGGTATCGAAAAGACGTTGATGACGCCGTTTCCCGTACGGGTATTTTCGGCCCGTGATGCCAGCAGAAACGCCAGCCCTGCAAAGGCAATATTCCCGGAAATGAAGAGCAGCAGAATACTGCCAATATCGCCCTGCAGCTGGAAGCCAAAATAGAGATAACCAAACAGGAACAGGAGAAGCGCCTCGACAAAGTTAATCGTCATGCGTGACAGGAAAAACGAAGCAAGAATTGCCGCACGGCTGACCGGCGTCGCAATCATGCGTCGCATGAGTTTTTTCATCCGGTACTCAATCAGCACATAGCCGATTCCCCAGAGGCAGGAGTTCATGATACCGAGTGCGATCAGTCCTGGAATAAGAAAGTCGATATACCGACTGCCATGGGTGGTGACGGGCGTTAGTTGCATCTCGACCCTTTCCTGGCTTAGCCGCCGGGATAGAATGAGGTATGAGAGGTACGAAGTCTCGTTTGCCGGATCGAGATGGAAGCGGACCACTCCTTCACCCGAGAGTTCTATGAACAGGACGACCTTGCCCTTGCGGAGCAGCCTGAGCGCATTCTCCTGGTCGGTAAAAGAGAAGCGGAAGACGCTGTGATCGTTCGTCTTCTTGGGCCGTGAAATATTGCGGTTTTCGATTTCGTTGATCACTTCACGCAGTTCAGAGCTCTGCCGCAGGTCACCAACGACTGCTATCTGCCGCGTGGTCACTTTCTTCTGGACAAAGGCGATACCCAGGACCCAGGACATTGCCACGGGTAGCAGCACCGACCAGAGTATTATCTCCCAGTCGCGAAAAAATTCGCGCAGGTGCATCAGGTACAACTGGCGCAACGCGCTAACCATCGAGGTGCCTGCCTGTCATCTTGATAAAAAGGTCGTCGAGCGTCAAAGGCCGCGCGGCAAACGACTCAAGGTTCTGCCGGCCCGCGCGGCGCATAAAATCGGGCAGCACCGTGGCTGCGTCGTCGACGTGCATCACACCACTGCCGGTCTGTTCGTCAATATTGAAATATGAAACCTTCTTCATCTGCCGCAGCCCCGCGATTTGGCGGGCCTGTACTTTCTTGAGTCGAAACTCGATAATTTCATGGCTGGCATGTGCTTCGAGCAGGTCTTCCAGCGCGCCGTCTGCCAAGATACGACCTCTGAACTGTATGACAATACGCTCACAGAGCTCTTCGGCCTCTTCCATATAGTGGGTCGTCAGCAGCAGGGTCATTCCCGCGCGTTTGAGATCAGACAGAATCTGCCAAAGCTCGCGCCGCGCGTGTGGGTCAAGCCCCGTCGTCGGTTCGTCGAGCAGCAACACCTTTGGTTTCTGGATGATTGCAATACCGAGCGCCAGTCTTTGCCGCTGGCCGCCGGAGAGTGTATTCACGTAAGCATTTTTCTTTTCGGCCAGCGAAACCAGGTCGAGAATTTCGACCGTGCGCGCAGGCGAAGCTCCATAAAATGCCGCGAACAGGCGCAGCGCTTCGGCAACGCGTATCTTTTCCGGAAAACGCGTCTCCTGGAATGCAAGGCCCATGATCTGCCGTATTTGCCGTTCATGCTGTGCGTAGTTCAGTCCGCAAATTTCGATGCTGCCCGAGTCGGGTGTCTGCAGTCCCTCGATCATTTCTAGCAGTGTGGTCTTGCCCGCGCCGTTGGGCCCTAGTAACGCTACGAACTCCCCCTCTTTGATTTCAAGAGAGAGATCATTCACCGCGTGCACGCCGCCAAAACTCTTGCGGACGTTACGAATCGATAAAACTGTCTGTCGGCCCGCGCGTGGCAACTCAGCTACCTACCTCGCGTAGTTGCGGCAGTGGGCGACCAATTTCGTTACCCAGCTCCGCTGTGCTGACGGTGGCTGTTCCCAGCTTACCCACAACGATGCCGCCGGCCAGGTTAGAAAGTACCATTGCTTCGGTGTGCTCCGCTCCCGCACAAATCGCGGCTGTGTAGACGCTGATCACGGTATCACCGGCACCGGTGACATCGAACACTTCGCGTGCCACCGTGGGCAGATACGCAGATTTTTTGTCGGTGAAGTATGCCATACCACGCTGTGATCGGGTGATCAGCAGGTGCGGTAGGCGCAGCGTTTCACGAATTTTCGTGGCAATCGTGTGTACTTCTTCGTCGCTCTGCGGGAAAGGCATGCCGATACCTTCTGAGGCCTCTTTCTCATTCGGCGTCATGATGTCGCATTCGAGATACTGCTTGAAATGCTTCACCTGCGGATCAACAGCGACGAAGACCTTACGCTTATGCGCAATCTTTATCGCTTCGGCTATGACGCGCGGGGTCAATAGCCCTTTGTCGTAATCGCTGATAATCAGCGCCTGAAAACCGCCAATCGATTTCTCAAAGGCAGCCAGCACACGGTCTTCTGTCGCGGCATCAATGGCGCTGGCCTTTTCGCGGTCAACACGCAGGAGCTGCTGGTTACGCGCCATGAAACGGGTTTTGATGGTAGTTGGCCGGTCAGCCATACGAATCAGGTGAAGCGTATCGCCGAGTCCCCATTTTTCGAGCTCATGCTGTAGGGCAACCCCGTTCTCATCGGCACCTACAATACCCAGCATGCCCATCGTGCACCTGAGATCGCGCAGGTTTTTCAGAACGTTGGCCGCACCGCCCGGTGTACGGTCTTCACCGCTGGTTAGGAGAACGGGAACGGGAGCTTCGGGCGAAATACGCGTCACGTCCCCGCGCACGTATTCATCCCACATCAGGTCACCGAGCACAAAGACCCTGGTTTCGGGTAGCTTGCGCAGTATTTCTTCGAGGCGCTGTTTTTGCGGCATGGCTTATACCCTGGCTTTATTTACCGCGCCTTCGCGGTAGATTTCAGGTAGAGTTCACGCAACTGCTTCTCGTCCACGAGCGAAGGTGCACCCGACATGAGGCACGTGCCTTTTTGTGTTTTTGGAAAGGCCATCACGTCGCGAATCGAGTTGCGTTTCAGGCCAAGCATCAGCACGCGGTCGACGCCAAACGCAATACCACCGTGCGGTGGAGCGCCAAACTCAAGGCCCTTGAGCAGGAAGCCGAAGCGGCTCTGCGCTTCTTCGTCGGTAATTCTCAGCAGGCGAAAGATCGCCTGCTGCAGCTGTGAATCGTGGATACGGATACTGCCGCCGCCGATTTCGACGCCGTTTAGCACGAAGTCGTAAGCGTTGGAGCGCACGGTGAGCAATGCTTTCTGCATCTCAGGCGTAACGCTCTCTGCTTTTGCCGCTTCGATCACGATGTGCGCGTCTTCGGGCACCGGTGAAGTAAACGGATGGTGAACGCTGATGACGGTGTTTGCGTCGTAATCCCAGTCAAAGAGAGGAAAATCCACCACCCAGAGCGCCTTGTAGACGTCGGGAATCATGTTGAGTTTTTCTGCGAGGCGCAGGCGCAGCGCAGAGAGGGTCGCGAACACAATGTCGGCGCGGTCGCCCGCGAAGAAAATAATGTCGCCGGGCTTTGCACCCGTGCGCGCAAGCAGTTCTTTCTGCGCCGCCTCGGGCAAAAATTTGGTGATAAGCGATTCGAGGCCGTTTTCGGTAACTTTCACCCAGGCAAGGCCCTTGGCCCTGAAATCCTGCATGACCCACTGCGTCAGGTCATCGATATCTTTCCGCGATAGCGAGGCGCCGCCCGGCACGCAAAGACCCTTCAGGCGACCGGTTTCTGCCGCACCTTTGAATACCTTAAATTCAGTCATCGCAGCCCAGTCGCCGAGCTCGGTGAGTTTCATGTCGAAGCGGATGTCGGGTTTGTCGTTGCCGTAAAGTTCCATCGCATCGCGGTAAGTCATGCGCACCGGTTCGGCGTCGAGTTCAATACCGAACGCCTGCTTGCATGCATGCGCGATCATCTTCTGGTTGAGGCGCATGACGATTTCTTTGTCGACAAAACTCATTTCGATATCGATCTGCGTGAACTCAGGCTGGCGGTCGCGGCGCAAATCTTCGTCGCGGAAGCAGCGCGCGATCTGGTAATAACGTTCTGAGCCCGCAACCATCAGCAGCTGCTTGAAGATCTGCGGCGATTGGGGCAGCGCGTAGAACTCGCCCGCATTGAGGCGGCTCGGCACGAGAAAGTCGCGCGCGCCTTCGGGTGTTGATTTATTCAGTATAGGAGTTTCAATTTCCCAGAAGCCTTCACCGTCGAGGTAATTTCTCACCGAACGGATAAACTCGTGGCGTACACGCAGCGATTCCTGCATATTTTTGCGGCGCAGGTCAAGGAAGCGGTATTCGAGGCGCAGCTCTTCAGAAGCCTCGTCGTCGTGCTCGTCGAGCGGAATCGGGGAAGGTTTCGCTTTGCTGAGGAGTTCAAGCCCTGTGGCGACGATTTCGATTTCACCGGTCGCCAGCTTGGGGTTAACCGCCGTGGCCGCGCGCTTACGCACCTTGCCCTTCACTGCGATAACGTCTTCAGCGCGCAGTGAATCGGCACGTTTCAAAAGGTCGGCGTCTACAGCCAGATCGAAGACGACCTGTACCACGCCACTGCGGTCGCGCAGGTCGACGAACAGAACGCCGCCCTGGTCGCGGTAGCGGTATACCCAGCCGCAGACGAGTATTTCTTTTTCGCTGTCAGCCGGCCTGACAGAGTTGCATTCGCGACGGTCTGTGAAATTGACGGAAGAGGCTTTTACCTCAGATGGAGACATAAATTAAAGGAAAAACCGGGGTTTGACACCCCGCGTCAATGATTGTCCGGATCAGGTGCCGTGCACATGATCTGGACAGATTTCAGAAAGTGAACTCCCACTGGCTGCGGTAGCGCTGCTCAGAAACCGAGCCGCCCGCCGGGTTGCCCAGCACATGGTGTGTCACCTCAAAGGATATCTTGTTATTGTGGCCATTGGCAAACCAGTTGAGGACACCTGCGTATTCCTGCTGGTCATTACCGCTGACGGCAATATTCGGATCAACCCAGGCGTACCGGCCTGCCACTTCGAGCTCCGAGGGCACGAAATCGAGCACCGCGTGCGGAAAATAGCCGAGCTGAACCAGCGCTCCCCACATCTCCGCTTCGCGCGGCCAGGTATTCACGTTAATATTTTGGTCGACGACACGCTTCACGTGTGATTCATGCTTAAAATATAGCCCCTTGTAGACCGAGCGGATTTCAAACACTGCCTGGTCAATCTTGAACTGGCCAGCCGAGACAATCGCCGTACCTGCCGTGCTCGTCCTGTAGCCAGTCAGCGCCCGGCAGCTATTTGTATCTGTCTCAAAGGCAGTACAGTTGCTCTTATTGGTTGCGGCACCGGCTGCAATATTGAGCTGCCAGCGCTGCGTGTACTTGTGATCGCTCTGGCTCCACTCAATCGGGTCACCCACTGCGTTCCACTGCAGGCGCGCAGCA
Organism: Turneriella sp.; assembly: GCA_046346875.1. GTDB lineage: Bacteria > Spirochaetota > Leptospiria > Turneriellales > Turneriellaceae > Turneriella. Next base: position 14,834 of record JAXMHG010000011.1, on the reverse strand, counting down.
TACATCATGTTGACGTCGTCATTAAAGCGCTCGCCGACCCCGCGACCACTGAAGACACCCACTACGTAGTTGAGGTCGGCCGGTGTATTGTCAAAAAGCCGGCCCATCAGCTGCAGGCCCTGCTGGCGGTCAATCGTGAAGACATCGTTCAGAATCGAGCGGTTGACCATCTGCTGACGGCCGGACGAGGCTACGCGCTCATCATTATAGATCACTTTTGCGCGACCGACACGCAGCGTTGCCCAGGAAAAACGCGCCACATCGATATAAAAATCGCGCAATACCGGCTGCGACCAGTCATACTGGAAACCGTACTTGAGCCACTTCGTGAAAGCATGACCGCCCATACGAAAGCGCGCACGGCGCACCATGAATGAGTGGCCCTCTGCGTCCATATCACTCAACTGTCGCGGGTCTGCGTCGAAGGGGTATGCATAACGGAACTGCAGGCGGTGCTGCATGGCCAGGCTAAATTTTTCCCCGGCATCAAACTCGAGTCCCTTGTCACCGTAAGAGATTGCAACCGGGAGTTTACCCTTGTCGGCCTTTTCTTTTTCAGGCTTGTCACTCTTCTCGGACTTTTCCGCTACTGATGCTGCTGGCGAGGCGGTTTGCGTACCCTTGCCCGCCTCTGGCGACTTTGGCGCGCTCGCTTCGGTTTTGACTGCTGCTTCGGTTCCGGTATCCGCTTTGGCCGGGGCGATAATCTTTTTTTGCTCTGCAGCAGGTTTTTCCTGTGCCTGAATCACACCCGCGACAGAGACCAGTAGAACCGGTACGACTGTCAGGCGCAGGCTTTTCATTAACTTTTGTTGCATTGTTCCTCCGTGTGATACGGTAGGGGCTAATCGGGAGCAACTGATGTTATGTAAACTATTATTTCGCTAATTAACAAATTCCCTAATTAGGGAATTAATGCTACAAATCAGGTAAAACAGCCATAGATTCGTTGCTCAACAGGAAAATTCATGGTTTTTCAAACAAAATCGCAGTAGCCACACCAAAAAAGAACTGTTTGGATTCCCGGTGGGTAAAACCAACGCCTTCAGCTTCCCTGATCAGGTCTTCCGACGTCACGAAGCGTGCCACCGATTCGGGCAGGTACTGGTAGGCTTGCCGGTCGCGGCTGATCAGGCCGCCTATCAGCGGGAGTATCTTTTGGAAATAGAGGTTGAACAGCCACGAAACCAGCTTCCTGTCCATGGGGGTAAATTCGAGTACTGCCAGAACCCCGCCGGGTTTCAGCACGCGGTTGAGTTCGGCGAATGCCCGGCTGCGTTCCTGCACATTGCGGATGCCGAAGGCGATCATCGCATGCGTGCAAATCTCACTTTTCAGGGGAAGCTCCTCGCCAAACGATTCGAGATAATAAGTGCGGGTCAATGCGTAGCGCAGTTTGCTGCGAGCCCTCAGCAGCATCTCTTTCGAGGGATCGATGCCGAAGAGCGCCATGGCGTTCTTGCGCGCGGCTTCGGCCATCAGGTCGCCCGTGCCGCAGGCAAGGTCGAGCACGACCGACCGCTCGGAAATGCCCATACGCTCGATCGTTTTACTGCGCCAGCGCCGGTCTATCCCCAGGGATAGTATCCGGTTGAGAATATCGTAGGTCGGGGCTATGCGGTTGAACATCCCCCGGACTACTTCGCGGCGCTCGTCTGCAGAACCAGAGAGCGCGGTGGTCTTTTCACGTGGTGGCACTTGTGCAGGCAGTGCACGAATGCGAAACGCCACGTCATGCCCTTTGGGGCACGACGCCGATAACCCGCGCACACAGGCCAACCATTTGGTTTGTCCGCCTGTGCCGCTTGCAAAAACCGTCGAAGCCGGCAATCAACATCGGCACGTTATTTGCCGAAAATAGAGAAATCCCCACGGACCCACAGAAATGAGAAATACCTCACTCCCCCTTGCCTTCGTAGTCGCATTTGTATCACTCTACAGCAGCATGACCTGTACACGGGTCGCAGCCGCGCCGGCAGAGACTGTTGTGGTCAGCAAGCCGCAAGAGGCAGCAGCGGCGCCAGTGCTGCTGGCAAACGCCGCGCCGGCTGAGCCCGAAAAGCCGGCGGTCGAAGCCAAAGACGTCGACAAACAACCGCGCGTTGTGCGTTTTCTGCAGAAGCTGCGCGAATACCAGCTGTCGTGGGCGCAGTTCCCGGTCAAACGTCCTGATTTCATGAAAGGTATTTATCTCACCAATGCAACAGCGGTGAATACCAAATCGCTTGCGCACTTTTTGCGCCAGAGCAAGAAGTACGGCATCAATACGCTGGTCATCGACGCGCAGGGCCAGCCCATCTCGGCAGACCAGATGTCGATGATCAAATCAGCAGGCATTTATCCGGTGGCGCGGATTGTCTGCTTTGACCTGGGCCTCAAGCAAAAATATCCCGACCAGAAGCATGTCGATAAGATCATGGCGTCGGTTGAGCGCGCGGCAAAATCGGGGTTCAGGGAAATACAGCTCGACTACATCCGTTACGCGGACGAAAAACACCTGCAACGCCTGCCGCTGAAATTCAAATACGACCAGATTGCCACCGTGCTTTCACGCGCGCGCAAACTTGCCGACTCACTCGGCGTAGAGCTGGGCGCCGATGTCTTTGGCCGTATTACCCTGAACAAGAATGACCACATCGGTCAAAAACTCGAACTCTTTGGCCAATATGTCCACAACCTCTACCCGATGGTTTATCCATCGCACTACTACGGCGACCCGGAAAAAATCGCGAATCCTTATGGTACGGTTAAAGAAGGTGTGGCGAGCTCGAAGGAGCGTATTCCGCAGACGCGCATTATTCCCTACATCCAGGGTTTTGGCATGAAGATCAAACAATCGGGCCTGGCGCTGCCACAGTATGTACTCAAGCAGTTCTTTGCTGTCGACGATGCGCAGGGACACGGTTACGTTGTCTGGAACGCACGCAACGATTACTCGGCAACCTGGAAGGCGCTGCAGGAATACGACCGCCTCGCTCCGAAGCGCAAGCAACAAAAGGTAGCCCAGGCGCAGGGCAAGTAATATGAACCCCGGTGAGCGCGCGCCGCTGGTCCGGGGGGCACTGTATTCGGTAGCGCTGCCGATCGGCAACGCCGACGACCTTTCGCAACGCGCGCGCTACGTCCTCGAGCATGCCGACTTCATCGCCTGCGAAGATACGCGCAAGGCTCTCGATCTTTTTCGCCGCTCGGGAATTTCAACGCGCGCGCGGCTGCTGGTGCATAATCCTTTCAGTGAAGCATCGAGCGCCGAAGGGCTGATGAAACTGCTCGCGCAGGGACAAACCGGGGCGCTCGTCTCCGATGCGGGAACTCCCCGGCTTTCTGACCCCGGCTCGCGCATCCTGAAGCTCTGTTTTGAACACAACGTGCGCGTAATTCCCGTGCCGGGCCCCTCTGCGCTCACGGCGCTGGTGAGCGTCACACCGTTTTCTGTCGACCCATTGCTTTTCCTGGGGTTTCTTTCGCCCAAATCGGGCCGGCGGCAGAACGAGCTGAAGAAGTACCTCGACTTCGAGGGAGCGATTGCGCTGTTCGAGTCAGTTCACCGGATCGAAAAGACGCTCGCCGATATCGCGCTGGTTTTTGGCGACGGTGAAATACTCGTGGGGCGTGAGATCACAAAGACGCACGAAGAGTTTCACCTCGGCCGCATCAGCGCCGCGGCCGGGTGGGCGAAGGGAAAACAGGGCGAATTCGCACTGATCTTCAAGGCCGACAAGAACTCCCGCCCGGTCGATACTGGTGCCGACGACGCGTCCCAATCTTCTTGACAGCCTGATATTATTATGTCTCATCTGGCTGGTGACCGACGTTGAGGTAATCAGCCTGCTACGCGATGCCATCTGGCTCACGATCAAACTCAGCGCACCCGCGCTCGTGGTTTCGCTGGTCGTCGGCCTCGTGATCAGCATCATCCAGACGACCACCAGTATCCAGGAGCAGACTCTGACGTTCGTGCCCAAGCTACTCGCCGTGCTTGTCGTCACCCTGATCTTTGCCTCGTGGATGATCCACAGCATGACAGACTACACGCGCGAACTGATGCGCATCATCGGCAAACACTGACGTGGAGTTTCTCACCGGACAGTTCCAGCTCTTTACCCTGGTCTTCGCCCGTTTTCTTGCCATGTTCTCTGTCGCACCCGGTTACTCCGGCGACTCGCTGCCCTTCTTCTCGCGCTTCGCCCTCGCCTTTATTTCGGCCGCACTGATTACGCCCGTGGCTGAAACTCCCGAATCGCTCAATGCCGACCTGCAGAGCGCCTACTTCCTGATTGTACTCGAGCAGGCTGCAATCGGTATCTTTATCGGTATCGTGATGCAGTTCCTGTTCGCGGCGTACCAGCTCGCGGGGGAGTTCTTCTCGGTACAGATGGGCTTCGGCATCAGCGAGGTGCTTGATCCACTGTCACAGGTCTCTTTACCCGTGATCGGCACCCTCAAGAACCTGATCGCGCTCTTTGTCTTTTTTGTCAGCGGGGCACACACTTACCTGGTGCAGGCCCTCGCCTTCTCGGTCGAGCGCGTGCCGCACCTGGGTTTTTCATTCCTGAAACAGGGAGTGGCGCAGAATCACCTCTTTAAGTACTTCGCGCTGCTCTCGGGCGGGATGTTCATCTCGGCGCTGAAGATCGCGCTGCCGATCATGGGGTGCCTGCTGTTGGTCTCGGTGACGCTCGGTATCATGTCGAAGGCCGCGCCCCAGATGAACATGCTCGTGATCGGATTTTCCGCGAAGATCGTGATCGGCTTCATGGTGCTGGTGATACTTGCCCCGCTGCTGGTGCAGACGATGTTCGCCGAGATGGATCGATCGCTTTCGCTGCTGGATGCCCTGCTCAAGGGCTGGCGTTAGCCCAGTTACGCCAATACAGCGCCGGCTGTCGCAACGAAACTATCGCTGTTCTTCAACAGCCGATTAGCAGGTTCCGGAAAAACTCCCGCACCAGCTTCAGGCTCCTTTTTCAGGAGCCTGCTAGAAACGCAGCGACATCGCGATGACGTTTTGGTCTTCGCGCCGCCAGGTATAGAGTTTCAGGTGCTCGGGCAGATCGAAGGCAAACATGACGAGACCGGCCACAAAACCGATACCCGCACCGTAACCGCCGTAGCGGAAGATGTCGCTGTAGTCGTTGCTGCTTGAGTACGGTATGAATCCCACACCGGCGCCGAGCAGACCGCCGCCCACGGCGCCATACCATGAATACTTCATGAGAAATTTGCCGATGGCAAATTGTTCAATTCTACCTTGCTCGAAAAACGTTGTCGCAATGCCAATGATTGCTCCCACACCGGCGCCCGCGCCGCCATAGAGGTAGAGGGCATTCTGCGATGCAGTCGTGTCGTTCTTGTTGTACTGGGAAAATCCGACCAGGCCGCCTACTACTGCCCCGCCAATGCCGCCAAACAGCGCTGAAACGAACATGTGTTCGCCCCGGTCGTAAGGTGCCTTATCCAGCGTTGTATAGTCTTCTACGAGCCGGCGGTTGCTGAGTTCGTACGTTGCCGGGTCCTTTTCAGGGGGAGGGCCATCTTCGCGATCTTCGGCCAGCTTAATTGCGGCTTTTTTCTTCCCCTTCTTTTTTTCGTCCTTTTCGTTCTTATCGGTTTCCGCTTTTTCTGCGGCGGACGGTGCGACTGCTTTTGCCCTCTCTTCCTGCGCAGAAAGAAACTGTACTCCGGAGAAAATCAGGCACACCAGAATGGCTGTTAGCTTTTGCATATTATTCTCCGGACACTATCTTGTAGCGCAGCTTTTGCAACAGGTGGAGCACCATGGCAAACAACCCGGATGCAACATAGAGAATCACTACACCAAAGACCACAAAATACAGATTAAAGCGGTAGATCAGCAGGCCAACGATCAGCGCAAACCCGACTGCCCGAAGCACCGTGAATTCAGTCCGCAGCTTCGACTGCGGCTTGCTATACCGGACATTACTGATCATGAGCAGCGCCACCGCAATGAAGATGGTGAGCGCAACAGGCTTTGAGATATACTGCGTGTTATTGTTGTAGAGAGGAATAAAAGCTATCAGCAGCCCGGCAACGGGCGATGGCAGGCCAACGAATGACCCCGAATCGTGCGCCACATTGAAGCGCGCCAGGCGAAAAGCTGCACAGAGTGGAAAGATAGCGGCAACGGCCATTCCGACCGGGATATCCCAAGGCGTACCCAGTGTCGCTTTGGCGATGACCATTTCGTACAAGTACATCTTGTAGAACAAAAAACCCGGTGCCAGCCCGAAGGTCGTCAGGTCAGCCAATGAATCGAGCTGCTCGCCCAGCTGGCTCTGCGACCTGAATAGCCTCGCTAGAGGTCCGTCGAGGCCGTCAAAGACCGCGGCGATCATGATACAAAGGCCGGCGGCTATGAAGTAATAGAAGTTTTCCGTGTTGTGCCCCGTGGCGCGGGACGCGATGATCATGGCGAAGAAGCCAAAAGTTAGGTTACCCATCGAGAAGGCATTGGGTATGAAGGCGCGCCACATTTTCTGGAAACAAAAGGTACTTGCGGCACGGTCTGGCAAGGATTATTTTCCCGCTAGTGCAGTCGAAAAAGCATAAACAGTTTTACAGGCAGTCTTGAATACCGCATTTTGCCCGCTGTGCTGCTTGAAGAGCTGGGAAAACTGGAAAAAGAGCAGCTACTTAGAGTAGCAGAAGTCTGGGCCGTGCCGAAACCGCCCGCAGACAAACGCGCGCTGGTACAGCTGCTGGTCAAGACATTCCTCGACCCCTACCACCTGAAGACGGTCCTGGAAAAACTTACCCCTCTGCAGGTAAAAATCTACGCTGTTATTCTGAACAACAAGCAGGTGCTTACGCTTGGCGAAATTAGCCGCAAAATTCAGCTGCAACCCATTAACGTAGAAAAGGAACTCGCGGTATTGAAGCACATCATGCTGCTCTACCAGAAAAAGAACCGCGAGCGCATTACCAACAACCTCGATAAGTATATTGCCTTTGATGAATTTCGCAAGCTGGTATCGACCGAAAGCAACTCGCGCGGCGAAAAGTTCCAGATCAGTATTCGCCGCGAAGTCGAGCAGACAGACCCCGAAAATTTTGATCCTAAGTACCTGGCGATCCTGGGTGGCAAAGGCAAAAAACCCCGGGAATACGCCGAAAAGGCTTATAAAGACGAAACACTCGAAAAAACCCTGAAAACCCTGAGCGATGGTGAAATGGTGCTGCTCGACGAGGCGTTCACCAATGGGGGTATCATCGAGATCAACGCAGCGCGCATCATCATGGACGAGCAGAAGCTGCCGATGGAAAAAACTATCCGCCGCCTCGACTCCTTCCAACTGCTTAAAGACATCTACTTTATCGATGAACGTTTTGTACGCATCCTGGTTATCCCGGTGGAGCTGTTCAACTACCTCAAGAAGAACCCGCTCTTCCCGGTACGCAGCGATGTCAAAGAACTCACCGAGCGCACCATCGAAAACGGTTTTGACTTTCTGCTGAACCTCAAGAAGCTGCTGCTTTTTATCTCTAACAAGGGCCTTACGCTTTCGCAGTCAGAAAAGCTGCGCCAAGCCGACATGAAACGCTCAGAGGCAGCCCTGATCGACATCGACATCAACCTCTTCTCAGAGAAGAGCCAGATGCACCAGATTGAAATTATACTGCCGCTCTTGCGCCTGTTCGAACTCGTCGACCTGCGCGAAGAAAACGTCGTCCTGATTGAAAATTACGAAGAATTTCTCAAGCGTGAGCCTTCAGAGCTTTTGCGCGACCTCTTCAACCGCATCCTGGAAGCCGCGGACAAACGTATGGTCGGCGACGAGGTTTTCCTGCCGCTCGACCTGCCCTTCTTCAAGATGCCGATGATCGAAACGTGCATGAAGCTGATCGAAAACAACGAGGGCATGTACGTTAAGGTACTGCTCGCAGAGCTGATCCGCTCGCGCGTGATCATGATTCCCGGCTTCAAGGTCAGTAACTTCAAGAACGCCTACATCGAGCAGCGCTCGATGATTGTTTCGGCGATGATCTACATGTACCTCATGGGTATGCTGCGCGTCGATTACCCGAAGCGTTTTGTCTACATCAGCAAGCTGGGCCGCCACTTTTTTCACAACGAAGCCCTCGAAGCCGAAAGCGTACAGGGCGCCGTTATTCTCAACGCCGATGGCACGCTCGTGGCTATTCCAGAGAAAATGTCGCTGCACGACCTGCACCTGCTCAAGTCATTTGCCGACCTCAAAGAATTTGATAACGTCTACAACTTCCAGCTCACAAAAGAGTCAGTGCAGAATGGTGTCATGCTCGGCAACACGATTGAGAGCTTTAAGTCACTGCTGCTCCGTACGACACGCAGCGGAATACCACAGGCCCTCGACTTCAACCTGACAGAGTGGAGCCGCGACCTGCCGATTGTCATCATCGAAGAGAGTATAGTGCTGCTCGAAACAGCCGACCCCCGCCTCACCGAAGCACTGCTCGGCCAGATTCGTGGCAAGAAGATCGTGAAGAAAGAGATTTCAGACACCGCGCTCGTGATTTTCAAGAGCAAGGTGCAGGAAGTGATGGAAGCTGCCGAAAAACTCGAGATGATCGTAAAACTCATTCGCTGACGCGAATGAGTTTTACAGTGTTGAAAGCGCCGCGACGACTTTCTTCAACGCTTCTGCAAACGGTTCACGCACTTTAAGACCCGCCGCATTCTTGTGGCCGCCGCCGCCAAACTTTTTGGCGACCGATGCGACATCGACGTCGCCGATCGAACGCAGCGACCCCTTCAGCTCGCCGTGCTCGGTTTCCGAGAAAAGCGCCGCAGCCTTCAACCCGCGGTGAGCCAGCAGGTGGTTGACGATGCCTTCTGTGCCGCTGTCGCCGAGCTCAAGACCTTCGCGGTCTTTCTGCAATACAGGTACATAGACAACCTTGTTCGGCAGTAGTTCGACCTTAGGGTAGAGCCGTGCGTTGAGCTTCAAACGGTCGAGCGGGTTACTTTCGTAAATCGCGCGGTAGACAAAGTCTGAGTGGATACCGAAAGAAAGCAGGTGCCCTCCCATGAGGTGAGAGCGCAGCGATGTCTTGGGATAACGAAAGTTACCTGAATCAGCCACCATGCCCGTATAGAGAGCGAGCGCCGCCTGTTTGCTGACAGGCTTTTTCAGGTACTGATAGAGATCCCACACGAGTTCTGCAGTCGCTGCATACGTCGGGTCGACGCAGTATTCTTTCTTGCCCGGCAGTACGTGGTGGTCGATCGTCGCCCACGGGCGCTTCAGGCGCAGGAACATTTCGCCGACGTGCTCACTGCGGTGCGGCTCTGAGGAATCGAGAATGAAAACAAAGCGGTCGCGCATCATCTTTTCTGCTTTTTCTTCGGGCAGGTCGTGCCGGCCAATATAATGCACGAGTTTTTCAGGAATCAGCGGAAGTAGGTATTCAGGCACCTTCTCGTTGTTGAGAATAACAACATCTTTCTTCAGCGCCTTGAGCAGGTAGTAGAGGCCAACCTGGCTGCCCAAACCATCGGCGTCTGCACCGACGTGGGTGGTCAGAAGAAATTTCTTGTTCGCCTTGATGAGCTGCGCAATTTTCGGCAGTACCTTCGACGAAGGTTTATAACCGCGCAGTATGCCCCTGGCGATCTGGCCGCTCAGGCGCTGCGTACCCGCTTCAGCCTGCATCACTTTTCCTGGCGCTTTTTTTCAGCCAGCGGCCCCAGGTAAGACAGGCCATATTCTTTCGGGTCGATAAAGGCAGTCGTGTAGAAGTCGCGCACGTCTACCTTTTCGAGCTTCAGCTGCTCCTGGAAATGCTGTGCCGGCTGCAGGCTGTAGTGGAAGCCACGGTCGGTACTGAGGTGCGAATCTTCAGCCCAGCGGAACTTGCCCTTGTTAAATGAAATCGTGCGCACCACCAGCGATTTTTCGTCGACCGGCAGGGTGCCGAATGATTTCTTGAACGGCTCTTTGTAACCGCGAAAATACTCTTCAGCGTTGGAGAAATACATGATACGAATCGGCACTCCCATTTTGCGTGCGGCTTCGCCGATGCCCAGAACCGTCGTATCGCCGTTGAGGTTGCCCTTGATCGGGCGAATGCGGTTTTCGAGCGCCAGCTTCTTCAGGTAGTCGTACTGCTCCTGGTCGTTCAGCCAGAACTTGTACGGGCGCTTCTTGGTGAGCTTGTCGATGAAGCCAAATGTGATCATCAGGTAAGGCGACGCCTTGCGGTAGCTCTCTTTGATAAAGGGGATTTCAGGGCTGCCCGCAAATTCTTCTTCGATAATCTTGTCGGCCGCCGCCGCGGATTTCTTTTTATCCCACATCGCGCGGTGTTCCTGCGGTGTCGCGAGGCGCTTCAAAAAGGCCACGTGGACCTTGTTGGTCGCAACCACGACGCGCGTGAAATCCATCAGCCAGATGTATTCGCTTTTGGCCCACGCGGCGAGCGTGAAATTCTGTATCGAGCCCACGCCGATATAGCCCCCGCCGATGCCGCGCAGGTGCGGTTCGTAGATCTCGAGGCGGTCTTCATTGGTGACGGTGGTGTCGCCGGTATCCCAGATAGTGGGTTTGAGCTCTTCTTCTGGCGAGCCGAAAAAAACAGCCTTAGTGTCGACTTTGGGTGCGGTCGCCGCCTCTTTGCAGGCGACCAGGCCCGTCAGAAGCAGGGCCAGGGTAATCGTATTGCGCATCAGGCAAAACAGCAGCCAGATTCAGCCCGCAAACCGTTTTTGGCGCAACTGCAAAAAGCCGCCTCAGCGCATTTTTTCGTCGCCGGCTCGCTCAGGGGGTACCTTTAGACAGTCGGAATCATTATTGACTCCCACAAGGCAGGAAGCATGAAAATACTCGCTACTGTGCTCCTCACCGCCCTGCTCGCTGCATCCGCTGTAAGCGCATGCGACGGCAAAGACGGCGAGAAAAGCAAGACTAAAGACAAGACCAAGACTGAGCAATCACGCTAAGTCAGTCCCGGCCTCCCGAAGCGTGCCAAAAAGGCGCACTGCGGGGGGCCGTTTTTACTCAACAGGGGCACAAAAAAAGCCGACACTGTATGAGGTTGCTGAAAAGTTAACCTCGAAGAGACCGAGAAGAATAAGCATGCAAGGCGACCTGCACCTCAAAGAATACCAGGCCAACTCTGTTGGCACTGCCGACCAGAAACAGCTGATCGTCATGCTCTACGAGGGCGTGCTGCGCTTTGTTTCTGCGGCCGAATCGAATATGGCGTCGTTCAAGACGTACGACAAGGCCAATAGCAATATACTGCGCGCGCAGGATATTTTCACCGAACTCATGGTTTCGCTAAACCTCGAACAGGGCGGCGAAATTGCGCAGAACCTGTTTAATCTCTACGCCTACTGCAAGACGCAGCTGCTCGAAGCCAACGTGCAAAAAAAAGTCGAGCTGCTCAAACCCGTAAAAAAGATTACCACCGAATTGCTCGAAGCATGGAAAAAGGTCGAACAAAATCCCACTGGCCCCAAACCTTCAGCCGGCAAACCCGCCGACTATAAGGGCGGCTTCAAAGCTGAAGGTTAACAGTCTTCGGTGGAAGGCCTGCTGCTCATATCGCTGCGCATACTGCGCGCCGTGAACGCGCTCACACCCGACAACGCACAGCAGGCCGAGCGACTGCTGAAGCTCAACAACAAACGCGACACCCTACTCTCTGCATTGCCCGGCGGGGCGCCGCAGACTGCGGCTGACCATGCGCGGTGGGAGCTCGTGCGCTACGTGAACAAAGTCGCGCAGAAAAAAATCGCCGCTAAGATCTGACGCGGTCTACGACGCTGCCTGCTGCCCACGCAGCCGGGCCACCCCGCGCAGCGCCAGAATCACCAGCACACCCACAAGAGGCCCGCCGTGCAGCAGCAGGTCAAACCAGTCCATTGCCTGGTGTAGGTAACCGTCTTTCAGCAGTAACACCTTCTGCCACAGGTGCGGCTGCTCACCAAACGGCAGCACCGCCATGATCAGCGCCAGCACCACGAGGTAAGTGAAGTTCTGTGATTTCATGGAGATAGGGTAATACAGGGAAAAGCGGTCGGCGAATATTATACCGTGGTGGGTATACAGTTATTTCTTTTTGACAAAATCAAAGATGGCGATAAACGAAGTTGTGAGGGCTAGCAGGGTAATGAGAGTCTCAACAGTTTTCGCATATTCCTTGTAGCTTTGAAGCATCAGAATTCCTGACGATAGTATGGCGAAACCGATAATTAACAAAACACGCGAATTCATTTCGAGTGGCGATCGATATGATTGGCAACCTGTTCAGCAATGAGCCTCGACAAACCAACTGCGATAAGGTAGCCGGCACCGGTAAAGGTAATGACGAATCCAATTATCGCAAGCGGGCTCATACCCGCATTCTAATCAGCCATAGAGCAGCCGTCAACAAATTGCGGGAATTGCAGCTTTCCTATTTAGGGCCTTCATCCTCTTCTTGTTTGCGTATGATTCGAGCTAGAGACCCGGTAATGACTTCAGGTACTCCATGCTATCTTCATGACTTCTGCGGCTTTCATCGCGCCATTGTTGGATCAGCCGGGTATTCTCCATCTGGAATAATTTCAGCTCCAGTGCAGATCTTTTATGCTCGAAATGCTGCCATATGAATAGGCCAACCAGTGTTGCTCCCAGGCCACCACCCAGCACAATCCCCAGGATCACCAGATCATTCATAGGCCCAAGTTAACACCCCTCTGACCGCGTGGCAAATGAATTTGGCGCCCTCGCCAAACCCCTCCGTCGCTCACCGCCAGCGGTGTGCGACACCTCCCCTTCGTAAGGGGAGGAGAAAGAATTGTGATGCGGCAAATTCGCCGGAAATTATGTTCTCTCCCCCTGCCAAGGGGGAGTGGCACGGAGTGCCGAGGGGGTCAAGGGCCACTGGGTCGCTTCAGCGACGGAGTACGGCGCAGCCGGGAGGGGTTGCTGCTTCGCCCCCAAGAGATTAGCTCACGCGGAGACACAGAGGCGCGGAGAAACTGCCGTCAAAACTCCATGACTCCGCGACTCCGCGTGATTCAATATTTTGCAGCAGTCTGAAACGGTTATCCCCTACTTCGCCCCGTCACCTTCTTCTTGCCGGCGAATCACCCGGGCGATCGACTGCATAATACCCTGAAAATAAGTCATGTTTTCGTCGTGGCGTTGAGCTCCCTCTCTGGCTATCTGCTCCATGGCCCGCTCCAGACGCTCGGTGGATTTGCTCATCTGTTGCACGATGCGCGTATTCTCCATCTGGAACTGTTTCAGCTCCAGGGCGCGCTTGTCTGACTGGCGTTCAGTTATGAAAAATAGCACTAACCCCGTCAAGAGTACTATGCCGCTCATGGATATCCCCAGTATCACCAGATCATTCATAGGCCCAAGTTAACCTACGAAATCAATGATCTGAGAACCTGTTGGCGACGTGCCTGTGAAAGCTGCGGTTGTGAGAGCTGTCGTAGTGTTAACCAACGCGACTTTACCCGCAGTACCACTCATTGCTATGGTTCCTGTTGCATTCGGTGTCGGGAGCGAACCAGAAGGCGTTCCACCAGCCGCTTGTTGTATCAGATAATAGCTATTTGCGGGTACACTGCCGGTCAAGCTTGTTACTTGCCATGTTGTACCCGCGGCGCTGGCGTATTGAACCGACCAACCAGCTACACTTATCGAGGATGAAGTGGGATTGAATATCTCAATAAAATCGTTGGTATAAGGAGCTCCTGAATTCCCGCCCCCACCATAAACCTGGCTGATTACGAGACTTCCCGCCCCCGTCCCCGTAAAATTCGCGTTGTTCGTCGTCAATGTTGCGCCGTCGCTATTGCGGGTCACACCCGTCACGCATACCTTGCAGCTCGTGCTTGCGGTTTGCGCTGCAGTTGTGAGCGTCACGACGTTGCCTGCCAGGACAGCCGCGCTGACCGAAAGTGCCGAGGCATCAGTACACACCCCTGCCCCGGCAACGATCTTGTAATTGCCTGCTGTCTGCGCTTCAGAGGTTACCGGTGCTGCGCTGAAGGTGACTGTTGCGGTCGTATTGCCCGTCGAAGCGGCGCTATTGACATTGAACGCATCTGTAGGTGTTGCACTGGCTGTCACACCGGCGCTCAGGTAAGCACCGCTGTTGTGCGTCGAGCAGACGCGGTAGAAATACTGTGTGCCATTGAGCAAAGTGGTGTGCACGTACGGCGAGGTGCTGCCGGTGTAGATGGCAGTGCCCGAGCAATCGGCCGGCGCCGAGCCTGTCGCACTCACAATTTTCACTCCGCCATTGCCGTTGCCAACGGTAAAGGCTATCGAGACAGTGGTGTTGCCAGCTGTGGCGGTCACACCCGTAGGTTCGGTCAAAGCTCCCGTAGTCCAAGTCGCGCTGTAATCTGCTGCCAGCGCGTTGGGCGAAGTCGCAGCATCTGTCGCAGCGGTTGTCACGCAGTGTGCATAGACCGTCGAAGGTTTCAGATTGGTCAGCGAATAAGTAAATGTCGCATTGCCGCCGCTGGCAGCAGGGCTTCCTGTGGAGACAGTCGTGCCGGTGCAGTTCGTCTCTTTGATCGCGTAAGCGCCTTGCGTTGCCGCGACGGTCATTGCCTCACTAAACGTCACGCTCGCACTGGTTGCGAAGGCGATACCCGTTGCACCGTTGGTTGGACTGCTACTGCTGATGGTTGGCGGTGTCGTATCGACCGGCGTATAGCTCTGTTCATTGCTCTGTGCGCTCACATTGCCCTGCGAGTCGACCGCCAGCAGGCGGTAAAAGTATGTGACTCCCTGCGTGAGCCCGGTGTTGGTGAAGGCTGTCTGGCCGGGTAATGTTGTCTGCACAAGAGTTCCTGTGCCCGGCGCAGTGAATGAACTCGTGTG
>JAXMHG010000010.1:0-59610 GCA_046346875.1 Turneriella sp. | reverse complement strand
CAAAGGCAAGTGCGGTGGTAATACCGAAATCAATTTCGAAGTCGCGCTTACCAAAACCAAAGAAGAAGCCTAAACCGGGGCGGGTCGTTGCATTCAGGTTCGCGTTGACCGCGTCTGCGTTGATAGGCGCACCCGTTTTCGGAATAGAGACACTGCTGCTGTTCAGTATACTCCAGCCAGTGAGCTGACCCCCGATACGCAGGTATTCAGTGCCCGCAAAAATATCCTGCAAGGCAGAATCTGTGGGGCTACCCTTGATGCGATAGGGTATCTTGCCGGAAAATTCGATGTTTGCAGTCATTGCCGGCGATTCGAGATAATCGGTTTTATCATTCGCGACGTAGCGCGGGTCAGTGTAACCTGTAAGGCGTGTGCCCTGCGAGAAAGAAGCGAAAATTTCAAAACGTTCGGTATAGGCTGGCGGCGCGGTGGGCGTAACCGCGCTATTATCGGGGAGTGTTGGCGTTACGGGTTGTTCTGCAGTGACAGGTGGATTTACTTTTGCAGGACCGGCAGTGTTCTTGAGGGGGATTTTACCCTTGTTTTGGGCGAAGACAGTCAGCGGCAGCGCAAGTACAATGATCAGTAGTTTCTTCAGCATGCAACCCTGTAACCGGTAGTATGCCTTGCGGCAAGAGATTTTTTACAGGCTGCTATTTCCGTGGACGTAAGGCTTTTTCGTAAGTCTTGACCCACTTCTTTACAGACATTTTTTTTACCAGCTGGCCAATGAGCTTCAGGGGTATATCCTCCCTTTTCTTGAAACGAACACAGCTCTTGCCCATGTCCAGCTTGCCCTCTGAGTGCTTTCGGAATTCATTCGTAAACCATTGCATGAGCTCTTTGTCGGCGTAGAGGCCCATGTGGTAGAACGCGAAAAAATTCTTCTGAGCGGCAATGCTCATGAAAGGCAGCGGCAGCTTCGGGTCACAGTGGTAGCCGCCGGGGTAGAGCTTGTGCGGCACCACGTAACCGATCATGCCGTAGCTGATGGTCTCTTCAAAACCTTTTGGCAGGTTTTTGCGTATAACCGCGCGCAAGCCTGAGAGGGCCTCGCGTTTTTCGGCAGGCAGGCCCTTCAGGTAGGCTTCGGGCCGGCTGACCGCCGCCGTTTTCGCCATCTCAGCGTTTCGTTTTTGCGGTTGCGCGGCCCTTGGTGACTTTTTTTGCGCTGGCGGAAATTACCTTGCCCGCAGTCTTCTTTGGAATCAGTGACATCGCACGTTCGGTCAGCGCCATGATCGTCAGCGACGGGTTCACACCGATATTCGCTGAAATCATCGAGCCATCGCAGATATACATGTTATCGTAGCCGAACACCCGGTTGCTGCTGTCGATCACACCGGTTGCTGCCGAGTCACCCATGCAAGAGCCACCAAGAATGTGCGCGGTGCTAGCGAGGCCTGTGAGCGCCTCGGTTGCGAGAGCATGCACCGAACCCTTTGTTTTTTGTGCAAACTTGTGCGCGAGCTCGTGCGCCATCGGTATGTCAGATGTCGGAGCTTCCCCTTTGTCGAGAGCCGTTTTCATGCGCAGCCAGCCGCGCGTCAGCCGCATGGTCGAATCGAGGCTCTGCATGAACAGCATGATCTGTGTGTATTTCGCCCAGTCGGGTACTGCTATAGCCTTCAGGTACTTCCACGGGTGGCGCAGGTATTGCCAGACAATGCGACCGATGCGGACAAAAAAGTTGGAACCTGAAACCGCGGGAACCATAGACATCCTGAAAAAGCCAGAACCTTCAGGATAGCGTACGACTTCCAGGTGAGTGTGGTCGTCGACGTGCAGAATTGAGCCGATAGCGATACCCTTTGCGAAATTGAGATCGCGGCGCTCGGTTGTGACGCCAAGCAGGCTTTCGGAGTTGGTGCGTATGCCGTAACCGAGCCGGTCAGAAATTTTTGGCAGCGAACCTTTTGCCTTCAGAGAGAGCAGCAGTTTGATCGTGCCGAGCACCCCCCCCGCAAAAATCACTCCGCCTGCGCGCACTTTTTCGCTTTTGCCAAAATAGCTCGTCGAGCTCTTGTGCGTGATCTCGTAGCGGAACTCAGAATCGTTTACGGGCCGCACGTCGACAACTTCGCGTTCGGCGAGAATTTCTGCACCGTTCTGCTGTGCCAGGTAGAGGTAGTTTTTATCGAGCGTGTTCTTGGCGTTGTGGCTGCAGCCGAGCATGCAGCCGCCACAGTAGATGCAACCGGTGCGGTCTGGCCCTTTGCCCTTGAAGAACGGGTCTTTGACCGTTACGCCGGGCTTACCAAAATAGACAGCCACGTTGGTGTGCTGGTAATTTTCCTCTTTGCCCAGATCCTGTGCGATACCTTTGAGTACATCATCGCCGTCAAAGACCTTGGGTGTCTCGGCTGCGCCAATCATGCGCAGCGCGGTCGCATAGTGGGGTTTCAGTTCCTTTTCCCAGTCGGCCAGGTGTGCCCAGCTCGGTGACTTGAAGAACGGCCGCTTGGGTACCGGCAGCGTATTGGCATAGACCAGCGAACCACCACCCACTCCGACGCCTGAGAAGATCGTCACGTGGCGAAAGATTGTCATCTTGAAGAGGCCGAACATCTTGAGCGACGGTAGCCAGAGCCACTTGCGCAGCTGCCAGTTGGATTTGGGAAAGTCCTCGGGCTTGAACCATTTACCCTTTTCGATCACAAGAACCTTGTAGCCTTTTTCTGAGAGGCGGTGGGCCGAAACCGAACCGCCAAAGCCTGAACCGATGATCACGTAATCGTAGCCGTCGCGCGTGAGTGCCATGCGGCCAAGGGCTTAGCACGAATCAGGAGCGCGACGATTTTCCCAACCCGCACTTCCATTTGACGCCGTGTCTGAAGCCACTTTCCCGGATGCATGGGTGGCAGCAATTTAACGCTGCGCGGCACTTTCACCGCGCTTATAACTCCCTTCACCGCCGATGGCGAGAAGGTCGATTGGGCTGCGCTCAAGAAGATTGTCGAACACCAGGTAGAAGAGGGCGTTGAAGGCCTCGTGCCGTGTGGTACAACCGGCGAATCCCCCACGCTCAGCCACGAAGAGCATGCAGAAGTGATTGCGAAGGTTATCGAGTGGGCCAAGGCAAAAAGAAAAGAAACTATCGTTATTGCCGGTACTGGCAGCAACTCGACCGCCGAAGCGGTTGCGCTGACACGGCACGCGGCAGCGGCGGGCGCTGATGCCGTGCTCTCGGTCAACCCGTATTACAATAAGCCGGTACAGGCAGGCCTGGTTGCGCACTTCGAGCGCATCGCCGATGCGTCGACGGTGCCGGTTGTGCTCTACAATATTCCCGGGCGCTCGGCGGTGGGCATGACGCTCGATACCGTCGTGCAGCTCGCGAAACATCCAAACATCATCGGTATCAAAGAAGCAACAGGCGATCTGGGCTTCATGGCGCAGATTATCCAGGCGACAGAAGGTAAGTTTACTCTACTTTCAGGAGATGACAACCTGTTGTTGCCCGTACTCTCGATTGGCGGCAAGGGCGTCATCAGCGTGATTTCAAACGTCTATCCGCGCGAGACAGGGGCGATCACACGGCAGTACGAAGCGGGTAACCTGCACGAGTCGCACCAGAGGTTTATGCGCCTGTTGCCCCTGTGCAAGGCGATGTTCCTCGAAACGAATCCTATTCCAGTGAAGTATGCCGCCTCGCGCAAAGAGTTTTGCCACAATTCGCTGCGCCTGCCGATGACGCAGCTGTCGCACCACCTGCAGGCAGTCGTTGCCGGTGCGATGGATGTATTTGAAAAGGCGGATACGTAGGGGCGGATCATGATCCACCCGTACGAAAAGAGGCCATGATGGAATTCGGAATAGTTGGGGCGTTAGGGCGCATGGGTCGTGCGATCGCAACGCGTGCAGCAGGGATGCAAAATCCTGCGTCCCTGCAATTAACCGTCCCCATTGAATTCGCGCAGCACCCTGACCTGGGAAAAATCTACCGTGCGGTCACGGGAATAAGTTTTGATGCAGAGATTGTACCGCTGGCAAAAGCAAAGATCCCTCAAGGGGGATTGATTGATTTTTCACACGCCTCGACCGTAATTGAAACCCTGCGCAAAGCGGCCGAGACCGGTTCACCGGTGGTTGTTGGCACAACCGGGTTTACGCCCGAGCAGCGCAAGGCGCTCGAAGCCATGGCCGAAAAGATTCCGCTCATTATTGCTTCGAACATGGCGATTGGGGTGAACGTGCTGTTCGCGCTGGTCGAGCAGGCAGCGCGGGCACTCGCGCCCCACGGGTTTGACCCGGAAGTGATGGAGATCCACCACAACCTCAAAAAAGATTCACCTTCGGGCACTGCAGTCACTATTAAAGAGGCATTGCTGCGCGGTTATGGCTTTAGCGAAGACAATGTGCTCTATGGTCGCGAAGGCATGATCGGTGAACGCAAGAAAGAGGAGCTCGGTGTGATGGCTCTGCGCGGCGGCGATGTGGTCGGTGACCATACGGCGTATTTCCTGGGCCAGGGCGAACGCATCGAGATCAAACACCAGGCGACGAACCGCGACACATTTGCCGCGGGTGCGCTCGCCGCACTGAAATTTCTGCAGGGCAAAAAGCCCGGCCTCTACTCGATGAAAGACGTGCTCGGCCTTGGCTGATGCGGCACCTTCGCTGGCTGCTTCTGCTGCTTTCATCGGCGCTTGCGTGTGCTGTATCTTGCAGTGGTGGCAAAGGCGCCCGCGAACTCAAAGCCGTTGGCGGTGTGCTCGATCTCTCGCAGCATGATTTTCACAGCGAGCCTGTCATTACACTGGGCGGCGAGTGGCTGTATTATTCTGATCAACTGCTCACCAGCGCAGCTGAGGCGAAGACTGTCCAAGGAGTGCCTGTCATCATACCACAGACCTGGTCGGGCTATGGCTTTGGTACCTACCATTTGCGCCTGACCCTGCCTGATGCACACGAAATCTTTAAGCTGCACATGGAAGCGCAGCTTTCCGCTTACGATGTCTATATTTCCGGAGTACGGCGAGCGGCCTCGGGTTTGCCCGGCAAGACCATGGCTGAGACGAAGCCTGCGACCGAACCACTCAGCGCGGTGCTCGGCGCTGCCGGCGAATACGATATCTTCCTGCGCGTCGCGAACTTTCACCATCGCAAGGGGGGCGTCTTCAAGAAGATACAGGCGGGAAGGGCCGCGGCGCTCGATTACCTTGTTTACCAGAAACGCTTCTTAGACATCCTGCTGGTTGGCGTTCTGCTGATGAGTGGCATCTATTATTTTATCGTTTTTCTTTTCCGACCGCGCAACAAGGCGGAGCTTTTTTTCGCGGCAGTCTGCTTCATGATCATGGGCCGCACGGTCACCACGGGTGAAAAGATACTGTTGTTGTCCTGGCCTGAGGCACCTTTTGCCTTCTATACCATGGTGGAATATCTTTCGTATTTCTGGGGTATACCGTTTGCACTAAGTTTCTTCTCTGCGCTGTACGGGCGCCTTGTGCACCGTTTCCTGCTGCGAGGCTTTTATATCTCTTCTGTTGTCTTCTCATTGCCCGTTGTCTTGCTGCCGTTGCGACTCTACAGCCACACAGCGTATCTGTATATTCCTGTACTCGTCGCAGGATTGATTGTCGTCGTGCTTATTCTTGGCCGTGCGTTGCTGCAGGGATTACCTAGCGCGGGTCTTTTGGCCGGTGGATTCTCCGTGCTTGCGCTGGCCGTGATGAATGATGCCTTTAATACACTCGAACTGCTGCGCACCGGTTATCTGGTGCAATACGGTTTCATGGCGATTGTCGTGTGTTATTCGGCTGTGCTCGCGGCGCGTTTTTCGCAGGCGCTCGAATCGAGCGAACGCGCCGAGCAGGCGCTGCGCGAGGCGAATGAAACGCTCGAGGCGCGCGTCAAAGAAAGAACACAGGAGCTTGAATCGGCAAAAGATGTCGCCGAAGAGGCTAACCGACAGAAAGACAACTTTCTCGCGGTCGTCTCGCATGATTTACGCTCACCGCTCTCGGGAATTCTGAGTGCGCTGCAGGCGATGGGGTTGTCTGCCTCCGGGGGTGAGCTGGCTGCTGCGGCAGAAAAGAGCGCGGTGCGTATGCTCAAGACTATCGATAGCCTGCTCGCGGTCCGGCGCATCGGCAATGCCCCGCGCCCGGTAGATGCTGAGGTTTTACCTGGGCGCATTGCCGGTGAAATTCTCTCTGAAATGGAGGCAGAAGCAGCAAAGAAAAAAATCCGCCTGCTGAATGAGTTACCGACGCACTGGGCAATACCGTCAAACCCGGAAGTCCTGCGCCACGTGCTGCGCAACCTGTTTTCCAATGCCGTAAAATTTACACCTGCGGGTGGCTGCGTGCTCATCTACCGCCCCGATGGTGACAGGGCCGCGATTACGGTCCGTGACGAGGGTATTGGCATCGGTCCTGAAGATATTGCTGCCATTCTGGGCAGTAAAAAGATTACTCCCCGGCCGGGTGTCTCGGGTGAAAAGGGCAGTGGGCTGGGTCTTAGCCTCTGCCGGGAGCTACTGGCGCGCGAAGGTGCCAGGCTGGAAATTGTCTCTGAACCCGGTAAGGGCAGCGCATTTACCGTTGTTTGGTCCGATTAGCAGGTTCCGGAACCTGCTTCTGGCTCCTTTTTCAGGAGCCTGTTAAACGATTTACACGCCTTCGCGGGCTACGTGTTCAACCTGAAAGGGCGGCGCAGCCCTGTAATCTTACCCAAGTCAGTGTAACTATGTCAGAATTTCATATCGAAGGCGGCCACAAGATTGGCGGTACCATAACCGCTCAGGGCAACAAGAATGAGGCCTTGCCCGTGCTGTGCGCGGCGCTCATGAACCCGCAGGGTGTTATCATTCGCAATGTGCCGCAGATAGAAGATATTAAGAATCTGCTCAAGATTATCGAGGCGGTCGGCGCGAATATCAGGACCCTCGAAGACGGTCACTCGTATGAAATCACCACCGCCGAAATCAAGATGAGCGAGCTGCCCACCGAGCTGGTTGCCGGGTTGCGCGGCTCGATTACGCTGCTGGGTCCGCTGCTGGCGCGGGCGAAAAAAGTTTTCTTACCCCGGCCCGGCGGCGACAAGATCGGTCGTCGCCGAGTCGACACGCACCTGCTCGCGCTCTCGGCGCTGGGGGCGAAGGTCGAGGTCTTCAACGACGGCTATATGCTCGAGGCAGAAAAACTCAAGGGTACAGCAATACTTCTCGATGAAGCTTCGGTCACAGGTACGGAAAATGCCGTCATGGCCGCAGCCTGCGCCGAAGGTGTGACGCTCATTGAAAACGCGGCCTCCGAGCCGCACGTGCAGGGTCTCTGCCGCTTTCTCGTCGCGCAGGGCGTGAAGATCGAAGGTATCGGCAGCAACATGCTGAAGATTCACGGCGTGGGGGGATTTGAAAACCTTAAAGCTGCCGACCACACCATCGGGCCAGACTACCTCGAAATCGGTTCTTTTGTAGCGATGTCGGCCATGACCGGCGGCGATCTCGTCGTGCAGGATGTTAACCCGATCGACTTGCGCATGATCAAGTTCGTTTTTGAGCGCGTCGGTATCAACTGGCGTTACCATGAGAGAGAGGGTAAAGGCGCTGCAGGTAACAATCACATTGTCGATCTCGTGATGAAGTCCCCTTATGCGCTCAAGATACAGACCGACGTGCACGGCGAAATTCCCAAGATTGACGATGCGCCGTGGCCAATGTTTCCTGCGGACCTCATTTCGATTATTCTCACTGTTGCGACCCAGTGCACGGGCACGGTACTGATACACGAAAAACTTTTTGAAAGCCGGCTCTACTTTACAGACAAGCTGATGGGCATGGGAGCGCAGATTGTCCTGTGTGACCCGCACCGTGCAGTCATTATTGGTCCCTCGAAACTTTACGGTAGTCGCATGACATCGCCTGACATCCGCGCCGGTATGGCGCTCGTGATTGCGGCGCTCGCGGCAGAGGGTACATCGGTCATTCAGAATATCGTGCAGGTCGACCGTGGTTATGAGAATATCGATGCACGACTCAAAACGCTGGGGGCACGAATTGAACGCGTTTAATAGGGTCAGCCGTGCATGCCGGCTGACCAGAAGAGGGATTTGTGCAGCTCTTTGACGAAGAAGCCGAACAGGTTGTGCTCGGCTCTGTCATGCAGACGCCGTCGCTGTTCGAAGAGGTCGCGCAGGTACTGAAACCCGAAGACTTCTACTACGAAGGCCACCGCATCATCTATGAAGCGATTGCTTCTGAAATTGACCGCGGTGAGCAGCCAAATGCTATCCTGATCATTAACGCGCTCAAAAACCAGAACATGCTCGAACGCGCCGGCAACCGTGCGGGCATCATGAACATCGCTTCGCTGGGTGTGCTCGTCGGCATAAACACCTTTGCCGAGAAAATTCGTGAACTTTCGCTGCGCCGCCGGCTGATCATCAGCTTTCGCGAGCTCGAAAAAAAAGCGGGCGATACGGGTTTTAAACTCGATACCGTACTTACAGATACCGAAGGCGCCCTGACGCATCTTGCCGACCGCTACAGCAGCTATAATGTCCGCCATATTAAGGATACCAACAAAGAGTTTCTCGAGTTTCTCAAGCACGTGCGTGAATCGCGCGATGGTATCACCGGCACGGCGACAGGATTCAAGAAACTCGATGAGCTCACCGGCGGTTTCAAGCCAGGGCAGATGATTGTTATCGCGGCGCGCCCCGGTATGGGAAAGACCACCTTCGCGCTCAATATTGCCCTGAATGTCTGCATGAACAAGGCACGTCCGATGGCCGTGGTGTTTTTCTCGCTCGAGATGACGCGCCTTGAACTTCTTCTGCGGCTTCTCTCTGCGCGCGCCTTTCTGGATTCACAGAAGGTGCAGAAGGGGCGTATCAATGACAAAGAAATGGCACGACTGGCGCACACGGCGAAAGAAATCTATGAGTCAGAATTCTACATCGACGACAGCGCTGACCTGACAACCTGGGAGTTCAAGCAGCGTGCCCGCCGCCTCGGCCGGACAATCAAGCAGCAGGGCAAAGAGCTCGGGCTGATCGTTGTGGACTACCTGCAGCTGATGACCGACCGCGACCGCGCGCAGGACGGGCGTCAAAACGAGGTTGCGGCGATTTCGCGCGCAATCAAGCTGATTGCCAAAGACCTGGGTGTACCGATTCTCGCACTTTCACAGATGAACCGGTCGATTGAGCAGCGCGGCAAAGATCCGCGGCCGCAGCTTTCAGACTTGCGCGAATCGGGGGCGATCGAACAGGATGCCGACATGGTTGTCTTTATCCACCGTGAGCAGGGTAAGGATATTCCCGAAGATATGAAGAACATTGCCGAGATCATCATCGGTAAGAACCGTGGCGGTCCACGCGACGATGTGAAGCTCGCGTTCCTGTCCGATAAGAGCCTTTTTACCGATTACGAACCTGCGGCGCCTGCAGAATAGTCTCAGCAGGAGCCTGTTAGAACAACCAAAGCTGCTCGCCGGGTTTGGCTGTGTAGAGGTTAGAGAGCTGTATTCCAAGCAGCCGAATCTTTTCTTTGGCCAGCTTCTCTTCGCTGACATTTTGCGTGAACAGGCGCCAGGCAGTTTCAAAGAGCGTCTGGCTGCCGCGTGCCGGTACGGGAATTGTCTGTGAGCGCGTTATGGTGTGAAAGTCCGCAAATCTGACCTTGATAGTAATGGTGCGCCCAGAGGTATTCTTGCTGGCAAGGCGACGCGCCAGGTCGTCCGCAATTTCAGTAAATGCGGCCTGCACCTGGCTAAGGTTCTCGAGGTCGGCCTGGTTGGTGCGCTCTTCGCCAAACGATTTGCGTTCGTGCGTGGTTTCTACCTCGTCATCGTCGATGCCGTTAGCTATTGCGAGTAAGCGCTGCGCCCATTTGCCGAGTTCAGCACCCAGTTGATCGGCCTGTGCCGTCTGCAGGTCACCGATCTTGCGCAGTCCCAACCGGTTGAGTGTTTCTTTAGCGCGGGGTCCGACACCGGGTATCGCTTCGACAGGCAGCGGCGCGAGGAACTCGCGTTCGCGCCCGGGGTGGACGAGCGTCAGGCCGTCGGGCTTTTTTATCTCGGTGGCCATCTTGGCGAGCGTCTTGCCCGCGGCGATACCGATTGTGCAGGTGAGGCCGATCTTGCTGTGTACCGCAGCCTTGATGGCCATGCCGAGGTTTCTCCATGTACCATACGCTTTGCCAGATTCAGAACAGTCGAGCACTGCCTCGTCAATGGACATACGCATCAGGCGATCGCTGAATTCGGCAAGGACTTCCATAATTGCATCAGAGACGGCCCGGTAGCGTTCGAAGCGGTGTGGCGTAAAGATCGCATCGGGGCAAAGTTTGTATGCGGTGCTTACTGGTTGTGCCGACCGAACTCCCGCCTTGCGCGCCTCATAACTGGCGGCGCTGACGACACCGCGTAAGTGCCCGGCTTTCGGATCTGCACCGACGATGACGGGTTTACCGCGCAGTTCAGGATGGTCGAGCACCTCAACGCTGGTGAAGAAGGCGTCCATGTCGACGTGAACAATGGTGCGAAACCCTGTGCTCATCGGCCTGCTACCACATGTTTACGGGCACGCTGGCGATAAATCCAATAAAGGTTTACGCTGTGCGCACGGTTCAAAGACGAAAGTCATGAAACGCGGTATCTTTCTCAGCTTTTTTGCGTGCCTGCTGATCATCCCGGCCTGTAGTAGTACGCCGAAGCCAATCCCTCTTGTGCAGACACGCGCACTGGCTGCCGCCAACCCCGGTCTCGGTGCGCTCGAGCAGCAGATTGCGACCAAAAAGGCCGAGCAGGATGTGCTGGAACAGCGGCAGTCTGAGCTGACCGAAAAGAGCGCGCAGTCGCCCAAAGATGAAAACCTGAAGCGGCAGCTCGACCGCCTTGAAAAAGAAAACGCGCTCTGCCAGGCAGAACTTGCCGCACTGATTGGCCGCCACCAGCTGCAATCAGCGCGTATCCTGCAGCGCAGCGACATTGCTGCACATGAAAAGGCAGTCGCGAAACTCGATGAGGCAGTGGCCGATCGCCGTAACGCCCTGCAGGGGGGTAAATAATGCGCTGGCTCTCTATTGTTCTGATCGCTGCTATCGCTCCCCTTTACGCTGATCTTTTCTATTACCCTTCGGAATATACCAAGCTACAGAACGATATTTACGCGCTGGGTATTCAGAAGAGTATTCTTGAGGCCCAGCTGGCTAACGAAAAGAAAGACGCGGCATTCCAGAAGAACCGTTTTGAAGAAAAGATCCGCAATCTCGAAAGCCGCATCGCCAGCCTTGAAGATAAGTTGCGCGCGACAGAGAATGCACTGCGCGACGAACGGCGCGGTCGCGTTGAAGACAATGCCTACAGTTCGCTGAGGCTCGACGAAAAAGACCGGCAGATCAGGGCGCTGAGGCGCGAAAGCAGCGACACTCAGGAAAAAATGGCTGCCGATGCCGCGGCGCAGGAAAAGAAATACCACGCTGAAATCCAGAAGCTCAAGGCGGAGCTTGAACAGAACCGCGAAGAATTCCGCAAGCAGCTGGCAGAACTCACAGAACAGAAAAATAAGCGCATTGCGGAGCTCGAAGCAGCCTTGAGCCAAAAGTCGCGCTCCCTCGCCGAATGCCTTGATCTTGCGCAGCAGCAGAAACAGACAGTTTCAGAACTGGAAACCCAGGCGAAAGAACTCGAAGACAAGCTGCAGAAAGAAATTGCCGAAGGCAACCTGCGTATCAAGCGCTTTAAAGATCGCATCGTCATCAATATCGACGACAAGATACTTTTTCCTTCAGGGTCGGCGCAACTGCGGCGCGAAGTCAAGAAGACCCTCGACACGGTAGCGGACATGCTGGCGCGCAACAAGGGTTCGCGCGTGCTGATCGAGGGACACACCGACAATGTGCCGATCAAGACCCCGCGCTTTCCCGACAACTGGGAGCTTTCTTCGGCGCGTGCACTTTCGGTGCTGCGCCACCTGCTCGAAACCAAGCACCTCGAACCCGCGCGTTTTGGCGCAGCTGGTTACGGAGAATACCGTCCTGTCGCGCCGAACGATACGGCAGCAAACCGGCAGCTCAACCGCCGCGTCGATATCGTGTTGCAGCTGCTCGAAGCGCAGGGGGGTGACAAGTGAGTTGGCGGGGAGTTATCGCCCTGACGAGTCTCTTTCTCAGCACGGGTTGCGGCGATCGCCCAGGCAAAGCAGCTAGCTCGCTGCACCTGGCTGTTGACGCCGAAATTGCGCAGCTGTTGCCCGGACTCGAGGCCCTGCAGTTCGAAGGCCCTGCCGTTGGCGAGACGCTGGCGAAACTGAACAGCAGCTACAAAGAGTGGTGTGCCGCACCCGGCAAGGCCACCGGGCTCATGCGCGACCTGACCGAACAGGAACGCAAGGCGCTCAAAGCCGACGACTTTGCCCTGCGCACCCGGCTGGGTTGCAGCGCCTGGTATGCGCTGACCGACCAGTCGGCCGAGCGTGACTTTGCCTATACGCGCAACCAGATCGACGCCGGTCTCAGGCAAAGTGCGAACTGTGTCTCCGTCGGGTTCATGCAGCCCTACCTGATGGCAGTACAGCTCGACTGCGCGCAGCTCACCGTGGTAGACCTGGGCTTTCGCACTTTGTACCTGCATGCAGTATTGCTGCCACTCTTGACCGCAGCAGATTTTGCCGGTATCGATTCTGTATTAGCGCAATTTGAGAAGACGACGGGCGTCAGCTTCAATGCCGTGTGCGAAAGCAGTGGCGTAGCCCGTTGCAAGATCGCACTGATGGCCTTCGCCGAGAAATACCGCAGCCGGCTCAAAGCGACGCTGCTGCTTTCACCGCTGGCGAAATTTCGCGCGGAAGTCGGGCCGATGCCAACGGTCATTTACATGAGCAACGTGCCTGACCCGCACTTCACCAGTGCAGAAGAATTCACCGAATTGCAAAAAAATCTCGCAGGCAGCGGCGATAAGCTATACGCCATCTACCACCAGGCGGAAAGCACTAACTTTGGTGTCTATGAGTTAGCATCAGGGAAAATCCGTACGGTATGTGCCGATGCCTTTGTTGTCTCGCAGGCGGGCCGTTACTCGAAAGACCGCTGCACTTATTACCCGCCGAGCAGACGCGCCTTTACCACTTACTTTGATAACGCGTCCGAAAACAAGGCCGAGAAGAAGGTATGCCAGTTCTGACAGCCAGTTAAATCTTCGCCAGGTGAAAGTTCGGACGCTCTGGTTGCCCCTGCCTGCGCACTTCAAAGTGCAGGTGTGGGCCAGTAGCGCGGCCCGTCATGCCTGAGAGCGCAATTTTCTGCCCCTGCTTAACTTTGGTTCCCGCCTTCACGCTGTACTTGCTCAGGTGACCGTAGAGTGTGCGGTAGCCGTTGCGGTGCTCGACGATGATAGTCTTGCCATAACCTTTCTTGCTGCCGGCGAATACCACAGTACCCTCGGCCGAAGCCACTACAGGTGTGCCGATGCTACAGGCGATATCAATCCCCTTGTGGAACTTGTGCTTCTCGGTGAAAGGATCCCTGCGCACGCCGAAACCTGAGGTGATACGACCATCAACGGGGTGAATAAATGCCTTGAGGCTAAAGAATTCTTTTTCCGTGGGGTCGAAGTGCAGGCCGGTGATAAACCAGAAGTTATCCTGCCCTGGCACCGCGATGAGCTCGTCGAGCTCACGGTTGAATTTTTTCGCCACGCTCTGGCGTTCACCGTAAACCGCAATACCTCGCACATTCGGCAGCAGCCACTCGTCCCCTTTGTTGAGATCCCACAGTGAGGCAAGGCGGTTGACGCTCGAAATGGTGTCATGGTTGAGTACAGTGCGCGCCATCACTTTAAAGAAGGTATCTTTGTCTGAAAGGCGGTAGCGGCGCCACTTGATCTCGGGTGCCTGACCGTCGGCGATCGCCCGCAGGTTCTCGGTGACCTCGCTGCGCATTTGCTTGATTTCCGGGTCGCTGTGCGACAGCGAGCGGATATAGACCTGGCCGCGTGTTGCCCCGGCCGCGTACGCGGACAAAAGAACAAAAATCGTCAACACGGGCCGAAACGCGTTCATGGGTAGATAGAGGGCTGGCGAAGACAGGCCTCTATCTATCCAATCGGCATTTACCGCGGGTCGTTTTAGCAGATTATGTCGCATAAAGGGTGCAGAAGGGGCCGGCAAGGCTTTCTCAGTATGCACCAGGACCGCACTTGAGCAATCTCCCGCCGACCCTCATCGAAACCCTGCGCAAGGCCGAAGAGTACTTTGCCGCAAAAAAAATACCCTCGCCGCGGCTTGAAGCGCAGCTGCTCTTTGCGCATTTTCTGAAGCTGCGCCGCATCGATCTTTTCACGCAGCCCGAACGCCCGCTCATCGCCGCAGAGCTTGAGTCGTTGCGCGATGCGATGCGGCGCAAGGTCGCGGGTCAACCGACCGCGTATATTCTGGGCAGTCGCGATTTTTTCGGCCGCTCGTTTGTTGTCACGCCGGCGGTGCTGATTCCGCGGCCAGAGACCGAAGAGCTGGTCGAACACGTTCTTTCGCTGAAACCTGCCGCGCGGCACGTGGTCGATGCCGGTTCGGGCAGCGGCTGCATCGGCATCACGCTCGCCGCCGAGCTCAAGGCCGCCGAACTGACGTTGCTCGACATTTCTTCCAAAGCGCTGCAGGTCGCCGCGGCGAATGCCGCGCAACTCTTGAGCGAAACAGGAACGCAGGTTCATACCCTGTGTGCCGACTTTTGTGCGGGGGAGTTATCCCTGTCACAACAGGCTGAGCTGATCGTGAGTAACCCGCCGTATGTTCTGCCCGAAGAGTTTGCCGCACTCGATGCTTCGGTGCGCGATCACGAACCCAGATTGGCGCTCGTTGCAGAAAAATTCGAACAGCTGCACCGCGGCCTGGTTGCCTTTGCCTGGC
The DNA here is from genome assembly GCA_046346875.1 of Turneriella sp. GTDB lineage: Bacteria > Spirochaetota > Leptospiria > Turneriellales > Turneriellaceae > Turneriella. The sequence goes on along the minus strand of JAXMHG010000010.1, from coordinate 44,751 downwards.
GCAACCTTGCCCCCGGCGGTATTCTAGCGCTCGAAACCCACCCGCAGAAGAGCAGCGAGGTGGCCGAATGGGTAGGTGAAGCTGGCTTTGTCAGTGTGGAAATCCGTAATGACTTGGCCGCACGTCCTCACTTTGTACTAGCGCAGAAATGAGCTGAGCTCATTTCTGCGAAAACCACTATGAAATCCCGCCACATCATCACCTTTGTCGTGATACTCACCTTTCTGACCTTTTACTTTATTTTCGATAACGTCTTCTCGATCTGGGAACAGGCGTCGTACACGCGCTTTCGCCCGGTGACGACGGGCCTGCCATCGGCGCAGATTTTTCGCGACGTGCAGGTCGGCGATGCCACCGCAGATTTTTTCGTCGCCCCGGCCGGCAGCGCGCGGCGGCCCCTGCTTGTCGTGATGCACGGCGGTTTCTTGCAGGGCGGCAACAAGAAGAACTACGCGTACCTGGGTGGTCTTGGTGTGCGCCAGGGTTTTGTCGTCGCCGTATTGCAGCTGCCGAATTATCCGGGTATTCTCAGTAGGCCGTTTTTTTCTGCTGAGACACTGCATGCACGTGCTTTACCCGAGCAGTCGCGACGTTTTGCCCGTTTCGTGACCAATGTCGCAGCGCTCGCCGATCGTTTTAACTTCGACGCGAAGAAGCTGCACGTGATGGCGCATGCCTCGGGTGCCCTGCTGATCGGCGAAGCAGATCTCTCACAGTTCAAGAGCGTGACGCTGGTGTCGCCGATTCTTTCATTGAAGGACAATGTAGCGAAGATTGCCCCCATGCAGCTACGCGCGGTCGATGGTTATATCAAGGATGCCGACGCGCTTAAACTCTCGCCCGCCGAGTGGTTGCCCCGGACTAAAATGCCCGTATTCCTGCTCTGCACCGAGCGCGATTTGCCTTACATCAAAGATGCCTGCAAAGAATTACCGCTCGCGCGCCCCGGCGCGGCTGCTGTTGAACGCGTGCTGGTCGAGAAACCCTCGCACTTCGAACTGATGTTCCACCTGGGCAGCAAGATCGAAGAAGCGACCGACCCGCTGAAAAAATTCTGGTTTATTAATTCCCGTTTGTGAACCGCCTTCGGCGGTTCACAAACGGAATGCCTCAGGCAGAATTTTGTCGATCAGGATCTTCTTCATGCCCTTTTTCCCGTCAAAGAAAACAATCCCGCCCTTGCCGAATTCAAATATCACCTGGCGGCATGCCCCGCACGGGGGAATTTCGGGCAGCTTGTTGTTCACCACGTAGATCGCGCGTATCAGTCTTTCGCGCTCGTCGCTGATCGCCTGCAGCGCGGCGGAAACTGCCGAGCGCTCGGCGCAGACCGTCAGGCCATACGAGGCGTTTTCGACATTGCAACCGAGATAGATGTTGCCGTCGTTCGCGAGCAGCGCCGCCCCTACCTGTATTTGCGAGTAGGGGGCATACGCCTGCCGCGAAGCTTTGACTGCCTGCTCGCGCAGGTGCGTGATGGTTTGTTTGGTTAATGCTTTCATTTTCAGGAGATGTTTGTGGCAGATTGAAACTCCCCTTCGGCCTGCCGTGGTCAACTCTTTGCCATGTGCCCGGCCAGGTATTGCCTTTGCCGATCGTGGACAAACACTTGACGCTCCAGATTATTATGACTAAAATAGTCATATGTACCAGTCTACTATATCCCACTCAAAAGCGGTGTTCAGTTCGCTCATCGACCAGGTTAAGGCAGGTGAAACGGTCATGATCACTGACCGCGACGTGCCTGTCGCCCTACTGACGCCGATACCGCGCGGACATTTTCACGGGGCTGAACTGCTCGCAGACCTCGAGCGCCAGGGACTGCTGCGCCGCGCCGCCACCCAACCCTGCGCAGTACTCGAAGACCTGCCGCCAAAGACCGCGCTCACCGGCGCGCTGGCTGCACTCATTGAAGAACGCCGCGAAGGCCGATGATCTTTTGGGATAGCTCTGCGGTCGTGCCGCTGATCGTGCGCGAGAGCGCGTCAGAGCAGATGCTCAAGCTCTACACGGCAGACCCCGAGATGCTGGTATGGTGGGCGACGGAGCTCGAATGTGTCTCGGCGATTTGCCGCCGCGAGCGCGACGCTCACGTACACGCGGGTCACGCCAGTTCGGCATTTGGCCGCTTGAAACGACTGGCTGAAACCTGGCACGAGGTGCAGGCAGGTGACCGTGTGAAATCGACGGCGCGGCGGTTACTTAGAACGCATAACTTGCGCACGGCCGACGCGCTGCAACTTGCAGCAGCGATTACCATCTCCCAGGGCGACGCCTCGCGCATTCGGTTTCTGACGCTTGACGACCGCCTGCGCGTGGCAGCGGAGCGAGAGGGGTTGGCGCTGGTTGAATAGCCCTTACGCGTGCCGGGCGTATCGAAATCCATTTGCAACTGTTTCTGCAATAGCGCCCGTGGCCACACAGTACCTCATGCTAAATTATCTACGCTTTCCGTCGCCTTACATTCTCGGCTGGCTGTTTCTGGTTGCCGCCACGCAATACGCGCATGTCGCGCTACTAAATGGCATTATCCAGTTAAGCCTTTTCACACTGGTTGTTTGCCTGCCGTTGTGGTTTACCGGGCGCATGGCTTATGTGGATATCGGCTGGCCATGGGGGCTGGTTGGTATTGGCATCATCACACTGCTCTTTGGCAGCGGAGACAATTTTCGCGTCACAGCGATCGCGGCCATTTACCTTTTCATCGGCGGCCGCATGGGTGCTGGTGCGGTGGTCTACCTTTTTCAGGGGATACTCAATACAGAGCTGCCCCGGTACCGGTACCAACGCCTGCGCTGGGAAAAAACTGGCATCAAAAATGAAAAACTGATGGCACAACTTGAAGTATTGAGCCAGGGCCTGGCCAACGCTTCATTTTTGGCGTTACCGGCCTTTGTCATTGCGAGCAACCCAACCCGCGAAATTTCAGCGGTCGAAATCGCTGGCTTCGCAATCTTTCTCTCGGGATACATTATCGAATCGATTGCCGATTCGCAGAAACTCTTCTTCGTTAATAAAATGAAACAATCCGGCGAAACGAACCGTGTCTGCGACATCGGTCTCTGGAAATACAGCCGGCATCCCAATTATTTTGGTGAGTGGGTTGTTTGGTTGGGCCTGGTGGTCGCTGCAATACCCTCGTGGTGGTTGCTGCAACACAAAGAGCCGATGCCAGTCTGGATTCTTCTTGGCCTGGGGCTGCTCTATATTGTTCGCATCATGTATTGGGTACTGAATAGCTACTCGGGCGCAGAGCCTGCTGAGTATTACTCGCTGCAAAAGCGCCCGGGTTATGCCGAATACCAGGAGAAAACCAATATTTTTTTTCCAGGCAAAGGGCGCATGTAATGTCTGGGTAAAACCGCCTAATGGCAGTTGCGATTTCCGTGCAAGCAGCAACTCTTGCTAGTGCGAAGATAAAGTTGACATTTTGATGTGCTTATTACAAATCCGCCAAAAACAATCATGGAGGATTCATGAAAATAATCGAGAAATTTCTTTTTGGTTTAGCATTCCTGACCGTCAGTGGCTGTGCAACTCTCATGGGCGGGGGCGCATCTGATCCGGTAATCAATAGCGATGATTTGGCCGCCATACAAGGGGCAAATGCGTCAAACACCTGCCTCATTACTGGGCTGGTAGATGGAAGCAAAGAAGCGGGCTCTGGACATTCGGGTACAATCGTTGCTGGCGACAAAACCGCCGCGCTGGTTTTTAAGAGTGCCGGTGCGCTTGATGCAAGTGTCTTTTACGCGCTAGTACCAGCCGGCTCGTTCGAAATCAAATTTCTGTCGCTTGCAGAAATGAAGAAAAGCAATGAAAGCTGCTGGGGATCAGGTAATAAATGCATCGTTACTTATGGTCAACCAGCTTCCGTGACAGAGAAAAATCCGCTTCCTGGTAAGCATGGCACACTTCCCGAAAGTTACAAAGGAACATGCAAAGGTGGCTTTGTACACCTCGGTGTTTATGAGGCAGTAGTCGGTGGTCTCATGAGCTCTTCGAAATTTACTGAAATGAGCACCAGTGCATACATGCCGGGCGAGCGCTTTCAGAGTCGTCACTTCGCAGCTCTGCGTGAGCAGTTGAAGGGGACTGCCTGGGAAAACCTGATCAAATAGTACTTGCGAGCAAGCATTACGGCGGATTTGCAATGCGCCGTACTGCTTGCGATTCTGGTTTAACCATGCCTGTTCTTTGCTGAAGATCCCAAGAGTCAGATAGATTACATAGGCCCCGGCAGCTTAGGCTGAAACGCAGCTACGGAATGCAGCCTCAAAAGACGCTATCGGTTTACCAGCTTCGTCCATACGCCAGTCGTCAGAAAACCGGGCATGCTTTTTGCGATTTGCCCCGTAACCGCCGCCCGATCAAAATAATCTTTCCACAAAACTATCTTATTGTCTCTGACCTCAAAGCGGCCGCAGACCCAAAATTCCAGATGAATGCCCGGACCTGAAAGAATATCGGTGCGTTCTGTTAGGACAATGTTGCCGTTTTCAGCAATGGCATGCATGATGACTTCAAATCGATCAGAGAATCGCATGAAACCCTTCAGAGTATTGATCGCAGCCTCACGGCCATGGTCGACACTGAGACCGACGTTTTCATAAACCATATTGTCGTCGAGCAGCGCTTCGGCAGCGGGCAGATCGATTGCTTCCAGAGCTGCCAAAAACTTTTCTACTATCTCAATATTACTCATGAACTGCGTCTCTGCCTTTCTTGCCGGTTTCTAGAGCAATGCCGCGATCTGTACCGCGTTGAGTGCGGCACCTTTCAAGAGCTGGTCACCCGCAATGAAGATATTCAGACCCTTATCTGGCATGCTCACGTCTTTGCGAATGCGGCCAACGAGGCAGTCGAACTCGCCTGATGCTTCGAGTGGCATGGGAAAATGGTTCTTCGCGCGGTCGTCGACGACGCGCACTCCGGGAAACTCAGTGAAGAGTTTGCGCGCTTCGTCTTCTGACGGCGCATTGCCTTCGAACTCGATGTTAATCGACTCGGCATGCGCGCGCAAAATGGGCACGCGAATACAGGTGGGGCTGATCGAGATCTTGTCAGTCGAAAGAATTTTTTTGGTCTCTTTCACCATCTTCATCTCTTCTTCGTTATAACCCACTGCGTCGATCGCGGTGTTGTGCGAAAACAGGTTGAAGCCGTACGGGTAGGGCATCTTCTGTGGCGTGAACGGTTTGCCGTCGAGCACCGCGCGGGTAGAATCTTTGAGTTCTTCCATCGCGGCCCAACCCGCGCCCGAAGCTGCCTGGTAAGTCGAGACGACCAGCCGGCGCACGGGGTACTTGCGGTGCAGGGGGTAAACTCCCATCAGCAAGATGATCGTTGAGCAGTTGGGGTTCGCGATCACGCCCGAGTGCTTTTTCGCGTCTTCGGGGTTGATCTCGGGCACAACGAGCGGAGTGCCCTCGCGCATGCGAAAGGCGGAGCTATTGTCGACCATCACGCAGTTTGCGTCAGTGACGGCTTTTTCGAATTCTTTGCTCACCGAGCTGCCGGCAGAGAAGAGCGCAACATCTGCACCCTTGAATGAATCTTTGGTCATTTCTTCAATGGTGATCTCTTCACCCTTGAATCTGAGCTTTTTACCGGCGCTGCGTTTCGTGGCGAGCAGGCGCAGCGACGCCACCGGAAAATTCAGCTTTTCCAGGACGCTCATGAACTCAATACCTACAGCGCCGGATGCCCCGGCGATTACCACGTGTTTTCCTGCCATGCGGAGAGCTTTTTTTCGCGCGACACCTTGAAAATCGAAAGAGCAATTGTACCGGGCGCTGCCCTGGTGACGCTGGTATGCTTTTCGAATGGCAATGTGGTTATTATCCCGACCGGTTGGCGCGCAACCACGATTTCTCTGACCCACACCACCAGTTCACGCCCGAACAGCTGACCCGCGTTCTCAATAAAGGTTACCGGCGCTACGCGACCGATTATTACCGCCCGTACTGCCGGAATTGCCGCGAATGCACGGCCTACCGGGTGATCGTCGGCGAATTTAAGCCCAACCGGAGCATGCGCAGGGTGCTCAAAAAGAACTCCGCCGTTGAGGCGCACTGGGGCACGCCACAGCCGACACAGGAAAAGTTTGAGTTGTACGTGCGCTACCAGCTGTCACGCCACAAGGAGACTGACGTGCCGGTCACTGAACTGCGCCGGCAGCTTGCGGCAGCGATGGTGCGGCAGATGTACACGAACCCGCCGACAACACTCGAGCTGACGACGACCGAGAACGGCAAGGTTGTGGGGTTTGCGATCTTCGACCGCACACTCGATGCACTGTCGGCGGTCTATTCGGCCTTTGAGCCCGATGAACCCGAGCGTTCATTCGGCACGCTGAATATTTTGCTGGCGATCGAAAAAGCGCGGGTGGAGCGCCTGCCGTACCTGAACCTTGGGCTCTGGTTGGAGCATCACCCGAAGATGGCGTACAAGCGCAATTTCCAGCCGGCAGAAATATACCGGCAGTACCGTTGGCGACCCCTACCGGAAAATTAACCCCGCAGGGGTCAATTTTCCAAATAATCCCTATCAAACGTCGTGCGTTCTTTGAGCCGCTGTAACAGGTTCGAGGCCATGCGCTTCATCGTGCGCTGTGGTATGCCGAGAATTTTTTCCAGGTCGTTGTATTTGACCTGCTCGATTTTCTGCAGTATAAAGAGGTTACGTTCCTGGTCGTTGAGCGACACCAAGAAGTTATCGATGTGCTTTTCGAGTTCTTTCTGGTAGATCTTGCCGACCTGGTCGTCTTTTTCCCAGGTGTCGCTTTCCTGCGTGTTTTGCAGGTCGCGCGTCAGGCGACGGTGTGTGTCGCGCACGTAGGTCAGAATGACGTTGCGGGCAGTCTTGACCAGCCACGACTCGATGCGGTCAGTCGAGACGTCGAGCTCGGGCAGCTTATCGTAAAAGGTGATAAAAACTTCCTGCAGCAGGTCGAGCGCCTCGTCGCGGTCGCGCACCGAGCGCTGTATGTAGTTTAGCACACGACTTTTGCTCTTGTTGTAGATGCGCTGGAACTCAGCCTCGAGAGCAGGCGTGAGCGGCTTTTGGGTAGGAGCTTTTGGATCGGTTGACTCAGAGCTCATCGGTGGTCATTCTTTTTAACTAAAGGCATCGGTAAACTCTGTAAAGAGAACAATCGTTTATCCGGGGGCTAAGCCGCGGGCTGCGCGGTCAGGCGGCGGGCCGATTCAACGAGCAAATCTTCAGAAATCGGCTTGTGCAGAAAATCCGCCGCACCTGCTTCGAGCGCCTGCAGCATGAGGCCCTTGTCGTGAATGGCAGAAACCACCATCACCCGCGTGGCAGGGCTAACCTCTTTGATCTTTTGCAGCACTGTTATACCGCCGAGCTGTGGCAGCCCGATATCGAGGGTGACGAGGTCTGGCTGAACGGCCTCGGCAAGTTTCAGTGCTTCTACGCCATCGCGCGCTTCACCGGCAATGGCAAAACCATTGGCCGAGAGAAAACCGGCGATAATCTGCCGCATCAGCTGTGAATCGTCTACCACAAGCACACGCTGCGCCATGCACGGCTATTCCGGTGATTTTAACAGGCTGCAAAGCAAAAGGGCGGCTCAATGGTTACTGCCCACGGTCAGAATTTCGCCAAGCATTTGACCGCGGCATTATGCTCTGGCACCTGACAATTATGCGTTCACAGGAAATTGCCGTTGGCCGACTCAAATTTGCCTATGAGCGTTACGAAGGTAAAGGTGAAATTTTTGTCCTCATTCATGGCTGGTGTTCAGTCCGTGGCTTCTGGGCCCCGGTCCTGAAAGATTTTCGCCAGCTTGGTACCTGTATCAACCTCGATCTTGCAGGGCATTATCCCGCGACGACCGCTGGCGATTTTGCCGGGGTCGACCTGGTCAAGGTAACGGCACTGCAGGCGGCTGCAATACAGCAGCTGGTCGGTAAGAAGAAGGTTACCGTGGTCGGCCATTCGACAGGGGGATTAATCGCCCTGTCGCTGGCATTGCACTATCCGCAGCTGGTGAAGCGCGTGGTAGCAATCGGGCCGGTCATCCATGGGCCGGTGCAGGGGCCGCTGGGTTTTGCCCGCGATCTCTACAAGCTAAACCTGCACGCGGCGCTGCACCTACCTTTCCACTTTATCCGTTCGGTGCCCGATGCGTTCCAGAACATTTTTGAAACGGGTGTGCACCGCCCGAAAACCTTCTTTCGCCGTGCCGACGCGACAGAGTACGTCAGCGCCTACCGTGATCAGCTGCTGCGACTACCACCCGAGGCGATGGGGGCCTGGCTCACGATCATTGACAGCGCCGACCTGCGCCCCGCGCTCGCGGGCAGCAATGTACCCACTCTCTTCGTTACGGGGGCGCACGACAAAGTCGTATCACCTGCACAGGCGCGTGAAATTGCGCGCCGCATGCCGCGGGCTGCCTACCACGAATACGCGCAGTCAGGGCATATCCCGATACTCGAAGAAGAGGCGGAGTGTTTTGAGAACCTCAGGCTCTGGCTGCGGGAAAACTAGCGGTCGCTGAACCGAACCCGTCATACAAAAGTGCCGCTGCGCAGGAGTTTTTGTATCATTTTAACCAACGGGCTTCCGGAGAAGCGTATGCCAGGAAAAGTCACCATATATACCAAGGACTACTGTCCTTACTGTGACCGCGCGAAAGAATACTTCAGCACGCGGGGTATCGCCTTTGAAGAGATTGATGTCACCCGCGACCCGCAGGTCTACGCAGAGCTCAGGGAACGCACGCAGCATATGACCGTACCACAGATATTCATCGACGAGCAGTTTGTCGGCGGTTACACTGACATGATAGATAAAATCCGCAGCGGCGAACTGACGATTGCAGCCCCCAACTAAAAACCAAAAGAGCGCGACGCCCGGTTGCATTTCTTCCCGTAGGTGCTATGCAGGTACACGGCGAATGGGATAAACGTTTCGAACCGCTGGTCTCGGCGTTTCGACAGAACTTCGCCGATAAGTATGAGGCCGGTGCCGCAGTCTGCGTTTACCAGCGCGGTGCGAAAGTTGTCGATATCTGGGCAGGTCTCAGCAACCGCACGAACTCCGAACAATGGCATGAAGACACGCTCGTGCCGGTTTTTTCCGTAACAAAGGCGCTGGCTTCGCTGAGTTTTTTGATTCTTGCCAGGCGCGGCAAATTTGATTACGAGAAACCGGTTGCACACTACTGGCCCGACTTTGCGATAGCGGGTAAGAAAGATATTACCTGCCGGCAACTGCTCGAACACCGCGCCGGCCTCTACTCGCTGAACACGCCACTGGAGCTCAGCGATTTTCGCGATAATTATCCCAGGGTCTACCGTGCACTGATTATGCAGAAGCCGCTGTTTGTGCCGGGCAGCGGCCAGGCTTACGGCGCACAGATCTGGGGCGCCTACGCAGGGGAGCTTTTTCGGCATGTTGCGCACGAAAGCCTGGGGCAGTTTTTTGCCCGGGAAGTTGCGCGTAAGTTAGATACCGATGCGTTTATCGGTCTGCCACCCCAGCACGACCACCAGGTTGCTAAACTCTACCCGGTGTCTACCTTTGATCGCCTGACCGCGCTCGTGCCTGATCTCTTGCTGGGCAATACGACTGAAGGGCGGGTTGCGCGTGCTTTCATTGCCGGCGACCGGTCAATCGAGAGAGCGTATATGAACCCGGCGCTCGGGTCTGGTGGACTCGAAGTCTTCAACGAAACCTGGGTGCACCGTCTCGAATTACCCTGGGCCAACGGAATTGCCAATGCGCGTTCGCTGGCGACGATCATGAATGTGCTCGCGCTGGGAGGCCGTGTCGGCAAAACACAATTTGCCGACGCTGAACTGATGCGGCAGCTGACTAAGCCCAATCCGTTACGTTACGACCTGGTTCTGCGTAAGCGGCTTGGCTGGAATCTTGGTTTCCTGAAAGAAGAACCCGAACTTTATTCACCCCACAGCGAGGCGTTTGGCCATTCGGGTATGGGCGGGCCGGTCACCTTCGCTGATCCCAAAACGCGCACTGCGTTCGCTTATGTCTGCAACAAGATGGATTACAAAATCCGCCCGGATAAGACGCTGCGGTTGTGCAAGGCACTCTATGAAAGCCTGGGGTAGCCTTTGAGCCGTAGCGTTGCACTGCTTGCACTCGCGCAGGCAATCGTGCAGTCGGGTAGCATACACCTGACGACGACCGGTGCACTGATTGGCGTCGCGCTTGCAGGTTCAGAGGCTTTCTCTACCTGGCCGGCGTCACTGCACGTGCTGGTTGCACTCGCGATGACGATGCCGGCTTCGTTCGTGATGGCGCGGCTTGGCCGCAAGACGGGGTTCTTCATTGCTTTTGTGGTTGGTTTGGCGGGTGTTTTGCTTGCGGCACAAGGCATCTATGCACGGTCTTTTTGGATTTTCGCAGCCGGCGCTGCAGTCATGGGTGTGCTGACCGCATTCGGCAATTATTTTCGCTTTGCTGCAGTCGAGGCGGTCGACGAAAAGCGCAAGCCGCAGGCAATTTCACTGGTGCTTACCGGTGGCGTACTCGCAGCCTTTGTTGGCCCCTACCTGTCGACCTGGGGGGCGAATTTTTTCCCGCAGGCAGTTTTCACCGGCGGTTACCTGATCTTGCTGCCCCTGTATGCTCTGGCGATCCTGATTGTATCAGGCCTGAGTTTTCCTAAACCGATTGCGGTCCAGGTCTCTATTCGCCGTTCATTCAAAGATATCTTGCACGAACCGAAATTCCTGGGCGTTGTCTTTGTGGGAGCTTCCGCTTACCTGGTTATGGTGCTCATCATGACAGCCACTCCTCTCGCCATGCACAGGGAACACATGGGCCTTGAAGCAACGACGCAGGTGATACGCGCGCACCTGCTGGGCATGTTTGTGCCGTCATTTTTTACCGGCAGTCTCATTGCCCGCTTCGGTGCCCGTACCATCATTATTGCCGGGGTATTGCTCTTCGCTGCGTGCATCGGAATCAACTTTCACGGTGTGAGCTACTGGCATTATTTTGTTTCGCTGGTGCTGCTGGGTATTGGCTGGAATTTCCTGTTCGTTTCAGCCAGCCAGATGCTCACGACGCTGGTGCGTGCCGACCACATGAGCGCGGCACAGGCGTTGAACGACTTCATCATCGCGCTCGGCATGGCATCGGCCATCGCAATTACCGGCAAGCTGCATGCACTGGTCGGCTGGCAATGGCTCAATGTGCTCACGATTCCTCTGCTGCCGATCGTGATGATTGTTGGTCTGCGCCTGACGCACGGTAGCAGGCGTTAAGCATGCTACTTCACCACGAGCAGGCGTATCTCGGTCATATCTTCAATTGCCGAGCGAATACCTTCACGGCCCAGGCCTGAATCTTTCACGCCACCGTAGGGCATGTTGTCGACGCGAAAGCTCGGCACGTCGCCCACGACAACACCGCCTACTTCGAGAGTATCCCATGCAAGCATCGCCTTTTGTATATCGCGGGTGAAAATGCCCGCCTGCAGACCGTAGCGGCTGCGGTTTACGCGTTCAAGGGCATCGCTAAAATCAGAGAATTTTTCGAGCACGGCTGCGGGGCCAAAGGCCTCTTCGGCGCAGATGGCATCGCCTGGTCGCGCATTTTCCAGCAGGGTTGGTTCAAGCATCGCCCCCGAGAGACCGCCGCCGCAGAGCACATGAGCTCCGCCCTGCGCTGCTATATCGATCCAGCCCTTGAGCCGCTTCGCCTCGGTTTCAGAAATCATGGGCCCGATAAAGACATTTTCATCGTGCGGATTTCCCGATTTGAGCGCTGCGGTAGCCGCGGTGAGGTGGCTACGGAATTTTTCGTAGATATCTTCGTGCACGAGAATACGCTGCACGCTGATGCAGCTTTGCCCCGATTGGTAGAATGCTCCAAAAACGATACGCTGCACGGCGTGATCGATATCGCAGTCGGCGTCGACGATTACCGCGGCGTTACCGCCGAGCTCAAGCGTGACTTTTTTTCGGCCGGCGCGTGCTTTCATTTTCCAGCCAACCTCGGCCGAGCCGGTAAAACTCAGAAGTTTCAGCCGGTCGTCGGTCACGAAAAGATCGGCACCGTCGCGCGAGCAGGGCAGAATCGAGAATGCACCGGCGGGTAGCGCAGTTTCGGCAAGAATTTCGCCCAACACGAGAGCTCCCAATGGGGTGAGGCTTGCCGGCTTCAGAATAAACGGGCAACCCGCGGCGATGGCGGGCGCGATCTTGTGCGCTGCCAGGTTGAGCGGAAAATTAAATGGGCTGATGAACGAACAGGCGCCGATGGCAACGCGTTTCGTGAAGCCGCGGTAACCTTTGGTGCGTGCAGTGATGTCGAGTGGCAGCACTTCGCCGCCGATGCGCGTCGCCTCTTCCATAGCGATGCGAAAAGTATCCATGAGGCGGGTGACTTCGCCGCGCGCGTCTTTGATCGGCTTACCCGCTTCGATGCAGAGCAGGTGCGCCAGCTCTTCGCTGCGCTCGCTGACCCGTGTCAGTACATGCTCGAGCACCGCACGGCGCTCGAATGAGGCCAGCTGAGACATCGGCTTTTCCGCTGCGACGGCTGCCGCAATGGCGTTATCGATCACCTCGGGTGTTGCGAGCGCGACTTCGGCATAGTTTTCACCCGTGTACTTGTCGGTCACCCGCAGCGAGGCGGCGCTGGTGGTCACCGGGTGGTTGGCGAGATAATATGGGTATTGTTTCATGGCGGGCCATTTTTCACCGGACTGTGCGACCGGCGAGCAGATCGCGAAAGATCACCCAGGCGTTAAAAGATCATGCGGGTGTGGTAATTTTACGCATCGGCGAAACCCCCGATGGGGTATTGGCACGATTATTTGTTCTTCCACTGCTGCGCGTATATACCACGTTGGCGTATGCGCCCGCGAATTTTTCTCCTTATGCTGCCGGTCTTCGTTTCTCCGGCATGCCTGACGATGCGAAACTCGAAGGCCATCGATGAGTACCGCTCGGCTATCAATGAATTTGACCGGCCGCTTGAAGGCGGCGCTAACTACCGCATTCTGCCCGGACACATGGTGGTACAGAACGGTCGGAAGTTGCTGCAGTTTGATTCTGTGCTGATCGGTGAAAAACGCTTTCTGAATGTTGAATCGTCAGCGGCCGGCATGCGGCTTTACGAATCAGCGCAGCGGCTGGATCAGGGTAAAAAGGTTTTTCTCATACAGCAGAACGCTTGCTGTATGGACGATGCGGCGTTTCGGAGAATCCTCTTTTTGAAACCGGGTGAGAAGACCACTGCGGCTGAAATACTCAAAACTTATTACGGGCTCGAAAGTGGCGCGACGACGTATCCCGATGCGCTGCTGTTTATGGATTTTACCAACATCTACACGTTTAGTGCGATGCACGGGTACTGGCAGAGCGAAGCCGGATTAAGTTACCTTGTGCAGACACCGTCGACGGACTATAACGAAGTGATGCGTGAGATAGAATGGCAGCAGCGCAGCCGCATCAGCCTTGCTGCGATGTACGGCTGGTACGCGGTGACGGTACCCGTCGATATTGTGACTTCACCTTTTCAGTTGATCGGTATGTATTTGCTCGGCAAAGGTATGGTGCGCTGAAGCTGCGCGGGTGCAGAATGCACCGGCGAGAATAGCATCTGTCACGAAGGTGTTTGTATTTTTTCGAGCGCAGCGCGAATAGCTTCGGGTATGCGCACTGGTTTGCCAGTGCTGCGGTCGACAAAGACGTGAGTAAAGAAGCCGTCAGCTACAGCCTCGTTTTCACCCGCGCGGAAAATTGCGACGCCATATTCGACTGATGAGCCGCTGACCTTGTTCGCTCTTAATCCGCCTTCCAGTTTTTCAGGATACGCCACGGGGGAAAAATAATTGCACCCCGAGCTGACCACAAAACCGACGACATTGTCGCTCTGGATTTTGAGGCCCGCAACCTCGATCAGGTAAAGGTTAGCGACGCTGTCAAAATAGGAGTAATAGACGACATTGTTGACATGGCCATAGATATCGTTATCAGACCAGCGCGTGGTGATCGGAGCAAAAAAAGAATAATCGCTGCGCTGCGAACGGGCGGGTTTTGCCATGGGGGCGAGGGCCGCAATTTTTTTTGCATTGTCAAGACCTTACCATGCTCTGGACTGGGGCTCTGCAAATTGGTATTGACACGACTACCTGTCTGTACAGCTTTCCCGTCCGATGCCGAGCAGTAAACCTATCACCGTAATCGACGAAACCTCAGCCGTTCGCTGCGCCGAAACACTGGCGCAGGCCTTTTCTGATAATCCTGGGTATGTGTGGGCTTTTCCGCAAGAAGAGCGGCGCGAAGAAAAATTTCGCTGGTATATGCAGCGTGTGTTGGCACTGGGAATGATCAACGGCCTTTGCCTGCAGACCGGGGACGGCGACGGTGTTGCCATCTGGTACGAGCCGGGTCGCACCGCCGGTTTTATCGATCTCATGCGCGCGGGCCTCTACAAACTTCCTTTCAGGCTGGGCCTGGGTATCTATCTGAAGATTCAGAAAATTCTGAACCAGAACGGCTATTATATGAAAAGAATCATGGCCGGCACCCCGCACTACTATCTTTTTCACATCGGCGTTTCGCCCGCAGCGCAGGGGCAGGGTTTTGGCAGCGCGCTCATCAGGTATATCACAGACAAGGCCGACCGGGAGCGCAAGGTTTGTTATCTCGAAACCGATCGCCCCGGCAATATTCCTTTCTATGAAAAGCACGGTTTCGTTCTGGTGGACAGCAAAGAGCTTTCGCCTGACGTACCGCTCTGGTATATGCGCCGACCTGCTGCCGCCAACGGGTAATTCTTTGGCTCTTTGTTGCTGAAAAAAATGCGCTTCAAACCCCGGCGAGCATTTGTGTTTGCCAGATACTGCCGCTATGAGAGTGTTGCCAATGCGTAAAAGCCTCGCTTTTTCTCTCGGATATTTTTCGTTTCTTTTTTTGCTCTCGGCACGCGCCTGGTCTGTCGGCGCAACAGAGAACGAAACGCTGAAGATTGAAAAGGCCGATACCCTTTACGATCTCGCCGGCGACAACTGGCGCTTTATCGCGGACGATAACCCCGCATATGCCGAGGCTGCCTTCGATGACTCTGCCTGGAAAAAACTGAATATCAACAACGAATGGCGCCTGCAGGGGGTCGACTACGACGGCGTCGCCTGGTTCAGAAAAAAATTATTTATCGGTGAGCAGTTTGCCGATAAAAAAATTGGCCTGTTGGTGCCGACGGTCTCTGCAGCCTACGAGCTCTATATCAACGGTATGCGTCTCGGTGGCCGTGGTGCCATTGGCGCCAAAGGCGAGTTGCAGGTTGTCAAAGAAGACGTGTACCTGTACCAGATTCCGCGGCGTCTCTTGCGCGCAGGCGAAATCAATTCCATTGCCTTTCGCATCCGTTCCATAGACAGCGTCGGCGGCATTTACGGCGACCTCGATTTTCTGATCGGCGAATACGAACAGTTGTACTGGCACCACCTGCGTGCGCAGGTGATATTTGGCCTGCTCGCGGGAGCTTTTTTCATCATCGGCTTGTATTACGCCGTGCTGTATTTTTCTCGCCGCGAACAAAAGGCGCCACTCTATTTTGCCGGTCTTGCTGTCTTTCTCGGTCTATTCATTCTCGGCATGAAGGGCATGACGCACATTTTTACCGGATCGTACGCCTTTCACCTGACCTGTATACACCTGCCGATACTGACACTGCCTTTCTGGTTGTTGAATTTTGGCTTTGATTTTTTCGAGAAGCCCAAAACCCGCATGCTGAAGATTGTGAGCTTTCTTTCCTGGTTCAACGTTCTGCTGTTTTCACCGGTTCTGGTATTTCCTGAAAAGCTTCTGCAGCTCTACCTAAACAGCGTGTTCATGCTGGCGTTTCTTATGGTTGCTTATGCGTTAGTCTACTTTCTTTATATTACCTATAAGGCTGTCCGCGAGCGCAAGGGAGGGGCGTTAGTTGTCACCACAGGAATTCTTTTCTACTTCGGCTGCACCACAAACGACATGCTCTCGTATCTCAATGTTATCCACTCTGTCAGGCTGAGCGATGCAGGTTTCCTGACGCTGACATTCTGTATGGCGGTGGCGCTGGCGATACAGATTGCCAGGGTCTACCGCGACAAAGAAGAAGCGCAGCGCAACGCACTTGAATCGCAGACTCTGCTCGCCGATTCGTATGCCCGGTTTGTGCCGCGGCAGTTTCTGGTAAACCTCGGCAAAGAATCTATTCTCGACGTAAAGCTGGGCGACCAGGTCCAGAAGCAGATGGCAATCCTCTTTGCCGATATCAGGTCTTTCACCAAACTTTCGGAGTCGATGACTCCAGCCGAAAATTTTAACTTCATTAATTCATACCTCAAGCGTATGACCCCGATTATCCAGAAGCATTATGGGTTTATCGATAAATTTCTCGGCGACGGCATTATGGCGCTCTTCGAGAACAGCACCGAAGATTCGCTGAACGCGGCAATCGACATGCAAAAGTACATGGTCGAATACAACCAGCACCGGTCGAAGCAGAACTATCCGCCGATCAATATCGGTGTCGGCGTGCATACCGGCAACCTGATGCTCGGTACGATCGGTTCAGAGGGCCGAATGGATGGCACGGTGATTTCCGATGCGGTGAACCTGGCGTCGCGAATCGAAGGCCTGACCAAACTCTACGGTATCAAAATTGCAACCAGCGACGAAACCCTGGGTACGCTGAAAATTCCCCAGGCATATAACTACCGGTTTATCGACCGGGTGAAGGTTGTGGGTAAAGATAAGCCCGTCGGCGTGATTGAAGTTATGGACGGCGATTCTGCCGAACAACTCGAGAAGAAAATGGCGACGTTGCCCGATTTTACTGAGGCCCTGGCTATGTATTACCGCCGCGATTTTGACGGGGCGCGTTCTCTGCTGAGCCGGGTAATCGGCCGCAACCCTGAAGATAAGGCCGCAAAACTCTATTACGAGCGCTGTGCCTATTTTAAAGAGCATGGCCTGCCACCCGATTGGGAAGGTGTCCAAGCGCTGGACAGCAAATGATTTCTTGAGCCTGTTCCGGAACTCTCGTAAGGCCGACGCTGATTTGCGATTTACCCGTAGATGCTCAACTGGCATCTGTGGTTGTCCCGACTATGCCAAAACATCAACCCCTCTCCGAAAGCGCGCTTTACCGCAAGTGTGACGCAGAGCTGATACCGTTCGCCAATACGGGCGAGGTGGCAGTCAGTAACGAAATTTTTGGCCAGAAGCGCGCGCTCGACGCAATCGCCTTCGGTACCAGCATAGATCGTGCCGGTTACAATATTTTTGTGCTCGGCGAAAATGGCAGCGGCAGGCATTCGGCCGTGCAGCGTATACTGATCGACCAGGCGCGCCAGAACCCTTCGCCGCAGGATGTCTGCTACGTGCACAACTTTGCTGATGCAAACCAGCCACGCTTGTTGCTGCTTCCCGCCGGCCGGGGAGTTGAGTTCCGAAACGGCATGCAGCAGTTCGTATCTGAATTGCCCAAGGCAATCACCGCGGCGTTTGAGAGCGAAGAGCACCGGCGCGAGATCGAGGCAATTATCGAAGAGTTTCGCCAGCGCGAAGAAACGGCGCTGACCGAGCTCGGGCGCTCCTCGTCAGACAAGGGTATAGCGCTGCTGCGGACACAGCAAGGGTTTCTTTTTTCTCCCATCAAGGGCGATTCGACGCTCACCGCCGAAGAATTCGAGAAGCTGCCCGATGATGAAAAGGATCGTCTCGAAAAACTGATGCAGGAAGGCACGGAGAAGCTGCACGACCTGATGCATAAATTTCCCCTCTGGCGCCGCGAGCAGCAAGGACGTCTCAAAGAAGTTGCCCGCAAGACGATGAGTTATGCGGTTTCACACCTTGTTGAAGAGTTGCGCGACAAATTCCCTGACCTGCCTGATGTGTTGAGTTATCTCGATGCAGTGCTCAAAGATCTTATTGAATCAGGAGAGGCGTTGCGCGAACAGCCGCGGCAGGAGGGTGACCTGAGTTCGCTGATGATCGGCGAAGGTACGCCGATCATGCGGTACTATGTCAACCTCGTGATCGATAATGCTTCGGCGCAGGGAGCTCCCGTCGTCTACGAAGACAATCCGACCTTGCAGAACCTGATGGGGCGTATCGACTATCTCGCGCAGTTCGGTATGATGATCACGAACCTGACGCTGATCAAGCCCGGCGCTTTGCACAAAGCGAACGGTGGTTACCTGATTCTCGACGCGGTGAAGCTTCTGACCCAGCCCTTCTCGTGGGATGCCCTCAAGCGCGCATTGCGTTCAAATCATATACGTATCGAGTCGCTCAGCCAGATGTACGGTTTTGCCAGTTCGCTGCCGCTCGAGCCTGAGCCTGTACCGCTGCACCTGAAAGTTGTGCTGATCGGCGAACGCATGCACTATTACCTGCTGCGCGAACTTGACCCTGAATTTGCCGAGCTGTTCAAAGTTGCGGCAGATTTTGACGACGATATTGACCGCGACAACGGCAATACCGGAAACTACGCGCGCTTTCTCGCGAACCTGGCGCAGAGCCATAAGTTGCGACCGTTCGAGCGTTCAGCGATTGCGCGCCTCATCGAAGAGAGCGCGCGGGTTGCGGGCGACTCGGGAAAACTCAGCGTTTCGGCGCGGCGTATGCTCGACCTGATGCAAGAGGCCGAGCACTTTGCCGCGGGCGCCGGCAAAAGCCTGGTCGATGCCTCGGACGTGCGCCTGGCGCTCGAAGCGCAGATTGGCCGCGCGGCGCGTGTGCGCGAGGGTATCAAAGACCAGATCATGCGCAACCTCTTGCTGATCTCGCTCGATGAAAAACGTATCGGGCAGGTGAATGCACTCGTGATCATCGAACTGGCCGACCGCATGTTTGGTCACCCGGTGCGCGTGACGGCAACCGCCCGGCTCGGCGACGGGCAGGTCATTGACATTGAGCGGGAAACCGATCTGGGCGGTTCCATTCACTCGAAGGGAGTTCTGATTCTGTCCGCATTTCTCGCCTCGCGCTATTCGCGCGACATTCCGCTTTCGCTGAGCGCAAGCCTCGTTTTTGAGCAGTCGTATGGGCCGGTTGAGGGTGACAGCGCCTCGCTCGCCGAGCTCTGTGCCCTGCTTTCAGCCCTCTCAGAGGTGCCGATACAGCAAAACCTTGCTATCACGGGTTCAGTGAACCAGCACGGCGAAGTGCAGCCGATCGGCGGGGTCAACGAGAAGATCGAAGGTTTTTTCGATATCTGCAAGGCGCGCGGGCTGACTGGTAAGCAGGGTGTTATTATTCCCGAATCGAACGTGCAGCACCTGATGCTGCGAGAAGACATCGTCGCAGCCTGTGGAGAAAAGAAGTTCGCGGTCTATGCCGTGAAGACTGTCGACGACGCGATTGAGCTCTTAACCGGCCGCACTGCAGGCAGGGTAGAGAGCCCCGGCAAAAAGGGGAGCGAGAACCTGAACTACCTGGTTGCCCGCCGGCTCCAGGAATTTTCGCTCTTGCGCCGGCAGCTGAAGGGCAGCCCCGGCAAGAAGAACCGCAAGAAGCGCTGAGATGCGCGACGAGGGTGTCACCAAGTACAACTGCCGGTTTCGTCGTACGCAGGCCCCTGTTCACCCTTGCCTGAATGACCTGCTTGGTTGCCGTAACAGACTTTTTGACCAAAACCTGGTCGGTGTTTATCCCGACGGTATAGGCTATGGCAATGTCTCGCTGCGGCCAGAGGGTTGGCGTCATTTTTTTATCACGGGAACGCAGACCGGCCACAAGCCCACACTCGGTGCCGGCGATATTGCCCTGGTCACAGCCTACGACATTGCCGCGAACACGGTCGAATGTGAGGGATTAATTGCAGCTTCATCGGAGTCGATGACGCATGCGGCAGTCTACGAGCTCTCGGCAGAAATCGGCGCTGTGATACACGTCCACCACCGCGCGTTGTGGCAACGCGCTGCCGTGCATGTACCGACAACAGCAGCCCACATTGCCTATGGTACTCCCGCGATGGCGCGCGAGATGCTGCGCCTCTGCCGCGAAGCAGGCCTTCTGCAGCGCGGCGTGCTTGTCATGGCAGGTCACGAAGAGGGAGTCATCACGTTCGGCAAAGACCTCGCATCGGCGGAGGCAACCCTCAACCAGGTATTAATCGACTTTACAGAATAAGCTCCCACAGGGTGTATACGGTATGCAACAGGAACACCAGGGTAGCTGTCTCTGCGGAGCGGTGAAGTACAACGTCAAGGGACCATTCATCAGGTTCTTCTTTTGTCATTGTTCGCGCTGCCGGCGTTCGACCGGTACAGCGCATGCGGCAAACATTTTCACGCGTGCGGGTAACGTGAGCTTTCTTTCGGGCGAAGAAAAAATTAAACGCTTTGATCTGCCCGAGGCTGCGCAGTTTTCACGCGCGTTCTGTACCGAATGCGGTTCATCAGTGCCCTACGTGAGCCGTGACGGCAAAGTACACGTGGTGCCCGCAGGTTCGCTCACGAAATTCGACGAACGCAAGGTAGATGCGAACGTCCACTGGGACAGCCGTGCCGCCTGGTACGAAGGTGGCCTGGCCGCACCGCGCAAAACCGAAGAAGACCTGAAGAAAAAATAGCCCGTCAAAGCGCGAGGCGGTAGGTCACGCCCAGCCCCAGCCAGACCGAAGCATTGAAGTTGCTCGTCTCATCGCGCAGGTAGCCGCCCAGCTGTGTCTGAGCCATCAGCTTCAGCGTAAACGCATCGAATTCATAGCGTAGTCCCGTTGAAAAGGTAAAGTAGGGCGAGTAAAAATTCGTCGTGAACTTGTAATCGATGTTGCTGTCTTCGTCGGCGATGGCGAGCGCGATAATAAGTGCGGTGTAGAAGTCGACGCCCAGGGCTGCTTCTGCAGCAAAATTCTCCGTGAAGGGAAATATCACACCCAGGTGAAAGTCTGGCCGGTAGTCCGATTCTCCCCGGACATAGAGTGACATCTGGTTGGTACCAAAATAGACGTAGCGCGAAGGGTAGTAGTTGATGACGAGACCTGTGAAGTTCGCGTTTGCGGTTGGGGCAACCGGCTGGTAGCGTTCGATGCCAATTTCCAGTGATTCGCCCGCAAAGCGCTCGGCCCGAAGTTCTGGCATTGCCGCGGCAACCAGCACCAGAAGCGCCCTGCGGGCAACAGCCAGATTTCTCATAGCTCCCGGCAATTTTTGAACATTGCGCTCAGCATTTAAGCGACGTCCCGAGTCTTAACCGCACGGTCTTGCCGAGCAGTGTGGCCGGGTAAGGGTATGTGCGCAGGTATTCGAGAAAATCTGCGCGCATCGCATCGGGAAATTCACCCCCGCAGGCATGCGCCGTATCAATCTGCTTCACAGAGATTGTGCCAGCGAGGCTGACCGAAAACGCGATGTCCATATAGACATCCATACAGGTGCCACAGCGCAACTTGTCGCGGTGTTTGCGCAGAATGAATGGCAGCTGCTTTTTGAGAAAGATTTTCCGCAGGCGTCGCCATTCACGGCGTTCGGCGAGTCCCTTTGCGTAATCGGGCTCATAGGGTGCTTCGACGATCGCACCCGCAGGCGTTTTTTCAGTCGTCGAAGCCTGTGCCGAAACACCGGGTATCGCTGAACCCATTGCCAGCAGCAATAGCATTATACTTTTCTTCGGTTTCATCCCCAGGCCTCTTCATAGAGCCTGAGCGCATCTGCTTCGGTCACTTCGCGTGGGTTGTTGATGAGCAGCCGTTGCTGCAGCATCGCGTCGCGCGCTAGCATGGGCAGGTTGTCGCGCGGTACCTTGAGTTCACGCAGCGTACGGGGAATTCCTGTTTCAGAAATCAGTTGCGTCAGTGCCTCGGCAAATTTTTCGCCTGACGGACTGAGACCGTTTGCCGCCGGCAGAGCTCCGCACAATAACGCGTAAAGCTGCGCCGCCTGCGGCATATTGAAGTACAGAACATGGGGGAGCATCAGCGCATTCGATAAACCGTGCGAGATGTGGTAATGACCACCCAGCGGGTACGCCAGTGCATGTACCGCTGCAACAGGGGCATTCGCGAATGCCTGACCGGCGAGCATTGCACCGTAAAGCATTGCCTGCCGCGCTTCCAGATCGTCACCTTGCTTCACCGCGCGCAGAAGGTTACCTGCCAGGAGTTTCAGCGCTTCAAAGGCCAGCAGGTCAGAGTAGGGGTTTTTCTTTATCTTGCTGGTGTAAGCTTCGATCGCGTGCACCATCGCGTCGATGCCCGTTGCCGCGGTCACATCGGCCGGTAACCCGACTGTCAGCTCTGCATCGAGCAGAGCCACGTCTGGCAGAAGTTGTGGCGAGACAATACCGGTCTTGGTCGTTTCACCGGTCGTAATAATCGCAATGGGAGTTACCTCTGACCCCGTGCCGGCCGTGGTCGGAATCTGAATGAGCGGCAGCCGCGACCCCCTGACGTTGCCGATGCCGTAGATCTCGGCGATGGCTTGTTGCGAAGGTACAAGCGTGGCAATAACTTTGGCTACATCCATCGAGCTGCCGCCGCCGAAGCCAATCACTCCGTCAATTCTGAGCGCACGCGCTTTCGTTACAGCTTCGAGCACAATGGCTTCGGGCGGGTCGGCGACGACATTGTGCTCGACTGCAAAGTCGACATCGCCATGCCGCAGGGCGTCTGTGCACCGGGCATACAGCCCCGAATGGAAAATGCCCTGGTCAGTGACTACGAGCGCGCGTGTCATACCCAGTTCGCGGGCGAGCGCCGGCAGTTGCCTGATGGAGCCAGGTGCACAGACGACGCGGCGTGTGGTCTGGAAGTCGAAGTTCTGCACGCCTGCAGGTTCAGTCCAGTCGCGCGACGTCAAGCGCTAAGGGGCTGAGGTCTTGTCCCGTTTCCGCGGCTCAATGCGCGCCCCGTTACGGATTTTTTCGTAGATTTCGCGAAATTCTGCATTGGGAGCGCCGTGTTTTGTCAGGAAACGGGGCTTCAGGCCGTTGAGAAAGTACATTTCCACTTCGCCGCGGTTCCTGATATGTATACGGCCGCGGTATTCACAGTCAAAGAAAAATTTCACCTTGTGGTAAGTATCTGCAGATATGTTGATGCGTGCAGCCTCGCTGGTCGTTTCCATGCGGCTCGCGACGTTTACCGCATCACCGAAGATATCGTAGACAAACTTGTACTGGCCTACGACGCCTGCCATCACAGGGCCGGTATGAATACCGACGCGTAGTTGCCAGCTTTCCGTACTGGTACCGCCTGACATCGCGATGACCTGTTCGGTCATCTTGACGATTTCGAGCGCCGCGAGGCAGACGTCGAGGTAGTGCGTCGCATTTTTCTCAGGCAAACCGCCGGCCGCCATGTACGAATCGCCGATGGTCTTGATCTTTTCAAGGTTATACCGCCGCGTAATGGCATCAAACTGGTAGAAAATTCTGTTCAGCTGTTCGATCAGTTCGGTCGGCACCATAGTAAGCGCCGAACGTGTAAAGCCCACAAAGTCGGTAAAGAGTATCGTGACAGAATCGTAGAATTGCGGTGTTACTTCACCGCGCTCTTTTAGCTGGTCAGCAATACCGCGCGGCAGAATGTTGAGCAGCAGCTCGTCGGATTTCTTTTTTTCCTGGTTGATCTCTTTCAGCAGGCGGGCTGTTGACAATGCTCCTGCGATCTGCCCGGCGAAGAGTTCGAGCGAGCGCAGGTCTTTCGGTGACAGATGCAGCTTCTTGCCGAAATTCATGCCCATAAGCACGGCAATCACTTCATTCTGCAACACGAGAGGCACGTGAACATATCCCTTCAGGTCGAGTTTTTCTGCCAGTATACGGTCAAGCTCCGCCATCTTGTCGGGACAGGCCAGGCGCCGCATGTACGTGATGCGTTTGCGCTGCCAGGTATGGTAAAGCAACCCCGCATCGGGCGTGAGATCGGCGCTGAATTGCTCCATGAAGCCGAGTGTCTCGCGTGGTAGTTGGGTGTCTGCGTTATGGCGCATGTGGTAGATGCGGTTCTGCGCAGTATCGCAAAAAGTGAGCCAGAGTCCTTCGATGCCAAAGCGCTGCTGCACGTAGGCGAACATCAGGTCGATGATGCCGTTCAGGTTGACCGAGGCGTAGACAGAGCGCGAAACATCGGCGATTTCCCGCAGGTTCTTTTCGCTTTCTTCCAGTTGCTTTTTTTGTTCGTCCAGCAGGTGGAAACTGTCGTCCATGGCCGCTGCTACCGGACGTACCAGTACGAATAGCAGCATACTAAAGCCGAGCAGCAGCGAAGCAGCGATAACCGAAAGGTGGTTCCAGATTTTGATAGTCTCAAGCCCTTCAGGCAGGGTGCGCGCATAAACAAAGACGAGAAAACCGACGCCGACGAGGCTCATCAGCTGGAACCGGTTTGCAATACGCGTTGCCTCACCGCGTATCACGATCGCGCGATAGCGCAAGATGGCAAAAGCAATCATTCCGGCGGGTATGAACTGCAGCGCCCCGAGTGGCGGAAAAGATATACCCTGTGTACCAGGAACGTTCGTGAGCATGAACGCGGCACCCAGCATCAGCGCTGCGACGATGATCACGATACTGCGGTCGGCCCTGCGCCGCGAATGAAACCAGCGCCATGCAATCAGCGCCAGCGAATAACCGCCGATGAGACTCAACAGCGTAAGGCCAAAACTGGCTCCTGCCGTCCGAATAATACCGCCGTATTCGTAAAAATCCGTAATAAAGAACGGGGTCAGCGTTAGCAGCGCTGCAATGAGCGAAAGTACATCGATAATACGGCTGCGCCAATCGGTATCGAGTTCGAGCAGCAGGTAGATGAAGCGGTATTGCACGATCGGCGTGAAAGCGAAGATAAGGTAAATTAACTGATCCAGCCGCAGGTTAATGAGCAGGGGTAGCCGCAGGCTTTCGACAGTCAGCAGGATCGTGAAGAACCCTGTGAGCATCATGGAGAGTGCGCCCATCATGTGCACCCTGCTCTGGGGATTACTGCCCGCAAGGTAGATTGCGAGGCTGAAGACAATCAGGCCCGAAAGCACCGGAATGAAAGTAAGCGGATTGGTGTAGACTACCGAACCCACGCGCGGCGGTAAGGTCAGCATCAGCAGAATGCCGGTGCCGAGTAAGAAGACCGAAATCAGGAAGGCGATCAGGTAATAGAGCAGCCGCTTCTCGAAGAGAAGTCGGTTGAGACTGAAGAAATCTTTTTTGAAAACGCCGTAGGCAATCAGGGCCATCGGCACAAACATGAAGTTTGCGCCCGGGAAAAGCGGTACGCCGGTAAGGCTTGGCAGGTTCAGGCCGATCGTCAGGCAGGTGAGGTTGACGCCAATACCAATCGGGTCGCGAAACAGATTACGGCCCGTCTTGCGGAAGAAGAACATGGCCGGTACTACTACGACAAAAAGACCAAGTACCCCGCTGATTCCCCATGGCGTGAGAAATACGGAACCTACAGGGTAGCTGCCAAACCAGTAATGGTGCCACTTGCCTGTAAAGGCCTTGCCAGTGATCAGCCCGTAGGTTCCCAGTGCGATTGTACCCCAGAGCAACCATGTCGTGTAGCGGATGATGCGGTACCGGCGCTCCATCAGGTGGTAGTTAAAACCCATTGCGCCACCTGTCAGGAGCAGCGCTATCGGATAGACAATACGGTGGAGCAGCAGCAGCAGTTCGAGATCCTGCACCAGCGCCCGCAGCGCAAGTATAAGGCCCAGTGCTCCCATGCCCAGTGACATGAGCATAAAGTTCAGCATAAAAAAGTTACGCCGGTCGCGCAGCCAGACGTAGAAGCCCGAAAAGGCAAAAAAAGTACAGAAAGCAAAACTAAAAAGACCGGGCAGCGCTACCGGAAGATGAAACCAGAAGTACTCCCAGGCATCGGGTGTGGGAGTAATCCCCGGGACAATGAGTCTGACGATTTCCAGAGTTTTTTCCTGTCGAATTTGCCGCAGCAAACCCTGAACGGACATTCACCGACTGCGACAAGCGAAAAGGAATTCCAGGCAGTGATAGGCAATATGAGCTATTGCCGACTAGTTGTCTGCCGTCGGCTGGAAATATTAAGGCAGGTAAACCTGGCGCATTTCGAGAATCTTTTTGCCGGCGGAGTCAAAACGAAACTCGAAAGGAGTCTCTGCATCGAAGCCCCAGCCGAAATGGTTTCCAGCGCGCGCATCCATAAACTGCTGCAGTGTTGCCTCAGCGTATTCGCCGGCATTCTTCAGCAGCCAGATTTTACTGTTGTTAGTGAAGTGAAAGCGGCGGAGTTTCTTGTTCTCATTCACAATCTTTATGCCGCTGTCGCAATTGCAGTCGCGTATTTCGACGAAATCCAGTACCATGAATTGATTTTGCCCGACAGACTGTATTTCTTTGACGATCGCGTTCTGTGATCCGCTCTTGTTGCCAAATAGCAGTGGGGAGCCAAAGAACGCCAGCAAAAGAAAATTTCGAGATAGAAGCGAAGTCATTGCGCATGCACTACAAAAAAAATTTCGTGGGGCGGCAATTCTTTAGCATTGCCTGCAGCTGATGCCGTGGGGGAATTCTTGACGTGGCAGATGTGTAAGCTCCATGATCCCAACGTGAAGCTGTTATACGCGCTCGTTCTTGTCGCTAGCCCATTCCTTTGGGCGACTGGCAACAGGGACATTACTTCTTACCATCTGCAGACTTTTGGCACAGTGAAATTCAACAAGCATGGTGTAGCGCACATCGTTACCCTGGACGGCTGGATTGCCATCAACCGTAAAAAGCAGGTTCTGTACAAACCCTTCATTTACGATAATGGTCCCGATTACGTGAGTGAAGGGTTGCTCCGTTTCGTCGAGAACGGCAAAATGGGCTTTGTCAATGAGGCTGGAAAAAAGGTGATTAAAGCACAATTTGATTTTGTTTACCCGTTTGAAAAAGGGACAGCGCGATTCTGCAATGGCTGCAAAACGATCAAAGACGGCGAGCATAGCGCCATGGACAACGAATCGGGCACCTGGGGAAAAATAGACAAGAAAGGTAAAATTCGAATGCCCTGAAGCAAAGCCTATGAAGAAAATTCTTTGCTTTTCGGGCAGCACACGCAAAGGTTCGACCTGCATGGCAATTCTACATACGCTTGCCCGTCGCCAGAAAGCCCATGCGGAGTTTAACATCTTTCCAGACCTGGCCTCATTGCCACATTTTGACCCAAACGCCGAAGATGCGGCATTGGCCGGGATGGTAGAAGAACTACGCGCAGCGGTCGCCGGGGCAGACGCAGTGATCTTCTGCACGCCCGAATATGTGTTTAGCCTGCCGGCAATTCTCAAGAATGCCATCGAATGGTGCGTGGGCTCGACCGTCTTCAACGATAAGCCGACCGCAATGGTCGTTGCTTCTGGTGCCGGGGAGAAAACGTTTGAATCACTGGCGCTGATTCTGAAAACGATTCAGTGCAAAATTATGCCGGCGACGATGCTGCACCTTAAAGGCGTCAGGGCAAAGCTGCTTAACAGCGAAATCAATGATGAAGAGATACTTCGCAGGCTGGATGAGCTCTGCGCGCAATTGTATTTACTTTCGTAGGATTATCGATACTTTTGTCTGATCAGCCGCTGCAGGTATGGCAGAAATTCTTTGAAGACCATGCCAAATTCGCGTCGCGCCTTGTCGTTACGGTAGAAAGAAAACCGGCTTGAGGCGCGGACCATTTCTGCCGTGAAGGGCGGCTCTTTGCCGAGCAGGCCAAAGCCTTTCTCGGCCACGTTGGCCAGAACCGAGGTTAATCCCTCAACGAGTGGAATTGCCGGTGCGGCTACGCCGAGTTCAGAAGCGATAAAATCGAAAAGCTGTTTATACGTCAGATTTTCTGCCCCGAGAATGTAGCGCTCTCCGTTGCGACCCTTTCGGAAGGCCATAACGTGCCCCTCGACGACGTCTTCGAGCGCGACGCAGTTCGTGCCGCCCGTAGGATAGGCAGGCATCTGACCCGAGCGGATTAGTTCAATGTAGCGGTTCGCATTCATACCAACGGCCCCAACGCCGCCGAAAATGGTGGCAGGGTTGACGATGGTAGCCGGCAGGTTCTGTTCGTGCACCATACGAATGACCAGCTCTTCGGCTTCGCGCTTCGTTTCCATATAGCTGACATCGAGCGGCCCCCAGTTATACGGAGTCTCTTCGTCGCCCACATCGTCCTGCGTCGCGGCGTAACCCAGTGTATTGATCGTGCTCGTGTAGACGATCCTGGGCACACCATGATGCAGTGCGGCGTTCATGACGTTGCGGGTGCCTTCGACATTTACCATGCGCTGCCATTTGCGCTTCTCTTTCCAGAATCCGACGACGGCAGCGACATGAAAGACCCCATCCACCTGCCGCATGGCCTTGTCGACGTCCGCTTCTGAAAGAATATCACCGGCCACATATTCACAGTATAGATCACCCGTGCGCACATCAAGAATGCGTACGCGGTTACCGTCACGCTGCAGGCGTTCGGCAAGTGCACGACCCAGGTAGCCTGTGCCGCCAGTAACGAGAAAACGCTTCTGGCCGGGCATGCGCCTGCGTGCCATTCATCTGCCGCAACGTAAAGCGGCTTTTGGGGGTGATGGTCATTGGTTGCCGGGCTGGCAACCAATGTAACTACTTACTTGCTGGCGAGTGTTCCGACAAGGTTACCAACAGTGACGAAGTCTCCTGACATGGCGGAGTAAAGGCCATCATAGCGCTGGTAATGCCCTGACAATGCCTGGCCGACCACGCCTGTTATGCGACCCGTTCCAGGCGGCGCAATACCGCCGAAGTCTGAAGATGCAACCAGGCCTTCATAGCCGAGAATGGACGGCTCGTTAATCTTGAACAACGTTCGACCAAACGCTTCGACAGTGAAGTGGGCCCCCGCTTCAAACCCGAGCCAGATTTCCCAGCGCTGCAGCTGGTTAGTGACGGAGCTCCAGTCAGCCTTGAAGCGTGAATAGATATAGAGGTTGGCACCCGGGCCAGCCACACCGTAAAAGAGGAAGGTTGCTTCGGGGCCTGCATAGACCATCGCGTCGATGCTGCCCGAAATGACCGGCGGTACAATGTTGTATGTGCTGCTTTTCTCTTTAATCTGCGTCCATTTCTTGTTCGCGTATGCAATACCAGCTTTGGCTGATGCCGCAAATTCAATAGATGTCGAGAGCGAGGCGGTTACCTTTCCGTCGACCCCGAGGACAATCTTAATGCGCGGGATCACGACTACCGGGACATAACCAATCACAAAAGTAATTGGCTGCAGGTGAAAGGTGGTGAGTGTCACCTGTGCGCGTGAAATCTGGAATGTTGCGCCGTTCAGGTTAGTATTGAGTTTGGTGGTGATCGAGGGGTTGATCGAAAACTCCGCGGAGCGCAGCTCAAACCACTTGATCTTCATCTCCATGACGAACTTGAGATCGAGACCGACACAGCCGTTGATGGTGCCGGCATTCTGGATGTTGACGTTGTTGAACTCGACGTACCAGCGCTTCGATTTGCACTCGGGTACTGCGTTAACCGGCTGCGTTACGCCGTACACGGTTACCCCGGGTTGCGGAGTGAGAGTTTCGATCTGCCCGTTGAGCGGGTTGTAGGTTGCGCCCTTGAGTAGTGAATTGTCGCCCGCAGGGTTCAGTGTCCCCTCAGCCCGTGATTGACCTTCTTCGACTGCATCGGTGATTTCAGCGGGAGCTGTCTCGATGGTCTTGGTGTCGCTTGTCTCAGTGACTGCCGTTACCTTCTTTATATACCCGGCTGGAGAAGTCGCGTTGACATCGGATACCACCACGTCGCCCGCTTTCACCTCTTTTACCAGTGGGTCTTGTTTGCTGAACTGGATGGTGCTGGTGGTTGGCGTCACGATGTATTTGGCCTGCACCGGGGTCAGGTCGCGCACGTTTTCAGCCTTGCGGCTGCCGACGATTTCGTCTGAACCGTTTTCCAGTGCACAATTGGCCACTGCGAGTGAAAGTGTGGTGAGCAAGAGTGGGGTAAGTCTTTTTGTCATCTGCAGTCTTCCTATTTCCCTAATCTGAATACTATTGGTTCCGCTCCGCTATCGAGGCCAAAAAGTTCCTGGAAGGCAAGAAGAGACTATAATAGTGAACGTGTGTTTATTATTAGGCTTTCCGGGGAATGCGCCAATATTCTCTCGCCGCTGCATCCTAACAGGGACCAATGCCGCATGCCACAGCAGTATGATGTGATTTTCATCGGTTCGGGTATCGGTTCTCTCGCCGCAGCAAGCCTTCTGTCGCAGTGGGAGGATAAGCGGTGTCTGATTATTGAAAAGCACTGGCAGGCAGGCGGTTACACGCATGCTTTTAAGAGAAAGAAGAAGTTCGTCTGGGATGTCGGGCTGCACTACGTCGGACAGATCGCCGAAGGCGAGCAGATACGCCGCGTGTTCGATGTCATCACGCAGAACAAGCTGCAGTGGAACCGCATGCCCGATGCGTTCGACAAGTTTGTCTACCCCGGGCCGGATGGTGCAGTTCGACAGGCTCACCAACCGCGCACAAGTACAGTCTTCGACCACCGTACCGGAGTCGAAAACTACCGCGCCGACCTCGAGGCGATGTTCCCGGCTGAAAAAGATAACATCGCGGGCTACTTCCAGGACGTGGACGACGTGCTGGTCTGGTTCCAGCGCAATGAAATGGGCAAGAACCTGCCGATGCTGCTTAAGTGGCTGGTGCCCCTCATAAAGAAGGAAAACCCTTACGCACTCATGACGACACGCGATTACCTCGCGCAGCGTTTTGACGACGAAAAGCTGCGCGCGATTGTCGCGAGTCAATGGGGTGATTATGGCCTGCCGCCGTCGCAGAGTGCATTCTGCATACATGCGATTCTGGTGAATCACTTCTTCAACGGTGCGGCTTATCCCGTCGGTTCGGCAGAAGCCATTGCCGAAAATATCATTCCCATTATTGAGGCAGCCGGCGGCAAAGTGATCACGAGTCACGCGGTCGAAGAGATCATTGTCGAAAACGGTAAAGCCACCGGCGTGCGGGTG
Organism: Turneriella sp.; assembly: GCA_046346875.1. Taxonomy (GTDB): domain Bacteria; phylum Spirochaetota; class Leptospiria; order Turneriellales; family Turneriellaceae; genus Turneriella. Next base: position 13,800 of record JAXMHG010000010.1, on the reverse strand, counting down.
AAAAACCTCAGGCCTGCTGAAGGTATGCCCGATATTGTCTCTGAACTGCAGGCGCCGATCATCATCTCATGCGCGGGAGCTTATAACACCTACGTCAAATTACTCAAAACACAAGAGACTGCAGATTTTGCGCAGCGGATCATCGACTTCAACAAACGAAATCCCCCGGTGTCGCACATCAGCGTGTACCTCGCACTCAAAGACTCACCCGCGAAGCTGGGTCTCAAAGGTGAAAACCTCTGGATCTATGACTCGTGGAACCACGAAGAAACCTTTCGTCGCGGCACTGCCTGGGTAGCAGCGGGACGTCCGCCCATGGCATACCTCTCGACGCCTTCATTGAAAGATCCGAAAGCTGAGGGGCACACTGCCGAGATCATCAGTTTTGCCCCGTATGAAGAGTATATAAAGTGGAAAGAGCAACCCTGGCATAAACGCGACGAGGCTTACAAAGCCCTGAAAGAAAAAGCTGCGCAGTTGCTCATTGCGTACGTGAACGAGCGCGTGCCGGGTTTTGCCGACCTGGTCGATTTCTACGAAGTGTCCACGCCGGTTACCACCGAGTACATGACCAGCCACGACCAGGGCTCAATCTACGGTCTTGCCTGCGTGCCCGAGCGCTTCGATATCGATAAATCGCCGTGGTGCCAGGTGCACACACCGATCAAGAACCTGTATCTTACCGGTGCCGATTCGACCTCGCTCGGCATCGCCGGTGCGATGATGGGCGGTGTGGCGACCTGCGCGCACATCGTGAAGCCGTGGCATTTGCCGAAGCTGTTGAAGCTGGTTTAAAGGCGTAAAGAATTTGGCCTTTTCGGTATATGGGAAGTATCTTAACGGGAAATAAAATTCACGATATAAAAGTGAGGAGTAATATGAAAAAAACATGGATGATTATTGCAGGTTTGGCGCTTTTGGCCGCTGCCTGCAGTTCAACAGAGAAGAAAACGGAGCAGCCAGTAGTTGAGCAACCCAAGGCAGAAGCGCAGCCGGCAGTGCAGGCACGTTCAGTTGACATGGGTGCACAGCTTGATTCTGCGAATGAAAAACTCGCGGGCGTAGCGATGCTGTCACTGCCAGCCTTCAAGGCTTCGGCAAGCAACGACTCGTTCCAGTCGGGTGCAGCGAAGGCGCTCGATACTGCGAAGTCTGTGCAGGGCGATATTCCCGAAGGTCACGTGCTGCAGATTACCGGTCACGGTAACAAGCACCCCGATGAGTCAAAGCGCAGCGGTGTACAACTGTCAGAACAGCGTGCAAAGCTGGTGTACAATTACTTCGTGAAAAACGGCTTCCCGAAAGAGAAGCTTGCATACCGCGGGGTAGGTTCTGCGCAGAATGATGAAAAACTTTCACGGGAGCAGAATCGCCGCGTGACGTTCCGCATTGTCAAAGCTGGGGCAGCGGCAGAATAATTTCCTGAAAGGGTCCGCTCGATGCGGACCCGGGCAGGCCTCTGTTCCAGGGGCCTGCTAATCCAAGATACTCTTCAGAAGATCACCCACCGTCTTGTGCTGTTCTACCGGATGGCGCAGATGTACCTGTGGATTTACCCGGTACACGTTCCTACGGCCATTTTTACTGACTGATAGCACTTTCGCCAGCGTCAGGTCTTTCACGATGGCAAGCACAGCGCGTTCGGTTATGCCGACACGCATGGCGACTTCCCGCAGTGTAATTCCTTCGCCTTTCGCCAGGCAGATCAGTACGTGCGAATGATTCGTCAGAAAAGTAAAATCATGGATCGATCGGTTTGTTTGTTTGCGGCGTGGCACCTTGCTACCCGCGGGAGTATTTTTCATCCACGGCCACCTTAAGGGAAACCACTCAGCCGCTCAATATTTTTTTAGCCGGTCAGATATTCGTAATATACATTACATGAAGACTAATTCATGTAATTAAATGCACAATAGGAGGCGGAGTATGAAACAGGCGGTAGCAGAGCAGGGGGCAATGGGCCAAAAGTCCCGCGAGCTGGAGTTTCTTCTGTCAGAGGGAGACGGTATTGGGCCGGAAATCACTGCAGCAGTGATGGAGATCCTCGGGGCTGCGGGTATCCAGCTTCGCGCTCATAAGATCGAGATCGGGGAAAAGAGTTTTCTGGCAGGCCACAGCAGTGGCATTTCTCCCCGCGCCTGGAAGCAACTGCGCGCAGGCAAGATTCTGCTCAAGGCGCCGATAACGACGCCACGGGGCGGGGGTTACAAGAGTCTAAATGTTACCCTGCGCAAGGCATTTGGCCTCTTTGCCAACATTCGGCCGGTCAAATCGTACCCGGGCATACTGCCGGGCCGACCGATGGATATGGTGATTATCCGGGAAAACGAAGAAGATACTTATGCGGGCATTGAACACCGGCAGACACGTGAAGTAACCCAGTGCCTCAAGCTCATTACCTCACCGGGAACCGACCGCATACTGCACTATGCCTACCGCCTCGCGGCGCTGCGTGCCCGCAAGGAACTCACGTTGATGGCGAAAGACAATATAATGAAAATCACTGACGGTGTTTTCACTAGTCGGTTCGAAGCAATGAAACCCGCGTTTCCGACGGTCAAGACGAATAGCATCATCATTGATATCGGTACGGCAAAGCTCGCCGTCACGCCGGAAAATTTCGATGTCATTGTAGCTCCGAACCTTTATGGTGATATTCTCTCCGACGTTGCTGCCGAAGCTTCGGGTTCGGTGGGCCTTGCGGGTTCGGCCAACCTCGGCACTGACTTCGCGATGTTCGAGGCTGTGCACGGTTCGGCACCCGACATTGCGGGCAAAGGTGTTGCAAACCCATCGGGCATGCTGCAGGCTGCCTGCATGATGCTCGCCTACGCGGGATTCAGGGAAGAAGCGGAGCTCATTGAAAATGCATGGCTGACGGCGCTCGAGGATGGCTACCGTACAGCGGACATTGCGTCGGGCCGGGATAATGAAATCACCGTCGGTACAGAAGCGTTTGCCCGCGCCGTGATCGATCGCCTGGGACGCAAACCGGTGAAACTCCCGCCGGCGCAGGCGTTTGAGCTTCCACCTGTCGGGCCATCGCTTGAATTTGCCTCTGCGGCTTCGCGCGCACTGCAGGCATCTGTGACCAAAGAGCTGCGCGGCATCGACATCTTTGTTGACTGGGATGAAGCAGACAGGGACCCAAACGTGCTCGGTTTGAAGGTCGCCGCTGCGGGTAGCGAGAAACTGCAGCTGCGAATGATTTCCAACAGGGGAGTGAAAGTTTTTCCTGAAGGTAACTCCGCAACGAGCTGCGCCGACCACTGGCGCTGCCGCTTCACCGCCGAATCAAAGATCTCGCATGCGGATCTGCTGACACTGCAGTGGGCGATCGCGAAAACCGGGTTTGACATCATCAAAACCGAAAATCTTTATTGGTTCGACGGTAAGCCAGGCTACTCGCTGGGCCAGGGAGAATAACGGCGCGTTGCCTCCAGCAGCGTCGCTCTTCACCAGTGAACGGGTAGTGATCGCTACCCGTCATGCAAAAGCCCGAGCCATAAGGTCAGCGTTCAGGCAGCTGGGTCTTTCGGTGCGTACGGTTCGCGCAGATACCGATGCGCTCGGTACTTTCAGCGGCGAGGTGGAGCGCACGCGAACAACACTTGAGTGTGCGCTCGAAAAATGCCGTCTGGCACACGAGGCCAGTGGAGAACCCTATTGTGTCGGCAGCGAAGGCAGTTTTGGTCCTCACCCGCATTTGCCCTTCGCCGCCTCTGCTTTCGAAATTCTCGCCTTTACTGATTTCCAACGTGGGTTTAGTGTCCATGAGCAGGCGATTGTCTTCGAAACAAATTTTGCTTCAGCAGACGTGGGTACTGCGAACGAGCTGAAGGAGTTTGCCGAACGCGCCGGGTTTCCTGCGCACGCGCTCGTGTTGCGCCCGCTTGATACGGGTGGAGAGATTGCCAAAGGCATTCGTTCATGGCCATCGCTTTATGCAGCCTACGAGCACTTCAAGGAACTCTCCCCGACACGCCAGCTGTGCGTCGAAACCGATATGCGGGCTCACATGAATCCCACACGTATGCGCGTCATTTCCAGCCTTGCAAAACGACTGGCGCGCAGGCTGTCGATTTCGTGTGCTAAGTGTGGCGCGCCTGGTTATGGCCTGGTCGATACAGAAAGCGGTCTGCCGTGCGACTGGTGCGGGCGACCGACGCAGATGGTGCATCGGGAAATTCACGGCTGTGCTCTCTGCCGGCAGCGCAGTTATCTGCCGCGGCATGATGGTCTCGAGCGCGCTAACCCCGCGCACTGCGACTACTGTAATCCTTAGATAACTCACACGTTTCATCTGCAATGAATCGAGAAACATTAGTGGTTTACAGACCAGAAGTTGTGGGGATAATTGCCCATGCAAAAAGTAGCCGAACTTCTCAACCTCAGCGGAAAAAGCGCCATCGTCACCGGCGGCGCACTTGGCATCGGTCGCGCGATTGCGAAGCGCCTCGCTGAAGCCGGTGCTGCGGTTACAATAGCCGATATTAACCAAAAAGCTATCGATGAAGCGGTTGCGCTCATCAGCCAGCAGGGGGGGCGTGTTTCGGGTTGTACTGTCGATGTGAGCAGTGAAGCCGATATCGACAAGCTGGTCACGCACGCGGTGAAACAAAACGGCGGCATTGATATACTCGTGAATAATGCAGGTATCTTCCCGAGCAAACTCGTGATGCAGATGGCGAAGGCTGATTTTGAACGTGTCATCAGTACAAACCTCACCGGTCTTTTCCTGTGCACCAAGAAAGTTGCAGCGCAGATGATTGCACAGGGCAAAGGCGGCAGAATTATCAACATCACTTCCATCGATGCTCTGCACCCATCGCAGGTTGGGTTGGCGCACTACGACGCCTCAAAGCACGGCGTCTGGGGATTCACGAAGAACGTTGCGCTCGAACTTGCCGAGCACAAGATCTGGGTGAATGCGATAGCGCCCGGCGGCATTGTCACCGAGGGCGTCAAAGAAATGAGTTCTGCATCCAAGATGCCCGAGGGTATCGATATGGCGAAGGTGATGGAGTCATTTCTCGCGAAGATCCCGATGCACCGCATGGGCGACCCCGACGAAATTGCGAAGGCGGCTCTCTTTCTCGCCTCCGACATGTCTTCTTATATGACGGGCAGCCAAATAGTTGTGGATGGCGGCGCGCTGCTCTCTTAACGAATGCCTGAAAAAGTCGCGAACCGCGCTGAGCGGACGCTGTTGTTAGCCTGCTAGTCGCGCCAGTGCAGCGCGAAGTGGCTGCCTTCTGTCGCGTCAAACCTAAATTCACCTGAGTCTTTAAAGACCTCGCGCACTGCAGGCGTTACCAGGATTTCATAAGCCTTCGCGGTGTCTTCGCCCAGCTTGCTTGCGCTGTTGACTTCGTGACCAAAGACGTCGATATCCCCAATACGCAATACCTTGCCGTAACCGATACCGACGCAGAGTAGCACCTGCTCTTCTTCGGGGCGCTCTTTGTTATACCATTCGAGGCTGCGCTGCATGGCGACGCCTGCCTGCAGCGCTTTGCCGGCGTTGCGGAAAATCACGAGCAGGCTATCCCCTTCGGCTTTCAGTAAGATACCGTCGTGGTCTTCAATGATCGGTATCAGCAGGCGCTCCGACTCGTAGATGGTCTGCAGAAAATGGATGATACCGAACTTGGCGACGTTGCGCGAGAAGCCCGAGAGGTCGGTGAACATGATTGCCCAGGTTTCACCGAACAGGTCCCAGATGCGGCTGTCGATCTTCTCTTTGTCTGCGCCGGGTTTCAACCGGTCTTCAATCAGGCGTTCAAGCCTGTCTTCACTCGCGCTCGCGCCAATGACTCTGCGGTATGCCATAGTTTGCAGCTGGCAGAAGCGGCTCGCGTCGTCAAGAGCTTGCGGGTCCAGTTTTATAAGTTTGGTCGAATTCTTTTGCAGAGTGTTGTAGATTTCGCCAGATTATGGGAGTTATCCTTTTTCAGGCGTATAGGCAGCGCACATCAGGCTTGCCCGCCTGATCGGCGCTAAACCCATAGCCGGAGGAATATGTACGAGACAAAAGACGTGGCGCAAGGCGCATCAGGCAATGCCGCGACCGATACCGATGTGATCGTGGTCGGCGGTGGATTTTCCGGCATTGGCGCCGGTATCAAGCTCAGGGAGGCCGGTTTCTCTTTCGTGATCCTGGAAAAGGCCGCCGACCTCGGTGGTACCTGGCGCGACAACACCTACCCGGGAATCGCCGTCGACATCACCTCGTTTACCTATTCGTTTTCCTTTGAACAGAACCCGCACTGGTCGCGCTTGTTTGCACCGGGAAATGAGCTGCGCGCGTACGCGCACCACTGTGTCGACAAGTACGGCATACGCGACGCATTCCGCTTTGGCGTTGAGGTGGATAAAGCAGTCTTCAACGAAGCGCAGGGTACCTGGCAGGTGCAGGCAAAGGACGGTAAAACCTGGCGGGCAAAATACCTGATCGCTGCGACCGGGGGCCTGACGCAGCCCAAGTTGCCCGACATACCTGGTATAACTGAATTCACTGGTAAGACAATGCACACCGCGCGCTGGGATCACGGCTATCCACTGGAAAACAAAAGGGTGGCGGTGATCGGCACGGGGGCAACGTCGGTGCAGCTGGTTCCTTCGATTGCGCCGGTCGTTAAACAGCTGCACGTCTTCCAGCGCACTCCGATCTGGATACTGCCGAAGCCCGACCGCGAAATTCCGCAGTGGCTGCAGTGGATCTTCGCCAAGGTACCACTGGCGCAACAGTCGGTGCGCAACGTCACGACCTTCTTCACCGAGATAGTCATGATGCTGGGTATTGTCTACAACAAGCAGACGCCGCAGCTCATTCGTGCGCTCGAGGCGCTGTGCATGAAACACCTCGAAGAGCAGGTCAATGACCCGGCGGTGCGCGAAAAACTCCGGCCCAACTATGGTTTCGGCTGCAAGCGTCCAAGTATTTCGAACGATTATTTGCGCACGTTCAACAGGAGCAATGTTGAACTCGTGACCGATCGCATAGAAAGGATAACTCCCACGGGCATTGTGACTGCAGATGGCTGCGAGCGCGAAATCGATACACTGGTACTGAGCACAGGGTTCAAGGTTTATGAAAAAGGTAATACGCCCCCCTTTGAAATGTTCGGTCGCGATGGTATCGAGCTCGGTGACTTCTGGGAGAAGAACCGCTACCAGGCGTATGAAGGAGCGAGTGTGCCGGGTTTCCCCAACATGTTCCTGATCTGGGGACCTTACAGCGCTTCGGGTTCTTCGTGGTTCGCGATGATTGAGGCAAACGTGCACCATGCGCTGCGCTGTCTGAAAGAGGCGCGGGCGAAGAACGTGCGGTTGGTTGAGGTCTCTGCAGAAGCCAATGCCACATATTTTGCCGATATTCTTGCCCGCCAGCAGAACACGGTGTTCTACAACCAGGACTGCAGCCGCTCTAACAGCTACTATTTCGACAAGCACGGTGATGCGCCTTTCTACCGGCCTTCTTCGGGCATCGAGATGTGGCTGCGCGCCCGTACATTTCCGCTGTCGGACTACCGGTTCACCTGACGTTACGGGTAATTCAGGCACGACACCGCAGGTCCATTTCGGTAACTGGGGCAATGAAGCGGCGGATATCTGCAGTACTGCGCCTGTTGCTGACGCTGGTTGTCTCGGGCGTCTGCCTTTACTTTGCTGCGCGCAGAATCGAACTCGATGCCCTGCGTTCTGAGATCGGCAATCTCACTTGGTTCTTCAGCGCTCCTGCAGTGCTGGCCTCCGTTGCCGCGCTGAGCCTGCGCAGCCTGCGCTGGCACCTGGTACTCGTGCGCGAAAAAAATTTCGCCTTCAGCAATACCTATTGGGCAAACGGCATGGGCTACCTGGGCAATAATATCCTGCCGGCACGCGCGGGGGAGCTCATACGTTCTGTCGTGCTGGCCCTCAGCACCGGCATTCGTAAGTCGATGGTGCTGGCAACTGCCCTGACCGAACGGATGCTCGACGCCGGTATACTACTCGCGCTGGCCTTCATCATGCTGCAGTTCACAGAAGCTTTGCCACCGTCGGTGCAGAGTATCTGGTCGCTGATGCTGCCGCTTGTGCTGGGGTTGCTTGCTGTGGCGTTTGCCGCGCCACTGCTGCAGGTGTTCTGGCTCAGAGTACTCGGCGCTTTACCAATGCCAGAGGCTCTCAGGCAGAAGCTGCGCCACCTGTTACTCGGACTGCTGGATGGTATTCGGGTCTTTCACCACCTGCGCCTGCTCATTGTTTTTCTTCTGCTCACCTGCGTGATTTGGGTGGTCGATGCTGCCGTGTTCGTCTTTCTTGCCCGGGCATTTGGCGCCCAGCTTACGCTGCCGCAGGCAGTGGTTTTTTCTGCAGCGCTGGGGTTTGCCAGCAGCATACCTTCAACCCCGGGGTTTGTCGGTGTATTCCAGGCCGTGGCAGTCCTGGTGCTGCCAGTATTTGCCGTGAGCGCCAACAAGGCATTCCTCATTGTTTCTTTATTCCAGGTGATGTTCCTGTTGATCACAGTGCTTATCGGCGGTTATGGCTGGCTGGTGATGCGGCGGCGTATCGGCCATGCAAAATTAAAAGAAGAGCTGCAGTCAGAAAGTCAGACGTAACGCAGCAAAAATTCGCGGTACCACGAGCGTGAACGATTTTCTTCGAGCGCGCTCTGCAATAATCCCATGAAGCCCTGTATATCCATTTCTTTCAGGTCGGCGGTTGAGCGAAAAATAAAGGGGATTGCTGTGCGTACCGAATTGGTCTCCCAGAAAAGTTCTTCTTTGAGTTTTTCGCCCGGCCGTATGCCCGAGTAGGTAATCGCAATTTCGCTGCCGGGTTTTTTACCTGCGAGCAGTATCAGTCGTTCGGCAAGTTCGGTGATGCGTACCGGCTTACCCATGTCGAGCGCCAAAATACAGTCGGTTTCTTCTTCGAGCGCCGCGGCCTGCAAGACCAGGCGCACCGCTTCAGGTATTGTCATGAAGAAACGTTCCATCTCGGGGTGTGTGACGGTGACTGGTCCGCCGCGCTGTATCTGGTCCCAGAACAGCGGCACGACCGAACCCGAAGAGCCGAGTACATTACCAAAGCGAACGCTGGTCGTCTTCAGCCGCCCGTCTGATTCTCTGGCCGCATTAAAAACCAGCAGCTCAGCCATGCGCTTGCTGATGCCCATGATGTTTTCAGGCTGCACCGCTTTGTCGGTGGAGATATTGACCATTCGAACCTGCTGACCCTGCGGCAGGCCTGCAGCGTAACGCAGCGCAGCCGCCAGCAGGTGCCAGGTACCCATGATGTTGGTGTCGATCGCCTGCAGGTGGTTTGTTTCCATTAGCGGCACATGTTTGTAGGCCGCCGCGTGAAAGATGAGTTCCGGCTTTTCCTGCGTGATGATGTCTGCGAGGCGCTTCTCATTACGTACATCGGCGATCGCGCAGAAGATATTTTCCCCGTTGAATTCCTGCTCGAGCTGGTAGACGCCGTGTTCCCACTGGTCGATGAGCGTAAGGCGTGCAGGCCCGAGTGCCGCGATCTGCCGTGAAAGTTCGCGCCCGATAGAACCGGCAGCGCCGGTCACGAGCACTCGGCGCCCTCTGATTGCGCGCTCCACCGGGCCGGGATCAAGCCTTATCTCGGGCCGTTGTATCAGGTCTTCGATACGCAGGTTACGTATATCCGGGGCAAATTGCGCCAGCTTGCGGGGTATCACTTTGTAGGCGATGCTCATGCCGGTCAATTGGTCCATCACCTGCTTGAGAAAATCAGGAGTAACAGGCATGGTGAACCAGATTTCTTTCACCTGGTATTTCTCCGCAAGGGTTGGCAGGTGTTTTCCTGCGTGGACGCGGTAGGGCCCGAGATGCGCTCCCTCTTTCTGTGGGTCGTTGTCGACGACGGCAGCAATCTGGTATTTGCCCAGGAGGTCTTCGGCCGAGAGATCCTGCAGCAGGTGGTAGGCCACCGTACCCGCGCCGTAGATGACTATCGGGGTGAGGCCCTGCTTCTTGAGTCTGGCTTCAGGATTCAGGCGAAAATACCAGAACAACCGGTGGAAGAGTGTCAGCGTGTTTTGCCCGAACCAGGCTATCACCGCCTCGAGAACAAAATACCTTCCCGCTGGCAACGAGACAAGTTGCGTCGCCGCGCTGCCAAGAAACGCAACGATCGCAAGCGTGCGCAGTGAGAAGAGGTTCAGGTACCTGAGGTTGGCGCGGTAGAGTTTCGCCCATGCCAGTACGGCAACCTGCACGCCGCTGAAAACCGGTACGATCAGCAGGTTTTGGCCCGTCGCGTGAAAATACCAGGCATACGCCAGGGAAATAAGCAACCAGTCGCTCAGCAGTGTCAGCAGGTAGGGCGTTACGAGCGAACGCATCGGGTCATTTTCTTGTGTGGCCCGCAGCGCACCACAGAAAAATGACCTCATGAAGAAGCCGCCGCAATCCACTGACCCGCTGGCAGACCTGCTGCAGGTTGCGCGTGACCTGCGCGACAAGAACGGCGGTTGCCCGTGGGATCTCGAACAGAGCCACGAGAGTCTCGCCAAGCACTTACTCGAAGAAGCAAGCGAGCTCATTGAGGTGATCGAACACGGCTTAACCCCCGATACCGACGAGGCTTTTAAAGAAGAACTGGGCGATGTGCTCTTCCAGGTCGTTATACACGCCCAGCTCGCGGCAGAAGAGGGCAGGTTTGCTTTTGCCGACGTTGCCCGCACGATTGCCGACAAGCTGATCACACGCCACCCGCACGTTTACGGTGAGCTGCAGGTGGCCGATTCGGCGCAGGTACTGAAAAACTGGGAAGCAATCAAGGCCCGCGAACGGGCGCGTAAGCAGAAGCGGACATCATATCTCGATGGCGTACCCAAAATTCTGCCGGCACTGCAGAGAGCCGAGCGACTGGGCGAAAAGGCCGCGAGAACGGGTTTTGACTGGGTTAATGACCGGCAGCTCTGGGAAAAAATTCACGAAGAAATTCGCGAGTTTGAAGCAGCGGAAAGCGAAAGCAGGCAGCGGCGTGAAGAAGAACTGGGTGATTTATTATTCGCCCTCGCCCAGTATTCACGGCGACAGGGCATCGACGCTGAAGGGGCGCTGCGCAAAGCCTGCGTGAAATTTGAAAACCGCTTTCGGCATATGGAACTCACAGCCGGGGAAAAAGTCGCTGCCGGTGAACATTTATCCACTGAAGAGTGGGATAGCCTGTGGCAGCAGGCCAAGAACGCAACAGCTGGCTAACTACCGTTTTGCTGCGGGTGGTTCGGCGACTTTCTCACTGTCGTCGTAGCGATACAACGTGACGATCAGCCTGTAGCCAGAGGTGTCGAACGAGTCGTTGACGTTCTTGTCGGCCCATTTCCACTTGCTGTCGACGCGGGAAAAAGACCCGAGCAAAAGACCGTCTGCACCGCATTGCGCGGCTTCCACGCGCAGCCTGCGTAAAATCTCGTCGCGTTCGTAGCCCGAGCCATACTGTATGGTGATTTCGCCGAGGTAATGGTGCTTTTGCAGCGGCAGTGCATAGCCGATCGCAATTTCGCGTTCAGTCCGGCGCGGGGGAGCACAGCCTGCTTCGAAAATCTTGCGGTCGATCGACATGCAGCCCGAAACCAGGATAGAAATCATTGCTGCTTTGTGCCATGCGCGCATTAGGTTTCCAGAACTTTTACTTTGCACATCTGCTCTGTGCCACAGCCTGACAATATGAATAGCGGCCCCGCGCCCGACGATAGGTTGCAGAACGCGTGGGATAGCCTCGCAGCGCTTGTCGCGCAAGGCCGGCGGGTCTGGCCGTCAGACAGCGAAGAATTTCCGCAATACCTGAAAGATGCGACGTTTCTGAAGGGGCAGGCTGCGCTGGTGCTGCAGCCACAGAATGCAGAAGAACTCCGTGCTATTGTTATCGAAGCGCAGGTGTTGCGCAAAGCTCTGCCGCAATACAGTCGTGCACTCTCCCTGACGCTGCGGGGCGGCGGCAGCGGGCTTTCCGGTGCCTGTGTTCCCGAGGGTGGTGTCGTGCTCGACCTCACGCGCATGAACCGCATCGTTCGTATCGACGAACAGAACCAGTCAATCACCGCAGAGTGCGGCGTCATACTTTCTGAGCTGAATACCGCGCTCGCGGCTACGGGCTTACGTTACGCCGTTGATCCGTCATCTTCAACTCTCTGCACCGTCGGCGGCAGTGTCGCGACGAATGCTGCGGGGCCGTCGTCTCTCAAGTATGGTACAACGCGCAGTAACCTCGCGGCGGTAACGATTCTCACCCCGACGGGAGATTTTTTCCGCGCCGGCGCCCTGCCGGTGAAAACCTCTATGGGCTTTTCTCTGCCCGACCTGTTCTGTGGCAGTGAAGGCAGGCTCGGTATTATCACCGAAGCCGAGTTTCGCCTGATGCCGCAGCCTGAAGAATCGGCTTTGCTCGTGGCAGCCTTTGCCAGCGAAATTGCGGCAGCGGAGTTTATTCTGAAACTCAGGCGGTCGTCCATTCGGCCGGCAGCCATCGAGATACTCGACTACCGCAGCAGTTCACTGGTTGATTTTCCCCCCGGTTGTCCTAAGGGCGGTGCGCTCGTGTTGGTGGAGCTCGATGGCGCCGCCGAAGAGGTTGCTTACGACCTCGGGCGTCTTGGTCAGCTGGCCGAGAGCCACGAGTTTGTCGCGGCGCGTGATGAAACAAGCCGGCAGGCCCTGTGGAACCGACGCAAGGCTGTGAGCCTCGAAGTTTCGAAGCTGGCGCCGCACCGTATCGGTGAAGATGTCGCCGTACCGGTTTCCGCCTTGCCCCGCGCTATGGAGTTTGCCCGCGTACAGGCGGCCGCGCAGCAGGTGGAAACAGCCATCTGGGGGCATGCGGGTGACGGCAACCTGCACGTGAACTACCTGCTGCAAAGCGGCGAAAGACTCGGCGTTGTGCTGGGGCTTATGCGTGAACTTGCTGCAGAAGTCACCCTGCTCGGGGGAGCGATGTCGGGCGAACACGGTCTTGGCCGACTGAAGCGCGGTATCGCCCGCCAGATTTTGCCAAAGGAGTATTTCGCAGCGCAGGTAAGTATCAAGAACGCGTTTGATCCACAGCACCTGCTGAATCCTGCGCTCGAAATGGAGTTCAATTAAATGCCAGACTATTCAGCAGAACACAACGCCTTGTTACCTGTCGTGCGCGAGGCCGGTCACGCCGTGATGCGCTTTTTCACCCGCGGTGGGTACGAAGTGCAGCATAAAGATCCCGAGAACCCCGTGACCGAAGCAGACTTCGCCGCGAACAGAATACTCGTGCGTGCAATCCGGGATCTTTTCCCGGACGATGCGCTGCTGAGCGAAGAAATTGAACAACCGCACGAGCGCGGCGCCATGAATGCCGAGCGTTCAGAGCGCAAACGTGTTTGGATTATTGATCCCATCGATGGCACGCGTGAATTCATCAAGGGACGGCCACAGTTTGCCGTTTCAGTGGGACTGGTCGAAGCGGGCAGGGCCGTGCTCGGGTTTATCTGTAACCCGGCTGCCGATTACCTGGTAAGCGGCGGCCCGTGCCTGGGGCTCTTTCGTGACGGCAAAAAGTTTACCCCGCCGCACCGGCCTGCATTTGCGCCGCCAGCAAGTTATCCTCGTATTGTCGTATCGCGCAGCGAATTTAAACAGAACCAGATCACGCACCTGCAGAAGTACTACGAAGATCTCGAAAAGCAGGTAATGGGTTCCATCGCGTACAAGCTGGCGCTGGTCGCCGACGGAACGTTTGACCTCGTGGTCTCGGTAAAACCAAAGAATGAATGGGATCTCGCGGGCGGCGCTGCATTACTCG
>JAXMHG010000001.1:0-809773 GCA_046346875.1 Turneriella sp. | reverse complement strand
GTGCTTTTGAATATTTAGAACCGATATAATTACACAGAGAGTTGGTTCTAGTATGATCTTGCACGAACTATCAAGCTTGGGAAAACAATCTTGGCAAGAAATTGCGTAAATTTATGCAGCAAATCCTTAGCAAAATCATTCAATTTTTCTGGACTGTGACAGACCCCGACACGGAGGTCGGGGGTTAACGAGATAGATAGGTCAAGACATGGCACACAACGTAGAATTCACCTGATGTGCGCACGCGGCGTGTAAATACTTATTCCTGACTTTACATGACTCTCGCGAAGCGCATTTGCCCGAAGCGCCTCGCGAGCACGCCAACTAACCTCACGCTCGGTGAGCGCAGCGATCTTCGGCGCGTAGGGCCGAGCACCGCAGCATGGCGAAGCTATGCGAGGAGCGCAGCAGGTGAATTTGGTTGGCCGCTGTTTTTGCCCGCACTGCCCCACGCGGCCACGGCTCGTAATGTCACCGCCGAAAGGTGGTGCCGATAGCTGGCCCTGGACCAAACCTGTCTTCTTACATCGCCTTGCGAGGATCAGGGTCGTTAAATGGCTGTAATTAGAGAGACGACGAGCGGGGTCTCTTTGCCAGCGATGTCTTGAATCTGGATGCAGCATTACGCTGCCGTGTCTTCGCCGCGTTCGGAAAGACCTCTTCGCGCCTCAATCTTCGCGGAACCAGATAACATATCCTGGCGAACCACCCCACCCCGTCTTCGCGCGCTCGGGCGGGCAAAAATGGCCGGCCAACGTGGAATTTACGAGAAGTGCGCACGCGGCTGCGTAAAGCCGAAATCTGGACACACCCTTGCGCGAAGCGCATTTGCCCGAAGCGCCTTGCGAGCCCGCCTAATCAAGCTCACGCTTGGCGGGCGCAGCAATCTTTGGCGCGAGGGCCGAGCACCCGAGGAGCCACGGCACCGCAGGGAGCGCAGCTCGTAAATTTTGTTATCGGCTGTTGTTGGCCCACTTGCCTTCGGCGCCGCCATGGAGTGTAACAACCGCTACACCGTGAACCTGGTCGCGAAAAGCTTCGAAAGCGCTTGTTACACGCCGTGGCCTCTGTGGCGCCTCGGTGAATCTCTTTGCGCGCAAACCGGACGGGAAGCGATAGCATGCCCGCAAGGCGACTGCTTACAAAAGACATCGCGTGCTCGAAGGGGAAGCCACACAATGGCCGATAACGTTGAATTTACCTGACGCCGGTGACGCTTGTGTCAGCATTTCAATTCGTAAAGCCATTTTGCGTCACCAACAGGCCTGAAGCGCCTGCCCGAGCCCGGCAAAACCAAGCCCTGCTTGGCCGGGCGCAGGGCATCCCCTCGGGTATGTGTAGGCCGAGCACCGAGGAGCCACGGCACCGCAGGAGCGCAGTAAATTTTGTTGGCTGACGTAAGCTATAGGGTAAAGGTCTTTTTCTGCTCTCTTCCCTTCCGGTCAGCGTGAAAGGTGCAAACTGATTCTTCCGGCCAGTTTCTTTGACGAGAAATACCCTGTCACCGTTGTTCAGAGTGACTGACTTTTCATAATAGTGTCGTTTAGGCTACAACTCCCAGTTCGAATCAATCTTGATGGCGCTGCTGGTAAATCGACTTTTTCGAATTCATGCCCATAAACATCCGTGAAGACCAAATCAAAGAACTTTACCGGGCCTTTATGGATTGTATCTGTTGTGATATTCGGGATCTTGGTCTCAAAATCTTTTTTGGCGATACGGACAAGATTTAGCGCCTTTAATGCCTTTTCTATGCTCTTCGAATGTCAATAGACTCTTGGGTAGCTCAATCGGAGTAAATCATATATTTTTGTTTTCTTACTGCTTGGCAGTGTAACACCAACTAGAATAGCAGCCCACATAGTGATTAATCGCTGCATTAAGCGGGATTGGGACCAAGCCTGGTTTTGCTCCTAATTTTTCATCCCAGTCTAAGCCATGCTTTATTTTCGGGTCGATGGCTATCTCTGATCTCGCTGTACATGTCACCAATGCAATGATGGTTCTCAGATTCTCATTTTCCGGTTCTTCAGAACTTCTAGAAGATCGTCACAATAGAGAAAAAGTGATAGCGACGGCAGGGAATCTCGCAGTCCTAAAGATTTTGGCAAATTACCAATGGGACAATGATTTCTCGCCAATCCCTCAAATTTGCGTAAGAGTCCAATGCGGTTGTTGGAATAGAGGTCTCTTGGTTCTTTAAATAACTTCTTTTAATCAAGGCCTTCTGTTTATGCCGGCCAACGGGAATTTACCTGACGTTTGGTGACGCGTATGTCATTATTTCAATCTGTAAAGCCGGTTTTGCGTCACCAAATGTGCCCGAAGCGCCCGCCTGAGCTCGGCAAAAACCAAGCTCCCGCTTGGTCGGGCGCAGGGCATCTTTGGCGCGTAGGGCCGAGCACCCGAGGAGCCACGGCACCGCAGGGAGCGCAGCAGGTAAATTTGTTAGGCGCAGTTTAGGCTTCATTGTAGCCGATTTCCTGATGGTTTTTACCTTTGGTCCTCGATATTGTATTTAAAAATCCGAACCTTGCGCATTTTTCCGTATACGTTCCTTGCCGATGTATTTATCTGACATAACTTTTCTCACCGATACATAAGATTGAATTTCAGCATCAAGATCTTCAACGTTCTTCGAATTGTTCCGATAAATCAGGGATCGTATTCACCGAGGAATTCTTTATCATAAATAACGACATAGACGCTCTCCGATTTTTGATTCAACTTTGCTGCGAATGCTTTTACATAAGGTTCAATTCCTTGAGAAAGTATTTTGTCTGTCTTCGCAACCAGGATAATGCCAAAATTTATATGAGCGCGCTCGTAATCTAGTGGCACATCTTGAGCTACGTCCTTTATCGCAATTTTATATATAAAATGCACGAGTGATTCAATTGTGCCTGCCATGTACGGGCGGGGCTGTTTGCCATAAATATTTTTTGCGTATCGTTCGAGTTCTACGAGTAAAACACGTGAATAGACCGCGATCATCAATTTCATTCAAGATTACATTCATCATGCGAAAGCTCAACGTTTTCTTCGCAATATTCTTATATATGTTCTCAAAAAAGTGGTCCATTATCTCTTTGTCATCTATTTGCTTAATAATTTTCTTGCCATATTCAAATCGACTGATTGACGAATATTTGTATCTATTGCTTCTAACACCTAGCAGAGTTGTCCTCTTGACTACAATTTCAACTAGGCGAAGAATATTTAGCATTTGAGATTCAGCCGGGTCCGCATACAATGAATTCCCTTTTCGGAAGTGTAGCCATCTATGACATCATCCTTTTAACCATTCCACTCGCATAGATCGTGGCAGAACTTCTGTGCCAAAATACAGCTTTCGCGCTGCGTTAACTTTTGCGTTGATATCGTTACCGATAAAGGCCTTGGCATATTTTTGCTTTTTCGTCGCTTTATAAAGGATTTGAAAAATAGCCGCTCTGAAGGCCGCAGATTTGTCTTCGTCCAGTATGATGCGGAATAGCCAGAAAACGATCAATATGGCTAGGCAACCAAATCCATAAGAATAATTTTCTTTAAAGAAGGCGATTACATCTGATAGGCTGGGCATTTCAAAATTTCCCATTTGAATTAAGCATTCTGGTTTTTTGCAAACGGCCTGAATAGTGCCATTCTTCCTAAAAGCAATGACACATTATCGTGGGTAACAATATCGTTGCAACGGCACAATGCAATTTTGATTTCAAGTCCAAGATTTTGAGTAAGTCTCGAAACTGTGTTCTCTGAACTGCAGAAATAGCCCTTGCTTCTCTTTTGCATAATACCTGCCTAAATTGCGCCTAACGTTGGATTTATGCGACGTAAAGTGACGGTCAAGTTCAAATTTGCGCTTATAAAGCAGATTTGCGTCACTTTATGTGCCGAGGGCACCTGCCGAGGAGCGCAAAATGCACTTCTGTGCAGCGCGAGGAGGCAGTCCAGGCCCGAGGCCGAGCACACGCGCCAGTACCGAGTGCGCTGTGCGCGCAGCTTGTAAATCTTGTTGTGCGATGCCGCGGCTGCCGTGTTACTACGGAGGTCAACCGGCCCTTTGGAAGGTTTGCCTTATTACAATTGTGTTGCAACTGTCGGCATTAAGTGGTTGACAATCGCTTTTCTTTGCATATATTGTTACATATGTCCAAATATGCCTTAAATATATAGATGAGACAAAAGGCAGAAATCTCGTTCTGTTCCTCAAAACCCCCGATTTTGTTAAGGTTTCCGGACGTTCACCCACCTAAGAAGGCCAAAAGCAATATCCAGTATTTTTTTCGCCGCCCAAGGAGTATGGAAAGGGTTAAAAACATTGCAAAGAGCTCGAGATCTGGCTTTGGAATCGTGGTAATCGTTGATACCGATGTCATGGTAGAGTTCCTTCGGGATTCTGCCGATGTGTCAAAGCTCTAAAAACGATTAAGCCCGAAAATCTAGCCATTTCTGCGGTTACCAGAATGGAATCTTCTGTTGGCGCATGGAACAATGCAGAAATACGCAAGATTGAAAAATCCCCTGGATGCAATTCAAGAAATTGCGATTTCCGAGGATATTTTTCTGCGAAAGCTATTGATCTCATACGCCAAGTATGCCAAGAGCCACGGCCTCAAGATGGCTCCGATGCGATAATTGTTGCCACTGCAATGGATCAATCGGTTGAACTCTTTACCTACAATGTCAGATTTTAAATTTATTAAAGGCCTAAACCTTTATTCAATTTGATAAAGTCATGTCGGCATGGATGCCGATTTGCCACAAGCCGCAAAAATGTTCGCACAACGTTGGATTTACGAGAAGTTTTGGCGGCGCACTATGTCAATTATTTAATACGGTCAAGGCATATTCAGCTGCCAAAATTTGCCCGAAGTGCCTGCCCGAGCCCGCCAATGCAGGCCCACTGGGCTTATACAGGCATCGTGGGCACGTAGGGCCGAGCACCCGAGGAGCTACAGGCACCGCAGGGAGCGCAGCCTTTGCAAATCTTGTTAGCTGCTGTTGCGTGTTCGCTAGCCGAGTGCCAGGACGGCGCCTCGGTATTTAGCCCGAATCTCTAAGCCTTGGGTATTGAGAATAAAGGCTGTGCGCTACCGTAATAATCGTATTTGAAAAAACTGCCGGATCAAATAATCGGTATAGTTGTTCTATTAGGTTCTGCCATCTGAATTCATCTGCCTGGGCATAGAAGCGATCAAGAGCTCTTCTGGCAGCTTCCTCGCGGCTCAAATTTGGCTCATAATCCGTTGCTTTTAGCGTAGTATTGTACTGTCAAAAATGCATCGAATCGACTGTTGATCAGCACAAAAGCATTATCGGTAATAGCTCCAAAATCGTGCCAAAGAATCCGGTTTCTTTCCGTATTGGTTGCTTTTCGAAGATCGAATTCAAACAGTTGAGCATCAACGTCAGAAGCCCCGAAGGCTACAGTATCACCCATGAATTTTTTTTCGAAAAATCCCTTTGTCTGTTGAGCGACGTTCTGGAGCGAATCTATTCTTAAAATATTCCCAATTTCGATGTGAAGCCCATTGGCGACCTTCGCAACGAATTCAGAGTAACACAAAGAAACAGATTGAAAAAGCTTGGAATCTCTTTTTTGCGCTTAAGAAAATTAAGTTTGTCGCCACAACAATTCGACTTTGTCAGTTAAATCAATTTCAATAGAATACTCGCCAAAAGCGAACTGGCTCCACGCGCATTTCTCTAATGAGCCTTGGCGTTCTGCTTTTCTATTTCATCCTTCACTTTCCCTCATCGCTGCGCCGCAGCACGGATGCTGCGGGAAGTCTATTTGGCAACACGCAATGGCAGCTAACGTTGGATTTACCTGACGTCGATGGTGCGCCGCACAATAAATGCAGTCTTCTTACGGAAGCTGCCTCTGCGCGCTATCGTGCTGGGAAGGCTGCGTTGCGCCCGCCAATTAAGCTCGACAGAGCGCGGGCGTCAACGCATTTCAGGCCACCGGAGGCCGAGCACGCGAGGAGCTGCCGCACCGCAGCGAGCGCAGCAGGTAAATCTTGTTAGATGCAGTGCCCAACACGAAAGAGTCGCGAGCCACGATGGCGAAGCGAGCTTAGCGCATATAGGGTGCCATTTTTACGTTAATAAATGTCATCATTTAGGAAGTCGATAGTTAACCAGCCTAAGAGCCAATCGCCTAACAGCAATGTTGAACCCGGTTCTAATACCATAATACAAGCCGACGGAGACCTCACACATTGGGTTGCCAAAAATTCAGCCATGCCAGTCGAAATGCCCACCGCTAGCGAATTTGATTCGCTAAATGCTTTTATTTTGTTATTTCGGAAAATGCGGCTGCACCGGATAATGATGAATGCTATTAATCAAGAGGTAGCTATTACCTGAATTATAGAATTTATTATTTGCTCCGGTGGAGTACGCGCCTATGCTGCCCGCTCGCAAGCCAAAAGCCCTGGCCAGATTGGGCAAATTGCAAACCATCGTTACTGAAACAGGGCTTGACATTAACGCCAGCGACCTTTGTTCTACAGAAAAGTCAATATCAGCTGCCGTAAAGCCGCGCTCTGTCTGCCAAATACGAATGAAAAGTAGAGCACTTCAAAAAAGCTAAAATGATTAGTGCAGAAAATGGCCATCTATGCATATATCAAACCCTGCCAATGGATGCGATTCGGTCAAGTTCTTTCGCCAAACATGAAAAAGCAGAATAGAAATCGCGACAATGGAGGTCGCGAATTTACAATCTTTAAGTATTTTTGGGCATTGCATCTAACGCGGGTTTTACTCGGACGTTTTGGCTTGTGGCGTCTTCGCCGCAAGCCAAAATGTGCCCGGAGCGCCTGCCTGAGCCTGCCAATGCAGGCCCACTGGCCGGCGTGGGGCGCAGGGCATCTTTGGCGCGGAGTGGCCGAGCACACGACCTGAAGTAGCTGTCGTGCGCGCAGCAGGTAAAACTTGTTGTCTGCCGTTGTTTTTCTCTAATAACTGATCTCAGTCAGAATTATTGCACACATTGTTCTAAGAGAAAACCAAGCATTGCTACCGTTGCCAAAATCTACGTGTACCCCTTCCGGGTTTCTGCGGCTTTTCTCTACTAGAACGCGACCATAGCCAGGCATCTCATGCCCAGTACCGGATAATATCGGAAGATGGTTGCGACTCCCAATCGTAAACCTTTCCCATAATTTCCGGCGCGTTGATAGGCTTATTACGTATCTCCTCCCAAATTGGACTTAGTCTAATTCCGTATGTAAAAATAGTCAACAAAAAGCAAGCCCAAAACCATAATTTTTGTTACGAAACGGGAGGCGCATCAATTTCTTTGATTTTATCCAAATTTTTTCAACTATAGATAGTGTAAACCTGTTCCTAAGGTTAAAACCATGATCATTGGAGCTGCCAAATCAACGTATGGTGGATCTCCGGGAAAATATAAAAATGCACCCGGATACGAAAGTAACAGCCATATGAAATAATGCGCAAAATATGCCGGCAATAATGCAAATCAATATCCAAGCATAATGAAATGTTTGCTTCATAGTCTTATATGATTTGCCTTATGTAAATGCATATTGAAAAACAATGGCAGACAATGGAATTTACCTGACGTTTGGTGACGCTTGTGTCATTATTTCAATCTGTAAAGCCTATTTGCGTCACCAAATGTGCCCGAAGCGCCTGCCTGAGGAGCACAAAACAAGCGTCCCGCTTGTGCGACGAAGGCATCTTTGGCGCGAAGGGCCGAGCACCCGAGGAGCTACGGCACCGCAGGGAGCGCAGCAGGTAAATTTTGTTAGGCGAAGTTGCCATTTGTGGGCAATAAGACAGCACAGGCTAATCTGATGAACTCCAAGATTTCAGTATGTCCAGTCTTGCCAAGGAGATTTATTTGACTTATGGTAAGAACATTATTGAATAGGGTTATTTTAATCCGTTTCTTGAATAACCTTCTGACCAAAAGTACAAATTCGTCTATGTACTGAAGGTTATCTTTAGCAAGCGCAGAATTTATTTTGGAGAACTTGCCGTCTTATCATTAAGCACGACAGTACTCAAATCTGAAAGGTTATCGGTACGCTGCCTGTTTTTGGCAATTATGAAATTCAGGTACCTTTGGATCAAGGGGAGAATATGTATCGAAGACGAATATGCTTTTACGCCAAGCCACATGAAAGCGTAACAGTGGCCTATTGGTGTCCTCTGCATTAAAATTTCTTTGAATACTTTTGCATAGTCATATTCTTACATACCTAGAGATGGTGAATACTTAGGTCTAATTTTCGTGTAAACTGGGGCCATTGCCGCACCGTCAAGAGGATCTATTTTCAAAACCCCGCTGCTTTTAAGTTTTTGAATATTTTCAAATGAATTCCGTGATCAGAAAACTCGACAGAATATAGAGCGCCAGCGATTAAGAAAATACCCGATTATCATAATTATGTTCATGGCAATTTCGCCTAACGCGGAATTTACCTGACGTTTGGTGACGCTTGTGTCATTATTTCAAGCTGTAAAGCCTATTTGCGTCACCAAATGTGCCCGAAGCGCCTGCCTGAGGAGCACAAAACAAGCGTCCCGCTTGTGCGACGAAGGCATCTTTGGCGCGTAGGGCCGAGCACGCGAGGAGCCACGGCACCGCAGCGAGCGCAGCAGGTAAATTTTGTTGTGCGATGGCTGGCATCGGATTAGCCCGATGCGACAAGGAGGTCGAATCGGGGTGACCATTTCTTATCGATCTATAAATTCGACGAGCTTTTTCTTTTTAGGCAGGTCAACGCTGCGCCCATTAACACCATCTGGATAATTTACCACGCCGCGAATTGAACCATCTGGTGCAAAGACTTCAATGCGATTTAATATTCCTCTGAAGTAATAAGAACGAGTTCGCAGATTTCCAGTTTTAGAATCAAATTTCTCAAATACCTTTATTTGCGAATTTTCAATTATCCAGCGGTTTTCGGGTTGGCCATCTTGATTTCTATCGTAGATATATTCCTGTTCGTTAGGATTGATACGGCGAACTGTACCAACTTTTTCACCTGTCGGCAGATTGAGATCATCGGTATCTGCCGACTTCAGGTTTTGGCTGGAACAGGCCAGACTGCCGCATATTGGCAAAATTGCCACGAGAAATGCGGCACGCATTGGCTGGGCTGCTATTGCACCGTAACCGCGCCGTGGCCCCAGCGTGCGGTTGGCATTACAGGAATGGAAGTTGTGCTAAGTGGTTGTGTAGCCTGAAAAAATAACAAGGTGGGGTGAGAAGCATATACTGCATTTGTCGGCGCACTTGAGGCTGCAGAAGCTGCCGCTGCAGAGGTATTACCGCCAAAGAAGTAGATGCCGGAACTCGTATAAACGGCTGCTGCGTATGCGGTTGCAGCCGGAATAGTACCGATAGTGGAGAAAGCACCGGAATGCGGGAAGCTTGAGGATTGGACATTGGCAGATGGTGTCATTGTTGTCGTGCCCAAGAGGGGGGTCATATTGCCGGTAGAACCGGTTATGGCAGTGTAGCCGCCTATCATTAGAATCTTTGGAGGTATTGAGCTGGTACCAGGGAGCCAAACGCAAGCCGCAGCTGTGCTGGCAGTTGCGGTTGCACCGGCACCAAAGAGCAGGTTTGTCGTCGGCGAAGATTGAATATTAACATACTGGTACGACGTAGTGGAGACGCCGACCGTAGCAGCTGCTGATTTTCCGGAGACTTTATAGAGTGAATAGCCATCATTCATGGCACAACCTTCTACGCCCGTAACTGATACATTTGTGCCGGTCGTCCAGGCGTTGTTGCTGATGTCATATATATTCAGCGTTAGAATGGAGGCAAAGGCCGTCGTTGCGGTCGCGGCAGCAGTTCCATTGAGCATGTAGATTTTTGTGCCTACTCGGGTATAGGCAGTAACTGCCAAATTCGTACCAAGCGCCGTGCCAGTCGACCAAGCGTTCGTTGCAATATCATATATCTGGACTGTACCGGAGTTTGCACCACCTTCCGCAAAACCACCCAGAACATAAATTTTTCCGTTGTATCCGGCCACGGCAGCCTTTAACTTCGGGGCGTATGTACCAGTCCAAGTAGCCGACGTTACCGTACCCCAAGTATTAGTGGTTGGATCGTAATAATCTAAATCACCGGCAAAAGCTCCGGCGGCTGTTGCAACCGCGGGAGTCCCGGCGGTCTTCGTGCCGCCAACCAGCCAAATGCTGCGCAATTTTATGGTGAGCTCGTCATTACTCGTGCTGGTGTTTGTGCTACTTGTCGACGGATTTAAGCTCGCTGCCGTGTCCGATAGAACAGTTGAATTCGCGGTGCAGTTAGACAATAAAACTATTACACTCAATAATGCGGATAATAAGCCATATTTCATATATTCCTCCAAGCCTCAATTATTAAAACATGAAACCGACACCGGCATAGGCGCCAAGATGATTAAGTGTCGCGCCGCTTTCAGAAATGGCTAGCCATATGCCGGATAGACGAACATTTATAAGAGGGGAAATGTAAAATTTTCCCCCCATTTCGGCACCATAGGCGAGATCAAGCGATAGTCTTTCATTCGCACTCTGTGCGGTGACGCGCGTCAGATTTACACCTATGAGACCAGCGGCAAAAATATCGAAGCGCGTATCCGGAATTTGCCAACTGACGTCAAAGGTCAATGTGCCTGGAAATAAATCAATCCTCGTGGTAGAGACGGACTTTCCAGAATTGCTCAAATAACCGGTCTGAAGCCCTGGTGTCAGGCGAATTCCTTTAGGCAGCAAAAAAGATGGGTACTGAACTTGGAGTAAGCCAAAGTATCCGGGGCTGAGCAAATCTTTGTAGGTACCTAACTGGTAAAACATGGAACCACCCTTGATCGTGATCTCCCATTTAGGTGGGCGCGCTGCGATCTGGTCTGACTGACGCGCCTTCTCCGCATCGAGATATTCAATATTTTCGATATTATCATTGCGGACGGGTATTTCACTGCCACCGGATAAAATATACGTATTTGTGGCGTCTGCACGCTTCAACGAACCACGGTATTTTGAGCCATCTTTTGTGGTTATTAGCACCGGTCTTTGTCGATCAGCCAGCGCGTCCGAAGCGATATTGCGTTCGACCTTTTCGATTCGTGCCGGATCGACAACAAACTCAGTTCCTGTCATCTTAATGACCACGCGGGTTGCGGACATTTCGGTTATCTTGCCAATCAGGACGCTCCCATCCAAAAGTGTAAGACGATCCACCGTTTGAGATGCGCCCGGACTGGCCTTCGTGCTTGTGTCGGAAATGACGACAACATTTCCGCCAGAACTCTGAGCAAGAATATTTACGGCTGGGAATAATGCGAGAAAAAAGAAAACTCGATTTATACGCGTAAATCGCGGGCGGGGGGGGGGGTAAATCATGCCAAAACCTCCTAAAAAATACTTCACGAACTTGCTTTCTTTTGACGAAGCATATGCACTATCTTCGACAAAGTATATGAGTTAAATTGAATTTTTATTAGAATTTACTCAAAATGCAAGCACCGGAAAACTCGATCATGGATGATCGAGGATATGTAGATATTTTTTGCCAGCTTTCGCACAACGTTGAATTCACCTGAAGTGCGCACGCGGCTGCGTAAAGCCGAAATCTCGAATCACTCTTGCGCGAAGCGCATTTGCCCGAGCGGCTCGCGAGCCCGCATAGCCAAGCTCACGCTTGGCGGGCGCAGCGATCTATGCAGCTCGGGCCGAGCACCCGAGGAGCAACCGCACCGCAGGGAGCGCAGCAGGTGAATTTTGTTATCGGCTGTTCTTGCCCGGTGGCACATTGCGGCGCCGCCATGGCGTGTATTCAAATGCGTCATCTAAGGTGTCATAACGCAAAGTGGGAGCTATGCTGTAGCGTTTGTTACACGCCGTGGCTCCGTGGCGCCGCCCACGGCAAAACCTCTTCGCGCCAAAATCTTAGGGGAGCGTTAGCCTGGTCGCGAAGCACAACCACCGCCCCCCGCGCGCGCGATGAGGGCAAGAATGGCCGATAACGTAGAATCTGCACTAGCGCGCTACGCGGCGTGTAAATGCTTATTCCTGACTTTACATGACTCTCGCGAGGCGCATTTGCCCGAAGCGCCTCGCGAGCACGCAAACCAACCTCACGCCCGGCGAGCGCAGCGATCTTTGGCGCGTAGGGCCGAGCACCGCAGCATGGCGAAGCTATGCGAGGAGCGCAGCAGGTGAATTTGGTTGGCCGCTGTTTTTGCCCGCACTACCCCACGCGGCCACGGCTCGTAATGTCACCACCGAAAGGTGGTGCCGATAGCTGGCCCTCGGTAAGACCAGGCTTATCCACATCGCCTCGCGAGGATCAGGGAGGTTAAATGGCTGTAATTAGAGAGACGACGAGCGGGCCCTCGCCAGCGATGTCTTGAATCTGGATGCAGCATTACGCTGCCGTGTCTTCGCCGCGTTCGGCAAATATCCCCTTCAAGCCCTTAATCTCTGCTGAACAGATGACATCGCCTGGTGGACCACCCCACCCCTCTCGCGCGCACGGCGGGCAAAAATGGCTGGCCAACGTAGAATTCACCTGATGTGCGCCACGCGGGTACGTAAAGCCGAAATCTGGACTCACCCTTGCGCGAAGCGCATTTGCCCGAAGCGCCTCGCGAGCACGCCAACTAACCTCACGCCCGGCGAGCGCAGCGATCTTTGGCGCGTAGGGCCGAGCACCGCAGCATGGCGAAGCTATGCGAGGAGCGCAGCAGGTGAATTTGGTTGGCCGCTGTTCTTGCCCGCACTGCCCCACGCGGCCACGGCTCGTAATGGCCCGAAAGGGCGATCGGAAAGCTGGCCACGAAAACCTGGAAGCCGCTGAAAGGACAGCGGGGAGAGCAAACCTGGTCGAACCCAAGAGCTGCAACGGACAAGACCCCCGAAGAATACCTGGCCAGCAAATTTACGTAATCTGGAGAAAACATTACGCTGCCGTGTCTTCGTCGCGTTCGGCAAAACCTCTTCGCGCCTCAATCTTCACGGAAACAGATGGCATCGCCTGGTGGACCACCCCACCTCTCTTCGCGCGCACGGGCGGGCAAAAATGGCCGGCCAACGTGGAATTTACCTGGCGGCGCACAAGCTGCGTAAAGCCGAAATCTCGATTCAATCTTGCGCGAAGCGCATTTGCCTGAAGCGCTTCGCGAGCACGCCAACAAACTCCTACGCCAGGCGAGCGCAGCGATCTTGGCGCGTAGGGCCGAGCACCCGAGGAGCCACCGCACCGCAGGGAGCGCAGCAGGTGAATTTTGTTATCGGCTGTTCTTGCCCGGTGGCGTTTTGCGGCGCCGCCATGGCGTGTATTCAAATGCGTCATCTAAGGTGTCATAACGCAAAGTGGGAGCTATGCTGTATGTTTGTTACACGCCGTGGCCTGCGGAACGCCTACGCAAAAACCTCTTCGCCGCCAATCTTAGGAGCGTTAGCCTGGTCGCGAAGCACAACCACCGCCCCCGCGCGCGCGATGAGGGCAAGAATGGCCGATAACGTTGGATTTACAAGAAGTTGATGACGCGCCACACTATAAGTGCAGGCTTTTCTCGTAAGCCGCATATTAGCGCGTCATCAATTTGCCGAACTCATTGCGCGTTGCGCCGCACCGAATGCACGTCACGTGCGTGCGGCGTCAACGCTTCTTTGTGGGTGAGGCCGAGCACCCGAGGAGCTACGGCACCGCAGGGAGCGCAGCTCGTAAATCTTGTTCTCTGACGTAGCTGCGCCTGCGAGCCCGGCCACGGACGGCCGGGCGACTACGAACAGATTCTTGAAGCATTATTACTTGAATCTCAAGGGTTCATTTCAGATTGACGAGGCCATTTCTATAATTTTCTTTGCGAAAATACACGGGAAAATCTGTGTCGAACCATTATGACAGAACTCAAGGAGTACCTTGTTGCAGAATTGCTCGGCTTAGCAGAGTCGATAGTCGGGGCTCGGAAGCTACCTGCTGGGGTTACGCGCCTGAGTGAGTTGATTAATGATACCTACTGGTACCAGTTTGACGAACTCGATTCAGTTGCCCCTGGCTTCGGCAAACGATATGCAGCACATTCAGCTAATGTTCGCAGACTGATGTTTCGTCGATACATTTGTGGTGAAAGGGTATTCGCGCAAGTAGCGTATCCTGATCACGACGAGATTATGGATTTGTACAGCAGGTGGGCAGAGACAAGACAAGTTTTAGCACCGCAAGAGACAATACCAGTTTGGGAACAAATCAAATATCATTTTTCAGCAACCCTAAAAAATGCCATACAGCAATACTTGCCGGATTTTAAGTTCAATAAGCAAGCCAGTAGGGATGGTGACGTCACGTTTGATAGGCCAATACTTGGAAATGTTGCCGTTAGGCTCAGTTTTTCGCCTAACCAAGCAAAAAATAATTTCTTTATTTCACTTGGCATGAATGAACCAACGTTTGAAATTCCTGTGGCGCAATTTTTCAGTAACGGAACCGGAATATTCTTCTATCACGGGATTTCTGAGTTTCAAGAAACTCTGAAACGAACTCTGTTGTTCATAAAGAGTTTCCTCCCTCATTTCGAGAATGCATTAATTCGGGCAATTGAGCGAAGTCGGCAAACCAAAAGTTAAAGAAATCCGCTATGTTAGCGCGCAATTGCGGGTTTGAATCTGATGAGTTTAAGCCAAATCTGTGATGGCACCGCCACGGATGGCGGTGGCGCACAAAGGCGCAGCTAAGTGCCAGAGAACGCGGAATTTACCTGGATTTGGTGACGCTTGTGTCATTATTTCAATCTGTAAAGCCTATTTGGGTCACCAAATGTGCCCGAAGCGCCTGCCTGAGGAGCACTAAACAAAGCGTCCTTGGCTTGTGCGACGAAGGCATCTTTAAGCGTCGAGCACGCGAGGAGCAACGGCACCGCAGCGAGCGCAGCAGGTAAAATTTTGTTGGCTGCTGTTACGCTTCGGCAAGATGTCTTGTGCAAAAGAAGGCATACCCATAAGATCAACCAATTTTCCAGTAAAACTTTCCCAGAAAAAATACCGTCCAGTTCATAAAGAAAGGGATAGCTAACAATACAAGAGCTCTGGTATACTTCTTCTCTAAAATAATAGACCATACTCGTAGTGTAATTATGGCAACATATATAAATAACCGCCCATAATCAATATGCTGGCAGTAGAAGAAGTGGCTTGTCTGCATTGCTAAATATGAGCAGCGAATAGATCATGATGAAAGCCCCGTAGTTAAGGAAAATGGGAAGCAGCATCAACAGCGTAATCAGTGTTAGTAGATTTGGCCAGTAGCTCTTCGTATTCATCGGTTCCCCTTCGAATCGGAAAATGCGCCATGCGTAATGGCAGCCAACGTAGAATTCACCTGATGTGCGCACGCGGCTACGTAAAGCCGAAATCTGATTCACTCTTGCGCGAAGCGCGCATTTGCCCGAAGTGCTCTGCGAGCACGCCAACAAACCTCACGCCAGCGAGCGCAGCGATCTTCGGCGCGTAGGGCCGAGCACCGCAGCATGGCGCTTTATGCGCGGAGCGCAGCAGGTGAATTTGGTTGGCCGCTGTTTTTGCCCGCACTAACCCACGCGGCCACGGCACGTAATGGCCCGAAAGGCAACGGCTAAGCTGGCCCTGGACCAAAATGCGGCTTATCCACATCGCCTCGCGAGGATCAGGTCGGTAAATGGCTGAAATTAGAGAGTAGACGAGTTTATACCCTTCGCCAGCGATGATTTGAATCTGACGGCACCATTACGCTGCCGTGTC
This sequence comes from Turneriella sp., assembly GCA_046346875.1. Lineage (GTDB taxonomy): Bacteria > Spirochaetota > Leptospiria > Turneriellales > Turneriellaceae > Turneriella. The sequence goes on along the minus strand of JAXMHG010000001.1, from coordinate 794,008 downwards.
TTCGCCGCGTTCGGCAAAACCTCTTCGCGCCTCGATCTTCGCGGAACCAGATTACATTGCCTGGCGAACCACCCCACCCCTCTTCGCGCGCACGGGCGGGCAAAATGGCCGGCCAACGTTGGATTTACCTGACGTCGATGGTGCGCTGCACAATAAAATACAGTCTTTACAGAAGCCGTTTCGCGCGCCATCGATGTGCCGCAGGTGGCTGCGTTGCGCCCGCCAATAAAGCTCGACAGAGCGCGGGCGTCAACGCATTTCAGGCCACCGGAGGCCGAGCACGCGAGGAGCTACGGCACCGCAGCGAGCGCAGCAGGTAAATCTTGTTGTGTGAAGTGCCTTGCCAGTAAGCCCCCGCCGAGCCATGGAAGGCGAAGGCGGTGTCGTAAATCTTTATTTACTCGTCGCAATGGCGACGCCGGTCCAATCCGCTTCTGGGGGGTTAGCAATGTGCATTTCGCATCGTTCCCGGAATTTCAAGGCCGTTTTGTCTGCTGGCAAAGCTTCAAGCAGCTCGACGAATAAGAGATTCGCGGCCGCAAATTGGCCTGAATAATACATCTTGATTGCGGAAACCCATTTTTCAAGCCAACTTGCATCGTACTTGGCGTTGGGGCCTGCTTTAAGCGGTATCAGTTCGTATATTGTAGCCGGCTCGCTTTTTCCTTTGACAGCAATCCGGTCGATAAAGCGGCGGAGGTACGGGCGCTCGGTGGTGCCAAGCTTCATACCCGCAAGTGTTTCTTTGGTAACTAGTAGATCGACACCATACTGTTTTGTGAGCGACTCGACACGCGATGCGAGGTTGACTGCATCAGATATTACGGTGCCGTCCATGCGCTGGTGCTCACCAATCGTACCCAGCATAAGGTGGCCGGTGTGAATGCCGATGCCGACGTTGAGGGGAGCGACGAGGCGCCCTTTCAAAGACTTATTCAACCGCGCATTTCGTTCTTGGAGCCTCAGTGCCGCCCTGATTGCGTCTTCACGCTTTTCAAAGAGGGCCATGATGCCGTCGCCCATGTATTTGTCGATAAAGCCGCCGTTGTTTCGTATTACGGGGCCAGAGCCTTGCAAGTAATTGTTGATAAATTCGAAGGTCTGCTTTGGGGAAAGCTTTTCTGAAATTGTTGTGAACCCACGGATATCGGCAAAGAGGACGGTCATTTCGCGTTCTGTGTAATCGCCAAGCAAAACTTCTGGTATAGACTTTTTACCCAATATTTGCAGAAACGGTGCAGGCACAAAGCGAGCAAAGGCAGCGTTGAGGATTTGTTGTTGTTCAATGGTTGCGGCTTGGGCGAGTTCTTTCTCCTTCTGGATAAGGCGAATTCGGTCTGCAAGTCCAAAGGAGAGCAAAATTGCCTCAAGAGCGGAGCCGAAATGCATGGCGTTATAGATAAATGGGTTTGCGCCTGGGATCAGACCAAATCGCCCCAGCGTATACAATATTACACTTATCAAAAAAAGTCCATAGCCCAGAAGGAAAAATCTTGCGGGTCGATAGCCCTGTCGTAAACGCACTACACCGGCGGTAATGATAAGAATTGGGCCAGTCGTGCCGGCAACAAATCTATTCACAAGGCTGCCGAAGTAGTATCCTAAAAAAGGTGTCAAAAGAGCACCCAATCCAACGACAATAGTGAGAGCAGCCAAAGCCTTATGTAAGATTGGTGCATTTTTCTTGGTTTGCAAGTACTGCATTGAAAAAGTCGCCGCAAATATTGATGCAAGATTACCCCAGAATGCGATACCCAGATTATTCCAAAAAGTTAGCGTGGGAAAAATACCATAGAAAACGCCATCGAGAATTGTCTGAAAAATCAGTAGGAATAGCATATAGAAAACATAGATAAAACCGCTTAAGGTCCTAAGTGCATAAGCTGTAATCAAATTATAGATAATCATTACCGAAATGAGTCCGTAATAAATCCCCAGAAATAGTAACTTGCTAGCGTCTCTTTCGTTAAAACTTCGCTCAGGCCAAAGCGTCAATGGGATGGCCACCGAGCTCTCTGAATTCACTTTCAAGTATACACGCACAACCCCAGCCCCGTGTAACGGAAATAAGAAATTTCGATGATTAATCGGCCGCGATTCAAAAGGTCTTAGATCACCAGTTTGCCAAGAATGAGCAATCTTCCCAGACTTCAAATCTTGTACCAGTACATCCACATAGTCGAGCACTGGATGCGAAAGTTCCAGTAGGTAGGCCCGCGCCGTGCCCACAAATTCTAGATCAACTTGCGCCCAAATTACCGACCTCGTTGAGCCAAAGTTGGGTACAGCTTTAACTTGTGTCTTGAAATCTGTCTCGTGTTTCCCTGCAATAACATCTTCGAATTTTGCCGACCCAAATTTATCTTCGAAAATACGCAGGTGTGAGCCAAGCAACACGCCTTCTTTAAGGTCAGCTACTGGTACTGTAGCACTCGATATCGACTTAATGCACGATATGAATACTATAATGCCGAAATTTAACTTCATGATACTATTCACCAAATTTTGCTCATCAAGTTACAGGCCAGCCATGGATGGCTGGAGTTTCTAAGTTGGCAAGGCATTTCACACAACGCGGAATTTACCTGACGTTTGGTGACGCAAGTGTCATTAATTCAGCTTGTAAAGCCTATTTGCGTCACCAAATGTGCCCGAAGCGCCTGACCGAGCCCGGCAAAACCAAGCTCCCGCTTGGCCGGGCGCAGGGCATCTTTGGCGCGTAGGGCCGAGCACCCGAGGAGCTACTGCACCGCAGGGAGCGCAGCAGGTAAATTTTGTTGGGCGCTGTTCGCTAACCAGGTTGACGCTCTTTTATCCCCGTAATTTCGATTTTGAAATTATATTCCTTTTTCTTGCCGTTAATTTCTAAGGGCATGAATACGGACAATGTTTTACCAACATATTTTTGTTGATTTTCATCTAAAGGTGGCATAAGGGGGTCTGTGCGCCAACCGCCGTATTGGCCTGATTCAAAACGAATATTATCAACGGGAGTGATTTCATCGTCCAATGAAGCCCCCGGCGGAATAATGGATGGGGCTTGCGGCTTATCTCTTTCCATAAGTCGAATGCCCGTATGGATTACCCGGTTTGATTTTCCGTTGATGTCAACGAAAGAGACATTATCCCAGTTTACCTGAATTGCAGAACCGGTCTTATTTTTGATTTTTACAGCAACGGCCTGGTCAAACAGGGAAAAATCGGCTACGATATTTGCGTCTTCAAAGGTAGACGTAGTCGTTGCCTTTGGTCCAGTAATCTTTATCGTATATTCGAAAGACTTTGTGCAATTTATTGCTACTAAGCCTACTATTGTTAGAAATGTTTTTTTCATCAGTTTCATGTTTTCTCCTTAAGTTAATATATTCGTTAGCGAATTGCGCCCAACGTCTATTCCCTGCCCGGCGGGTAATCTACCCGTTGTCAAGTGTTACACGTATATTTTACTCTGGCGCATCATGTTACCTGTATGACGTGTAACGTCCCGCGCGGCCACCGCGTCGACTCCCAGCCGCCCCCACCTTGGCATGTCAAACTACTACCAGAAGGTTTCGCAAGTGGCATCTGCCTGTAATCACCGATACAAGACAAGATGTGTCGCAGGTGACTGCAGGGACCGCCGTAAATGTAATTTACTGTCTGAAGCTTGGACGTTCAGGATAGAAAGACTTGACGATGTGATTACAATGTAATTACTATTCTGATATGATTTTACGGGTGGTGAAAGTTGGTAACTCGAAAGGACTGAGGATTCCTAAAAGTATTTTAGAGCAATGCCATATCGAAGACGAAGTCGATATCACCCCTACGAAAGATGGTCTGTTATTAAAACCGGTAAAAAGTAAGGCGCGAGCCGGTTGGGCAAAGAAATTTAAAGAAATGGCCACTCACCGGGATGATAAGTTATTGATCCCCGATTTCACAGATACCGCAGATCGAGACTGGCAATGGTAGTGGAGCAATACGATGTATTTCTGATAAATCTTGATCCGACTATCGGTCATGAAATTAAGAAGACCAGACCCTGTCTTGTCATATCGCCGAATGAAATGAACGGTAATATTTCAACGATAATAATCGCCCCCATGACAACAGTTTCCCGCAATTATCCGACGCGCGTGAAAACCGTTTTTAAAAAGAAGACCGGATTCATTGTCCTCGACCAGATTCGTACTGTCGATAAGGCGCGCCTGGTTAAGAAGCTTGGTAGGGTTAATATTGATGCTATTACGTCAGTTAAAGCTATTCTACGGGAAATGCTAATAGATTAGTCCGCGCAAATTTCATTCACCTGTAACTTGTATGCTAATCCAACTTGGTTTGTAGTTTTTTTGAAAAATACTTTACGCCATAACTGTTCTAGTTATGTTCTATTTATGGGCGGACTGGCTGAAATGGTGCGCGATGTGGAAAATGTCTTCGCGCGTTCGCTGAAGGCGATTCCTGAGGCTGATCTGATTGCGTATTTTTCTGCCGTGGGTACCGGTGAGCAAAAGCGCGCGGCAGTTCTGCGCGAGTACCACGCGCAGCGTGCTGCGGTTGCCAGACCCTTACCGCTCATCACTCCCCCACCTGCCAGGCGGCACACACGGGCGCAGCGGCTGAACGCGGGGTCATTGGTCGCTTACCTGAACAACATGCGCCAGGTGCTGCGCGTGCGCAACTATTCGCAGGCGACGCTGAAGGCATATACGCGCGACATGCTGGCGTTTGCCGATTGGCTGCATGGCCGGCAGCAGGCGCTGACCCCGCAGGTGAGCGAGCGTGTGGCAATGGAATTCATGCTGGCGCGGCGCGAGCAAGGTTGCAGCAACCAAAGCCTGAGGGGATTTCGTGCGGCTCTGAAAATTTTTTGCGAAAGCAATGGTAAGACCGTAGACTTTCGGTTAATTCGCACGTCGCGCGGCGATAGAGCTTTACCGGTCGTGCTGTCTACGGATGAGATTGGCAGGCTGTTATCGGCGATTAAAAATCGGAAACACTGGGTGATGGTTTCGCTGATGTATTCGTCGGGCCTGCGCGTCTCCGAGGTCGTCAAGCTGCGCGTGGGCAACCTGGATCTTGCCGAGAACACGCTGATCGTCGAGCGCGGTAAAGGCCGAAAAGACCGGCTGACGATTATTTCCAAAACGCAGCGCGATGTGTTGGCTGAATTGATGCGCGGCAGACCGGGTCATGCTTTTTTATTTGAATCTTCACACCAGCGCGGGCGACCGATTGCGGTGCGTTCATTGCAGAAGGTTGTCGAACGCGCGATCAAAGCTGCAGGTATCAAGAAGGCAGCCAGCAGCCACAGCCTGCGCCATTCGTTTGCCACACACCTGCTTGAGGGTGGTACCGACATCCGGCATATCCAGAAGCTGCTCGGCCACGAGCACATACGCACTACGGCGACTTACACGCGCGTAGCGAAGACCACGCTGCGGCAAATCATCAGCCCGTTGGGTTAAGCTGCAAAAATTCCAGTATACGCCGTTCCATGTATGACTCGCGCAGGCGGTAATTGGTCAGCATCGCGCAGTGACCGCCGGTTTCCGGCATTTCAAGATGAAACAGGTTTGAGTTCTTCGCTTCGGCGACAGGGTAACAATTTTCACTCAAGAAGGTATCGTCTTTAGGATTGAGCAGCAGCGTCGGTATGCGTATCTGCTGCAGCAGCGGCAATGAGCTCGCAGAACGGTAGTACTCCTTTTCGTTCGGAAAGCCGTTCCAGGGCGCGGTGTAGTGCGCGTCGAGGTGCGCGAGCGTGCGTATGCGTCGGTGGAATTTTTGTGTATCGATATAGATCTTGCGGTGCTGGCGTTTGCGCTCGAATTTTTTGTGGAAGTCGCGCAAGAAACGTTTGAGGTAGAGACGGTTTTCTTTGCGCTCGATCTGGTCCTGCGAAGTGACGAGGTCGACGGGTGCGCAGATCGCGACAGCACGCTGTATTTCGCGGCGAATTTTTTCTGCCGCGCGTGCGAGATACAGCAGGGTGAGGTTACCGCCCAAACTGAAACCCACCAGGTAAATCTTACGAAATCCTAATTGGCGCGCATGGTCGACGACTGCGGCGAGATCTTCGGTTTTGCCGCTGTGGTAGAAGTGCAGTTTGCGATTGATGTCGCCCGAACAGCCGCGCATGTTCCAGGCGACTGCAGAGACGCCTGCATTGTTGATCGCCTGCACGGTATGCAGTATATATTTGCTTTTGCTCGAGCCTTCCATGCCGTGCGCCAGTATGACGAGGCGACGTTTGTCTTTGACAGACCAGTCGAGGTCGATGAAATCGCCGTCGGGTAGTTCAAGGCGTTCGCGCACGTAAGCAACCTGAGGTTTTTTTCGCAGCACTGCACTCAGCACGGTATGCAGGTGCGGGTTTTTCAGCAGGCGCGGGTGGCGGTAGTTTGACTCAATGACGGGCATTGTATTATATATATGTATATAGGTGTTTAGTTATTATAATACTAATAATCATGTGGAAAAGTGGAAAACTGCAAAAACACGCGAATTTTAAGGGTTTTTTTAAAATTCGCGTGTGGATTATGTCGCCTAATTATGTCTCCTTTTCCACAAGGGGATTTTCTGCGGTTTTGGCGGTGGACAACTGTGGGTAAGTTTACTCCAACTTTGCCGTGACTCTTTCGTGTTATGCTTATTGAATTAGCATAAATTCTAAAAAGACTTTCCACGCACAGTGAAAATACATTCAGAGATGTTATGAAGAAACTATTTTGGGTTGCCGCACTCTTGCTGGCAATCTCGGTCTCTACGCTCTGCGGGGGCCAGAACGAAACGCTCGCGACCTTCGATGGCGGTTCGGTGACGACGAAAGACGTCGAAGCAGAAAACGAGCAGGAATTCCATGAGATCCGCATGAAAGAGTTCCAGGTCAAGCAACAGTCGACATTTGAGAAAGCGCGCGAGATGATCTTCGCTGCCGAAGCAAAAAAGCGCGGCATCACTGTGGAACAACTTGTGGAAACAGAAATGGCGAAGCGTCGGGGCAACGTCGGCGAAGAGCAGATTCGCCAGTTTTATGAATACAACAAGTCGCGCATCAACCAGCCGTTTGCCCTGGTGAAAGATCGTATTCGCCAGCAGCTGGTACAAAACAATGAAAAGGGCGCGCGTGATTCTTTGACTTCAGAACTGTTCAGGGCATACAACTTCAAGTTCAACCTGAAAGAGCCTGTCGCACCGACAGTGAAGATTGCGAACGATGGCAAACCCTTCTGGGGCAAATCTGATGCAAAAGTTGTGATTACAGAATTCTCTGACTTTGAATGCCCGTACTGCCGCCAGATGCAGCCAGACGTGCAGCGTATCAAGGCAGAGTACCAGGGTAAGATCAAGTGGGTGTTCAGGAACTTCCCGCTCGACTTTCACCCGCAGGCGATGCCCAGCCATATCGCTGCAACCTGCGCTGGCAAGCAGAGCAAGTACTTTGAGTTCCAGACGCGCGTTTTCGCTATTCCTTACAATGGCCGTTCGCTCGACATGTCGCAGGGCCAGCTCGACGGCATAGCACAGGCGATCGGTCTCAATATGCAGAACTACAAGCAGTGTGCAGCTGACCGCGACGGTGCCATCAAGGCAGAAATTGAAGCCGACATGCGTTACGGCCAGAAGATCGGCGTCAGGGGAACTCCCACTATCTTTATCAATGGTGTACTCTTCCAGAAAGAGCGCTCTTACGATGCGATGAAAGAAGAGATTGAAAAACTCCTAAATTCATAGTTTTCGCCGTCATGCTGAGTTTATCGAAGCATGACGCGTTTGTCATCCGGCGACAGGCGTTTAGTTTGGCGCATGGCCGCCGACGGAGGGTCCGTCATGGTTCGACAGGCTCACCATGACTTCAGAGATCATAGGTTTGAATTGAGGGTTGAACTGGTTGACAAATTTGTCACCCTGAGCGAGTCGAAGGGTGACGCGGGAATTCGTCGATGAAAGTTACCGTACTAGGCAGCGGCACCTCGACTGGGGTGCCGATTCTTACCTGCCAGTGCAAGGTCTGCACCTCCCACGACCCATTTGACAAGCGCCTGCGCGCTTCGCTGCTGTTTCAGGCAGAGGGTAATGTGCTCATTGACACCGGGCCTGACCTGCGCTACCAGATGCTGCGTGCGGAGGTCGGTACACTCGACGCGGTGATGTATACACACTTCCATTTTGATCACCTCGATGGCCTGCCCGACCTGCGGCCGTTTACCTTTGACCAGAAGGCGGAGCTCATTTGTTATGCGAACATACAGACGCATGAAGTCATTCTCAGCCGTTACCCCTATATACGCGAGAAGGCGATCTACAGCAACGTACCGCACCTGAACCTGCAGGCATTTCCGGGCAATGAAGAAGACGGTTATGAGCAGCTAAGCCTGGGCGGCATGCAGTTTCAGCCGATTCGTATGGTGCACATTCCGAAGGCTGGCGTACTCAGCACGGGGTTCGTGGTCGACGGCAGGTTCGGTTACCTGACCGATTTCAAAGAAATACATCCCGACGATGAAAAATACCTGCAGGGGCTCGAGGTGCTCTACCTCGGTTCACCGATTGACAAACCGCATGTTTCGCATATCAATCATCAGGAAGCACTCGATCTGTTTGCGCGCTTTCAGCCTGGCCGCGGTGTGATTGGCCACTTGTCGCACCAATACCAGCACAGCGAGCTGATCGCACACTGGCAGGGTAAGGCAGAGCCAGCCTACGATGGCATGTGGTTTGAGATTTAAGCTAGTAGCAGATACAGAGTATTTGAGCAGGGTTGGAGCATATCTGCGATGCACTGCCAATCCAGTTTGCACCGGTAACAGAAGAATCTGCTGTCGCGCCGCTTATGCTGGTGCCGACAGTGCCACCAGAGCAATTATTTGTACCGTCATAGTTTCCGCCGGCTGTAGAAAAGCTATACCAGGTGGTTGCGGCCGGCATGACATTGGGTGCCAGCGAGTTGCCGCTCGTACCGGAAATCAGAGACAACCAGTCTGGCGCGAGGGTAAAACCATTCTGTGCGTTAATGCCTCGGTTGGTGGGAATGCCATAGTTACCGGGCATATTTGCGACTGAATCTGCAGAAGAAAATGAGACCATAGCCCGTACCTGGTTGCAGCCATTGTTAGGGAAAACAAAATTCGGTCGCGCAGCGATGCAGAGGGAATCACCGCCTGCGCGTCCCGTAGCGAAAGCACCTTTCAGGTTACCACTGCTTGTGCTCGCGGGGAACAGATAGAGAGAGATGAAGCCGCCAGTGCCGTTCGTGTTCTTACCGGGCGATTCGAGCTGGTTTAACAGGTCGTAGTTACTGCAGGCGGCAAGTGACATAATCAGGGTCGCGGCGGCTGAGTTATAGAATATCTTAGTCAGGCGATTCATGACACTTATTGGACGTCAGAATTCACTGGGACAAGACAAAATATTTTTTCTGCAGAGTAGTTTGGTTACTCGCTTTGATCGCCGATAGCACTAAGACTCTACCGCTGAAAACGGTACAACCTGCCCTCACGCTGTGCTGTGACCGATTCTTTGATTTCACCCGTGCTCATGCACTTGCCCTGGCCTTCGGCTTCGCGTTGCATGATTTCTTCGCGCGACAGCAGCGGATTGCGCAGCAGGTCGAGCGAGATACTGAGTGACTGCGGCGAGTTGGCAGCGATTGCCTGCGCGGCTGCGTCAACCGCAGCGGCAATCTCTTCAGGCGAGGCTACCTGGTTGAAGAGCTGCTTCATGCGGCTGTCAGAGCTTGAGTAGATTGCCCCGGTCAGCAGCATCTCACGCAACAGCACGTGGTTGTCGCGTGACGCCCAGAACTCCGCCGCCATGCCGGGGTTAAGGCCGATGCGCACGAAGTTCATGCCGATTTTGGCACCCGAGACGGCATAGCGCAGGTCGCAGGCGAGCGCCAGGCAAAAACCAGCGCCGACACAGGGACCGTTGATGTGTGCGATGGTGGGCAGCGGTAGCGTGAAGAGCGACAGGTACGACCGGTAGAATTTGAGCATTGCTGCGGCCGAATCGGCAGCCGGCTGCTGGCTCAGGTGAATGAGGTAGTTGAGGTCACCCCCTGCCGAGAAGGCGCGGCCGGCTCCCGAAAAGACGACGACGCGGGCAGCCGAGGTTTCGATGATCTGCGCAAGCTCAACCGCGCCGGCGGCCATCGTGGTGTTGAGCGCGTTTAGCTGGTCGGGATTGTTGAAATAGACCCGGCAGATGCCGTGCTCATCGAGCGTGGCCCTGAGCTGGTGCTGGTCGTATAGAGTTTGCATAGTTAATAACGGGCTGACGAAACAGGTCGTAGAGGGAAATTTATTTCTGCCAGTGGTCGCCTGTTAGACAATTGACTGCCAATAATTTGGACAAAGGTCTGGTAGTTACCAAAACCTACTTAGTAGTTACTAAAAGTTGCGGCATTATGTCACTTCAAGGCCGTGGCAAAGCAGTCGAGAAAGGAACCTGTTATGGAATTCCATAGCTGGTGATTAACTAATCAAACCGGCAACGTGAGCGGCAGCTGCACCGAGTGCTTGAGGCCAATCTCATCGGCAATGCGCAGCACTTTCTCTGTCGCGATATTACCCTTTGCACCCGGCGAGAACGGGCAGCCGCCGATTCCACCGGCCGACGAATCGAACAGGTTGAAACCCTGCTGCATGCAATAGCGGGTGTTCGCTTCTGCCAGCTGGTACGTGTCGTGAAAGTGCCACCAGATTTTGTTGCGCCACGGCTTCAGCAGGTCATGTGCAATGAGTGCAGCTACCTGTTGCTGCGTCGCGCGGCCGGTCGTGTCGCCGAGCGAGATCTCGTCGACCTGGTCAAAGAATGGTAAAAAGGGCACCAGGTCTTTTTCGGGAGTTTTGGTGCCTTCGTACGCACAATCGAACACGGTCGAAAGGTAGAGCCTCACATGCATGCCGCCTGCTTTAGCACGGGCAATAAGGGGATTTAGATCGGCTATCGATTCGGCCACGCTGCGGTTGATATTTTTCCTGTTGAACGTATCTGATGTCGCCGTGAAGAATGCGACCGATTGGCAACCGATCTCGAGCGCGCGGTTAAGCCCCTTTTCGTTTGGGACCAGCAGCGAGAAATTTTCCTTGTTCTGCGGCAGCTTCTGGCACAGGCGCTCGAATACCTCGTCCGAGTTGGCCATGGTTGGCACGAGTTTTGGGTTTACCAGTGAACCGACTTCGATCTTGCTCAGGCCACAACCCACGAGTCCCGCGACAAAGTCGACCCTCTGTTCGACAGTAAGTACCTGTGCTGCCGACTGCAGGCCGTCGCGCGGCCCGACTTCGCAGATGGTGAGTTGATTGGTCATGTGGCCTGCTTTGCTTTTTTACGGGCGCGCTGCGCGGCAAACGCCACGCCCTGCGCGTTCAGGTCGAGATCGAGTTCGAGAATTTTAGCTTCGTCAGTGTTGAGCGTTATGCCCCGTGCCGTGAGTTCTTTGTCAAAGAGCTGCTTGTAGGCATCGTATGCGGTCTTGTAGTCGGTCTCCGGTGAGTTGCCCGGGGCGGCTACCAGGGTGTTGAAAATTTGTTCCGAGTAGTTGATGTATTCACTCAGCATTCTGTATCCCGCGGGAATATCTTTCCAAACGCCGAAATGCGTGGGGTAGGCCTGCGTCGCGCCGCAGTGCAGTATCTTGTCGTAGCTGATGCGCGCCTCGGCAGCGTCAAAATCTGTCGGGCTGGTGCTCGGGAACAGAAAAGGGTAAGCTCCCTTTTGCAGCATGGGGTACGCGAGGCCGAACGAATCGCCGGTGAATACGCTTTTGGTCTTCTTGTCGACGATCACGAAGTGGTGGTTCGCGTGACCGCGCGTGTAGATGAAAGTAAGCTCGGTGTCGCCGACCTTGAGGGTTTCGCCGTCTGCGGGTATGACAACCCGGTCTTCGGGAACAGGTACAATCTCACCATAAAGACGGCGGAAGTTCTCTTCGCCGTAGACGCCCTGCGCGCTTTTGACCAGCCGTGAAGGATCAATGACGTGGGGTGTAGCCCGCGGGTGTGCCACGACTTTTGCATTCGGGCACTGCTGCAGTAACAGCCCGGTACCGCCTGCATGGTCGAGGTGCACGTGCGTGATGATGATGTACTCAACCTGCTCGGGCTTATAACCTGCTGCCACGAGGCCCTTCAGCAGGTCGGGCACGCAGTGGTTGGTGTTGTTGTCGATGAAACACGCCTTGTCGCCGCAGTGCAGCAGGTATGCCGCCGCAACTTCTGGCATGACGTAGTTACAGTCGATGGTGGTGACCATGGGCCACTGCATGGTGTTTTCGGCGGGCGAAAACTACAATCGATGCGTCAGAGGCTTTCGCTGTCGTCGAGACTGAAGACGGCCTTTTCGCCTTCTTTGTAGTGCTCAAACTCGTCGCCGTCGTCGATCTCGGCAATCTGCACGTCGCCTTTGATGACTTCAATCGCAAACTGCGGTTCACCGATCGGTTGCGCTGAACCAAGCTCGCGGAATTTCAGGTGAACGTCGTTTTCGTTACCTGACTGTATACGGACTTTCGCGCTGAAAGGACCGTTGTTCACAATGAACGACGCTTTGCCTTTGTATTTGAGTTTAAAGTCGGCTTCGGTGCCGGTAAAGGCCATTTCAGACCGGAAGGCATCGCCGTTGCTGGCCTTGACTACCTTGAGGCGAGAACCGTCTGCTACGGTGATTTCGCCGATCTTGTGGCGCTTGCGCATCACGCGCAACTGGACGGGGCGTCCCTGGGCGCCGAACTCGCTGCCCATGGCGCTTTTGCCGAGTTCGTCTTCAATGCGTATGGTGTCGTCGAGTACGTGGGTAAAGAGAAACAGTGAACCGGTGACTGCGGTAATGAAAACTGCTGCGCGCGCTGCCCAGCGCATAACAACACCGCGGCCAAAACGCCCTGCTATCAGCCTGCCTGCAGTGTCTGGCTTTTGGCTTTGCAGCTTCGCGCCATGTTCTGCGCGCCAGGCTGACATCGCCTCACGGCGGTCTGCCGCAAGTGCGGGCAGGAATTCATCTTCGGGTTGGATATATTTCAGCGTTGAGGCGATAAATAGCTGGTCAGCCAGCGACAGCGCGGACGCTTCGCTCCGGGCGACTTTGCGGGATTTTATTTTGGCGACTTTTGCCATCTCAGCCTCTTCAGTAATGATACGCAATTATCGGCAACCGCGGACAATTTTTTTCCGCACAATTACGACAGCATTGCATTATGTCGCATAGGTGGTCTGCGCGCTGTGGGTTACCAGCCTTCGAGGTCGAGTTTTTCTATGCCGCGTTTGCGGAGTTCCTGCTGCAGGTACTGGAACAGTTGCGCCACCTTGCGGCGCAGGTGCCGGTCAGAGATATCGAGCGTTTCGGCAATCAGCAGTTTGGGTTTGCCTTCTTCGAGCAGGTGCAGCAGTAGCGCGCCCTCACCCTTTTTGTCGAAGCCCAGAGCCAGGCTATGCAGCTGTTCGCGCAGCGCATGCCATGCGCGGGCATGCTGATTTTCCTGCGGTGCTTCAATACGATCAAATTTTTCTTCCGTGAAGTGTGTCACCTTCTTCTTGCGGCGAATATAGTCGATAGCGCGGTTATGGCAGGCACGGTAGAGCCACGCGAGTTCATCCTGGGTGCGGATTTTCGTTTCGCGCTTCTGCTTCAGGAACGAGACAAAGACATCCTGCAGGACATCCTGCGCCTCGTCTTCACCAACGAAATTGCGCAGGTAGCGGGCCAGCTGCACCTGGTGCGCCTGGAAGAGCGCGTTTACTTCATCGTCAGCCGCAGCGGCCATAAGCTCAAGCCAGAGGTTCAGTCATTGAGTAAAGACCGATTGGGCTTCTGCAGGTGTAGCAGGTATTCCTGGTTGCCCTTGGTGCCCCTCACCGGCGAGGCCAGGCGGGCCTTTATGTCGATACCCAGTGGTTGCAGTGCGTTGCCAAATTCGTCGATCAGGCGGAGTGCCCTCGGTTCATCAGTCAATATTCCCTTTTGCAGCATTTCGCGTTCGCCGCGCGGCAGTTCAAACTGCGGTTTGAAGAGTACGATGCCCTCGCGCGGGCGGGCTTTTTCGTGGATAAGCGCAAATGCATGTTCCATCATGGTCAGCAGCGATGTGAAGGAGACATCCGCCACAAACGCCTCGGGGGTATGCTGTAGCTGTTCAGGAGAAAGTTTGCGGAAATCACAGTCTTCGAGCACCTGCACCCGGTTGTCTGTGCGCAGGCGATTGTGCAGCAGGCCCTTGCCGACGTCGATGGCTGCGACAGAGGCGGCGCCCGACCGCAACAGGGCGTCTGTGAAGCCTCCGGTCGAAGCTCCCACATCGAGAAAATGCCTGCCCGCAACGGGAAAGGTAAACGCCTCGAGTGCCGCCTGCAATTTGTCACCCGCGCGCGAAACAAAATTGCGCAGGCCGCGCACACGAATCTCGTCGCTGGCAGAAATTCTGTGACCCGTTTTGTCGACAGGCACATCGTTCACAAGCACCTTGCCGGCCAGGATCAGCCCGCGCGCTTCCTGTTCGTTTTGAGCGAGATTGCGTTCGAGCAGCGCTTCGAGCAGGTTCATCAGTTGCGGCGGCTCAGCAGGTAGGCGGGTAGTGCGCGAAAGATTTCAGATGCAGGGAAAATTTCTTTTGCACTGTCTTCGAGCCGCGCAGTAATCTGCTGCGCCTGCGCTTTGGTTTCTTCGAGACCGAGTTGCGCGACGAAAGTTTTCTTGTGCTGTTCGGCGTCTTTGCCCGCAGTCTTGCCGAGCGTCGCCGAATCGGCAGTGGCATCGAGCAGGTCGTCGGTGATCTGGAACAACAGACCGAGGCCGCGTCCCCAGCGCACGACGCGCAGGCTCAGTTTTTCGCCACGCGCAAGGTAAGGCAGTGTAATCGCTGATTCAATCAGTTTGCCTGTCTTCAGGCGGTGGAGTTTCCGCGTGTTTTCGGTGTCAGCCTGCATGTCGATGAACTGTCCCGACACCATACCCTGCGCTCCAACGGCGCGCGCAAAATACTGTAGTGCGATTGCTGGCATCTGCGCGCGTGCGAGCAGTTCAAAGCTCAGGCTCTGCAGCAGGTCGCCCACCAGAATGGCAGTTGCCTCTCCGTATTTCTTGTGGCACGAAGGCTGGCCCCGGCGCAGGTCGTCGTCATCCATTGCAGGCAGATCGTCGTGCACGAGCGAATAACTGTGCAGGCACTCGAACGCGGCGGCAACCAGGAGCGCACGCGGTTCGGGCAGACCTGCGAGGCGCGATGCCTCGAGCACAAGCACCGGCCGCAGGCGCTTGTTGCTGCCCGAGAGCGCATATTCAGTCGCTTCGCGCAGGCCGGCAGGTGCTGACTTGAGCGACGTCGAGCGCAGAAGAGATAAAAAATCCCGCTCGAAGCGGGATTTCCGTTGCTGCAAGATTTCCTGCATGGCTGTACTTGGTTGCGCAGCGGTGCTGCGCGATCAAGCCGTTAGCTTATTGGCCCGCGAGTTCGAGGCCGTTGAAGAAAAAGGCGGCTTCGATCTTAGCGTTTTCTACGGAGTCTGAACCGTGTACGGCGTTTTCGCCTTTTGATTTGGCAAAGAGCTTCCGGATAGTGTTTTCTTTCGCTTCAGCCGGGTCGGTTGCACCGATGACGTCGCGCCAGTGCAGTACTGCGTTGTCGCGTTCGAGTATTGCCGCTACTACAGGGCCTGAAGCCATGAAGCTGCAAAGTTCGCCGTAGAAAGGGCGTGCTGCGTGCACTTTGTAAAATTCCTGCGCCTGTTCGAGGCTGAGGCGTACGCGCTTCATCGCCCGGATTTTGAAGCCCTCTTCTTCAATGCGTGCGAGTATTTTGCCCGAGTAGTTCGAGCGGACCGCGTCGGGCTTTACCATAATAAGGGTGAATTCTTTTTCAAACATAGGGTTAAATGGGTTTATGAGACACCGCGTCAAACGTATGGAGACCCAAATGGCTTTGACAAGCAGGGCCGCCGGGCATATTTGGGACTTATGAAAATTAAACGATTTTTCCTGTTTTTAACGGTTGGCTACCTTGTCACCAGTGGTTATGCCGATGGCCCTTCAGAATTTACTCTCGATAAAGATAAAAACGGCGTAAAGGTGTACACGCGCAAGATCGAAGGTTCTTCCCTGAAGGAGTTCAAGGGTGTGACAGCGATCAAGACCTCGCTGACCAGCCTGGTCGCCCTGATGGACGATACCGACGCCCTGCCGAAATGGCTGCACAACTGCGGTTCTGCGAAGCTGGTCCAAAATATCAACTTTGCCGAGCGGATTACCTACACCACTGTAAAAGCTCCGTGGCCGGTGTCAGACCGCGATACGGTTTCTTACAGCAAGATCGTGCAGGATCCCAAGAGCAAGATCATCACTATCTACCTGAAGGGTATGGCAGACCGCTACCCCGTGCAGAGCGGAAAAGTGCGCGTGCCTTCGATGAAAGGTTTCTGGCAGTTTATTCCCAACAAGAGCGGCTACGTGACTATCATCTACCAGCTGCACTCAGAACCAGGTGGATCTCTACCCGATGCGCTGGCAAACTCTACCGCGACAGATATCCCTTACCACACGCTGCTGAACATGCACAAGATCATCAAAGAAGAAAAATACCAGAACGCGAAGATTCCCCAGGTAAAAGAACTGAACTAATCCATTTTGGGGAAGCTCCGCTTCCCCAAAATGGATAAATAGAGCGCGGCCACCTTCTCCGGCGCTTCCACCTGCGGGTAGTGGCCGACGCCTTCGAGAATTTCTACCCGCGCCCGCGGGTTCCGCCCGGCAAAGGCCTGCGCCAGGTGCCTGCCCGAGATCGGGTCCATCGGACCGTTAATCATCGCTATGGGTGCCGCGGCATTCTCCATGGCGTTTACCCAGCGCTCGCGGTACTGCCGGCGTTCATTCATGTAGTGCAAAAGGTTTGGAATCACGCGGCGGCCATCGTTGTATTCGATCAACTGCCAGAAAGCTTCGAGCTCCCCCTCGCTGGCTTTGCGCTCGCCGAAGATAGCATCGAACGAAGCGCGTAGCTTTGCCTTGCTGAAAAATTTTGCCAGCAGTGGCCCCAGGGGTGAAAGCATCAGCTTCTGCACGAGCAGTGGCTTGTGGTATTCGGGGTACAGCCCGCCGTTCAGAAAACAGACAGATAGAACGGGTCGTTTCTTACCAACCTGGCGTCCGAGCAGTTCCTGCGCGACTGAGACACCGTAGTCGTGGGCAAGTACGTGGTAATCTTTCACCTTTAACTTCTTGAGTAATGCTTCGAATACATCTGCCTGCTCAATCACCGAGTAGTTATACGGATAGGGCTTTGCCGAAAAGCCAAAGCCGAGCATGTCTGCGGTCACGAGGGAGAAGTGTTTCGAGAGTTGCTGCCAGATCGGAGCGAAATCATACGACGCCGTCGGAAAACCGTGGATCAACAGAACCGCAGGCTTGCCTTTCCTGAAAGTGCTGCGGTAGAAGATGGAGTGACTTTTCCAAAAAAAATGGCTACCTTGCGATAGCCATTCCCTTAGTTCTGCCAGCATGTTGGTTTCCCTTCCTTTACCGGAAGGACAGGCTGGGTTATTTCCGGATCGCCTTAACGACTTTCTCGGCGCCGTCTTTGAGGCCATCTGCTACTTCGAGTTTGATACCGCTCTTGAGCAGAATATCTTTCGCTTCTTCGGCGTTGGTACCGGCGAGGCGCACGATCAGCGGCACGTTGATGTTCACGTTTTTCGCTGCTTCGATGATGCCGTTCGCGATACGATCGCAGCGCACGATGCCGCCGAAGATGTTCACGAAGATGGCCTTCACGTTCGGGTCAGAAAGAATGATCTTGAAGCCGTTGGTAACCGTAGTCACGTTCGCTCCACCGCCGACGTCGAGGAAGTTTGCCGGCGATGCACCAGCGTACTTGATGATGTCCATGGTACCCATCGCGAGACCTGCACCGTTCACCATGCAACCGACTTCGCCGTCGAGGCGCACGTAGTTGAGGTTGTACTTCGATGCTTCAACTTCGAGCGGATCTTCTTCCGCTTCATCGCGCATGCCTGCCTGGTCCGGGTGGCGGTAGAGCGCGTTGTCGTCAAAGTTTACTTTCGCATCGAGTGCGAGCACCTTGCCGTCTTTCGTTGAGATCAGGGGATTAATTTCAATGAGCGAGCAGTCTTCGCCGTCGTAGCAGTTCCACAGGTTCATCAGGATGCCGATGCACTGCTTGGCCATGTCGCCGTCGAAACCGAGGCCGTACGCGAGGCGTGACGCCTGGAAGCGCTGCAGGCCGATAGCGGGTTCGATGGTTTCTTTGAGAATTTTCTCGGGGTGCTTTTCTGCGACCTCTTCAATATCCATACCGCCTTCGGTAGAGACCATCATTACCGGCTTTGAGATGCGGCGGTCGAGCGTGATGCCGACGTAGTATTCTTTGAGGATGTCTGAGCCCTCTTCAACCAGTACCGAGTTGACCTTCTGGCCTTCTGGCCCTGTCTGTGGGGTTTTGAGCATCATACCCAGAATTGCCTTCGCGTTGGTCTTTGCTTCGTCGGCAGATTTTGCGAGTTTTACCCCGCCGCCCTTGCCGCGGCCACCTGCGTGGATCTGTGCTTTGACGACTGCAACTGACTTGCCCAGTTTCGTATAGATAGCGGCGGCTTCGTCAGCCGACGTGGTAACAACACCGTTGGGCACGGCGATCTTGTACTTGCGGAATATTTCTTTGCCCTGGTATTCGTGGATCTTCATGGTGGATTAGAGCCGACGAGTCAAACAGTGGGTCAAGAAGAAGGCGTAATAGCTTAGCGTGATTTAATTCCAGATCGTCCGCACGTGGCG
Organism: Turneriella sp.; assembly: GCA_046346875.1. Lineage (GTDB taxonomy): Bacteria > Spirochaetota > Leptospiria > Turneriellales > Turneriellaceae > Turneriella. Next base: position 775,246 of record JAXMHG010000001.1, on the reverse strand, counting down.
ATAGGCCAGCATGTGTTCATCTTTAGTGACAAGGGTAGCACCCATGTGGTTCGCCGTGGCCACAATGATGCGGTCGGCCGGGTCCTTGCCTTCGTAGGCTGGCAAATTTACAGAACCGATCAGGATCTCATTGTTGGGGGCTATGAATTGCACGAACGGCAATTTCTCTGTCTGGTGAATGAATTCCCGATAATCGGTGGCGAGCTCCAGCCGGCCCCTGGTACATAACATGGCGATTTCCCATGCGCTCAAGGAAGAGATCAGCACCTTGTAGCTTTCCATGGACTCGCGTATGGTTCTGGCGGCCTTTTTGGGCAGTAATTCGGGGCTGCTCAACCACCAGAGCCAGGCGTGTGTATCGAGCAGTACGCTCATACGAGCTGCCAGTCTTCAAGGCCAACTGGTGACGTCGGGTCGTCGTAGCGTAAGACCAGACCACGGAATTTTTGCAGCTCTTCATCGAAGTCGGCGGTGTAAGGTACGACCTTGAGCACGGGTTTCCCGCGATCCATGATGATCAGTGGACGCTTGGTTTTCTGCACATTACGCATGTGTTCCAGCGCCTGAGCCTTGAAGGATGTCATGGTTAAGCCCGACATGACCATAAATATATGGTCATGTCGGTGGGACGACAAGTTTTCTATGGCAGAGCGACAGGGGCAGTCTTATGGCTTAGATGGCCACCGAATTCATTCGGTGGCTAGGGGTTATGGGCACAAAGAAGTGCAGTTTCCAGTTGTGACAGATGTGGTTGTTCCGGCAGTCACAACATATGGGCCGCCGGTGCATAACGAATAGGTTTCCGGGTAATTGTCGGTCCCGCCGGTCAGGTTATCACAGCTGCCCGCTGTGCTTGCATTGGTACAACGGCGTAAATCGCAAGTCTTGTAAACGTCATAGCTTCCGGCCGGCAGATTGCTAATAACGGTGTTCGTTGCGCGTGTTGCAGCGAGCGGCATAGTGTTGGCGTAAGGAGTGCCAAGGGATGTTCCTGCTGGCATCACGGCAAAATAATGGCCATTGGTACTTGCAGCCGTAAATTGAATCGATCCCACCTTCGCTGGCTGGTACGTCCGCGCAGTCATCAGCATCGCGCCGCCCTGCTTGATGCCGTTCACCGAATCGGTGAAGGCGTGGTTCACGTTCCAGTCGGGCGGGGCGACGTAGGTAAAGGCGGCGTTGGTAGCATCGTTAGGTTGCAGAATGTGCACCATCATGTTATTCTTCACGAAGACACGGATTTCGAGCACATACGGTTCGCTATCATTGTAGACCTGCAGGTTCAGGTCTTTGCGCTGCAGCGGGAACATGCGTGGCTCGCTCGAGTTTTCGCCGTAGTTGTTCTGCATCAGCGTTTCGATGTCAAAGCCATACATCGTACGGTTGTCGAAGGCGGCCGTGACTGTCTGTTCGGGTGTGGTGGAGTTTGTGTACGTTCCGTCGGTTGAGTAGCGGACTGCTGGTGAGGTAACGAAGCGCCGGAAGTAGATACCCAGGTGGTTGTACACACCGTGCTCTACGTCGACCGCGGGATAAGTGAAACCACCGTTGAAAAAGTCGTAGAGTTTCTGGATGCCGTTTTGGTCAGAACAGTTTTGCAGTATTCGCCCGCTCTCGGCAGTACTGTAGTCAGAGCACATGAGCTGGCGATCGATGGCGAATTGCGACCAGTAGTCAGAAATTGACTGGCTCGAAGACTTGCCCTGACCGCGCGCCAGACGAATCTCTGCAATGTCGATGTAGAACTTCACGTCGTTGGGACGAACTGCCAGACCAGTTGTGCCGTCGGTAACGTAGGTGACAAGATTGGAACCAGCTGCTATGGCAGGCGAGGCTCCAGTCACCGGGTTGCCGGATTGCATGACGTCATCGATGGCGAGGTTGCGCCATGCATACGGGTCATTACTTTCATACGTGCCCAGCACCTTAAGGGTGATGGTATTATTGATGAGGTCAGAGAGCGGTAACTCGCCGGTGCAATTTGTCAGCAGCGAGGCAACAAACAGAAGAGGTAGAAATCCTACTTTTCTCATGATTACCTGCTCAGGTTGAAATTGACCATTAGGCCGAAGTTGAGAAAGTGCGCGTTGTAAACGGTGTAGTTGGGGTTATTTGCCGGCGGGCTGAGGTGCTGTTCGTAGACGAAGTAATAATCGGCGCGCACGCCGATATTGATGAGCTTACCGGCTGGAAACGAAGTTTCAAAACCCAGGTAACCAGCGGGTAGCCAGTTCTTTGCCCCTTCGGGAAAATTACGCAGGAAGTTACCGCCGGCCCCGGCCTTTACCTGGAATGTCAGCGGCAGGTTTACGGGAATTGTGTAAGCGAGTGCGCCATAGACAGGTATTGAATGCAGGCGCGAGAGTGTGCGCGAGGTGTAGTAGCTGTAAGACCCACCAATTTCGAGGCGCAGTGTGTTCGAGGGAATGTTCATGCGAAAAAACATTCCGCCGCCGAGGCTTGTCGTCAGCACATCCGAAATTCTTGTGCCAGGCACAGGCGTGACTGGGCCGAACCAGATGCCGAGCTGCGGCTTGAAGCGCCATTCTTCGGTTTCGACCTGTGCGGAAAGCGCCTGCATTGCCGGCAGCAGTGTGACGAAGCCGAGCAGCATAGCGCGTCGGGTATATATAAAGAAGTGATTCCGCATCTCGTCTTTTATGGCTTTAAGGGAGTTTTAGACTTAGCGTCAAGGCAAAGCCCAAAGAGGCCCTTGGCATTGTACTGCTGTGCCTATTGTACTCTTGGTGACATTTAACTTGACGGCAAGCGTTGGTTTGCGGAAAAAACGGCCATGCAAAAACCGAATACGTTGCTGCTCATTCTGGCGATTGTCATTCTCGCGCTATTTCTGCCCGACGGATGTATTCCGTTCATTGTCGGTACTGTCTGGCAAGTGGCGAAAATTGTCTTAATCCTGCTGGCAATCATTATCATTATTGCCTATTTTCGGAAAAAGAAGTAGCATAAGCTAATGCGGGCCTTTCGTCTTTTATCAATTATAGTCCTGCTCTCCAGCCGGCTTTTTGCTGGCGAGGGACTCGACTACATGCAGAACATCATCAGCAACTTTGAGCAGCTGCGTGGCGAGCTGGCCGAGGACTTTACGCCCGAAAAGCGCAAAGATGTAACGCACCGGGCTCGCGAGCTGGCGCTGCAGATACTCGATGTGAAAGAAATCGGTAAGCTGGCGCTGGGTAAGCACTACGCAAAACTCAGCCCGGCGCAGCAAGAAGACTTTCTCGGGTTGTTCCACGAACTCATGGCCAACCGCGTCGTCGAGGCAAACATTCCGTCGCAAAAAGTCATTTCCGGAAAAATTCCGATCGAGATCATTTCTGAACGCGTCGAAACAGATGACGTCTTTGATAAAGAAGCGATCATCGTGAACACGAAAGTCCCCCACCGAAAAAGTAATTTCAAGGTGGAGTTTTTTCTCTACAGGTCAGATGCCGGCCTGAAACTTTATGACGTCCATATCGATGACGCTTCAACGTTGCTCGATTTCCGTAACCAGTTCTCTTCGATCATCAACAAAAAAGGCTATAAGCACCTTGTGAACCTGCTGCGTGAACGTATTCGCAAAATCAACAAGTAAGCACCTTCTTGCCCTGGTGGCGTTGCTGCTTTTCCGGACGACCGGAATTGCAGCAGAAAAGCCCATCCGCTTCAGCGAAGGCCTGACGCAGCTGCTCAAGAACAATGCGAAGATACTGGGAAGCAAAGCGCAAATACTGAGCTTTGAAGCGATTCGCACAGAAGCTTCAGCGAGTGACTTGCCGACGCTTTCATTTCTGAGTTATGTGGCGCCCATCTATGAAGTGCGCGGTGATGCGACCCGCTCGGTTGACAATTTCTCTAAATGGGGTCCTTTCCTGCACGGCGAGCTGCAGGTGGTCTACCCGGTGTTTAGTTTTGGGCGCATCAAGGACGCGAAGCAGGCAGCATCGCACGCGGTCGAGGGCGGCCGCTTTTTGCACGAAAGCCAGATCAATAAGAGTATCTTTGAGTTTAAACAGCTCTATATGCAGTGTATACTGCTCAACCGCCTGCGTTCGGTGCTCGATGATGCGAACGACAAGATGAAGACGATTCTTGGTCACGCGGAGAAGCTCTACAAGAAAGGTACAGGCGAAGTGCAGCGCAAAGACCTGACTCGCCTGCGGCTCTTTGCTCTCGAGCTGCAGCGCTTTAATGCCGAGTGGCACGCCAGCAAAAAGACTGCCGGGCTGGCACTTGGGCATTTCCTGGGCGAGAAAGAATCGCTGCTCGTGCTCGAGCAGGATTTTCCACGTATTCAGGAAGCCACTCGCGCGCTCGAGCAATTGATCGCCGAAGCACACCTGACTAACCCTGACCTGAAGGCTGTAACCGAAGGTATGCAGGCCCGACACCACCAACTCGAGATGGAGAAGGGCGGCAACCTGCCGATACTCTTTGTTGCGGGTCGGGCCGATATGAATTATACAAACATGCGCGATTACCAGCAGAGTACGTATGCGTTTGACCCGTTTAACAGGAATATTTTCGCAGTGGTATTTGGCGCTAAGTGGGATCTCGATTTCGGCAATACCAAGGCCAAGATACAGAAGGCCGAAGCCGAGCTCGAGAAGATGAAGGCGATGCAAAGCGAAGCGGAAACAGGAATTCCGCTAAAAATTGCGATGGCAATGTGGGAGTTCGAAAAACAGAAAATCCAGATGGAGATCGCACAGAATAAGTTCAAAGAGGCAAATAAATGGTCTCTCTCGGAAATGACTGCGTATACTGCCGGTACAGGCAATGCGAAGGACCTGATCGAGGCCCTGGGCGCTATGCTGATGACCGAGAAAGAAATGGCAGAATCGGAATTTAATCTGTGTATTGCCGCTGCACGACTGGCGATGGAAATTGGCGACCAGTCGACGCTGAAATCGTGGCAGGAATAATGGTCCTACGGAAAATAATGAAGTCAATGCGATCGTTTTGTGTGATCTGCGCTGTGGTTATGCTACTGGTGACGGGTCGGTCGGCAGCGACGAAGAGCAACGAAGTCATCCTGGGTGAAAAGGCATACTCGCGCGGGGCATATGATTCTGCGCGTCAGCATTTTGAACAGGCGATTGAAAACGGTGACGAGACAGGCGATCCGCGGCTCTATATCGGTCTGATACTCGAGTCACGCCGCCAGTATGCAGAGAGTATTCCCTACTTTCGCGCGGCGGCCGAACGGCCAATGCAGAAGAAGTTTAAGAAAGTTGCGTACTGGAAACTGGTGATACTCTATCGCCAGGCAAAACTTTATCCCGAATCGCTGCGGTATGTTGAGCGCCTCGAAGAGATGGGCGAGAAGAGCGAGCTCTTTGACAGAATCCGCGGCGAAGCAGAGGGTTACCGGGGTGTTGCCGGCGGCCGTGACCTGAAGGGTTATGCCGATATACGCAAGGCATCTGCGCTCGAAAAAGAATTTCGCGAACGCCTCGCGAACGGTGCTGATCTCGCAGAAGTTTCCGATACTGCACAGGCTGCTATTGCCTCGTATAAACTGGCAATCAGCCAGGACGATCGCTGGAAAGAATACCGCTGGAAAATTGCCGGTATCCATGAGAAGCTGAAGCAACCTGCCGAGGCACAGGCAGTCTACCGCCTTATTTGGGAAGAGTCGGGTGACACCAGCGCCGCTTACAAACTCGGGTTTATCGCGCGGCGTAACGGTCAATACCGTACCGCGCTGAAATACTTCGGCGCGGCGCTCGAGAAGGAAATTGAAGATCCGCAGTTGAAGTTTTATATCCGTTACAACGCTGCGCAGGCGCATTATGGCTTGGGCAACTTCAAGGATTCTTATGCACATTCGCGCCTTGCGCGTCGGTTGTCGGGCGACCTGGAATTGAGCAAGAAGACCACGCTTGGACTGAAAAGAATCTACTGCCTCGGTAAATTGTCGCAAAAAGAAATCGATGAAGAATACTGCCAGTTCAGCAAAAAAGAAGAAAATCCCCTGTTCTTGAATCTGCTTGAGATGAAGAAGGCAATTGCTGCCAACCAGAAAGAGAAAGCCATTCGTTTTGCTACGCGTATCTATGAGACTGAAGCAACGGACCAGGAAGAAGGTTCGGCGAAATTGCCTGCCTATTGCATGTCAGACCTGCCTGTGGCGATTGGCGTGTTGTTTCGCGGCGAAAAGTACCGCGACGTGCTTGAGCTGACCGACAGGTTCCGCAAGAATCTCGGCGAGATGCCTGACTACCACGGCTGGCGCGCGGTATCTCACTTTGCGCTGAAAGAATATGGTTCCGCGAGCGTTGAATTTGATAAGCTTGAGAAACCCACACCCTCCCAGATGAACCTTCACCTGATGGCAATGGCGCACATGGGCGACTTCGCCGGCGTTAAAGTGAAAGGTACTGTTTACCTGCGCAACGACAAGGCGCGCGAGAAACTCCTGAATAATTTTCGCAAAATGCGTCTCTATGAACCGCTGCGGCAGGAGCCCGATTTTGAAACATGGCTGAATGGCGGCAAAGGGCAGCCCGAGGCCAGCGAGCCGAAAGACGAAGACAGCGGTCTAATCGAGTAATTCTTATAGCGGGTACTTGCCCTGTTTGGAATCGCGCACAAGTTTTGGCAGCAGGTAGACCGGCAGCAGGCGCTTGAGTTCACCGTAGATCAACCTCGCCTCGTCATCGCTGACTTCAAAATGCGCTGAACCGGTGACACGGTCGAGCTGGTGCAGGTAGTACGGCTGTATCATGGCCTGCGTGAGTGCCTGGCACAGCTCTGCCAATTCGGGGGAGCTATCGTTGATACCTTTCAACAGCACCGTCTGTGCATAACACCGAATACCCATGTCATGGAGGCGACGCACGATGTCGCGCGTCGCTTCGCTGATCTCTGCAGCCGTGTTGATGTGCAGGACAAAAGTGATAAGCTTCTGCGGGTGTTGGCGTAGCAGCTCATTGAGCCCGACATAAAAAGTTTCCGAAAAAAGTCCTGGCGATGTGGTTGCTGCACGCGTATGAAATCGCAGGTAGCGGATTGCGGGTGATGCGAGAAATTGCCGCGCGCGCTCGAGCAGGTCGCCGGGGGGCAGCATCAGTGGATCGCCACCGGAAAAAATCACTTCGTTAACCTCAGGACGTTGCGCAAGGTAGTCGAGGATGTCTGAGAGGCGCGTCTTGTCATGCCCCTTGGAAAGCAGTGTGCGGCGCTTGCGGGTGCAGTAGCGGCAATAGACCGGGCACTCGTCGGTAGTCAGGTATAGTATCTTCGTAGAATACTTGTGCACGATATCGGCAAATGGGTGTATGTCGGCGTCGTCTTCGCGCAGCGGATCATCCGAGAACCCGGTGCTATCTTCAAGCTCAATAGGGTCAGGTTGAAACTGTTTCAGAAAGCGCAGCTGGTCATCCGCGGGCAACGTCCCGGCATGGCGCCGCACGAAGGGCGAAATGCGCGTACGAAATTTCGCCGCAAGTTCTGCCTGTTTGTCCGGCTGTGTTACTGGCATCAGAAGAAGAGCGTGGGTTTCACAAGCACGGCTTCTATCTGCTGCCGCGCAAAACTGCCATGCAGGCGCGAGTCATTCGTGTTACGGGGATTATCGTTCATACAGAACACAAAGTTTGGTCTGACCTCAGTTTCCGGCAGGTTGTAGGCGAGGTCGGCATCTGATTTGACTGCGTAATTCAGGGTGCGTGATTCCTTGCCGTTGAGGTACAGGCGACCTTCGCGTACCAGAACCTTGTCGCCGTCGCTCGCGATGATGCGGCAGAGTAGCTGCACGTCGGCGTTTGCCGGCCTGACCAGTACAACATCGCCGGGTTTCGGCTGCGAGAGGCGCGGGTAGGTGAAATAACGTTTATCGCCTGTGGCTATTTCTGGTTGCATGCTGTCGGTCGCGATCTTGAGCGGGTAAAAGAAGAGATGCCTGAAAACAAACTGCAGTACCAAGGCGATGGAAAGTACGAATGCCGCGATGAGTGCGTAGTGTTTCCATTTGCGCGTGCCTCCTTTTCCGGAAGCGCGGTAGTGCCTGGCTTTTTCAATCATGTGGTTACCTGCTTTGCCGCTGGTGCGCAGGCGAAGCTGCAGCGACAGCCGGTGGCTGAGCGGCTACGTCAATAAGAACCATGGCTGCCCGTATCACTCTCAATCTCGGCGGTGGCGCAGCGCGCGGGTTTGCGCATATCGGCGCCATTCGCGCGCTGGTCGAAAATGATATCGTTTTTGATCGTATTATCGGCGTGTCGATGGGGTCAATCTGTGGTGCGGTTTACAGCTTCATGCCCAATGTCGATTTCCTGGAGAAGCGCCTGAAGCAGCTCATCCATTTTGAAGCTTTCAGGGACTCGGTTGTAGGTTCCTGGACTGCCAACCAGGATCCAGCGGCGAAGAGCATTATGCGCCGTGCGCAGAAGATCCTGACCAGCACTAACATCATGCGTCGCATCATCACCGCCACAGGTGTTTTAACCGCTGCCGATGTGCACGCGGTGCTGCACCCGTTTTTACCCGACGTGCAGATCAGCGCGACAGAGATCCCGTTTGCCACTGCTGCGGTTAATATTCGTACGGGGGAGCTCAGGGTGTTCCAGGGCACTGACCGTCTCCGTTCGGCCGTCGTTGCCTCTGCCTCAATGCCGCTAATTTTCCCCCCGGAGAAAATCGACGGCGAATGGTATGTTGACGGCGGAGTTCTCGACAAGCTCGGCATAGAGACCGCGGCACGCATCGGCGCAGATCGTCTGATCGTCGTGGATGTGTCCGACGAGAAGCTCCCCGACAACCTGCCCCGCAGTGGCTTCGATGTGATGCTGAAGACCGAAGAGATCGCGTCAGAGCACCGCCGCAGCCTGCAGCTTGCCAGGGCAAAGCTGGTCGTGCGTCCTATACGCGGTAACTACCACTGGGCGGACTATTCAGCTGCCGAGGCATTTGTGCAGATGGGCTACGAAGCCACGCAGGACAAGATGTCCGACATACGGGCGATTGCGACGGGCAAAAGAGTATTCGGCTTCCTGCGCCGTATCATCTGAAACCAATTCGACTGCTGCAGCCGCGGGCATAAGCGGTCGAATTATGTTTGCCCGGTCGTTTCAATCCTTCAGCGAGCCACATGCTTTCGCTCTTCAAAAAGAAAGAAAAACCCGTTTACCAGGCTTACATACAGAGTATGGACAAGACAGTGACGGTGAAGCACCGGCAGACACTGCTCGAAGCCGCTCTCGAAGCCGGGCTTGATTACCCCTACAGCTGCGGCGCTGGCAGTTGCACAACCTGCAAGACCAAGCTCATACAGGGGCAGTACAAAGACCTTTCAGATATGTCGCTTGTTCTGACTGAAGACGACCTGAAGAAAGGGTACATTCTTGCCTGCCAGGCATTGCCAAAAACAGATCTGATTGTTACGCTCGAAGCCGACGAATCGAAAGAATACTCCGGCGAGGTGACCGGTTACCGCCGCCTGACCCATGACATCGTCGAGGTGAAGATTCGCCTCTCTGAAAAGATGCGCTACAGTGCGGGGCAGTATGCCGATCTCGCAGTTGCTGGCGTCAAAGGCTCACGCTCCTACTCTTTTGCCGCAGCCCCCGGTGCAGGCGGTGGCAGCCCCGAAGTCTATTTTCACTTGCGCCTGGTACCCAACGGTGAGATGACCACCTGGTTCCATGAAAAAGATCGCACGGGCGAAAAGGTGAAGCTGCGCGGGCCGCGCGGTACATTTGGCTGGCGCGACCACAAGAATACACTATTGTGTATTGCCGGCGGTAGCGGTATGGCTCCGATCAAGGCGATGCTCGAAGACGCGGCGCAGAAAAAAGAGAAGCGGCAAATCATTTACCTCTTTGGTGCCCGCACCCAGAAAGACCTCTACGCGGTTGAAGAGATGGAGAAGCTGCAGAAACAGCTGCCCAATTTCCGCTTTATACCGGTTCTCTCTCATGAAGAGGCCGGTTCAGGCTGGAAGGGAGCGCGTGGCCTCGTTACAGAACTGATCGCACAGCAGCAGATCGATTTTGCCGACACGGCTGCTTTTCTCTGCGGCCCACCGGGAATGATCGATGCGGCGATTGCAGCGTTGAAAGAGAAAGGCGTAACGCAGAACGAAATCTATTTCGACAAGTTCACCGACCGCAGCCACATAGCCAATCGCTAGTTATTAATTTCGGTGCGCAGCTCGTCGCGCAGGCGGGCTGCTTCTTCGTAGTTTTCTTTGGTCAGCGCCGTGTTGAGCATCTGCTGCAGCACTTCAGTGCGCGAATAGAACTTCACTTTTTCGAGAGTCTTGTCCTTGCTCTCTTTGGGAGCTTTCTTCTTTTCACCGAATTCTTCGAGAATAGCTTCAAAGAATTCTTCCCGTTCATCTGCAGTGAGAATATCATCGACGTTCGATTCGCCGGTGCGCAGCGCATCGCTGTCGGCTTCGCGCAGCGTCGTCGGGTCGATCGCCGTGCGGTCGTAGACATGCTCTGCCACGTAAACCGGTGAGGCAAAGCGCACCGCGAGTGCGATAGCGTCAGAGGGGCGCGCATCGAGTTCGAGCAGGCCACCTTCGAAGTGGGTGCCGGTAATGTAGACGCGTGCGAAGAAGGTGCCGCCGTGGAAATCGTTGATGAAGACCTTGTTGACTGAAGCCCCTGTTGCCTCGATAACTGAACGCAGCAGGTCGGCGCCCACGGGGCGTTCGGTTTTTTCATTCAGGAGTATGGATGAGATCGCATACGCTTCAGACGGCCCGATGAAGATTGGGATGATCTTTTCCTTAAATTCAGGTTTGACGATAACCGCGAACCCCATCGGGGTTACGGCAATCTCGCGTACGCTTGCGGGCAGCATATTTGAACCCCGCAATTGTCTTCATTTCTGTAAAGCTATTTTTGACCTTTGGTGTGATTTTAATTGCCACGCTGTGCAAGTAAAAGAGGCGAACGTATGCACCGAATTGCGGTTGTCGGCGGGGGAATCTCGGGTCTCTGCCACGCCTGGTATATCAAAAAGACTTTGCCTGATAGCGAAGTGACGATTTTCGAGGGAGGAAAATGGGGTGGTAATATCGCCACCGAGGCGCATGAAGGCTGCACTCTTGAGCCTGGCCCCGATTCGTACCTTGATCGTAACGGTGTCTTTAACAGCCTGGCTGCCGAACTCGGTATCGCCGACAAGCTGCTCTTCGAGCAAAAGCGCAGCGCGAAACGTTTTATCCTGAAAGAAGGTTATCTCGTCCCAGCGCCCAAATCGCCGCTTGGGCTGATTACCACGTCGCTGCTTTTTTTCCCTGAGAAGATTCGTATCTTCCTGGCGATGGGCAAGAAGTTCTCTCTTTGGCCGACTATTACTCTCTTTGACTTCGCGCGCAATGTCCTTGGGTTCAGCGCTGCGGAATACATGGCTTCTCCCTTTGCACGGGGCGTTTATGGCAGCGAGGCCGAAGATCTCGAATTTTCTTCGATGTTCCCGCAGCTTTACGAAAAAATCAGCAAAGCTCCCAAGCTCAAGGTTGCGATGAAAGAATACGCACGTGAACGGCGTGAGTTCTGGCAGCAAGAACTGGGCGATATAAAGTTTGAAAGGGGTATCTACAGCATGCAGGGCGGGTTGATTACGCTGGTTAACGCGCTGCAGCAGAACCTCGAAAAAGCCGGAGTAAAATTTGTACCAGACAAGATTGCGCGCATCCAGAAGGGCAGCAGCGGCAAGCCGGTACTTTCCTCTAAGGCGAAGTCGTATGATACATTTGACCGCGTGGTCTTTACGGGTAACACCGGCGATCTGGCCTATATCTTCCGCGAGCACGATAAAGAGCTCTCGCGCCGCCTGGGCGAGCTCAAGTACAGCCCGATCAACGTCGTTTATAGTTGCTGGAATAAGAAAGAATTCTCCAGCTCTGGTTACGGCTTTCTCGTGCCCCGCAAAGAACGTGCTCCGATACTAGGCAGCATATTTGCGTCGAACGTCTTTCCTGGCAGGGCACCCGAAGATCGTTTCCTGACAAAGACCATGGTCTCCGGCGACAGCGAACTCTTCAAAGACGAAGAGCTAGCATCTCTTGCACAAGAGTCGCTCGGCCGCATCCTGAAGAGCAGGGCGACTCCGCTCTGGAGCAAAGTTTACCGCCACCGTCCCGGCATTCCGCGTTATGCGCCCGGCTACGGCGAGTGGAAGCGCGAGGTGCTGGGTCTCGCGGCGCAGCACGAGGGAGTGCATTTTGCCGGCTGGGCCTTTGCCGGAATTGGTTTGGCAGACCAGGTAGAATCGGCATATATGTACGCGAGGGCTCTGAAGTAATGACGCAAGGCGTAGCACAGCCGGGTTTACTGGCAAAGAAAAAAGTCGTCTGGAATTTCGACTCCGATACTTCGCTGCTCCGCTACAACCATGTGCATACCGTTTGCGAAGAGTCGCGCTGCCCAAACCGCAACGAGTGCTCTTCTCTGGGCATAGCCACGTTCCTGATCGGTGGGCGGGAATGCACGCGCGCCTGTAAATTCTGCCACATCGCCACCGCAAAGCCAGTACCACTCTCGGCAATCGCCGAAAAAGAACACGATGACATCCTGGCGGCCGCGAAGGCAGGCAGGTATGACTACCTGGTCATCACCTCTGTTGCGCGCGACGACGATGAAGCAGGGCTGGCAGCTCACTTTGCCCGCCTGACGCGCAGCCTCAACGAGCTGGGTATCCGGGTGGAACTGTTGGTGCCGGATTTTCATAACCGCAGCGAGCACCTTTCGGTGATTGCAGACGCGCACCCGGCTGTCATTGCCCACAATATGGAAACTGTGTTGCGGCTTTCACCGTGGGTGCGACCACAGGCGCAGTATGAACGTTCGCTGAATTTTTTCCGCTACCTGCGCAGTACGTACCCAGAAGTTATACGCAAGAGCGCCTTCATGGTCGGGCTCGGTGAAGAACGTGCCGAGATTGAACAGCTGCTTGACGATATGCAGACTGCCGGTATCGATATCGTTTCGATTGGCCAGTACCTGCGCCCTTCGGCTGACCAGGCTGAGGTGCGTAAGGTGTACAGCGATGCCGAGTTTGCCGAGCTGGAAAAAAGCGTACGCGCGCGCGGCTTTCTTGCGTGGGAGGTCGGGCCATTTGTGCGCTCGAGTTACATGGCACATGAAACCCTGAAGAAAGTAAACGCTGAAATTCTACTGCGACGCAATGGAAAATAAGGGTCTCTACCGCGACTTCCACCGCATCGATCTCTCGCACCTGCGGCAGCTGGCGCAGGAAAAAAAGATCGAGAGCGGTATCGCACAGAACCTGCTGGCGTACTGGCAGCGCAGGCTCGATGACAAGAATGACGCCATCTATTTTCGCTACATGGAGTATTACCTCTTCTTTGAATCGTTACGCGCGCTGTTTCTTGCGGTCTTCATTTTTGACATGAAGAACGGTATGGCCCGGCACAGCTACGGCATTTTTCCCGCGCTGAGTCCCGCAATTTTCCAGTCGATCTCCACAGGCCTGAACAGCGATGCAGGTGCGGTGAGCTTTGAGCACGGTGGACATGACTATTCGCTGCACTATATTCGCAGCGGGTACCACGACCAGGAATACACGATTGCCGCACTGGCGCTCAAGGATGTTGCGATCGAAGACAACCTGAAGCGCATGAAATACGTCTTTGAGCGCTATTACCTGCCCTCGAGTTTCTCGCGCGATGAGCGCATCGGTAAGCTGTTTCCTGAGGTGCAGAACCTGATCAAGGAATGGGTAAACCCTGCGCTTGCGGAAAAACAACCAGTGACCTTTACCTATCTGTACTTTGAGTCGCTGACCAAGTATGTTGGCCTTGCGGGTGAGCACTTTGCACAGGATTTGATCCGCGAGCTCAAGCAGGATGTGCACCGGGTATTAAAAGACACCGACCGAAGCATTATCCTTTCGACGCGTGAGATTTTAATAGTCTCAGTGAACTGTGAAGAAGAGATCATGCGCAAGCGGTTTGCGAATGCGTACTTTCATGCGAAAAGCCTTTTGCTTGCTTACCAGGTGAACTTCTTTTGTATCAAGGAACCGGTCGCCGATATGCACAGCCTCTGGGACCAGGTCAGCGCTAATCTGGCATACAAGAAGAAAGTAAGTTAATTCGCCGCTGGTTGCGTACCAGTGATTTTGAGCTGGCGCAGGTAGCGGTCGACATACGGCAATTCGCGCGAGAGCCGGTCATACCTGAGATTGAACACGAGCAGGTAGAGAATCCAGTTTTCCCGCCGCGTCACGTAGAGAAATCCACCGCCTTCGCCTTTTCGGAAAGTGTACTGTAGCCAGCGCGTTTCGCCCTCGAGCATACCGAGTTTTTCCAGCGATGGGCGCGGAACCTTGAGGCTTTTGGTAATACGTTTCAGCTCCTGCGCGATGGTGTATGTGGGTGCAACTTCGCGGCCATGCAGAAGGATTGCAGAATCGGCGCTCGAGGTGAAGCTCATCAGCGCGCCAAAGCGTGGGGGATTATCCTCGCGGAAGTATTCGCCCGGCAGGCGGCCTTCGACGACTATTGCGGCAACTGGCGCAACTAAAAGAGACAGGCAGAGAAGGAGATTAGTCTTCAGCAAACGCAATCGCTCCGCCAAGCCGCAGCGTACCCTGTGCTGGCGCGGCAAAAAGTTTTACCGAGGCGCGTTTAAGCGCTGGCATGCTCTTGAAGAGTGCATCGCGGAATTCATGGAAATGGCCGGGCGAATAGATCGCATCAAACTGCCTGATGGCCTTTTCGGAGTTTTGTAACAACGGAAACAGTTTCACAGACAGGTAAAAGTTGTACTCGGGATTCAGCCTCAGGTCTTTGTCGCGTAGTTTGTCGTCCTGAAGAAAACTATGCCAGAAAAAGCGGTCTCGGTTAGCTGACAGGTACGGCGCAAACAGGTCGTATTTGCGGTCTGAATAGGTGTATGGGTACGGATAACGAATCTGTATAGCTCCCTCGCTGGCTTCGAGAATGTGCTTGCGGGTTTTGAACGCCTGGCTCAGGAACTCGACAGTCTTCTGGTCACTGGTGGGCCCGGTAAAAAATAGCCGCGGTACGAGGTAACCGAAATCCGATTCGAACCCACCCAGCGCAATCAGGTGCGCCCTGGGCTGACCGGCGCGGCGAAAGTAGACATAGCCGGGAAAATCTTTCATCGTGATGGTTTCGGCAGACTGGCCTGCGGGCTTCGCGCCGGGTATTGTGCACTCGCCCTCGAGGCCGATACTGTCGCCCTCGGGCTGGAAAACAAGGCGGCAGGTGCTTTCGCCTTCGAGACTGAGCGCCTGCCGCACCAGCGCCCTGCCAAGACCGCGCTGAGTGGGTTTGCTGCCATCGAGGCGGGTCAGCACCGAAAGAGCAGAGGGAGTAGAGAAGGCTGCGTCGAGTTTTGATTCGCGTTCGGCCGGTTGAGTCATATAGGCGAGTTGCGCCTGCAGCGTGTTCTTGTCTGACGCAATGACGAGCCAGTCACCCTGGCGCGCAACTGAAGCTTCTTTCAGTAATGAGGTAATTGCCTTGCCCTTCTTATTGAGCGCAATCACCAGCGTAAAGCTACTGCCCTGCGAACGGTAGAATACCGGCCCATCGGTGATGAGTGAGTACAGGCTCCACTGCCATGATTTCGGTGCGAGGGAGATCAGGCGGTGCAGGTGCGCGGCGCTGCGGAGTGGCGCTGAGCGCAGAAAGTGCAGGCCGAGCGGCGAGTCAAAGAAAGCGCGCATGGCGTCGCCGCCGCGCAGTTTTGCCATGAATCCGGGCACATCGGGTAGTACTGCGGTAATGCCCGTATCAGAGCTGGTATCGAGAATTGCCGATACACGGCGTACCCCCGCTGCGCCGGTCGACTGTGAGGCCAACAGTACGACAACAGTGAATGCAACCGCCGTGAATGCGATCGCGGTATTGCGCATCAATCTGCGCTTCATGCCTGGGTTAGCTCGCGTATGCGCGCTTCAAGGTTATTGAGCAGGTACTGGTTTTCCAGGTTCTGTCTGAACTTGGCGATGAGGCCCTTGATGTCGTCCCGCATCGCTTCGGCATTCCAGGGCTTTTCGATGTAGCGGTTCAGGCCGCCTTCGTTGATCGCCTTGATTGCCGAGTCGAGACCGGCGTGACCGGTGAGCAGAATTTTCATCGTTTCGGGCAGTATGCCGTGAACCCGCTTGAGGAATTCATCGCCCTTCATCGTTGGCATCATCTGGTCGGTGATGATCAGCTCAATAATTTCATTTTCTGTGCGGGCTGCCTCGACAAATGCCAGCGCCTCTTCGCCCGAGGTAGCGGTGACAACTTCATGCGTACCGATGAAATCAGAAAGCAATTGTTCTTTCAGGGTAGCCAGGACGCCGGGTTCGTCGTCGACGCATAGTATGATTCCCTTGCGGTTGTTTACAGACACTGGGTCCCCCTATTCGCGAATATACTTCAGCTTCGCCTTGGCATACTTTTCTTTCTTTATCTGGTTGCGCAAGTTTTTAATCGTATTGAGCGGAATCATCACAACGAACTGGTTGGCAATCGCGCCGGGTATCACTCCGCCGGGGTCAGTATGCCCAATCATCTGGATATGCACTTTGCCGTTGGGTTTCGGCGTCAGCACCCACCGGCCGCGCACTGTGTGAACGCGCTCGTATTTCGGGTTAAGCGGCAGGTAATCAAAACGGCCGTTTGATTCCATGACGACAACTTTTGTGGTGGGGTTCTGCGTCAGGCGGCCATGCGAAATGGCCTCGCGGTTCTTGAGAGGAAAAGGCGAAGCGGTGACCGTGCGGGTAATGGATTCAGTGGGGGAGATTTCTTTGAGTATCGCGGCCTCACTGCAGCGATCGACCCACTGTGGTAGATCGCGTACATCCATTAAGACAGCCACAACCTGTGTCAGGGTAGCTTCCACTTCGGTTTCGACTTTATATTCTTTAAAGCTAGAATTAGGCACCGATCGGGTGTACGCTACAGCACCGCCGGCAGATTTTTCGTATTTCCAGCCGTCGGCGCAAAGTGCGAGCGCGAGGGCAAAATATAAGACAACTTTTCGCATTGTACCTTATTACGGCTGCGTGTAGTTTTCGAGCAGTATGTAAGCAGTGCCAAGATAAGGTACGTCAGTCCAGAGTTTGACGGGCACGAAATCTGCGTCAGCCGTGATCCACATTTCAATTTGTGTTTCTGTGTTAAAGAACATATTGCTGCCCATGCTTGTCTTGTTGACGTCGTCGACCAGCATCGAGCGGACATGAAAAATCTCCCGTGTGCCGAAGAAGGGCACGTCGTTACGCACTTCGCGGCCTAGTACCTTGAGTACCAGCGAGCGGCGTGTACCAGCGGGAAGCACCGGTATCTTCAGGGTTTCACCTACCCGTGGCACACGGCCAGTACTGCGCACGAGGTAAAAAGCCCCCAGGAGGTCCTGGAACCCCCCCTTGGTGCTCACGTCATAGTTTTCTTTCCATGTACCTTTGAGATTAGGGGAGTGCGGGTAGCTGTGCTCGTAGAATTTCTTTTCGTCTTTGTCGACGTTTACCTTGCCGTTGCTGAAACGAAACTTGCGGCGCTGGTAGGCATCGCCCTGGTAGGCTTCTTCAAAAGCAATGACCGGGGTGCGGGAGACATGGTTCCACTTGCTGGCGAAGACGCCCTGCACATAGTAGATGCCATGAACGGCGGCCAGTGAATTGACGCGCGCGTTGATCGTGATGTGCTTATCGCCTTCGGTGCGCGTGCGCATGGTCACGTCGCCGGCGCGTATACCCTTCCACTCAATGCGGAAGTTCATGGTTTCATTGTAGAACTTCGGCAGGCTCTGCGCGCCCAGCGCCTGGACTGCAAACGCCGGAATCAAGAGCGCTAGCGCCCACCGAAAGACTGACATAATCGCGAATAGTGTTTCCGGTTCGCCGGTCAACACATTCTTCAGGCTCCTTTGCTGCATTTCTTAATTAGACGCAGGCAAAAGAAAAGGCGGAGTGTTTTTTTGTGCCTGTCTTTACCGAACAACTTAGCTCCGCGCCAGCAACAGGTGTCTGCCTAAGCGGTGAATGCGACATAATCAGGTCAAACACAGGTGTTGCTGTTTTTAGTGTCAAAGGTTATTAAAAAAGATTGGACGATTGTCGTATGTTTATAGTATACTTATGACATGAAAAGATTAACCTATATCAGCAGTTTCTCCCGCCCGATGTCGAATAAAGAGATCGATGAAATTGGCGAACGTTCGGTGAAAAACAACACCCGTGATGGCCTCACTGGCGTCCTGTTTTGTTTCAACAACATCTTCTACCAGATTCTCGAAGGGCCCGAAGATGCGCTCAACCGCTGCTATGCGCGCATTCTCAAAGACAGCCGCCATACCGATATTTTCTGCCTCGAGGTAGAAAATATCACCACCCGGCAGTACGGTGACTGGGCGATGAAAACCGTGCGCCTCGACGAATCGAACGATTCGCTGATCAAGCCGATACGCACGATGCTGAACTCGCTCGCGCGCACGCACTATGTGCTTGAGCGGTATTCGCCGCGTGAAGTGATCAACGGGCTGCAGGCGGGTGAAAACCCGCTCGCCTGGACTCTCAAGAACAACGAGCGGACTATCCTCTTTTCGGACATCTTCTCTTCGACCACGTTTGCCGAGAGCCTGCCCAGCGACCAGTTCGAACGCCTGTTGGGAGTGTATTACGATATCGCAAACCGCTCGGTAGTAGAGAATGGCGGTACCATTTCAAAGCTCACCGGCGACGGCCTGATGGCGTATTTCTCGCGTGGCCGTGAGTCTGATGCGCTGAATGCGGCGATTGAGATCTGCCGTCGTTTGGACGATGCTCGCAGTTCCGCGAAGGCCGACGATCCCGTACACTACCTCTATGCCGGGGTCGGCCTTTGTACCGGTTTGGTTCGCGAAGGTAATATCGGTTCTGCGCAGAAGTACGATTATACACTGCTCGGCGACTCGGTGAACTCTGCAGCGCGTCTTGAAGGCGTGACGCGCAAGGTCGATTCCCTGATCGTGTTCGACGAATCAATGCTCAAAGGCATGTCTTCTTCGCCGAGCGCACTCCGCAAGTTGGGTCTCTATCAGGCTAAGGGAAAGGCAGAAAACATGTATGTGTACTCGGTAGACTATCCGTACACTCGCAGGAAAACTTCACTGCCAGATCTGAAAGCCGCTATTCAGGCATTTAAGACAAGAAGCTCAGCAGCTTAAGCGGCTTATGAACGGGGGTTTATAACCCCCGGATTATTTTAGATTGACCCGCGCTTTTGCCCCTCGCTTGCTATCCCATGCAAGCGACTGAATCTAACGGTTTCCGTTACCGCTGGGCGGCGATCGGCGACCTCAATGCCTTTTTTGGGCTGATGCTCGACAATGTTACCAACCTTGTCTTTCTTGCGCAGATACTGATCCTCGTCTTCCAGTTTCCTGCCGATATCGTCTACACGCGCATGTTTCCCGGCACTGCGTTTGGCGTTCTCGTGGGCGATTTGATTTACACCTGGATGGCGTTTCGTCTCGCGCGCCGTACGCAGAACTCACAGGTCACGGCCATGCCGCTGGGCCTTGATTCACCTTCGACGATAGGTATCGCTTTTGCGGTCATCGGCCCGGCATTTCTCGCCGCAAAATCACAGGGCCTCAACCCTGAAGCTGCCGGTATGGTCGCATGGAAGGTGGGTATGGCGACGCTGATCATTATCGGTATTATTAAGTTCGTGCTCTCGTTCTTCGGCCACTTCGTCGAGAAACTGATTCCCGAAGCAGGTCTCCTCGGTTCGCTGGCCGGCGTGGGTATTGCGCTGCTCGGTTTGCTGCCGCTCGAACACGTGTTCGGAACCCCCGTGGTCGGTATGGTTGCGCTGGGTATTATCATCTATGCACTGGTCGCAAAGATCAAACTCCCCTTTAATCTGCCGAGCGTTTTTGTCTCGGTTATTGGTGGTACAATCGTCTATTACGCTCTCGTGATGTCGGGTCTCATTCATGCACCGAAGATCGATCTGAAGTTTGTGGTTGCTTTTCCTGTACCGACGCTCGAGTTCCTGGGAGGATTTAAGGAAGCGCTGGTTTATCTCCCCATTGCGATTCCATTTGCCCTGCTTACCGTGATCGGCGGTATTAACGTAACGGCGAGCGCGCGCATTGCGGGCGACTCATACCGCACGCAGAGCGTTCTGCTTGCTGAAGCCGTGGCGACGCTCGCGGCCGGCATTACCGGCGGTGTAGCGCAGTCGACGCCGTACATTGGGCAACCGGCGTACAAGGCGATGGGTGGGCGCGCAGGCTATACGCTGGCGACTGGCCTCTTCATTGGCCTGGGCGGTATTTTCGGTTTTATCTCGCTGCTGGCGCAGGTGCTGCCGCAGGCAGCGCTGGCACCAATTCTGATCTTTGTGGGACTCGATATAGTGGAGCAATCGTACCATGCAACACCCAAGCGCCACGCAACTGCGGTGACGATGGCGATTCTGCCAGCGATGCCGTACCTGGCAAAGATCAAGATGCTGGGGCTCGTCGCGCAGGTGCAGGGTCTTTTTGCGACGGTCGGCACGCTTTCAGCAGAGACAGCGGCAAAACTGAAGCCCACTCTCGATGTCTTCGGGCCTGCGTTCCAGGAATCGTGGTTTACTATCATCGCCCTCGGTAATGGATTTATTATCACTGCGATGATCTGGGGAGCGTTTACCGCGAAGCTCATCGATCGCCAGTTCCGTATGGCGTCAGGGTACCTGGTCTGCGGTGCATTCCTCTCCCTGTTTGGGCTCATGCACTCGATCAAGATAGACGGCGACATGTACCTGCCATGGGCGGTAACGCCGAACGCAGCCGGCCCTTCGCCGTTCATGATTGCATCGGCGTACCTGACGCTGGCAGTGGTAATTCTTATGCTTTCCTACTCAAAGGGAGCAAAAGAGGCTACACTCCAGCAACCGTGACGCGCGGCGGGCCCGCAGCCCGCGCGCTGATTGCATTAATGTTTCTGTAAAACCGACCGCGGGTACTCGAGAGTCACAAGTGTCTCGCGGTTGAGCGATTCGATCTTCATCTGTTTAAAAGGATCCAACCCCAGGCGGTAAAAACCCTGGTCGACCATGGCAATGCCAAAGCCGGCAGATTCGGTAGTATCGAGATTCTCATACTCAAAGAAATCCCCACCGCGGCCTTCGGCCTGCAGCTGCTGGTGGCGGCGCCGGCTGGCTTCGATACGGTCGAGGTCGCGCTGTAGCATGGGTACGTTGTTAGCACAGCGAATCTGAATCGAATCGGCAGCGGGAGTGATAGTCAGTGTCACCTCTGCATCGATACCCCGAATCAGCGTGCGGAAGCGTTTGATGAGTTCAACCTGCTCAGGAGTCAGCCGCTGGCCCATGCCCGAGCGGTATTTTTCTTCCAGGTCAAAAATTTTCTGCACCTGGTTCTTGAGTACCTGCGGCAGCACCCTGACAGCCATGAACTCGCGCAGGGTTCTTTCTTCAATGATGATCTGTAGCAGGTCTTCGATCTGCGTAATTTTGAAGCGGTCGAGCTGCTTGCGTATCTCTTCACGGAAAGCGACGAACTTGACGTTGGCTTTGAGCGCGTTGAAGACGACTTCGACGATGGCGTAGTGTATCGCGAGTATATGAGAACGGTCGAGATTTTCGCGAGTGAAGAATTCGGTCAAAACCTCGCGCAGCTGCGCCCGGCCTACCTTTGTGATAGCGTTGATCTGGAAGCGGACGGGTTTATGCGCAGTAAGGCGGCTAACGGTGCGTTCAACCAGCGCGGGAGATTCCATGCATAATTATCGTATGCAGGCGTTCACAAACTAAACTAATCAGTTCATCCATCCGTGCAGGGCACGGATGGATGAATCATCAATTAGCGCTTCAGGCCCAGGAGTTCCTGCAGCATCTGGTCGGCGGTAGTGATGCTGCGTGAGTTCGCCTGGAAACCACGCTGGGTGACGATCATATCGGTGAACTGGTCGGCGAGATCGACGTTAGACATCTCGAGAAATCCCGCATTGATGCCGCCGAGGCCCTGAACGCCCGAAACTCCGATAATCGCATTACCCGAGTTGATTGACTCGACGAAATTGTTCTGCCCCGACTTGGTAAGACCTTCAGGGTTGGTGAAGTTGGCGAGGGCGACCTGGCCGAGTATATTGCGTGCCCCGTTCGAGTAAACGCCGGTAATCATACCGGTGTCATTGATCTCGAAGGCTTCCATGTAGCCCATGGTGTAGCCGTCCTGTTCGACTGCCTTCGTGGTGAAAGCTGACGAGAACTGCGTGATACCGTCGACCTGGCCCGCTTCGCCGAGGCGGAGCTCGATGTTTTTGACAGCCGGGTTACCCGCGAGGCGAAAACTCACCGTGGCGTTGAGCTGGTCCTGGTTGCGCATGTCTGCACCGTCAGAGACTGAAGTCAGCCGGCCGTCGGGTGAAAAGCCGAATGTCAGGCGCTGGTTACCGGCAACCTGCGTATTCTGGCCGTTAGAACCCACGACATCCACCGAAAGCTGCTCAGCGCCCTGCATCGCGACCGATGCAGTCCACTTGTTGGTGTCAGATTTCCACATATAGACCTTCAGCGTGTGTTCAACACCCTGGTCGTCGAAGACGTTCATGCTCGTGATGTGGCCGCGGCGCTTTGCCGGGTCTGGATCCATAATCATCTTAACGCGGTCAGCGTCTGACGCGCCTGCAGGTACAGGTTGTACTGCAGAGTTCAGGTTACTTTTGAAACGAACAAAGCTGGTTTCTTTTGCTGGTTCTTTCTGGTACAGGGGGATCTTCAGGTTTTCAACGTCGGCTGCCGTGTTGACGTTGGGTTTGCCATCGGCAGATTTCGTGGCGTTCCAGCCCTGTACGCGCATACCGTTCGCCGGGTTTACGAGCCAGCCTTCTTTATCCACGTCGAAGTTACCGTTACGCGTGTAGAACTTCTTGCTGCCGTCGGCGAGCACGAAGAAACCCTCACCTGAGATCGCGAGGTCGGTGTTCTTCGATGTCGTCTGCAGCGCGCCCTGGTGCATCAGCTTGTCGACCGATGCGACCATCGAGCCCAGACCCACCTGCTTCGGGTTCACACCACCGACATTGTCGCGCGGTTCAGAAGCGCCCGAGACGAGCTGTGAAATCATATCCTGGAAATTCACGCGTTCGCTCTTGAAGCCGTTGGTGTTCACGTTCGAGATGTTGTTACCGATAACATCCATCCGCACCTGGTGGTTTTTGAGTCCGGATACGCCGGAATACAGTGTTCGCATCATAGTCTTATTCTCCCTTTGGAATCTCTTTATTTATTTTTGCGTTTTCGGGTGTTTCACGTGAAACATTGACTGCCTTCTGGTTCGTTTCGTACGCCTGTGCAGCCTGCGCGGGGTTTACCTTAGGTGCGGGCGCTTCGACTGCGCTCAGCGTCCGCACGTTCGCAGCGGGCGCCGTGTCGCGAGCAACTGCACCCCGCGACCCGTCTTCGGGTCTCTGCTTCAGAGCAGAGTCGAGGGGCGCGTTGCCTGAAGTTAGTGTTTCACGTGAAACATTGCCCACAGGCTGGGGCGGGGCGATCGGAGTGACTTCCGTTACCTCGGTAACGTCGTCGAGCTTGACCATGCGCCCGTTCACACTTAGGAAAACTTCGCCGTTGCGGTCGTACGTTGCTTTCGTGGCGATACCCTGGACCGGTTTTTCGGTCACAAAGTCTTTGCCGTTGATCATTTTACCGATCAGCTGGTTAGCCTGCGACGCGCGCAGCTTATTCATCGAATTGGCGACGTTATTCATCTGTTCAAGCGAAGAAAACTGCGCCATCTGCGAGATGAACTCGCGGTCATTCATGGGGTTGGTAGGGTCCTGCTTCGAGAGCTGGGTCACCAAAAGTTTAAGAAAACTGTTCTTATCGAGCGCATCGTAGCCACTCTTGCGAATGGGCAGCGGTACACCGCGCCGGTCAACGGGCTGTTTGGCTTTCTGGCGCTGCAGTTCATTGAACTGCGCGCTGTCATTGCCGTTGATGGCGGCGAAATCAGGCATAGAGCGCGTTACCCTGGCCTGTCGTACTCTCGATAGCGCTGTAGGCTGCAGATGCCGACTGCGTCACGAGGTTTTGCAGCAGTTCCTGGGTATCAGGCGCCTGTTGCGGATTTTGTGCGTTCTGGTTACCGCTGCGCACCTCGATATCGATCTTGTTCATATCGAACTGCTCCGCGTTGCCGCCTTGCTCGCGGTTCTGCAGGAAATTCTGCATCTCGTTCTTCACATCTTCGCTTTCAACGACGATCTTGCCGCGAATTTCACCATCGACGAGTTTCAGATCGATTTCCATGCGGCCGATTTCGCGGGGAAAGAGTTTAACGCTGAACTGTGCGTTCTGCGTGTCGGTCACGAGTACCTGTGCACGGCTAATGATCTCATTGAACTGGCGCACGAGGTCAGGGCGCACCATGGGGTTTTCGACCGCGGTGCGGATATTTTCTGCCGCACGTGCAGAGTTTGCGGCTTCAGACAGGCGGATTTCAGAGGTCGGTATGGCATTCGACTGCGTGCGGAGCACTGTCGTGTCATGGTTTGACGGGTTCACCATGGCAATATTGTCAGCCTGAGCCTGTCGAAGGCTGACAGGGGCTTCGGTAGCGGATGTTTCACGTGAAACATTCTTCACCGCTGCCTGGCGGCTGCCACGCGACTGCTGGTGATCTGCAGAAGACTCATGGTCGCCTGCACCGGCTTTCTGGCTTTTCTGTTGAACCATGG
This sequence comes from Turneriella sp., assembly GCA_046346875.1. GTDB lineage: Bacteria > Spirochaetota > Leptospiria > Turneriellales > Turneriellaceae > Turneriella. The sequence goes on along the minus strand of JAXMHG010000001.1, from coordinate 750,559 downwards.
GTTGTGGAGATTCGCTCCGAATTTCAGCACGCACGGTTTGCTGGGTCAACTCATTGGGCCGGTTCTTTTCGCTGAGTTTTTCATGTACCTTGCCCAGGAGCGAGAGGCCGAGCTTCTCCCCGAGTTTCTTCAGACCGTCGCTGCTCATCAGCACGAGGTCAGGGGTCTTTTCGAGTACTGTCAGTGTATGCGTAGGCGATTCACCCTTGAAGACAACCGGCTTTTTCTCGGTCTTTTGTGGCTGGCGCAGCGCGGTTGCATCCATTGCGGCGCGCAGTGTGCCGACCGCTGGCTTCTTCTCGGCAATTTCCGTCTTGCGGTTAATCAGTCCGAGCGCTTCGAGCAGTTCACGGTCGCTGCGCGTTACGGTAACGGCGCGGCTTTTGGGTTCAGCCTGCTCTTTCTGTATCTTGTCTGTAGTGTTGGCTGTGGTTTCGCCGTCGCGAGGTGCCTCGTGCCCGGCTTTCTGTGCTGGTGGTGCAACCTGGCTATCGGCCGGGCTTTCTGCTCTCGAGGTTTGTGCTGCATGGCTAGGGGGGCGTTCGGCGACCGCCTGTTCCTGGCGGGGAGTTACCTGCTCACGGGGAAGCTCCGCCCGGGGTTGTTGTTGCAGCGCGGAGACGAGGTATGACTGGAAATCTGCCTGCTGGTTGCGCTCTTCGGCCTGCCGTGGGCGTGCCTTGGGCTCCTGCGGGCGCAGCGATGCAGAATTCTCGTTGAGCGTATTCAGGGAAAGCATCTGTATTCCAATATATCGGGTGCCGCTCGAAATGCTGTAGCGGAATTTGAGAGCACGACGCGCGCACCGGTAAAATTGTTCTAAAGCTTTTGCCGTGAGCCCTGATGTGGCATAATAAAGCTCGCTGATGTGCAGATAATGCGTGTATCAAAAAGTGACATAAACCGGCAGGGAATCCACAGCGTTTTCCACAGATGTGGATAACTAATGCCGGAAAAGGCTGCCCATGTCGTCGGGTAGGGGGGCTTCGAGTACCCAGTCTACACCCGTTAGGGGGTGCCTGAGGCGTATACGCCGGCAGTGCAGGGCCGAACGCGGCATCCGCAGGCGTTGCCAGTCAGTTGCTTTCATTTCTTCGTCGGCAAAGGTGAAATAGAGGGCGGGATCAACGCCGTAGAGTTTGTCGCCGATCACGGGGTATCCCAACGAATGCATAGTGGCACGTATCTGGTGCATGCGGCCCGTGAGCAGCGTTGCCTCCACCAGGCTTATACCTGCGCGCTGTTCCACGGGTTTCAGTAGGGTTCGGCAGTGCTGCACTTCGAGAGCATTGGCCGGCGGCGGGGTTTCGGAAAAAAAACGCTGCCTTGGCAGCCGGCTGGCAGGCAGGCGGAAGATATACCCTGCAGCATCCATAGGTGTCGTGAAATTGCCCTCCACGGCTACCAGATAGGTCTTCTCTGTGTGGCCCTGCCGAAGAATCTTCTGGAACAGGGCAGCAGCCCGCCGGTTCTTCGCCAGCACCAGCACACCACTGGTCTCCCGGTCGAGCCGGTGGAGCAGGTACGGTTCGGTGAGTATATTGCGCGTGACGAGTAGTGTGGTGACCGTCTGCGTCTTGTATATACCCGAAGGGTGTACGGGCAGGCCAGGTGGCTTATTCACTACCAGATAGTCATCGTCTTCGTAGACTATACCGATTTCTGTGGGCACCTGCGGTTCATCGCGCATCGTGTAAGAAAATTCAATATTGTCACCAAAGTTGAGCCGGCGCGACGCCCGGGCAATGCGTCCGTTTAATGTCACATGCCCGCCGTCGATACGTTGCTGCCATTCATTACGCGACAGAACCGGATAACGCGCGGCGAGCCACGCATCGAGGCGCTGTCCCTGTGCATTCTCGGGCACTGTTGCTTGTTTTGTCTCTGTGCGCATGGTTCGCGGTGCCCAAATGTGTTGACCCGGCCGGTCGTAATTGAATGCGCAGCTATGCGAAAAACGCAAATTATCTTCTCTTCACTTCTTACGCTGGTCCTTTCAGCAGCTGCCTGCAAAAAAGCAGCAGAGGGAGCGGCCTCGGGGACTGTACCTGCCAGCACGACGGTGACATCACCCGATCTCAAGATGCGCATTGCGCCAAATACGACGGCAGTCGAAATTGCGCGGTTAACGCGCGGTGAGCAGGTCAAAATTGTTCAGCGCAGCGTTGAACCCGTGCAGATCGGCAAGTTCAATGCCCATTGGTACAAAGTCACGAATAGCTCAGGTCTTACGGGTTGGGTCTACGGAGCACACCTTGCGGTGGAGTCAGATGAAGGCGACGCAAAGGCTGCAGCTGAACAGGCAGAGAAAAAACTCCGCACTGCAATGCTTGGCCGTTGGGAAGCTGCGAAGATTACTGGTGCGTTGACGGCCAACTTTGTCACCCTCATGCAGGACGGCCAGATCGAGTTTGGCTCTAATCGTAAGGCGACGCAATACGGCAAGTATACCATCGCCATGGCCGACGGTTATGCAGTTGTCCAGGTGACAGAAGTTCCAAAACCCATGATGACCGACCTCAAGGCAAAAATGGTTGGGGAGACGCTCGTTTTTACCGCGATGATGAACGGTACGGAGTATAAACTTAACCTTGCGGAAAAAGATCCCGAGCTTTTCAAAGAACAGGACAAAAAGAAAGCACAGGAAGCTGCCGCGGGCGCTCCGCAGCAATAGCCAGGTAATTTCTGCCAAAAGAAGAAACACACCTCTCGGACAGCAAGAAGTTACGCATCGGCAAATTGCTGGCGCGTGCCGGCTTATGCCCGCGCAGAGCTGCAGCAGCATTTCTTGCCGAACATGACGTCCGCCTGAATGGCGAACGTGTGACTGAACTCAATAGCTACATCGACGAAGACAAGATTGCCGAAACCGTGCTGCTCGTCGACGGTGAGCGCATCTTCGTAAAGACCGATACCGCAGTGGTGCTCCTGAACAAACCCAAAGGAGTAGTCTGCTCTCACCGCAAGCAGGCCATCAGGGGAAAACACCTGCAGACTGTGTTTGATCTTGTGCCCAAAGAGTATGCAACCTGGTTCTTTGCGGGCCGTCTTGATGTAAGCTCAGAGGGTCTTGTGGTGCTTTCAAATGACGGCGATCATATCTATGCGCTCACTCATCCCGCCGGTGGTGCTCTGAAAAAATACTACGTGCGCACGAGCAGACCGCTCTCCGAGGCCGAACGCGAGCGGACCATGAAGGGCATTATTGACAAAGGGGAAAAACTCCGTTTTGTCCAGATCGAACCGCTCGCTTTGCCTGCAGAATACCATGTCTGGTTACGCGAAGGCCGTAACCGCGAAATTCGCCGCCTCATGGAGCGGGTGGGGGTACACGTCCGGCGACTTGTTCGCCTCGAGCTCGGGCCATATACTTTGGGTGAACTATCATCGGGCAAATGGGTCTTGCACGAAAAAGGCCTCGTACAGAAACAGGTTGTTTCACACTTGACGCACACTACCCGCAAACATAAAAAAACCTGATGGCAGAAATTACCATCCGCGAAGCACTCAATATCGCACTGGCCGAAGAGCTCGCGCGCGATAAGAATGTGTTCCTCATCGGCGAAGAAGTCGGGCACTACAACGGCGCCTACAAAGTATCCCAGGGTCTTCTGCAGAAATTTGGCGAAGACCGCGTGATTGATACACCCATTGCTGAAGCGGGCTTTGCTGGCCTTGCGATTGGCGCGGCGATGGCGGGCCTGCGTCCGATCGTCGAATTCATGACCTGGAACTTTTCGCTCGTGGCGATTGACCAGGTCATCAACAACGCTGCCAAGATGCACCTGATGTCCGGCGGCCAGTTTCGCGTTCCCATAGTCTTTCGCGCTCCGCAGGGGGCCGGCGGTAGCCTGAGTGCGCAGCATTCGTCAGTGCTCGAAAACTTCTACACCTATACGCCAGGTTTGCATGTCGTGGCACCGGCCACAGCGGCGGACATGCGCGGCCTGCTGAAGACTGCAGTCCGCAGCGATGATCCGGTCATATTCCTGGAACACGAAAAAATCTACGCCATGAAGGGTGAACTCGCAGAACCCGAAAACTCCGATTACGTGGTACCTTTTGGCAAGGCGCGCCTTGTCGAGAGCGCAGAACCTGCGCAACTGACTATACTCTGTTGGTCTATGGCTTATTACCATGTTATGCAGGCAGTGGAGCGGCTGCGCGCGGAGAATATCCACGCCGACGTGCTGGACCTGCGTTCCCTGAAGCCAGTCGACTCAGAGGCCATAATTGCAGCAGCAGCGAAAACGCATCGCCTGTTGATTGTGCAGGAGGCAACACCTGTTGCTTCGTACGGTTCATGGCTGTCACACCACATACAGGATATTGCTTTCGATGAGCTGGATGCCCCGGTGGCGGTAGTTTCTTCGGATGACGTGCCGATGCCCTATGCGTTCTCGCTCGAGCCGCAGGTCTTGCCGAATGGAGACCGAATCGTTGCCGCTGCTAAGTCACTGGTTGCCTAATTTCCTTAATTAAGGAAATCGGGCTTAGCTCGGCCTGTTAAGCTGATTTCTTGCGGTTACGGTAGCGGGGTTCTTCGGGGTGCTCAGCGGGTAATCCCCTCTTGATGCGGTCGACATCGCCCGCAAGCATCTTGTGTGTAGCGGGTTCGAGCTGATCGACAAATACCTTACCATCGAGATGGTCCATTTCATGTAAAAATGCCCGCGCCAGCAGCATTTCACCTTCGACGACTTTCTCGTTGCCACTCATGTCCTGGTAACCAATCTTTACCCACTTTGGTCGCTTTAATTCGGCTGAAAGGCCCGGCACTGAAAGGCAGCCTTCTTCCCCGTCCTGCATTTCCTTCGAAGCTTCGAGCAGCCGCGGGTTGATGAAAGCTCCCTTAATGAAACCCTTCTCGACCAGGTCGATCACTAGCACCCGCTTTAGGATGCCGATCTGTACTGCGGCAAGCCCAACGCCACCTTCGGCTGCCATGGAGTCGAACATGTCGCGGACGAGGTCGCGCAGTCCCTTATCGAATTTCGTAACGGCCTCGGAGACTTTGTACAGGCGTTCATCCTGGATGGTTAATACGGGTTTTACTGCCACGGGAAAAATCTAAGCCGAAAATCGAGACAGGGCGAAAATATCTTCTGTGGAAACAGGGGGAGTTTCCGTAATTAAGGAAAAGGTCAAAAAAAAACCGGCAAAGCCGGCTTTTGAGAAGGCGATTTGGGCAGCTTACTTGCCCAGTGCCTTCTTCATGGTTTCACCGATCTCCGCAGGCGATTCGCAAACGAAAATACCCGCATCTTTCATCGCTTTCATTTTCGTTTGGGCCGTACCTGCTGAACCTGAAATGATGGCACCCGCATGCCCCATGCGGCGTCCTGGAGGGGCTGTCTGGCCAGCGATGAAGCCAACTACGGGCTTTTTCACATGTGCCTTGATGTATTCCGCGGCCTCTTCTTCGGCGCTGCCACCTATTTCACCGATCATGACGATGCCTTCAGTACCCGGGTCTTCAGCGAGCAGTTTCACCGCTTTGATGTGCGGCAGGCCGATGATGGGATCTCCCCCGATACCAATGCAGGTACTCTGGCCAAGGCCTACTTTGCTCAACTGGTGTACCGATTCGTAAGTCAGCGTACCAGAGCGCGATACGACCCCGATGGTGCCGGGCGTGTGGATAAAGCCGGGCATGATACCCATTTTGCCTACACCGGGAGTAATAACGCCCGGGCAGTTAGGGCCGACTACAACTGTTTTGCTGTTGCGGATATAGTCGACAATGCGCGACATATCGCGTACGGGAATGCCCTCGGTGATACAGATCACGAGATCCAGACCGGCCGTAATTCCCTCGAGAATTGCGTCAGCCGCAAAAGCCGGCGGGACAAATATTACAGAGGCGTTCGCGGCTTCTTTATCTACGGCGTCCTTAACGCTGTTGAAAATGGGAAGGCCGTGTTCAGATTTCTGGCCACCTTTACCCGGGGTAACTCCCCCGACTACTTTTGCTTTCGTGTTGTATTCAAGCATCTGGCCGGTGTGGAATGACCCTTCTTTGCCGGTAATGCCCTGAACGATGATGCGCGTCTTTTCAGTAATGAGAACTGCCATAGAGTTTGAGTTCAAACGGAAAAGAGGGCGTCAAGGAGTTAGAGGGGGTGGGATTGTAAAGAAGCGCAGCTCCTCCCTGAATGCCATCAGGCCATCGGTCCACCCGATTACTTGGAAATCATAATTAAGGACACCCTGTTCAGACGCTGTTCGCTTCTGTAACTTTTCCAAAAGATGAGAGATTAATAGAGACACGCTAATTCTGGTTGCAGTGGCAAAACTGTGCAGGCGATTGTACGTGGACAAGGGCCAATACACACTGATGATAACGCCTCCTTCAGGACATTGTTGGTGCTTTCGCAGGCGGGAACGTGTCGGTCTGAACCGTCTTGCGCTACGTATGAGGGCTGGCAGTCTGCTTAGCAGGGCACGGTGCTTGCGGTTCCAGGTGGAGAGCAGTCGTTTTGGCAGATAGATGCTGGTTTTCTTCATGCGCCTCTACTATTTAAATACCGGCAAACGGCAGAATTTTCTCACGGAATTTGAAAAAATAATGAGACATAATAAACTATCTCTTGCTTAATTAAGGAAACCCTCAACGGCTACCGCAACCGCTGATTTCCCTGAATCATTGACGCCCTGTCTTGAACCCCCAGGTTAACCGCTGACGGAGGCTTAGTGCAAAAACTAGCAGACATTTCACAGCATTTTAGCAATGGTATCGAAGTTCGTGATAACGAACCAGTAGAAGGCGCGATTAAGAAATTCAAGCGCGAAGTAGCAAACTCAGGTATACTGACCGAGCTCAAGAAGCGTGAGTACTTCGAAAAGCCAAGCGTTATCAAAAAACGCGAACGCGATCAGGCCGAACGCAAACGTTTCCGCAAAAGAAACATCTACAACGAAGCTTAATTAGTTCGTACGCCGCAGGCGCTGGTTGACACGCCGTCCGCGTTCGGCGTGCTTCCTTAATACATGGCAACAGACGCCGACCGCATTCTTGCTGCCATTCCCATTGAAAATTACATCGGGCGCTTCATCGCCCTTAAACGCAAAGGCAATAACCTCTGGGGGCTCTGTCCGTTTCATGGAGAGAAGACCCCTTCGTTCTCTGTATCTCCACAAAAGGGTATCTACAAATGTTTTGGCTGTGGTGTTGGCGGCAATGTCATTACCTTCGCCAAAGAATACAACAAGCTCCCATTTCCCGAGGCGTTGAAATTACTCGCCGAATTCGCGGGGATTGAACTCTCTCACCAACCACGGCGCCCGGGTGAAGATGACCGCAAGCGTGCGTTACTCGAGCTTCACCTCTGGGCGCACAAGCTCTACCAGACACAGTTCGCAGGCTCCGACGCTGAAAGATACAGCAGCAGCAGGGGGATTACTCCCCGTGCTGTAACGGCCTTCGAGCTCGGTTACGCTCCCGACCAGCCGCGCTATCTCGAGACCCGGTTGAATGAACGTTACCGCAACGAGCCACAGTTACTCGCCAAAGCGATTGAGAACCTGGGGACGATTGGCCTTACCGGTCGCAACGACAGCGATACTTATAACCGCTTTCGCGACCGCCTGATTTTCCCGATCAAAGATCTGCGCGGGCAGGTCATTGCTTTTGGCGGCCGGCTTGTGCGTGAAAAAGAGAATGCGGGCAAGTATATCAATTCACCCGAGACTCCCCTTTTTAATAAATCGAACTCGGTGTTTCGGCTCGGCGAATCCGCACAGGCCATTCGCAAAGAGGGATTTGTTATTATTTGTGAAGGTTACCTCGACTGCCTTGGCTTGTTTGAAGCGGGACTCGAAAATGCCGTTGCTCCTTTGGGTACTGCATTCACCGGCGAGCAGGCGAAACAGATCAAGCGCTTCACCGACAACATCACGCTCTTTCTCGATAACGACCCCGCGGGCACTGAAGCTGCGTACAAGGCGCTGCGGGTGGCGCGCAAAGCGAACCTGGCGATTCGTATTGTGCACCCGCTCTCGCAGGGTGACAAGCAGGACCCGTTTGATCTCAGCCGCAAGCTTTCTACAGAAGAAATGCGGTTTCTCGTGTCACAGGCGCACAGCGAAGTGAAGTTTCTGATTTGGTACACTTTCGCCTTCAAATACAATACTTCTGACCTGTCGCAGAAGAAAAAGGCGCTGGCCGATTTCTATGAGTACGTTCGCATCCTGGAGACGGAGCTCGAACGCGACGAGTTTTTGCGGGCTGCAGCTTCTGCTCTCGCGGTCGATGCGCAGATCCTGCGCAAAGATTTTTCCGCACCCACGCAGGCAGGCAAACCTGCCGGTGGATTTATCGCCGCAGAGGCCAAGGCACGCGAGCAGGCCTCGCAGCCACAAAAACCCAAACCTGTCAGTAAGCAGGAAAAGGAGGTCATCGCGATGCTGCTCCGTTTTCCAGAGCTCGGAAACGAAGAGATGCTGCTCGCCGAGATACCGTGGGAAAATGAAACCGCGTACCTGCTCTACTCGTTCTTTCATGATAGGTTGAAAACCGGTGAAGCGTACAACTGGCAGAACCTCAACAGTGCGATGGAGTTTTTGCCCGACCATCTTGCGGCGCTATTAGCAGAGATTGTTATGGATTACGAAGCGGCCTTTGACGATCCGGAAGTCCTTAGCCCTGCCGATGCAAAGCGCAACCTGCAGCAGCTAGTGCGATCGCTCGCGGTACAGGCTCTCGATAAGCGCATACGTGACCGGCAGGAAGAGATTGCGCGGCGTGACCGCCTGGGTGCTGATGTCGACGACCTCATGCTTGAGCAGCAGCAGGATATCGATAAGCGCTTGCAATGGCACCGGATGAAGTAATTTCCGGCACCATGCCAGTTAAATGCCTGATTCCCGCTGCCGGTAAGGGTACCCGCATGCGCCCGCTCACGCACACGCTGCCCAAGGCGATGCTGCCCGTTGCTGGCAAGCCAACAATCTTTCATATTATCGATCGTGCAGCTAAGGCCGGGGTGCAAGATTTCGTCATCATTACCGGCTACCTGCGCGAACTCATGGAAAGCGAGATACTCGCCGCCTATCCCGGCCTCAATATAGAATTCGTCGAACAGAAAGAACAGCTCGGCCTGGGCCATGCGATCTATATGGCAGGTAGCAAGTTTTCCGCGAACGACTCGATGCTGCTGATCTACGGCGATACGCTGTTCGAAGGTGACATTGAAACAATGATGCAGGCGAAGAACCCGGTCATCGGCGTGTTCGAAGTCGAAGATCCGCGTCGCTTCGGCGTGATTGAGAAAGGCGCCGGGCAGACGATTACCAACCTGGTGGAAAAGCCTGAGAAATTTGTTTCAAACCTTGCAATCCCGGGCGTGAACTACTTTCCCAGTGCGGCGGAGCTATTTTCTGCATTGGAGCACATCGTGAAAAACGACATTCGCACCAAGAACGAATACCAGGCAACCGACGCATTCCAATACATGCTGCGCGAGAAAAAGATTGTCTTCAGCTGGCAGATTCTTTCAGCTTGGGACGATGCTGGTACTCTGGAGGCAATACTCGATACCAATAAGATTATCCTCTCGCGGCGTGGCGCCGGTAAGATGCAGGCAATCGCCGCCGATGCGAAAGTCACCGCTTCGGATGTCGGGCAATATGCCAGCGTGTCCGAAGGCGCAGAAATTACGAACTCCACCCTCATCAATTGTATTGTTGATCGTGGCAGTGTTGTCAAAAACTGCAAGCTGGAAAACTCGCTGATTGGGCGCAATGCCGTTGTAGAAAACGTGCATGGTACCATTGTGGTTGGTGACGATGCGCAGCTGCGCGTGCAACGCTGACATCTGCAGTGGCTGATAAGGCGATCATTAAAAAGAAAATTTTCCTTGAAGAACCTTACTTTTCTGTCTGCCGCTTTATCGAAGAAACGCTGCAGAAGCATGGTTTTGAAGCCTGGCTCGTGGGCGGCAGCGTGCGCGATCTGCTGATCGCAGGCAAGTTAAGTGACCTCGACTATACGACGAATGCCACACCCGAACAGGTGCAGAAGATTTTCCCCCGCACTGTACCGGTTGGCATCAAGTTCGGTACGATTCTCGTCCTCTATCGCGGGCAGAAGGTAGAAATCACGACCTACCGCGCGGATGCTGACTACCATGACGGGCGCCGGCCTTCGACGGTGCACTACGCTGAAAAGCTGGGTACCGACATCCAGCGGCGCGACTTCACCATCAACGGCCTGGCCTATAACGTCAGCCGCGCCGAGCTGGCAGATTACTGTGGCGGCCTCGAAGATTTGCAGGCGAAGGTCCTGCGCACGATCGGTGATCCCCTGCAGCGCTTTGCAGAAGATGGTTTGCGCCCGATTCGCGGTTGTCGCATCGCGGCGAAGCTGGGTTTTACGATCGAACCCGCCACGCTTACCGCGATGCGCCAGTGCATCGACATAACGGCAAAAGTAGCGCCTGAACGGTTTTTTGACGAATGGCGCAAAACGCTCCGCATGAAAAACCGCCGCTCATACTGGCATAACCTGCTCGAGGCACACATATTACCGGCCTTTTTGCCGCACATCGCGCAGGCCTTTATCGGCGAGCCGCGCGACCAGTTTTTACGTGAAGTGGATCACCTGCACCTGCGCAGTATGGCAGAATATGCGGCCGCGGTTTTTTACCTGTTGCAGATTGACGATGCAAAAGAGCGCGAGGCGACCCTGCGCGAGACAAAGTTTCCCACGGCTGATCTGAAGCTCTGCCTCTCTCTGCTGACGTCGCCGCTTTTTACTCTGCCCGAAACTCCTGGACGCCAGGAATTTAAGGACACACTGGCGCTGGTCAAAAAGGCGGAGCGTTTCGCGCACGTCCGGTTTTTTCGTGCGATGCGGGCCGCGAGCATGGTAACGCAGGGTGTACAACCGGGGCCGGTCAGAAAATTTCGTGAAACCACGGCGTCTCTCTATGCCACAGTGCGCAGGGCCAAAGAGCCGCTGGACATATCTGACCTGGCAGTCACAGGCACTGAAATACAGCAGGCCGGCTTTAAGGGGCCTGCTGTCGGTGAGCAATTGCAGAAGCTGCGCCGGGCTGTTTTGCAGAACCCCGCGCTCAACACGAAAGATCAGCTGTTGAAATTGCTCTAGCCGTGTGGGCCAGGCAGCACAAGTGGCGCTATGCGGCTATCACGAGCCTGTGGCTGGCTGATTCTTTTTTCGCTTACCGGCATACTCTGGTACGTTCGCCAGTGCATCGAGCTTGAGCCGCTGTTCCAGCATGCGCTTCTCGTGGTACTGCCGCCGCTGCTCGCGTTCGTCTTCAGTCTGTTTGCGCGCCTCGGTCTCAGAAGGCCAGATAGAAACCAGCAGCTCGGTAAAGGGTTTTGGTATCAAAAAACCATCCCAGCTGTTGAGACGCCAGAAACGGCGCGGCGAAACACAGACAGGGACCAGTTCGGTCTGCGTCAGCTGCGACGCCACCAATGCACCTGCCTGAAAGACATACATCGGGCCGCGCGGACCATCGGGTGTCATCACGACCGAACTCTTGCGGCGGCTGAGTGCATGGCTCAGCATGGTCAGCGCCTCTTTACCGCCACGCGACGACGAACCCCGGGCAACATCGCCTCCCCAGCGTTCGACAACGTTGGCAATGGCTTCTCCATCGCCTGACTGGCTGATCAGCACGGTCAGGTGAACTCCCTTGTCGAAGAATGTGCGCTTCAGGTAGATCGCGGCCATGAAGATGCGGTTATGCCAGAACATGAAGATGACCGGCCGCCTGCGGGCAAGAATTTCATTGCGGATTTCTTTGCCGTCAACATAGGTTACGCGGCAGGTCATGTAGATGAGTTCCATTGCCCATTTGAGAATGGTGACCCCGAGCCAGCGCCCGACTTTCTTCATCATGGTTGAGTTATTTTCACGGCGTTGCCGTGAAAATAAACTATTCGAAATCTTTGTAGATGAGGCTTGGCTGTATGCCGGTATTGCCCTGGTACTTACCGCTTTTGTATTCAGTAAACTCGCCTTCGATTGTATGGTAGAAGATCTGGCAGATCTGCACGCCCGGGTAGATGCGCACGGGCTGGATGCTCGAAATTTCCAGCGTCCAGAAGCCGCGGAAACCAATATCGCCGAAGCCGGCAGTGATGTGCACAAAAAGGCCCAGGCGACCGACGCTGCTGCGGCCCTCAAGCATGGGCACGAGGTTCTTGGTTTCTGTCAGTTCACGCGTGCGACCGAGGTACAGGCGGCCGGGTTCAATGACAAACCCTGATTCGGGTATCTTGAGCAGCTGCGTCTCGTTTGGCTTCTTCATGTCGAGCAGCGATTCTTTGTATACCAGCAGCTCGTCGTGCAGAGTCAGATTATAAGAGTTGGGATTGAGATACTTCTCGTCATAGGGCTCGATGAAGATATCTTTGCCGAGGCGCTTCTTTATTTCGATTCCCGAGAGGATCATGTGTTTTCCAGTTTAGAGACGAGGTTGCGGGCGATGTGTTCAAACGCATCGACCACGGGCTTAATGTTCTTGTTCTTGTTTTTGTAAACCGGAATCTCGCCCTTCTCTGCGGCAGCCATGCAGTCTTCGACCAGTGGCACCTGTCCCAGTAAAACACTGTCGGTACTTGCTGCCAGTCGGGACCCGCCGCCCTTGGAAAAGATATGGCTGGGCTTGCCGCAGTGGCTGCAGATGAATTCGCTCATGTTCTCGACTACGCCCAGGATGGGGATGTTTACCTGTTCAAACATGGCGACTGCGCGGCCGGCATCGAGCAGCGCCACACTTTGTGGTGTCGTCACGATGACTGCACCGTCTGTCTGCACTAGCTGCGCAAGCGAGAGCTGGGTGTCGCCCGTGCCAGGTGGCAGGTCGATGATCAGGAAGTCGAGCTCCCCCCAGTTCATGTCATAGAGAAACTGTTCGACTGCCTTGCCGAGCATAGGGCCGCGCCAGACTATCGGCTGGTTGTCGTCAACGAGGAATGAAAAACTCATCAGCTTCAGGCCGTATTTTTCGACGGGAGTGATGCGGTCATTTTTCACGTCGATCTGTTGCCGGCCCGAAAGGCCGAGCATTTTACCCACCGACGGGCCATAGATGTCGGCATCCATCAATCCCACTTTTTTACCCATCTGCTGCAGCGTTGAGGCGAGGTTAACAGATACTGTGGATTTACCAACGCCACCCTTACCGGAAGCTATGGCAATGACGTGCTTCACGCCTGGAATGCTGCGCTGTGGCTTTGCTACCGGGCCCTGCTTTGTTACTTCAGGTTTGGCGTCGGACCATTTGAATTTGAAACCATCGGGCGCGATGCCTTCTTTACTCGCTAGTGTGCGCACCTGAGCTTCGATTGCCAGCTGCCACTTCTTGTCGCCTGCGGCCTTGAGTACCAGCACCGGTTTCTCGCCGTCTTCAATGGCGATGAAAAGTTTGTCATCGGCGATCGACCTGTGCGTCAGCGGATTTTGTACCCGCGAAATCAGATTTTCCAGTTGTTGTTTCATTTAACGACCCTTAAACGTATTTGCTACCGCAATCGCGGCAATATTAAAGAATATACCAAAAATTCCTACCCACAGGTAATTTTGGATTGGTTGCCCGGGTGGAGCTACAATAATGAGCGAGGCGGCCATGGCCCCGAGTGACATGGCAAACTGCTGCACCGATCCATTGAGGCTCATGAACGTGCCCCTCAGCGCGGGGTTGACGGTGTTGTTGAGCAATGCCATGGCCGGCACCATGCGGCTCGAAACGAAGACAAAGAAGAGCACGGTAAAAACAATCAGCAGCGGGAAAAACTTCGTCCACTCGTAGGTAACGAGAATAAACGGCAGGCTGGCTACCAGCGAAAGAAAACTATAGATACGAACGGGGCCGTATTTGTCCGTCAGGGTTCCTGCTAATGGCGACGAAACAATGGTCGCCAGCCCGCCTGTCACGTAGATCCAGAACAGCTGGTCGTCGCTGACGCCGTTGTTCTTCTGCATGAAGTTGGCGATGAATGGAATGATGCTGAAACCAGCGACAAAGTGGAATACCATCATCAGGTAGAGATGGCGATTCTTGCTATCCGCGAGAACGCTGCGGATCTGCTGGATCACCTGACTGCGTGGCCCGGCGAGATGGGCATCAAGGCTGGGCATGCGCAGCGCAGTGAGCACCAGCACGGCCAGCGAACCGGCGGCGATCAGGTAGAATGGCAGCTGCAGGAAAAACCGTCCCGCAAACCAGATACCCGCGGGTACTCCAACAACAGCGGCCACAGAAAACGCCATCATGATCACACCCGTTGCCCGGCCGCGCTTGTGTGGTTCGATCAGGTCGCCGATGATCGAAAAGGTCACTCCGCTCAGTAAGCCACCGAATGCACCGGTGACGACGCGGGCTGCCAGGAAGTACCAGAAACCGGGCGCAACGGCGCAGAACAAATTTCCTGCGATGAAACCTGCGCTGCCAATCAGCAACGAAGCCTTACGAGAGACGCGATCGATGAAGAAGCTACCCGCGATACCTGAGAAAAAAGCGGCGAAGGTATAGCTAGAGACCAGCCAGCCAAATTGGTTGGTGCTGATATGAAATTCAACCTCGAGTTTGCGCGCCAGCGGCATGATCACCATGAAATCGACGATGTGCATGAACTGGATCACTGCCAGTATGCCGAGTACCGTCCACTGCGTGCGGCTAAAAACCGGCTGGTCGGAAGATTTTGCGGAGCGCACGGCTAACCAAGGCCGTGATGTCACACACCGCGAAAAAGCTTTATCAGGCTAGTATGAAGACATGCCACAGGTCAATCGCCGGCGGTTTCGTCAATCTTGCCCAGGCTGAACCGCTGCCATGCATTCATTTGTTTGCGGGAAAACTCAGCAATCCCCTTGGTACGGTTACCGGTAATCACCACGGAAACCGCATCGCTTTGCCCGACCGTCGCTAAAGCTTCTTTATCCAGCTCTGCTTCCAGGATAATGACCTGCCAATAGCGTTTGGCTGACCCGGCACCTGTTGGTTTGCCGAACGTGATATAACCCGATTGTGCCTGCACATCATTGCCAATCATCGGGTTGGTGCGCAGGTTATCCCCGCTTTCCAGGATAGTTACCTGTTCAGCCAGTGCCTCACGCCGTACTTCGCGTAAGACCGGACGAACAACCTGGTTCGTGAGACGGAGCTCTACCAGGGGTTCGGAAAAATTGTCTTCGGGATATACCTTGAGCCGCACAAAGAGCTTAGCATTGCTTGTGTCTACGCTCCTCAGCACAAATGACGCCCGCCGTTCGCCGCGTTCAGCTTCAGCAACGTGGTTCTCGTCAACGTACAGGTAGTGTTCGGTAGAGAGCTGCCGGTACGACGACTTATCACTCTTGGCCGGGTAGAGGCGTACCGTATTGTGCTCTGAGGTACAGTGAAAGAGGGAGAGGAGAAAGAGGCCCGACAGGAAATACCTGGAGAGTATTCCCCATCGGTTGAGGGAAATTAGGTGCCTGCGACCGCCTTTGGCTGCTGGCACCCTGCTCACCATGTCGTCAGGTGCTGGCGAGGCCGAGGTTCTTCGATACGATCTCGCGCATGATTTCTGATGTACCTGCATAGATCGTCTGCACGCGGCAGTCGAGGTATGCCTTGGCGATCGGGTATTCCATCATGAAGCCGTAACCGCCAAAGAACTGGAGGCACTTCGTGACGTGCGCCTGCAGCATTTCAGAGCACTGCAGTTTCACGGCAGAAGCTTCTGCAGTCACTTTTTCGCCTGCCATGAAGGCCATGACGACGCGGTCGCAGTAAGAGCGTGCAGCTTCCTGCTCGACGTACATATCGGTCAGGCTGAAGCGCGTGTTCTGGAAAGAGCCTACGGGCTTGCCAAACACTTTGCGTTCGTTGCAATATTTCACCGTTTGATCCAGAACTGTTTCGGCTGAAGCGATGTTTGAAATTGCGAGCACGAGGCGTTCCTGCGCGAGCGACATCATCAGGTAACGGAAACCTGCGTTGAGTTTACCGATCAGGTTTGCTTTTGGCACCTTTACATCGTTAAAGTGGAGCTCTGAGGTGTCCTGCGCATGCAGACCGATCTTCTTCAGTTTGCGGCCGCGTTCAAAACCTGGCATACCGCGCTCAACCATCAACAGAGAGATGCCTCCCTGGCCTTCGCCAGTACGCGCTACCACGATGCAGAGGTCTGAGAGGTAACCATTCGAAATGAATGTCTTTGAACCGTTGAGCAGGTAGTGGTCACCCTTGTCGACAGCCTTGGTCGTCACCGCGGCGAGGTCTGAGCCTGTGCCCGGTTCAGTCATACCGATCGAGAGAATTTTGGTACCGTTGATAATACCCGGCAGCCAGCGCTTCTTTTGTTCTTCGTTGGCATAGTGCAGAACGTAGGGCGCGATCACATCGGCGTGCAGCGAGATAAAGAAGCCAGAAGATGCAGCCTTAGCCAGCTCTTCGATGACGATCACGTTATAGAGAAAGTCGAGGCCCATGCCGCCATATTCTTCGGGAAAGTTCGGGCAGATCATGCCGAGTTGTCCGGCTTTTTCCCAAACGTCGCGCGACACTTCGCCGGCTTTTTCCCATTCTTCGTGGCGTGGTACGCATTCTTTCGCGATGAAGTCAGCAACCATTTCGCGGAAGCGGTCGTGCTCTTCAGTGAAAGGTAGCAGTCGTGGCAGTCTTTTGACCATGTTATCTCCTTTTGATGCCGCGCATCGGCCCGGTTTCGGGCAATATTGTAGCGCCCGTTACAATGGGCTATGAGTCTGTATAGCAGACGTGTACATCGCGTAAATGATTTGCGGTCGAGGCGAAGACCATTTTTTGTGGGAGTTAACCCGGTTCTGTGGCTTTCTCGCAGTTTGATTCTATCTTCGTTCTCAGGCATCTGTTTTAGCTCCTTTTCAGGAGCGTGTTAGTACTTACCAAAAGGGTTTAGAATCGCTGTTACTGGCATTATGTCGCATGAGTAATTATGCTCACGGCACAGGAGAAATTATGTCCCCAGACACTCAGTAGTTTTCTCCGGCAGGCCGATATTCAACTGTGCGCCTCTGGCTATTTCTTTGGTGTTTAGTACTGACTTTGCCTTTTGACCCTGCCCGTGCAGAGGTATATCCGCTCACGCTCTACCGCAGTTATGGCGACATGCAGTCGCAACCCGGCCTGCTAGTCGGTAAGATTAACACCAAGGGCTCGGACAATTCAATTCCCCCGCGCCAGATTCTGGGTTATGATGTGCGGATGTCGGTGGTGACCGCCTCGGTCGACAACCAGGCGAAAATCTACCCAGGCATGAAGGTCTACATCGTGAAGCGCGAACGCGACCACCAGAAGAACCGCGCCGCACTGATCGTCGCCGAAGGTGAAATCGATTCGATATCTGATACCGTCTTCTCGGGCCGTGTGGCACAGATACGCGGGCAGTTTTCGATGGTCTCACGGCAGCATTTTGTTGCGGTGCCGCAGGTCGCGAAGTCGCGCGAAGGCGACCAAAAAGGCGCGCAGGAATACTTTCTCGAGTCGGAGCGCCACCGCCACGAAAAAGATTTCGCCCGCTCGGCGCAGAAACTGCAGCACGCGCGCGAGCTCGAACCCAACAACCCGCTGGTCAACCTGCGCTATGCAGAGCTCGCGCTGCAGAACGGCGCTGAAGACAAGGCCCGCGCAGCCCTGCGCAAGGCTTTTGATGAGAGGCGCCGGCTCGAAGACGTTAACGAGTACCTGAAGCTGGGTGCGCTCTACCTGGCCGCCGAGGTGCGTGCGCTGCCACTCAAAAGCCAGAATATACTCAAGGCCGGCATGGCGCTACTGGCGGCAACGCGGCAGTTTGAAAAGGATCTGGGCCAGTTTGGCAAAGACCTGACTCCGCCCAAGTCATCGACGTTCAGGCTGAGGCACAGCCGCTTTTCTGCGCAGTACCACCTCCACTACGGCATCTTGCTCAGGCAGATTGCAGGCGCGTTACGCGAGTACTCCCCCGAGGCTATCACCAGGGTGTTGGGCTACGGCGAACGTGATGTTCTGTATGCCCCGATCGAAACCCGCGTAGCCCGCGAGCGCGTGCTCGCTTTGCCGCGTAAAGCGTGGGATCGCGCATACAGCGATGCGGCCATCACTCATTTTGAACTGGCGCTCAGGAAAGACAGGCAAAGCGAAGCTGCCTATGAGCTCATTGACCTGTGCGATTCACTCTGGGATGGTTCTGACAACAACCGGCGCCAGCAGCTAAAGGAAATTATTACCCGTTACGCGCCGGCCTACCTTGAGACCGCTCACGAAGATCAGCGTATGGGCCGCGTGCGCAGCGTATTGAACAAGGTGAGCCAGGCCTGATAGCAGCGTTGGCCGCGTTCGTTCTGGTGCTTCTGCGCACCTGCCAGCAGCAACTCGCACTTCTTTTTGCACTCGCTGATCAATGCGCTTTGCCATGCCTCGGGCATGACTGAGCGTTTCAATCGCCACACGCGATGCATCGCGAGCACCCGGTAACGGTCGATCTCCCGTGCGCTGCTCAATTGGGGCCAATCACCCGCGCGCTTGATGGTGAGTGGTTCAGTGCTGTAACCCACTGGCGAGTGGAGCAAAAGCCGCAGCCAGAGTTCATAGTCCTCGCACAGCCTGAATGCCGGGGCAAACCCGCCCTGTGCCATAAAGAAATCCCGCCGAAAAACCACTGCCGAAGGCGAGATGAGGCAGCGCTCAAGCGCCCGCTCAAAGAACTGGCCACCCTGTTTGCGGTGGATTGCTTTCTGTTTCGCCGGTTGGCCGTTGCGCAGCCATAGTTCGTTGCTGTGCCACCACAGGAGTTCCGGGTCGTGTGCAAACGCTGCCAAAGCGTGCTGGAGCTTTTCCGGGTGCCAGAGATCGTCGCTGTCGAGAAACGCGATAAAAGGCGCTTTGCCCAGCGCGGCTCCAAAGTTGCGTGCGTACGCAGGCCCGCCGTTTTTCGGCAGGCGTCGGATTTCTACCCGGCTGTCTGCGCCGCTTGGTATTGCGACAGCTTCTGCCGAGGCGTCGTCAATGACCCACAGGTGCCAGTCACTCAGCGACTGCTGCTGAACCGAGGCAATTGCTTCGCCAAGCAAATGCTGCCGGCCATAGGCCGGTATGACGACGTCTACGCGAGTCATGGTCAGCGACCTGCGCGCACAAAGAGGAAAAAATCATCCTGCTCCAGGCGGGCAAACTCCAGGAGTTCATAACCTGGCAGCGTGGGAGATTCTGTAGCTGCTAAGATGAGGCTCACATGGTTAGCGCGGCCCTGCCCGCCCCACAACTGCAGGTCGCTCTTCACGCGCGACCGGTAGATTACCAGAGCATCGGCCAGGTCATGCTGCAGCATGGCTTCACTGAATGCCGGGCCGGCTTCGAGCAAGAGACTGTTAAAACCACCGGCAAGAACTTCGGCCAGTACCGAATTCCAGGTACCCGCAAAGTCTTGCTGCCACTCTGCGCGGGGGATTGGTTTCGCGCGCCAGTTCTGCCTCGTTGCCTGGTGATTGCCAGGCATTCCCGCTATGAAGCCGTCCATCGTATCGGGCAAAAGAAACAGACTCTCGGGTGATCGTATTCTCCGCTTTAGGGTTTCGGCGTCAGGCTGTTTACACGCGAGCTGGTACTGTCGCCGCAGAAGTTCCCACGCAAAAGCAGTCAGCCCGGACTGTGAAAGCTCAGGTAAATCGCCCGCGGTGCGAACGGTGAGGCGCGGCGAGTCAACCAGCACGGTACCCGGCGAAGCAACAGTGAGTTTAAAAAAGAAGCGCAGTGTTGCTGTGAGCAGTGCTGCGTCGCTGCCGCTGATCGGTCCCGATTTTCCGTTTTGCGGTGCGATGGAGCCATCGCTGGTCTGCGCCCATTTCAGTACAACGCGCGGCCGCCCGTGCTTGCGCGCGAAAAAGAATGGGCCGGTCGTGAACCATTTTTCGCGCTGAAAATCTTCTGCTGGCCACTCGACAGCGTCGATACCTTGTTCCCGCAATAGTGTCAGGGACCGACCCTGCACCTCTGCGGCAAAGTCACGCTCTGCGATAACGACGCGCCCGATCCTGCGTTCCACAATTGCGTCTACGCACGGCGGTGTACGCCCGTGGTGGCAGCAGGGCTCAAGAGTCACGTACATGGTATGGCCATGCAGGTCAGGCTGTGGCAACTGGGCGAGAGCATGCAGTTCGGCGTGTGCGTAACCCGCCCGCTGGGTATAACCGCCGGCAACTGTCTTGCCGTGCGTGTCGACGATGACCGCCCCTACAGAAGGATTCGGATCGGAATTGCCCGCCGCGCTGATTGCCTGCGCGTAAGCTGCAGAGAGTGCAGCCCGGTCACTAGCCTCGGTCACGGGACGTTTTCGCCGGTCTGCGCGAGCACCATGTCGAGTGCCAGTAAAAAAACTACGCTGTTTTCTTCGTCGAGGTACGCCACGCCACGAATGGCGCTTAATCCGCGACGTTGTTCAATGTCAGGATTTTCTTCAATATTCGCTGCCGGTATGGCGACAACACGCTCGACGGCGTCGCATACGAGGCCCGTGAGCCGACCGTTTTGCGCGGCGACTATGACACGGGTCTCGTCGTCCGCAGGTTTTGATTCGAGTGAAAATCTTTCGCGCAGGCCGACGACAGGAATAATTGCACCGCGCAGGTTGATGACACCCAGCACGTGCGCGGGCGCATGGGGGATACGTTTTGGTTGCTTGTAACGTATGACTTCATGCGTCTCGTTGACGCCGACCGCGTAGGTTTCACCTTCTACGCGGAACAAGATAAACTGCTGGTCGTGCGTGGTGGACAGCATCAAATGCGGTTTTCCCGGCGCTGGCGATCGGGAAGGCCGCCTTTCTCGTTGTTGTCGCGTTTATGAAAATAATAGAGCACGAGAGCGAGCAGCACAACGTAATTGAAAAAAACCCACAGGAAGCTCAACGCGTGGTAGAAACCGTAAGCCACCAGCGACTGGCTGCCGATGATCGCGCTGAGTCCGAAGAAGAAAGTAATATCGTTGTCGATGAACTTGCGGACAAATGGCGGCCACTGCATTTCTTCTGCCTTGTCGCGCAGGTAAGGCTGGCCGATGAACCATAGACCGGGCAGAATCGCCGAATGGAAAAAGGCGCTTTCGTAGTGTTCGCCGTAAACTCCGCCGGTGTAGCTCAGCATATAACCGAGCAGTGCGCCCGCAATTGCACCCGCGTAACCCGTCGCCGGATCAGCGCTGACAATCCGCTGCCATTCATTGATGATAAAGTTGTGCGCGTAGATCAGCTCTTCGCGAGGGTATTCGCGTCGGCCGTCGCCGAGCAACCTGCGGTAGTAGTTCAGCAGCAGGATCAGCGCGGCAGTAAACGCCAGCACCAGAATCGAGGCGACAAATTCCATAAACCATTCTGCGGCGCAAAAGCAGCTATACAATCAAAATTCAGGGCGTCGTCTGCTTGCACTCCCCTTGGTGTAAAGGACTTGTCGCTCAACCTACACCCTGAACGCAGGTGCCCATGACCGTCCGATTGCGTATGTGTTTCGTGCTGCTGGCGCTTACTGCCACGCTGCACGCAAAGGCGGGTGCACGCGAAGACGACAAACCTATTGCCGGTGTCGAAGCAGCTATCCGCCATTCGCTCGAAAGCCAGTACTTTTCCGGTGGCCAGGTGCAGGAGCTCCTGCTTGCTGAGCCTGAATCCCATGGTTCTAATTCGACGTACCTGGGTGAATTTGCGATCAGGCGCGCGGGCCGGCTGATCCGTTGTGAAGACTGGCACTTCACGGTGCACCGCGTTCCAGAGGGGTGGGCATTGCTAAAAACGGAGCGCGGCAGATGCAACGATTGATGTCACCGAGCCGTTTTTTGGGCGCTCTTCTTGTCCTGCTGCTGACGCAGGCGTGCTCCAAGTATGTCTACGAACACAAAGAAGGTCGCCTCTCGCGTGGCACTTTCAATTTCATGAAGGCATATTACTACCAGGGCCAGTTTGAAGAAGAAGAGACTGTCGAGGCGCGCAACAGGCAGATTCTCAACGACCTGGCCGACCTCGATGGCATCGGCCATCTCGGCACGAACAAAGGTCTCAAAGAAGATCCGTACTACGACGAATACATGTACCGGCAGCAGCACGCCAGGCACGGAAAAGCCGCAGTAGGCTACTGGCAGCAAAAATATAAAGATAAGTTTAACTGGCAGATGCTCTTTAGCGCCGAGAACCTGCATTACGACGAGAAGAGATTCCTGCGCGAATTTCGCACCACACACCTGTCTGGCGGCAAAATCTCCGATGTGCTTGTGGCAACTTTTGAAGGTCGCCCGCTCCATTACCACGATCTCAAACGTGTCATGACAGTCTCGGACTATGCCCAGTTCCCGAATTACACAGAGCAGGCGCTGCAGTCAGGTATGCGCGATGTACTGAAGGCGTGGCTGCAAAAGCAGATACACGACCGCATGGTCTGGCAAATGAGCGCAGACGAGCGTGAACTTTTACGTTTTGACCATAACCGCGTGGCAGTACTTTTTCTCAAGGTCAAATATGGCAAAGCAGGCAAAGGCATCTACCCGGGTGGTATGGAGAAAATACCCCTCACACCAAACGAAATTTACGATCACTTCCACAAGATGCAGAACACACTGGCGGATGTACTTTGGGTTAAGGCAGCCTATACCGTTGTTGCAGAAGAAAACCTGGCGGAAGAGTTAATCGCCAAACTCGACAAAGGCGGTAATTTCCCCGAACTCGCCGCGCGCTACGCAATGGCGCCAAAATTCATCCCCACGGCAAAACCGACGGTGTACCAGGGTTATGACCGCTCGAAGGACATAGAAGCCCGCGAAAAACGTGATTATTACGACCGCCTGATTATCGACATGGCCGGCCGCGACGTCACAAAGCCCGAACCCTACCTTGGCCGCGATGGCATTGTCATCGTGCGCATCTATGATGTTTCCCGTGCGCTCGAAAAGATCAGGCTGCAGGATGTCAGCTGGAAGGTGGAAAACGACCTCAGGTTGAAGCTACTCGGTGAAGTCTACGAACACGATGTCCGCGACGCGCGGGACTGGCTGAAAATACAGTATAACGACTGGGCGATCAAACGCCTGCCATGATAAAAAAAAAGCCGGTTGGCAACCAACCGGCTTCTCTTGTTGACCGTGCCTCGTATCAGCGCTTGCTGAACTGGGTAGCGCGGCGTGCTTTGTGGAATCCGTATTTCTTACGCTCGACCATACGCGGGTCACGGGTAAGAAGGCCGGCTGCCTTGAGCTTTGAATGCTGTGAGCTGTCTGACTGGTCGATGCTGCGGGCGATGCCCAGCGCAATCGCCTGAGCCTGGCCAGTAACTCCGCCTCCGTAAACATTCACGTGGACATCAGTCTGGGCTGCACGCTCGGTGAGCAGCAGCGGTTGCATCACGGCGGCGCGCAGTTCAGGGCGTGTGAAGTATTCGTTCACATCGCGGTTATTCACAAGGATTTTACCTGAGCCGGGTCGCAGTGAAACACGTGCTACTGAGGTCTTGCGGCGGCCTACGAACTGGTCGGTAGCCTTACGCTGGCGACGCACCTGCTTGGTGGTCTCTTCATCTTTCTTCAGGCTTGCCTTGCGCTTAGTCATCGACTCAGCGAGAGTTGCCGAAGTTTCCGTCCGGCGCGATTCTGGTCTGTTTTCCATATTCTACCTTATATTATTTTACTGGAGCTGGCTGTTGGCCCTGCAGGGTATGCTCGGCACCGGGAAATACGCGCATGCGCGTCAGCAGCTTCTTGCCATACTTGGTCTTCGGCAGCATGCCTTTTACCGTCAGCAGCACCGCTTTTTCAGGTTCGACTTCCATCTGTTTCAGGAAGGGGCGGGTTTTCATACCACCGTAGTAGCGGCTGTGCCAGATATATTCTTTCTGAGTGGCTTTGTTGCCCGAAAGTTTTACCTGAGAAGCGTTGATAACTACAACGTGATCGCCTACCAGCTGGCCTGGTTGGAAGTTTTTCTTATTCTTGCCCATCAGCAGTGTGGCAATCTTGGTGCTGACGCGACCAAGAATCATGTCTTTCGCGTCGACAACCACCCATTTGTGGGTTAATTCTGCACGCTTAGGAAAATGCGTGCGCTGACCTTTCAGAGGATCCATCGCGCCAAAAACGGCATTTCAGATATAGCGTCGAGCAAATTGCAGGGGACCGGTAAACGGCCATAACCTGGGCGGAGCTATCCCTGTTCCAGGGAGCAGCGCGCCGTATTATGTCTCTTTATCCCGATTCTAGACGTCAAGCAGAACAAAGGTTACATCATCCAGGAATGCTTCGCCTTCGGCAAATTCGCGCAGTGTGGTGAGCAGTTTCTCTTTGACGTCGGCCAGCGGGGCTTCGCGCATTTCTTCGAGTACCTGGACCAGGCGTTCTTCGTCAAAGAACTGGCCCTGCCTGTTGGTCATTTCGATGACGCCGTCGGTAAAGAGCACCAGCCGTGTCTGTGGCTGCAGGTGCTGCATTTCGACGGTGATGGCTGCCGTCTTGCGTATACCCAGTACGCCCCCCGGCGGGTGAATACGTTTCACGGTTTTCTTGCCTGGTTCCTGCACCAGCAACGGTAGGTGGCCCGCATTGGCGTGCAAGAGCCGTTTGTTTTTGAAATCCACCAGGGTGTAGGCGCAGCTAATGAAGGTACGTTCCCCCCGGTCGACCATAATGTCGTTCAACTCTTTCAGCAGTTTTTCGGGAAATCGCGCCTTGTCGCGCAGGTTGTGGAAAGCGATCTTGAGCATCGCTGCGTAGAGTGCGGCGGGAATGCCATGGCCTGCGACGTCAGCGATCAGCACGGCCACAGTGTTTTCGTCTTCGACAAAATCGTAGAAGTCGCCACCGATACTGCGCGCCGGCATACAGACCGCCTCGATCTTGTAGTGACCGCTGCGTGGTTGCGAAGTCGGGATGATGGATTCCTGTATCGAACGCGCAATCTCGAGCTCGCGGTTCAGCGCGCGGTAGTTTTCACGCGCCAGGCTCGCCTCGCGCTGCAGCAGCAGGTTGCGCACTCGGGCAATTACCTCTGCCTTCTCGAACGGGCGCCTGATCAGATCGTTCACCCCGGCAGAGAAGGCGCTGGCGGCGACCCCAGCCTGGTTACTGTCGATAATCAGGATTACCGGCAAGAGGCCGATATCGAACTGCGTCCGGATATTCATCGTCAGCTCAATACCCGAGACATCTGACAGTAGGACGTCGCAGATCACGAGGCTGATATCATGACGGTTCTGCAGGTGCAGCATCGCCTCGGCGCCGTTCTTGACGATCGTGACGGCCTTGCCGAGCGAAGCCAGTTGTTCCTGCAGCAGGCGGTTCTGCCCGGAATGATCGCCGACGACGAGCACCTTGTCTGCGCCGGCCACCGATGTGTCGGCTCCTTTGAGTAATGGCGATCCCTGGGACTCTTCGGTCTTGCGGTGCTCGGTGCGGTTTCGGCTGCGGGCAATGATGCCTTCGAGCGCATCGATGTGCTCGTAGGGTATCGTGATGCTGAGAGCATGCTGGCTTTCCGCGAATTTGTGGTAGAGGTATTTGCCTCCCATGAGTTCGGCCAGCTTTTGCGTCACCAGCGGCCCGACTTCTTCGTTTTCCGTTTCCAGTGTTTCGGTGTAGCGCGGGTCGGGGTCTGCCCCGTTGTAGAGCACGCTGATCGCGAGCTGGCCATCGATCTTGCCGAGTTTGACCGTGATGGCATGCGAGTGCGAGTAACGTATTGCGGTGTTGAGCAGGTTAAGCAAAATTTGCTGAACGCGAACCGGGTCGACCTGTACATCTTCAAGCCCCTCGGGAATCTCGTCGATAAGGGCGAACTGCTTGTTTTCTGTCAGGCCAAGCCCAAGCTTCAGAACGGGGTCGATCACCTTGCGCAGCGAAACTGTCTGCAGGTTCAATCGCAGGTCGCTGTGCTTGAGCCTGATGAAATCCCGCAAGTCGTCGATGAGGTACATCAGTCGCTGGCCGCTTTCTTCGACCACCGCCAGCGTGCGCTGTACCTGTTCGCTGACCGCGCCGCTTAGGCCCCTGCGCACATTCTCGATAGTCTGCACCATCGCCTGAACGGGAGTGCGCAGTTCGTGAGAAGTGTGCTCCAGGAATTCATCGCGTAGTTTGTCTGAGCGCAGCAAGCGCAGCGATAGCTCGGCATTTTCGTGAAACAGGCGGAGCGATTTGCCCGATATCAGAATTGCCTGCAGGAAAGTGAAGCCCAGTGTTGCGTAGGAAAATAGCATTGGGCCAGAATGCAGATCTGTGCGGTGGATGACTTCAGAAACGAAAATGCCGCCGAGTACTATAATGCCGATCATGAGTGGACGGGCGCCATAGACGCTTCGCCAAGCCAGAAGCGCCAGTTTGTACATGGCAAAAGGCAATATAGCCGCCATGAAAATTTGCATGGGTTCACGCAGTTCACACATCCACTGAAAGGGCAATAAGAGAGAGACGGTGGCGAATGTTCCTGCTATGATTACCATCGATCGAATCAGGCTACTCCTGCGAAAATCAGGAAAGAAATTCTTCAGGTAGAGGGTAAGGAACATCGCTTCAGCAAAGTGACTGACGTACTCAAATCTCACGCGTTGTGCCCACTGCAGGGAGGGATACAGATCTGCGATAATTGTTTCGCCGTTAAAGAGCCTCATGATGCCCACGATTAAGCAGAATACGCCGTAATACATCGAGGCGTTTTCAGGGTGTCGCAGGAAAAACAGCAGAATATGGTAGAGTCCAAATGTGATGAGAGCTACGCTCACCACAACGTCCCGGACAAGCGCCTCAAGCCGGTAACGCTCCATGTTAACTGCCGTGGCGATACTGATCGGTTGCGAGATTCCGCCACGATTGAAGTCTTTATTAGCAACGTGAATAACGAGTTCTGTTTTCCCTGCGAGCGGAAGCTGTAGATACTTCATTCGGGTAGCCGCCCGAATATCTGAAAGATTCTCGGTTATGGTGCCCGCTTGGCTCTCCAAGTGGCCGTTCACAAAAATTTTCGAAGCTGTGTGTATTGGCGGTATCCGCAGCGTGTAGTTAGCGATCTGCGCTGGCAGAGTCAGTTCAAGGCGGTACGTAGCGGCCGCACTTGCAGGCAGCCTCAGAGAGCTGTCCGCATACAGGTTGAAGCTCTGCGGCACATGTGCAAACCTGCGCTCTGCTGCGTGTTTTGCGAAACCTGACGGTTCAATGAGCCTGTTTGGATAGTATTCCCAAATGCCATTCAGTTCTACGATAGGCATTTCGGCGAAGGGCGTATTGAACAGGTCGATCTTGCCGTCAGCGGCACGGGCCACCGTTACCCCCCGGCCGCAACCTGCCAATACGACGAGCAGGAAAAATATCAGACCTTTGTGCCTCAACCCGGTCATTTCAGTTTCTTTTTCAAATGTTGCGTGACACGGTCTTCAGCGTTGGCCTTTGCCAGCCGGTTGACGAGGTTGACGGCGCGCGACCGGTTGCCGGTCTTAATCGCTATGGCAGCGAGTAGTTGTGTTGCCCGCACGTCACCCGGGTATTTCTCCAGATGCATTTTTACGTGCTTCTCGGCCAGCTCAAATTCACGCAGCTGGTAGTAGATGCGCGCCGACAGAAAGGGCAGAGCAGGAAATTCAGGGTAGAGTTTCCAAAGATCTTCGAGCAAGCGCGATGAGTCATCGAGCATGCGGCGCTTCATCGCCTGCACCGTCTCGTTGAACTTTTCAATAAACTGCCGGTAGTGCGGGTGCACGCGCAGCACAATCATCGAGACGTCGTCGCGAATACGCGCGCCTTCCGCAAAACGCAGCAGTTCATCATGCACGAGGTCAGCGATAGCCTGCGGGGATTGTTCGTTGTGCTGCAGTATCAGGTCCTGCAGGCGATTATGGCCGAACTCTTCGCCACGCGGGTTCGCCTGCTCAGTGATACCGTCTGTAAAGAGCACCAGCAAGTCGCCGAATTCCAGGCGCGATGTCTTCTCTTCGTAGCTATCGGTCGCATCAGACATCGCGCCAATGAAGAGACCAGCTGTGTCGTAGGCCTCAATCGTATGTGTCTTGCGGTGGTAGTGCAGCGCTTTCTGGTGCGAGGCATTCGCATAGGTCAGCCGGAGTTTTTCGTCGATACGCACCAGGAACGCTGTGAGGTAGTCCTGCGTCTTGATCTGCTCGCTGAGCTGCGAATTCACTTCGCGGAAGACTGCAGCCGGCGAATCGCTTTGACGAATAGCTGCCGCGAAGGCATCGTTTGCCGCCATGGTGATCAGTGCGGCGGGCACACCGTGCCCTGATACGTCGGCGAGCAGAACGAAGATAGCCTGGTCCTTCTTGTAGACGTTCAGAAAGTCCCCGGACACTTTCTGCATCGGGCGGTATAGAATACCAAACTGCACGGCATTCCATGGTGCGTGCTGCTGCGGAATCATCTCTTTCTGAATTTCTGCAGCAAAGTCAAGTTCGGTCTGAATCTCTTTGTCTTTCTGCTGCAATTCGGCATTTGCCTGGCTGAGGTGTGCCGTTGCTTCGCGAATCTGGTGTTCGAGGTCACGACGGTAGTTGAGCACTTTCTGCGCGGCGTGAAAAAAACCCGAAGACAGTGTAGCCAGTTCGCGGTCGGACGCGCGGGAATAAAAGTCGGGGTCATGGCCTTCCTGCAAGCCAATGGCAGCAACCTGCAGTTCCTTGATCGATGCGAAAATATTCGAGAAGAAGAGGATTGTCAGCACCATCAGCAGTGCGAGCGAGAACAGCGAAAAACCAATGATGTAGTGGTAACCACTGCCCGTCTTCGCTACGTCGGAGCGCAGCAGTGAGATCAGGATATAATCGCTGATCGCAATAACACTCATGATACTGGCAAACTTCCACTTGAGTGAGATAGAAAACGCGTTCGGCGGCTCATGCCCCATGAAGAAGAGCTGGCGTTTGACTAGCGAGCGGTAACGTCCCATGTGCAGGTCGCCCGTGACATACACGAAGAGTACATGAATCGGTAGTGTAACCAGCGCCGTCTGTATATAGATGTCGGAATGCCCTGTATGCAGCCATGCGTACTCGGCCACAAGGACCGTGCCGATCACAACTGCCACATGAAACGGGCCGAAGAAGGCGCGCATCTTGCCGTAGTCTGTCAGGTACCAGAGGAGTTTTTCATACTCTGCGACTGTTTTGTCTATTCTGAGGCGGCCTTCCTCGAACATGCTGTTGACGAAGCGTACGCGCGGAATAAAGGTCCGGATTCCCAGCCGGTGGAAGCCGTCATTAAGGTAGATTTCGATCACCACAATGATCGCCAGGCCGGCGAGCAGGGACTCAAGCGTGGTTTCGTGAATTTCGGCCAGGTGACCGCGCGCGAAACCATAGGCAAAACCCGCAGCAGCAAACACGCTCGTAAAAACCACGTGCAGCAGCGGCGCTGCATAAAAACCGACGATCAGGGTCGCCAGTTTGGTCATCTGCCGGTAAAAGTTCAGGATTGCGGCAATCATTTCTGTCTCAGCATCGCGAGTAGCTCGTTGATGCGCGCCTCGATTTCGGCAGCGGGTAACGAGCGGTATTTTTCGGGTACCATGTCCTGGTGGGTACACTCGCGCACAGCGACCAGGGTCTGCAACTCAATCGCGAGCGGGTATTCGGGGCTGCGAAAGTTTGTGATGGTTTCTTTCATGATGTCGGTCGAAAGGGCGGTCTTGTGCTTCACCTCGGCAGCGAGAGCCGAGCGCGTCAGCATCGCCTCGATGTCTGCCCCCGAGTACGAACGTTCTTTATCGAGCAATGGTTGAATTTCGGCAACAGGGGGAGCGATCTTCAATTTGCGGCAAACACTCTGGTACAACGATTCCAGCTCTGCCGAGCTCTGCGGATGAAACAGCGCCAGGTGCTCTTCGGCCCTTCCCTGACGTTTCATGTCTACAGGTAACAGGTCGGGACGCGAAGTCATCAGGAACCAGATGATCTTACCGCGGTAGGTAGTATCGCTCATCAATGCTGCCAGCGAGGCAAAGACGCGCATCGAAACACCGCTGTCGCCCTGCGCATCGCGGTTGCCAAGAAACGCATCCGCTTCGTCGATCATCACTGCCACAGGGTAGATCGATTTCAGAATGCTGAAAATCTTCTCGAGGTTTGCTTCGGTTTCACCCTGCCACTGCGACCTGAAATTCAGGAACTTCACCACCGGCAACGCGGCGTCGTGCGCGAAACATTCGGTGATGAAGGTCTTTCCCGTACCAACCGGCCCGCAAATCAGAAACCCCATGGGCAGGTACTGCGTCTTGCCTTCGCGTATTGCTTCGGCAGTCAGCGAAAGAATCTCCTTTACCTTTTCGTGGCCTGCGACGGCGCTGAGTGAATGTTTTGGTTCGACGATCTCGAGCAAGCCACGGCACTCAGAACTGATGAGCTCCCGCTTGATGGCGCGCAGGGTCAGATCGTCATTTGCTTTCTGTCCGAGCACCTCGAGTATTTGCCGGTTTGTCAGGCCAGAAGTGAGTTCAGCAAGTTTTTGAATTTCTCCATCACTACCAGCCCCATAGGGGCTGGCAGTGATGGTTTTCGTTCTATCTTCCAGACTCGGTCGTGCAATCGAT
This sequence comes from Turneriella sp., assembly GCA_046346875.1. GTDB lineage: Bacteria > Spirochaetota > Leptospiria > Turneriellales > Turneriellaceae > Turneriella. The sequence continues at coordinate 720,028 of JAXMHG010000001.1, read as the reverse complement.
ACATGCTCAATAAATGCATTCTTCGCGATAAAACTTTCCAGGCGAGCCACTTCGGGCGTTATCAGCACAAAGCGAATCTTATTGCGCCGGAACTCCGGGTTCTGCGCCCACTTATCGAGCGCGATCACGAGGTAACGCAGCTCGTTGTTGTTATTCAGCCCCGTCGGTATAATGTGGTCGAGGTAGTGGATGACCACCGCGAATGATTTCTTGTCGAGCAGGTGCAGGCGCGCGAGGTTATCGAGAATCGAAAAAGCCTGCACCGGGTCTTTCGGCGGGTTCTGCGCAAAGTTCGTCTTGTGGTAGGCGTCGTAGCCCGAAAGGGAGCGCAGGTAGCTCTCGCGCTGCTTTGCATCGGCGAAATAAATTCCGCCCTGCGGATCATATTCCGCTACGGTGTCATAACCCGCAAAGACCTGGCTGCGCAGCGCCTCGCTCAGCGTCTGGAATTTTGCTCCGCCGCCTGTAGCATCACCCGCGAGGTAAAGGTCGCGCACATTGCCGCTGAGCAGCACGACAGAGTGCTCGCCCGATTCGAGCACGCTACCTGCTGCTTCGAGAAACATGGCGCATGGGTCAGGAATTGTCCGTGTGGTGGAAAGCGATTCTCCCCCATTGCCACCGAATTAATTCGCTGGCAATGGGGGAGAGAAGATGGGTTCAAAAAAGCCCGCGTCTTCAAGTGCCCGCAACTTGTGTTTCTGCCATTGGTGCTGAATATAGTCTGTCAAATTAGCCACCCCGGAATCGGACACCGATTCCGCATAATATCCGGTCTGCCAGTATAGGTTCTCATGTTCACGCGAAATTCGCCCTTTAATGCGTTTGATGACCGTAGCAAGGTTCATGTGTGGCGGCATAGAAAGCAAGAGGTGCAAATGGTCTTCATAACCACCGGTGGCGATAGCTTGGAAACCGATCTCTATGGAAAGATCCTGAACTGTGTTCCGAATGTCTGCAATCAGGCCTTGCGTTAATAGCGGCAGTCTGCGTTTAGTGGAAAAAACCACATGAAAATATAAACGGTACGTAACGTGCGGCAATATCAGTCTTTCATTTGCCCCCGAATTAATTCGGGGGCAAATGAAAGAAAAAGGACCGCTCACCCATGACGGCGGCTTTTTTCAACCTCTTTGGCGACCATGCGTGAAAAGCCGACACCCATCAAATAAAGACCCGATGTCAATGCGACTATGGAGGCTATTAACATTAACGGGCTCATGGTCGGAATCTACCCCTCGTTGTCTAAGGCGTCAAGTTATGTGACTGTGTTGGCCTTCTCCACCCTCATCCCCCAACCTCCTTCGTTGAAGACAGAGACCATGCGGGTCACCACTAAGCGGAGAAGGCGCCTTGCCGGTCACCTCGACTGCGCTCGGCGACCTTTAGTTCATTCAGGGCATCATGAACCGGTCGTCGAGCGCAGTCGAGAAGACCCTACACTTCGCGCAAATTACGGAACTTATGGTGGCTAAGATTGCGACAGCCTGCCTGCCGAGGCAATTCATCAAACCGACCTTCAACCAGACTTTCCTTCTTCTGGTGTGACCAATTCTGCACCTGCTTTTCCCGGTAGAATGCCTGATCTATACGCTCGTATTCTTCGGAATACACTAATCTTACTGGCAGTCGGCGTGCTGTATACCTGGCGCCTTCGCCCCGATTGTGCTGTTCGATGCGAGTTTGAAGGTCTCTTGTACTTCCGGTATAAAAGGTTCCATCTGAGCATTCGAGAATGTACATGAAGCCCATGGGACCTCATGGTCACCTCGACTGCGCTCGGCGACCTTTATTTATTCTCGCCGGCAGAGAATGAAACGGTCACCGCTAATCTCTTCGGCAATGTTTGATCCTTCTTGCAGTACCTGTATCGGTCGTCGAGCGCAGTCGAGACGACCGGCAACGTGGACATAAAAAAACCCCCGTTACCGGGGGTTTCTCTCTGCCAGCCCAAGGCTGAAAGAGTATTGGTTTTCGTTCTAAAGATTAGAAGCGGAAACCAACGTTGATGTTCACACCAGCGTCGGTAATACCAGTTGAAGTATACGGACGATTCAGCGATGTTGCTGTATCATTTGCTGTGTTTACTGATGCTGAATAATTGGTCGTAGTTGTCGCTACAGGGTTACCAGCAACTGTACCGGTTGTTTCGGTAACAGTAGTTTTGCCATCATTATTTGCTGTCGCGACTACCGCACGGAAACCAACACCGAGGTAAAGGTTGTCAGTCAGTGGATAGTTGAAACCGAGTTCACCGTATGCACCGATACCTGCATTGCGTGATGCTGTTGTTTTTTGCTCAGTTGCAGCGAACAGAGCGCTGCTCGCGTTTGAGATTTTCACTGTTGTTACGCTATCTGAAGGTAGAACGTATGCAAATCCAAAACCTGCGTAAATTGTACCACCAAGAGCATTGATTGAAGGACGAAAGCCGAGGCCCAGAATCTGTGTGTTTGTAACGTTTTGGACGGCTAAGTCAGCAGTGCCCACAGCTACTGAAGCGGTTGTTTGCTTCCATTCACGGCTCTTGATCGAGCGGTAATCGTATGATGCTACAATCGCCAGTCCTGGAACAATCTCATAACCAACAGATGCACCACCACCAAAGCCTGATGTGTTTGGCAATTTGTAATCACCTGATACATATGTCAGCTTTCCGTTCGCAGGTGTAGTTGTTGCACCGTTCGCAGCGCCGTCAATTTGTGAATCACTTGTGCCTTGGCCGAGAGTGAAAGTTCCGCGCGCTTCAACAAAAAGCCCAAGGCCTTTACCAGACTGACCTGGTGCAGGTACTGCTGCCGGTGCTGCGATTGCAGGTGCTGCAGGTGCTGCCACTGCTGGTGCCGCTGGTGCTGCTGGTTTCGCAGGTGCTGCAGGTTTTTTCTTCTGCGCAGCCAGTGAACCAACAAGTGCCAAAGCGGCGAAAACACTAATAAGTTTTTTCATGTTGTCTCCTGAAAATTTGTTTTTCGCCTGCCGTGGCCCACAACCTTGCGGTTGTAGTGACCCGGACAGACATGAGCTATGACGCCCGAAAGCACTCAAAGCGGCAAGTTTTTTTTCCCGAATGGGTAAACGGGCTGTTAGCAGAGATATTGTTCGTAAGGTGAACGTGTGTATTTGATCAATGCCAGAGTGCCGACAGTGATGTCAGTAAGTTTGAGAAGGGTTTTCGCTATTTCAAAAAGAACAGCTTCAAATATAGCCCAAAGAAGCCAGTGGCAATAACGCCCATCATCCACATCATGAATTGGTAGAGACGGTTGAACCTGGCGTCGATCGATTCGAAGCGTTTGTCGACCTGTTCAAAGCGTTTATCCACAGATCGCATCATTTCTTCAAAGCGCTTTTCCAGTTGCTCAAATCGTGCATCCATGCGCTTAAAGCCTTCGCGTACTTCAATGATGAGTTCGCGCAAATCGGAGCTTTCAGCCTTGCGCTGTTGCAACTCCTGTGCTTCATCGATCACTGTATCAATGATTTCATAGAAATAGGGCTTCAGCGCCTCGGCCTTGCCATTCGCCAACTGGTTCAAAAACAAATCGATCTTGCGGTGGACGGCTTCACGTTTTGCGTCGGTGATCATGGCGGCCTGGGGCATCCGGAAACCGTAAGAGTCAGAAGGTCAAGCCGATTTCAAATCAACTCAAACAACTCTTGCGGATCTTTAATCGCATCCAGAAAAATCATCTTTGGCCCGAGAAAGCCATTGAACTCAGAAGCATAGACCGACGTGTAGGCACCGGCACTCAGAAAAAGAATTTTGTCGCCGGTCTTTGGTTGTGGCAACTGCGCCTCATACATCTTGTCGACCGAGTCGCAGCTTGGGCCGCAGAGCATTGCTGTCTCTGGTGCACCTGTACCTGAGAACAGCATCGGGTAAGTGATGCCGTCGATCGTCTCCATCATACCTGTAAAAACTCCGCAGTCCATGAAGGCCCAGGTTTTTTCGCGCCGCGCGACGCCGATAATTTTTGAAGCGAGTACGCCGGCCGAACCCGAAATAAAACGGCCGGGTTCGACAATCAGGTCTGCAGGTTTGAAACCTTTGCGCTCCCACTCTTTCAGGTGGCGGAGTACTACTTTACCGACCTCATCAACCGTAGGGATTTTGCGACCCATGGGTACGGGTAAGCCACCGCCGATGTTGATGGTTGTCGGGTTGAGACCATACTCACGCGCAATCTCGATGCAGCGCCAGGTAAGGTAGAGCGCGCTGTCCCAGCCCGCGATGGTTTCGCACTGCGAACCCGGATGAAACGTGACACCGTCGAGAGGTATCTCGTTTTCTTTCATGTATTGGAAGATTGCGGGCCAGAGTTCTTCGTCGGCGCCAAACTTGCCCGAAAGCGGCCACATCGAACCTTCGTTGGGCACCACGATGCGCAGCTGGGGCCGTACCCGGCGGCTGAGCGGAGTCGAAGCCCCGGCGTGGGGCTTGAATTTCTCCAGCTCTTCAACGGAATCAAAACTCTGTATGCTGACGCCGTGCTCGAGCGCCCGGCGGATTGCCTGCGGTGCTTTAACGGGGTTCGACAAGACGATGTGTTCCGCTTTCACGCCGAGTCCGAGTAACTTTTCGATCTCGGCAACAGACGCCGTTTCAAAATGCGATCCCTCTTTTCTGAGTATTTCAATAATTTCGGGATGCGAATTCGATTTGATTGCATAAGCAATACGGAAAGGCGGTAGCGCGTCTTTGAGTTCCAGGTAGTTCTGCCGAATTTTACCGCGGTCGATAAAAAGAATGGGTGTTTCGTGTTTTGTCATAGAGTGTCCGTGTTTTAGTGAAAATCAATCGCCAGTTCTTCAGCAAGTTTGTGCAGGGCGCGGTCATGAGTCCAGAGCCAACCGTTCTCGACAATAGCTGCAATCACCAGCGCAATATCAATGAACGACAGTCCCCTGCCATACAATGACTTTCTTTCGACGAAATCGATGAGTTCTGGCATCGCGATGACCTTTGCTCGTGGCTGATTCTGCAGATATCGAAAAAAGGATTCTCGATCTTTATTGATCTGTCCGACACGCAGCTCGGCTTCCACAAAATCGTGGACTAACACCCGGTTCGTCTCCAGCAGGTTATGCATTCTCTGTGCGGTTGTTCTTCCATGAAGAAAATCGATCCACACAGACGTATCAACCAGAACCTTAGCGCCGTCTTCTTGGTGCAACTGATGCCTTCTTGTCGGCGCCAAACATGGCAGCCAGATGCCTGCGCGAAGCGGCAGCCACCACTTCTCTCAGGGCGTGGTTGATGAGTTCTGTCTTACCCTTGATTCCCGTCTCTTTCATGGCCTCTGCGAGAAGCTCATCAGAAACATTGAGAGTGATCTTCATGCCTGTTTCCCTTTTGGTATGGTCGGAATGTCAATACAAATATGGCATACAAAGCTGGTGGTCCTGGCAGGTTCACTCATGCAGCATTTGCTCTTTACCAAGGTCTGTTTGGCTAACCCATAAAAAAACCCCGCAGCGCGGGGTTTTCGTTCTGCGGTTCTCGCCGCAGCTATTTGCGGCAAAATTACTTCTGCGCGTCTTTCATCATCGCAGCGAGGCCCTTCTTTTGCAGGGTACGCAGTGCGCGGGTAGAAAGGCTCAGCGTGATATAGCGGCCTTCTTCAGGAAGGAAGATGCGCTTTTTGTGCACGTTGGCCTTGAAGGTCCGGCGGGTCTTACGGTGTGAGTGGCTCACATTGTTACCGAATGCGGTTCCTTTGCCGGTGAGTTGACATTTTCTGGCCATAGTGATCTCCTTTGGAAAGGCCACAGTAGGCGTTTCAGATAGAGGGTAAAGTTTTTTTAGAGTAAGTTTATTGAGTAATCCGCGTACGCGGATTACTCAATAAATCCCTGTATTTGCGTACTTTTTCCTTTACAAGGCGGGGAGTATACCCCATTATGTCACATTATGGCAGAAAAGAAACCCCTTTCCAAGAGTCAGTTGCTCTCAACGCTCGCCGAAAAAACCGGCCACAGCAAGAAGGACATTGACGCAGTTCTCGAAGCGCTGACAGAAATCGCTTACAAAGAAGCAAAATCAGTCGGCAAATTCACACTCCCAGGCTTTGGCATTCTGAAGCTGGTTCAGCGTGCAGCTCGTATGGGCCGCAACCCTGCAACCGGTGAACAGATCAAGATTCCCGCAAAAACCGTTGTGAAGTTCTCAGTAGCAAAAGCTGCAAAAGAAGCTATCGCTGGCAAAGCCCCGGCGAAAAAGAAGTAATCCGCTAAACCATTTTCTATTGTATTGACAAGGCTGCGGGCGTAACCACCCGCCTGGCAGTCAAGAACGTCCTTCAGGTAAAGGGGCGCGGATTTGGGGTCGAGGGAATCCTCGACCCTTTTGCTTCTGGCCTGTTAATCGCCGCGACCGGCGACTCTACCCGTTTCCTCTCTTACTTTTTGCGCTTTGAAAAGACCTATGTGGCGGAGCTGACCCTGGGAAGGGAGACCGACACGCTGGACAATATGGGTTCCTTAACTAAGGAAATGCCCGTTCCCCGGCTTTTGGTCGAGGTTTTAGCAGGTACTAAACAGCAGTTCCAGGGGAAAATCCTTCAGGTGCCCCCGCTATTCTCAAACGTGCAGGTCGACGGCCGCCGGGGCCACCAGATCGCCCGGGCCGGTGAAACTGCAGAGCTGAAGCCGCGCGAAGTCACTATACACAGTCTCGATCTCCGGATACTGAACGACCGGACCCTGCGCATGGAGTGCACGGTTAGCGCGGGCACGTATATTCGTTCGCTGGCGCGGGACATTGCTGCCGCGCTGGGTACCTGCGGCCACCTGTCAGCGCTGCGACGGACTGCCATTGGGCCGTTCTTAGTAGTTACTAAAGAAGCTCCCACAAGCCAGTATGGGGAAATTCTGCAGAGCCTCGCTGATGCCGACGCGCTGGGATCTTTTGCAGCACTCCATTTACCGCTCGATCTGGCGCGACGTTTCTACCAGGGACAAAGACCTGCTGTAGCGCCCGATACAGAGCACGGCCTGCGCCGGGTTTTCGCGGAGGACCGCTTTATCGGCTTAGGTAGGCTCGAGCAGGGCCGCCTGTTGGTAGAGAATATCTACCCACAGGCAAGTTTAGGCTTTTGAGCGCCTGCTCATGGCTGTTTCAACAGCCTTCTAAAACCCAAACTGGTAATCGGCAGAGAAACGCAGGTAGCTGGCCGAGTTCATTGGTTTGTTCTGGCCGTCGACTGGCTGGAAGGCTGTCTGGATGCTTGGGTAAGTAAAGTACTGCGCGCGCAGCATAATACCCATAAAGCTGCGGCTGAGCGACAGGCTGTAGCGCATGCCTGACCATTTACCTGTCCTGCTCTTACCGTCGAGTTCCACATCGCCAAAGGTTGAAACAATGTAGGTCTCTGAAGTTTGATCGAAAATCGCGTAAGAGGTATCTGCACCAAATCTTAGGCGAGCGCGAATGACGGGCAGCAGGTACGAAGCGTAAAGACCGCCCTCGAGGTTCCACAGCATCAGCAGGTCATCTGTCGACTTCGCTGGATGTTTGGCGTTCATGATGTCCAGGTACGTGGCAAAGGTTAATCCAAATGCCACTGGCCCGATGTTAAACATGTGGAAGCCAGTATCGGCATACATGGTGCTCGACCACTTGAGCAGGTCGCGGCCCTGGATACCCACGGGGTTGGGCTCGCTGAACGACCGGTAATTCACGCCGTAGTTCGCCCAACCAGAACCAAAATGGCTCTGGCTTTCGAGCCCGATAAGCCAGAAGCCAGAGTTCTTGTTCAGCGTCGGTATTGAACTGCCCTGGGGTGTCGAAGGCATACCAATTTGGCCATAGATATTCAGGCCACCCAGTCGCAGGCCTGCGTCAATGGCAGTCATTGTACTTGCATAACGATAGAACTGTGTATGGCGTTCAAAATAGTTACCCTGGTAGCTGATACCTGCATAAACTGCATTGCGGTCGTGAAAGACCTCGACCTCGTCATCAACGGGTTCTGATTTTTTAGCCGGTTCGGGTTTTGGCGGCGGGGGAGCTTCTGCTGCTTTGGCGAGTGCAATCTTCTCGCCCGGCTTGCCCGCGGGGGCGGCTGCGGCCAGCTTCGCCTGCTGCGCCCGTGCGTCGGCTTCAATCACGCGCACAATCTCTGCCGCCACCTTGTTGGTGGCATCGAATAGAGTTGCGTCGACGGCGTTGGTCACATCCGGTACCTGTATAAAACGATCGGGCGCGACAAACACACGTGTGGCAAATGTGACTTGCGTCTTGCGGGGGTTGAGCGTGTACGAACCCACGATGACATAGTCGCTGCGCGTCAGAATCGCAATCTGCTTCACGTCGCTGTCGAGTGGAATCTTACCGGGACGCCAGAGTTTCTTCACTTCGCGGTCGACGGCGGCTTTGTCGGCGCGCTGGAAGTCGAAACGTTCCTGCATTGAGTTGTTGATCGCGTCGGTCAGGGAAGGGCCCAGGTAGGTATAATTCTTTGAACCCGTCGCGTCGACGTAGTCGGGCAGCGCGACAATGGCGAGTGATGGTTGTACGGGGGCGGCAGTCGGTGCCTGGCTCAGGATCGGTAGGGTATTTGCCAGTAGCAGGACCACCGCGAGGCGGTGAATGTGCATTGCGGTCAAACAGGAGCTTGAAACAGTGGGTCAACCAAGGCTGCACTCACGGTGTCACAACCTGCTCGACGCGATGTCTCAACCTTCGCGTCTGCTACCACGCTGGAGCGGTGTCCGAGTGGTTGAAGGAGCAGCATTGGAAATGCTGTATACAGGAAACTGTATCGTGGGTTCGAATCCCACCCACTCCGCAGTCTAAGCTTTGATCGGTGCGCGCGGCGCACCGATCAAAGTCATTTTATGCCCTACTTTCCCAACGCAACATCTGACCTCTACTACCGCACTGCCGGTAAGGGCAAAACTGCGCTCATTCTTATCCACGGCTGGTACCAGAACGGGCAGCAGGCTTATTCGGCTATCTTGCCTCATCTGCGCGAGAAGTACCATGTTTTTATTCCTGACCTGCCAGGACACGGGCTCACCCCGCATATACCGGCAGATTTTTCTACCACGATGAACGAGAACCTGCTGCTCGAATTCGCGCGTTACATACGGCAGCATTACCGCTGCCAGAAGGTTTTTATCGCAGGCCATTCGTACGGAGCGTTTTCGGTCCTGGCGATGGTTTCGCGTATGCCGGCGGAGCTCGACGGCGTTATTGCTCTTTCGGCCGTCGACGACTATGCTCCCTACCATAAGCGTCTGAAAAGCGTGCTGCGAATTCCCCGTTTGTTGACGCCGATCTATTACCGTTTGCAGGCGTTGCTCGGCGGTTTTCCGTACGGCGACCGCGAGCAACTCTATGGTGACGCGCACCAAGAACTCAAACCGGGAAAGCTGGCGTATGCACAGAAGAAGAACAAGACGCTGCCTCCGGCGGCCTCGCGCCGCTACATGCTTGCTTTTCTCTCTGCACGCGTACACTGGCCCGCAGGACAAATACAGACTCCTCTGCTACTGGTCTACGGCAGCCGTGATATGCTGACGCCAGCTTCCTGGGCGAAAAAGATTCAACCACATTTCAAACGCAGCTCGGTCGAAGTTGTTGCTGATGCCGGTCATAACGTACAGATCTCGGCACCTAAGGCGGTTGCGGGTCACGTGATAAAGTTCATTCAGCTAAATACCGGCAAGCCGCGGCGACGCTAGAATTCTTCGAATCACGTCATTCCCACGAACCGTTCGATAAGCTCCGAAGTCGGAGACCCGAAGCGGGGTTGCAAGGCAGGTGCGGGAATCTATTCCCAGCACATACGGTCAAAGATGCCCGCCCGCGCGGGCATGACGTTGTTGTAAGTTCAGCTCCTCCTTCTGAAAGTACTTTGCGGTGCTGGCGGCGAAAGTGGGGTGGATAATGCGCCACAGTATTTTTGCCGTCTTCCTGGCTCTCATCTCATTTGCTGGTTGCGGCAAACCCAAAGAATGGACTGAGCGCTACAAACGTTCGGCGCGTGCCGACATAGACCTCTACCTGGTCCCCGAAAAGTACGCCCTGCTCGAGTCGAGCTGGCTGAAAAAAACCGCGATCGCGCGTTTTGACAAAGAGCAACTGGCGCAGTCGCTCGCACAGTATGGCCGCTCGGTCGATGACCTCAAGCGTAACCCGGCTTACGAATATAAAGAAGAAGGCAACGTGGTGAAGCTGCGCGTCGGGCGGATCTCCCACTCAACGGCCTATGACTACGATGTGAATATTCCGCTTGTTTTCAGCGGAAAATGGTTCGATGCCGGCCAGTTTGGCGAGGTCGTCTACCAGCAGCATATAGCTCCCACTTTGGCAAAGTTGCTGGGTGTCAGTGCCCCGTCAGGAGTTGAGGTACGACCACTCGGCGTGCGCACCGACGTGCCCAAGAAGCCCGAGATTGTTGTGGTAGCCGTGATCGACCAGGGCGGTTTGAATTTGCTGAGCACCCACCGTTCTGCAGCACCGCGTATCCACGCGCTGATGCAGAAATCGGCGAACTATACCAACGCGCAGGTCGGCCACCTCGATGCGCACACCGCTGTCGGTCATATGGCCATCGGCACCGGTGGGTTTCCGGTGAAGAGCGGCGTGATCGGTAATACTTTCTTTTCGATGGAGCGCAAGGCCGGTAAGGAAAAGCTCAACAAGGCAGAAATCTACGCGACCAAAGACGAAAGCAGGGTTTCACCCGAAGAACTCAAATCGGAAAGTCTTGCTGACGTACTCAATGTCGTGAACAAGGGGCGCTCCGTCATTGTTTCGCAGTCTTACGCGCTGCGCGCTGCCCTCGGCATGGCCGGCCACGGTGCTTCGCTTTCGGCGCCTGATATCGCCGCCGCGGTGCGCACGGGCAACCTGGTTTACTGGCTCGATGCCGGCAAATCGCGCTGGATAACCGACGCGCGCTATTATTCGCTGCCTGCCGTGGCAAAAGCATCTGAGCCGCTGCTCACCTATGCAAAGTACTATCCACAGGGGTATGAAGGTTACGCCATCCGCGACACGAAGGCAGCTTATGAGAACTGGGGAGTGATGATGTCAACCCCTGCAGAGACACAGCTTGAAGGGGAGCTTATTCGGGCAGTCGTGCAGCAGGAAATCATTGGTAAGAAAAAACACAATGATGGTGCCACCGACCTCGTCTATGTGTCGTTTAAATCTGCCGATGCGGTCGGTCACCACTTCGGTTATCATTCGCTCGAAGCGCGTGAAACTCTCGCTGAAATCGACAACCAGATCGGCAAGATCGAAGATTTCCTGCGGCAGAATTACGGTGAAGATTTTGTCCTTGTGCTCACCGCCGATCACGGTTGCGCTCCCCTTTCTGAAATTACCGGGGGTGCCCGCCTGACAGTCGAAGAGGTTATTACCGAAATTGACAAGCTGCTGCCGGCTGAAGTCGCTGCGAATGATTCACTGGTTACCTTCATGACCGTGGGCCAGGTTTCACTCAACAAGAAACTCATGGCGGCACACAATGTGACGCTCGAGCAGGTCCGCGCGCGCATTATGACCATCAAACCCGACGGTAAAACCTTCTTCAAGGATGTTCTGACCCGCAGGGACCTCGATCTTGGCGGCTGAAGTTCTGCAGGCTGACCGCAGGTTCATTGCAGGCCTGCTCTTCACCATTCTTGGTGCCGCGGGTTTTTCAGCGAAGGCGATTCTCGCGAAACTCTGCTACCGTTACGGTATCAGCGGCTTTGCCACGCTCACGCTGCGCATGATTTTTTCCCTGCCGTTTTACCTGGTGATATTCTTCTGGTTCTACCGGCTGCAGTCACCTGAGCTGCGTGCGGGTTTTCGAAAGCACTGGGCGGCGATGGGTCTCGTGGGGTTGTCGGGGTATTACCTTGCTAGCTGGTTTGATTTTGTCGGCCTTGAATATATCTCCGCCAGCTTTGAGCGCCTGTTGCTCTTTATCTACCCGACGCTTGTCCTGCTGATTTCGCTGTTCTGGCTCAAGACGCGTGCGGGCCGGCGGGAAATTGCTGCGCTGCTGGTGACCTACATCGGTATTGGTATTTCTTACCATAATGAAACCGGCGCGGTGGGAAGCAAGGCGCATATCGGCGCCATCTACATTGTATTCGCGGCGATTACCTATGCGATCTACCTGGTCGCGACCGAGAAACTTGCCCGCCATTATTCGCCGCTGGTCTTTACCAGTTTCGCCATTATCATATCTGCGATTGCGATCATTCTGCACGGCGCCCTGGCAGGTGAAAAATTGCTCGGGCACCCCGCGCCGGTCTACTGGTATATCCTGGTCATGGCTATCTTCTGCACTGTGCTGCCATCGCTGCTTGTCGCGCAGGGCATCGCGCTCATTGGCTCTAACCGCGCGGCGATCTTAAGCACACTGGGACCTGTCATGACGATCTACCTGGCGTATACCGTGCTCGGCGATGAAATCACCGTCGCGCAGACCATTGGTACGATCTGTGTGCTCGCCGGTATAGCGCTGCTGACTATCAGGGGCGGAAAAAAGAAAGAAAAGGTTGAGCAGCATGGCTGACCTTTTGCACGAAGCGCTTGCAGGCGAGAAGTTCGCGATCGCGAAACTTATCAGCTACTTCGAATCTGCGCGCGCGCGCGACCTGGAAGAATGCCTGCGCGTCGATCGCGATCTTGCCCATCATTCGAGTAAACAAGGTCTGCTCGTCGGTTTAACCGGCGCGCCCGGAGCGGGTAAATCTACCCTGATACAGCACCTCGTCGATTCGCTGCTCACGTTGCGCAAAGATTGGCGTATCGCGATTGTGGCTGTCGATCCCTCGAGCCCGGTATCGGGTGGTTCGCTCTTGGGTGACCGGACGCGCGTGAACTTCGCCGCGCATGAGCGCACCTATTTTCGTTCGCAGGCATCTGACCTCGACCTCGGCGGCATTGGTCGTAACACCTTTCGTGTCTGCCGCCTGTTGCGCCGGCTCTTTGACCTGGTGCTCGTCGAGTCAGTCGGCGTGGGCCAGAGCGAAATCGAGATCGCTCGTCTGGCTGACGTGACGCTGCTCGCGCTGCAGCCCTTCAGCGGCGATCATATCCAGTTCATGAAGTCGGGTATCATGGAAATTCCGCAGGCGTTCGTCATCACCAAGTGTGACGCCGAAGACCTGGCGAAGCGCAGCCTTTACCAGCTGCAGTCTTCGATCGACTTTCTGCAGAAGGTCGACAAAGACAACAAACCACCTGCGATTTTCCAGACGAGCTCGGTGCGCCAGACAGGATTTTCTGAGCTGGCGGAGTTTATTCTGTCATGCAGGCCGCTCGACCAGTCGGGGGAGCTCGATCGTGAAGCTTACTTTCTCCGCAAGGAAATTCGTTACTACTATGGTGAGTTTGGCCTGAAGCGCCTGGCGCACAACCTTGATACCACAGCAGGCAAAGGTTTTGAAGAGCGCCGCCAGGTTTTGCTCGATAACCTCGCACAACAACAGCCATGACCCAGCGGATAACAAAAGATAAGACTTCTCTTCACAATCCGACGGCACTGGTTTTCTCACAGCTGGCGCGGCGCTTTGGCGGCTTTTGGGCTTTGCAGAATGCCAGCGGCGAAATACTGTCGGGTGAAATCACGGCGCTCACCGGTGAAAACGGTTCGGGAAAATCGACGCTGCTGCTGATTCTTGCAGGAATTTTGAAGGCACACCGCGGCACGGTGGCAACCGCAGCACCGGGAAAAATCCACCTTGTGTCTCACCAGGTGATGGCCTACCAGGACCTCAGCGTTTTGCAAAACCTGAAGCTCGCGGCCACCCTGAGCGACAGCCCGCCGGGTGACATTCAGCCCGCGCTGCGTTACTGGCGAATTGAAGACCTCGGTGACAAGGCCTTGCGCACCCTGTCGCGCGGGCAGCTGCAGCGTTTTTTGCTCAGCCGCGCGCTGCTCGCAAAGCCAGCTGTGCTGTTGCTCGATGAACCGTTCACGGGCCTCGACCATGTGAGCGAAGCGCGCCTGGTCGATTTTATCCGGGCCGAGGCGACGCGCGGGGCTGCCATACTGTTTTCTGACCACCACCTCACGCGCGCGCGCGCGCTGGCGACGCGTTCGATCGAGATGGTCAAAGGAGTCTGCGGTTCATGAAGATGCTGCTCTCGCTCGTGGCGAACGAACTGCGGCTCTACCAGGCACAGCGCGGACTTTCGTTTGCGTTCATTCTTGCCTTGTCCCTGCTGGGGATCTTCCGTTTCGGCATACCGGTCGACAATGTCAGCGGGTCGCTGCTCGAAATTTTTCCCGCGGTGGCATACCTCATGGCCAACCTGCAACTGCTGCTCATGGCGATCAGCTGGGAAAGTGATGCTTATGCATACCGGTATTATGCCATGAGCGGTGTGCCATTGACGCAGCTGTTCTTTGCGAAGACGCTTGTCACGTTTATCGTGCAGGTACCGCTTTGGTTCTTCTGCATTGTTGGTTTCCTGTTGTTTTTTCCCGTCGATGCGCCGACCATGGGCACTACGGTTGCTTTACTACTGACTTGCCTGCCACTGGGCGCTGCGCTTGCCCCCGCAGGCCAGCTGATTGCCGCCATTTCGCAGCACAGCACGCAGAAAAACTTTCTCGCGATTGCGCTCTTTTTACCCCTCTGCCTGCCGGTGTTGATCGCTGCAACCGGCCGGGTATCGGCCGTGCTGGCCGGGCTCGATACGCTGAGGTATGACGCCCTGCTCGTAGCAGCGGCGCTGGTGTTCCTGGGGGCGGGCAACCTGCTTTTTGCTTACCTGTTTGAAGAATAAGGGCGAGTATAAAATGTGGGGAGCTACAGGCGAAGCTGCAAGTTTTATGTCACATTCAGCCTCGTCACCCTTTTAGCAGGTACTAAAGGCCTGCATCCCGAGCCACAGCGGCGCCGGGCTGAGCTGCAATACTATCGCAACGAATTTGAAGCCCAATACAAGTACCCCGTCTATGATACGCTGTTCGAAAAAATCGTGTGGGAAAGAAAGGTCTCTCACCTTGTTATGGAATTCCAGAGCAACGAATACAGGGTCACCCTGCTCATGATGCAGGAGTATCCCTGGAACTATAAATCCCAGACGTACCCGATACACTTTGCGTTCAAAACTTTTCCCGAGGCTGCAGAAAAGTTCGAAACTATGAACCATTTTCTGCGTAACAATGGCGTGATGGCTGTCGGCCTGAACGGCAAGAAAATTGTCAGGGAGCGAGTGCTCGTAGAGGCGAAGGGCAATGTACCGCCGCGGCCGCGCCTCGAAGATTGGCCCGGAAATAAAGATACAGATCCGATTTTGACGCGGGAAGAGTTACCAAAACGGCTGCCGCTAAAATTGACGCACTAGCTATGGGCTTAAGCCCATAGCTAGTAGATTGTTGGATTGAAATTCTTTTTGAGCGCCTGTTTACTTATTGCCTTTCTGCTGCGGGCTTAAGCCCGTAGCAGAAAGTATGTATTATGCTACTTCTTCTGTAGCGGCTGCGGCTTTTGCGCCTTTAGGCAGTTTTTCTTTCTCTGCCAGCAGCTTCTTTGCTGTACCGTCGGCGTGTACCTGGCGTACCTTGGCTTCGATTTCGTCGCAGATCTTGGGGTTCTCTACCAGGTACTGGCGTACGTTTTCTTTGCCCTGGCCCAGGCGGTTGTCGTTGTACGAGAACCAGGTGCCCGATTTTGCCATTACACCCACATTGACCGCTTCTTCAATGATTGAAGACTCGCGTGAGATGCCCTGGTTGAAGTAGATATCAAACTCCGCCTTTCTGAACGGGGGTGCGACTTTGTTCTTCACGACCTTGACCCGAACATGGTTACCGATTGTTTCTTCGCCTTTGGTGAGAGATTCAACGCGGCGGATATCCATACGCACGCTCGCGTAAAACTTGAGCGCGTTACCGCCGGTTGTGGTTTCTGGCGAACCAAACATAACACCAATCTTCATACGAATCTGGTTGATAAAAATCACAACGGTGTTGGTCTTGTGGATTGCACCGGTGAGTTTTCTGAGTGCCTGGCTCATGAGTCGTGCCTGTACACCCATGGTCGCCTGGCCCATGTCACCTTCGATTTCTGACTTGGGCACGAGGGCTGCAACCGAGTCGATCACGATGACATCGAGCGCGTTCGAGCGCACGAGCGCTTCAGCAATTTCCAACGCCTGTTCGCCGTTGTCTGGCTGAGATACAAGAAGCTCGTCGATGTTCACTCCAAGTTTACGCGCATACGATGGGTCGAGTGCGTGCTCGGCGTCGATAAAAGCCGCCATGCCACCGAGTTTTTGCGCCTCTGCAACGATGTGCAGGGTTAGGGTGGTTTTACCAGAAGATTCTGGTCCATAGATTTCGATAATCCGGCCGCGCGGAACTCCGCCGACGCCAAGTGCCAGGTCGAGCGAGAGCGAGCCGGTAGAAATAACCGGAATCTCTTTCATTGCGTCGGCGTTCAGTTTCATCACCGCGCCTTTACCAAATTGTTTTTCGATCTGGACCAGCGCCGAATCGAGCGCTTTTGCTTTCTCTGCGGCCTCTGCTTTTTGTGCCGCTGTTTCTTTCGTCTCTGCCATTATGGGCGTGACGCTGCCGTTTTTTCCCGTTGTGTCAATCATTATTATGTCTCCTTGTGGCCATTCGTGGTGCGCGGTTTACACCGCAACAACCATATGGCTCTATACATATTAAATACCAGGAAACAGCGTTTTTTTCTCAGGTCTGAGAAAAAAATTACACTTTAGCGTCGGTACCGAACAGTTTTGTGTGCACGCGCAGGCGTTCGCGCTCTATCTGCTCTGGCGTCGCACCAAACGCTGCCAGAATGTGTTCGGTAATCGAGAGCGCGACCTCGCCTTCGCCGGCGAATACCGCGTCGGCCCCGGCGTCACGCAGCCCTGCAAGATCGCGCAGATAAGCCGTGCGGGCAAGAATGCGGATTTTCGGGTTCATGCGGCGCGCCTCGCGAATGATTTCTTTGCCCCCGCGTATACTCGAAGCGCTGAGAATGAGAATGTCTGCAGTCTCACCCCCCGCCTTCTTCAGAATTTCCGGGTGGCTGGCATCGCCATAGACTACAGGTAAGTTGCGCGCTTTAAGCTCCCTCGCAGTCTTCAGGTTCAGGTCGATGACAATCGGCTTAAAACCATTGGCAGCAAGCAGGCGGGCAACCGTTCGCCCGACAGGACCGTAACCGATGACGATCGCCTGCCGTGTCTCGGGGTCGACGCCGGTCTCGAGCGGCGAGCGCATATCGGCGGGCTCGGCAAAGCGCAGCATGCGACGAAAGAGTGCGAACGAGCGCAGCCAGCGTTCGAGCGGTGCGGCGCTGCGAAAGATAAGGGGATTGATGGTGATACTGATGATGGCCGCAGCCACGAGAATATTCGCCGCCTGTGACGGTAGAATCTTCAGGTTCTCGCCGAGTACCGCGAGTATAAACGAGAACTCCCCGATTTGCGCAAGGGCCGCAGAGACGGCGAGCGCCACGCGCACCGGGTATTTCATGGCGACGATGATCACAAAGGCTGCCAGCGGTTTACCGATGAGAATGATCGCCAGCGTTGCCATTACCAGCAGCGGATTTTCCATCAGGCTCCTGGCATTAAAAAGCATACCGACAGAAACAAAGAAGAGCACGGCGAACGCATCGCGCATCGGCAGGGCCTCATTTGCTGCGCGCAAGCTGAAGTCCGAACGGCCGACTACCATGCCTGCAAGAAATGCACCTAGTGCCATCGAGACACCGAACAGCAGTGTTGAGCTGACCGCGATGCCGAGGGCAATAGCCAGAATCGCGAGCGTGAAAAGCTCGCGCGAACCCGTTTGCGCGATGTACGCCAGGAAACGCGGAATTACCCAGCCGCCGCCAACCATCGTCACGACCACGAGCGCCACGATCTTGAGCGTCGCCACGCCGAATGACAGCGCGAGGCTTCCCTGAGCTTTGTCGCCGAAGATTGCCGGCAGCATGACGAGAGCAAAGACCGTGAAGAGGTCTTCCATCACGAGCCATCCCACGGCAATGTGACCTGTGGGTGTGTGTAGTTCGTTGTTGTCGACGAGCACGCGCGTCAGCACCACCGTACTCGCCACAGCGATTGCGAGACCAAAAATGAAACCCGCTGCCCAGCTCCAGCCGAACGCATGCGCGATCGCGGTACCGAGCAGTGTAGCGACGGCGCTCTGTACAATCGCGCCGGGTATGGCGATACGCCTTACTTCGAGCAGCTCTTTAAAATGAAACTGCAGGCCGACCCCGAACATGAGCAATATCACACCGACTTCGGCCAGCTGTTCAGCCATGTGCCTGTCGGCGACGAAGCCCGGCGTGTTGGGGCTGACTGCAATACCGGCAAGCAGGTAGCCAACGATTGGAGAAAGGCCAATGCGCTGGGTGAAGAGCCCTAGCAGAAGTGCGGCGATGAAACCACCGACGAGCGTGAGTATGAGGTCAATATTGTGCATCGTGTGTTATATAGTGAGTATACAACATGCCATCGCAGATTACAAGGAGTTTTTTTATTTCAGGTCCTTGTTACCCAAACGGCTTTTCGGCCTGAAACAAATTTGCAGTATCTCTTCCACTGCAAATCATGATCACCGATTCTACGCGTCGCTATCGAAGAAAAATTTTCTGCGTTATTCTTACCGCGTGGTCTGCGACGCAGCCACTTCTTTCCCAGTCACAGCCGGCGCCAGCTGAGCCGGAAAAGAAAGAAGCCACGTGGGGTATGTTCCCGCTTGTGCTGCCGCTCTATACTCCTGAGACGCGGCTGATGGTTGCCGGCGGCGGCATTTTCTGGTACAACCCGTGGCCCGGCGCTCCGCGCAAGCGCGTGAGTGAGCTCATGACTTTCTTCACAGCATCACAGAACCAGCAATATGGTTTGGGCGTCATTGCCGAAGCGTACTTTCTGCAACACCGGTTAAAGATCATGCAGAACCTCGACGCGTACCAGCAACCCTACGTCGCGTGGGGCGTAGGAGCCCTGACTCCTCCCTCGCAGGAAGAGAAATTTGCAGCGCGTGGCTTTGCTAACCGCACGAGTGCGCTGTGGCTGGTAGCCGAAGATCTTTACCTGGGTGTGATGTGGCAGAGCCAGTTTGACCGCATCGCGAGTGAAAATCCCTCAGGGTATCTGCAGACCGTGCAGCCCTTCGGCTACGATGGTACGCGCGCAAACGGGCCAGGGTTGCACCTGCTGCTCGATACACGTGACAACGCATTCTCCCCCGAGCGCGGCCAGTGGTTTGAAGCACGGATTTTTCATAGTAACGAAACATTCGCCGCAAACGGAAATTTTACGCAGACAACAGTAGATTACCGGTATTTTCGCCGGCTGTGGTTTGGTCATGTGCTCGCGCTGAACGCGTACCTGGTGACGACGGCGGGCGACGTGGGCTGGTACGCAATGCCACGGCTCGGCGGCCAGTTCCAGATGCGCGGCTTTTTCCAGGGGCGCTATCTCGACCGCCACCTGTGGACGACGCAGGTTGACTATCGCCTGCCCGTGTGGTGGCGCTTTGGCCTCGTTCTCTTTACGGGTGTCGGCGACGTCACCGATGACCTCGCGCGGCCGCTTTCAGACCGGTTGAAGATTTCGTATGGCAGTGGTCTGCGCATTCTTATCGATAAAGAGCAGCAGATCAATATGCGCCTCGACATGGGGTTCACCAACCAGGGCGACGCTAATTTTTATTTTACGTTCAAAGAAGCATTCTGATTCTCCCGCATCGGCGCTTCAGACTGGTTTCGAGTACTCGTACCGCCCATGTTCTGGGGCCTCAGCTTCGTGGCGATACGCATTGGGCTCGAGTCGTTCTCGCCTTTCACGCTCTGCGCGATCCGTTTTTTTCTCGCAGGCTTTCCGCTGGTTCTGTTCTACCGCTTTCCGCCGGTTGACTGGCGCCGCCTGGTGGTCTACAGCCTCTTCATCGGCGTGTTGCAATACGGCCTCATGTTCTGGGCGATCTACCTCAAGCTGCCCGCGGGCATGTCGTCTGTACTGATACAGACACAGGTCTATATCACGATCTTCTTCGCCTGGATCATCTTTCGCGAGCGCGTGAGCCTTTTGCAGATTGCCGGCTTTGTGATTTCTGCGGTGGGCCTTCTGGTAATCGGCTACGACTATTTCGGCGGCGCCGAAGCAGTGGGATTTATATTGATTCTGTTGTCTGCACTCTTCTGGTCGGCTGGCAACATCCTGCTGAAAACGTTTCGCATCCAGGACTTTGCAGGCTTCATCGCCTGGACCAGCTTCTTGTCGTCGTTGCCGCTGTTCGTGCTGGCGTTCAGTGTCGAAGGAGCGCCACAGATGCTGCAGCAGGTACAATCCGCCTCGATGCGCTCGTGGCTCGCGATTATCTTCATGTCAGTCTTTGCGACGCAGCTCGCCTTCGCCCTGTTCAGCAAGATGATGCTGAAACTGCCCGCGGCCAAGGTGATGCCGTTTGGCACGCTCGTGCCGGTATTTGGGCTGAGCAGCAATGCTTTTTTCCTCGGCGAACGCATGCCCTCGCGCGTTCTGCTTGGCGCGATACTCGTCCTTGCGGGCCTGGTGGTGGCGGTGGTGCTCAGTACGCTACTGCGCAGCCGGCAGACGCAGCAGCGTACCTAGGCCGTTAAAGCTTACTCGCCAGCGGGTGATTGATCTTCTGCAGCTCAGCAACGACGTAAGTGCGTGTCGCAGCAGGCCATGCCTTTGAGAGGCGAATGATCTTGCCTTCATCCTGCATGTGCAGGCCGACCTGGAAGATGGCGTTGTTGTCGTTGATCTTGAGCATCACGTTCTTCAGGTGGTTCTCGTTCAAGAGGTCGGCGAGTTCACCAAGTTTCAAAAAGAATGAACGTTTGACCATTTCGCGCACGACGTTGACGACAATGTCGACTTCCATGCAGTCACCAATCCGGGCGGTCACTTTGGGGTCGCCGTTCACCGCAACCTGGCCCATGTAGTCGACGCGCAACGACTTACCGATTTTAGCAGCTGCCTTGGGGTCCATGTATTCGCAAACCTGTGCCACGATATACGGGGTGAAATAGTCGTGCGCGAGTTTGGCAATAATGAAATTGGGAATAAAACTCGTGGAAATCGCGATCGCCTTGAAGACCGGCTTCTGGTTTTCGTCCAGTCGTTTCATGTATGTCTGCAGGTCGGCGTAGAGCTGCTGCAGCGGCTTTTCCGGCAATTCGGCGAGGTAGCTCATATCGGTTTCTGAAACCAGCAGTTCTTTGATGCTTTCGGCAATATCTTCTTTGTTCATGGTAATTCTCCTGTCGGTGTCTGCGGAGTGGAATAAAGGTGAACAAAGCGTCAATATTAAAAAGAAGGTGCCCCCGGTAGGGGTAGGTTTGGTTCGACAAGCTCACCACAGGTAAACCTACCCCTACCGGGGGTCATGGAATTCCATAGCCGGTATGACTGAAGGCAGCTTCGAGGTCATACCTATGCTCATCTTCTTCTACCTCAACACGTTTCTGACACTGTTGATTGGTAATATGTTTACCTATGCGATGATCATCTACTCGCGCGCGGTCACCGGCTCTGATGCGGTAACTGGCCTGGTGTACGCCGGCAACCTTGTGCCACCGCTTATACTCGGTATGTACGCCGGCACCGTCATCGACCGCTTTGACCGCAAGCGCGTGGTCATGATTGCGCAGACGACGTTCATTTACACCGGTGGCGCGATGGTTTTTCTCACGGCGCAGCAGATGTTCGCCGTGTCGGATTTTCTTCTCATCGCAGTCATGCTCGTGAATGGAATAGGTCTCAGTTTTATCATACCCGGCCGCATGGCGCTGCTCGGCGACTTGTTTGACCAGCAACACATTCCGCGTGAGAGCATGAAGATCCACATCATGATCATGGTCGGTTTTGGGCTCGCTCCCTTTGTGGTCGGCTACCTGCGCCAACACTTTGACTGGTACGTGGTCTTTGCAACCATCGGCATACTCTATGGCGTTGCCATGCTGTTTCTTTTTCCGCTGCGGACGCGCCCGCATAAGCGCAAGCACGAGGGCGAAAGTGCCTGGCACAGTCTCGTTGCGGGGCTTCGTTATGTGCGGCGTGAGCCGCTGATTCTGTCGCTGCTTGCCGCGACTTTCATGGGGCTCTTTCTTGTGGGGCCGCTGCAGGTGCTGCTGCCCGAATTCTCAAAAACACAGATGGGCCTCAACGAATCGCAGCGCGGCTCGCTCATGACCATCCTGGGGGTGGGCCTGCTGATCGGCGGTGGCCTCGCGCAGTTTCTCGCGCACCGCATGCGCCGCGGCCTGATGATCGTGCTGGGCGCAGTCGCCTCGGGTTGTTCGATGCTGCTGATTCCCTGGCTCGCGTCGCCCGCGCCGGTGGCGCTGAGCCTTGCACTCTCGGGAATCTTTGGCGGCCTCATGGGCACACTCATACCGGCCGCCATACAGCAGGCGACAGTCGAGGCAGCACGTGGCCGCGTGATGAGTATCTACAACATTGTCTTCCAGGGTTCAGTTGCGGTTGCTGCGATCGGTCTTTCACGGCTATCGAAGTTCACAAGCCCCGCCTTTGCCTTCGAGGTTGGTGGCTACCTCATCATAGCCGGAGCTCTCTCCCTTCTGTGGCTCAAACCGCTGCGCAGCCTGCGCTGACAGAAAAGAATAGACGCCGGGCGTCGCTGAGGCTATCGCCACGGCATGGCCCGTAAGCTGCTTCTGCCCGTTGCCGCCCTGTGTGGGTTCGCCCGGCTTTCCCCCCTGCCGACAATCTTTGCCAACGAAGAGATCCGCATCGAATTTCGCAGCGCCTTCGCCGTTCGCGATAAGCCGGGTGTCACGCAATACCCCAGGCACCTGCCGCAGCCGCTGCGCTCGCTCGATTTTTGCCCCTGGCAGCCACAGCCACCCGACGTGCAGCAGGTGATGCGGCCAGAGAGCGGCTACCTGTGCGAGCTGCATATTTTGCCAGCGCAGGCAGAGAAGCAGGCCCTCGAGCAGGTAACTGCCGCGCACGCAGCTGACACCCGCAAATATGCGCGCAACCTGCGGCTCGAAGCGACCGACATCGGCTCGCACAGGGTCATACGCTGGAGGCTGCAGATGGGCAAGACCCGGCTGGACCATTTTCTGCTGATCGGCAAACGCTATAATTACCTGTTCGTCTCTTCGCCCTATGGCAGCCACGGTGCCTTAGAGAAGGTCATCGAAGAGGCGAAGTTTTTCCCTAGTTAAGGAAAGCTCCGGCCATGCCCCCGCAGGGCTCCATGGTGAATGGTTTGACTATATGACCAATCGTTCATATGTGGCGCCGTGATCGCCAAAACGACACGTGAGAAGATTATCGACGACTGCCTGGCGCTCTTGTGGCGCAAGGGTGTGAACGGCACGAGCATGGCAGACATTGCCGAGCGCGCCGCCATTCTCAAGGGCTCGTTCTACAACTACTTCAAGAGCAAAGAAGAATTCGTGAGCGCAGTGCTCGATTCCTACGCCGCCAAGTGGGAAACCAACGTTCTTGCGATCTTCCGCGAAAGGCAACTTTCGACGCGCGCAAAACTCAAGGCCTACTTCGACCGCATGAAAGAACTCGCTGCTTCGATGCACTACACGCAGGGTTCGCTGGTCGGCAATTTTGCGCAGGAGCTTTCGGGTGCGAGCGAGAAATTCGCCGAGCAGGCCGAAAAGATCTTTCGCCGTATGCAGGCATCGATTGCGCAGACGCTGAGAGAGGCGCAGGCGCAGGGTGCGCTCGCGAAGGACGAAGATCCCGAGATGCTGGCGGAGCTCATTCTCAACAGCACAGAGGGTGCGATTCTGCGCGCCAAGACCGCGCGCAGCACGCGGCCGATCGAAATTCTCGAAGAGTTTCTCATGCAGAAGCTCTCTTTTGCCTGACTAGCTATGGATAAACACAGCCGCACCAACCCCGCTATGGAATTTCACAGCCATGATATGAATGAATGGTCATATATAAAATCCCTGCATTCTGGCCGCCTACACGGCCAGAATGCAGGGAAAAAAAGGAGTAACTTATGAAACAAAAACACTACCTGGTCGTCGGCGCATCGAGCGTGGCCGGCCAAAAAGCGCTCGAGGCGATTCGGCTGAAAGACCCGAATGCCCGTATCACCGTGACGACTTCCAAGGCTCCCGCTAGCGGTTCGACTGCGCTCTCGGAGCGAGAGACCGAAGACGGTCGCACCGACCGCGAGACCATCTACGGCGTCGATCTCGCAAAACCGGGGACAATCCGCCACATCAAACCTGCGCTCGCAGCGCCGGTCGATGTTATGGTATTCTGCCCCGCGTTTGGCATGGTCGGTTACCCGTCAGAACTTGCGCCTATCGCCGATGTCGAAGCTTGTTTTGATTTTTCGGTGCGCCCGGTGCTCGAGCTCATCGACGAACTCAACCCGCAGCTCACGATTGGCTTCTCGAGCTACTACTGGCTGCGCTCGCTTGAGATCGCGTACGGTTCGATGGCGTTTGCCAAGTACGCGCTCGAAAAACTCGCGGTGGAAAATCCGAACCACATTCGCATTGTGCGCGCGGGGCTTTTTCCCTCGAAGTCGCTGCGCGGCATCTGCCTGCTGATCCAGCGCGCGGTGCAGAAAGAAAGTTTTCCGGGTTCGACGCAGCTCAAGACCGACTGGAAAGCCTCGGGCCTGAGCTTTGCTGATTACTTCACGCAGTTTGCGCAGGGCTATGAAAAGGCGGATCTCGCCCGGTACTTCACAGCGCCTTACCGCGGCACTGAAGAGCAGGATCTGGTGCGCGCGGTCGGCGCTGCGCTCGAACCGAATGCACAGGGCATCATCAATGTAGTCGGTGATTCACTCTGGCAGGAAAGTGAGCTCAAGCATGTTCCTGATTTCATGGTGCGCAACAAAGAAGCATTCCGCCTCGCGGAAAGTTTCGAGTTCCGCCACCA
The DNA here is from genome assembly GCA_046346875.1 of Turneriella sp. Taxonomy (GTDB): domain Bacteria; phylum Spirochaetota; class Leptospiria; order Turneriellales; family Turneriellaceae; genus Turneriella. Next base: position 695,172 of record JAXMHG010000001.1, on the reverse strand, counting down.
GAATATTGCCTGAGTCACCCATCCATTGCTACGGGCTTTGCCTGTAGCAATATTTCAGGTATTATCGCAAGTGGGGCTGTTGCGGCATTTGCGCAGATCCATCACGGCTTTTTCGTTCACGAGCGCCATAGCTGCATGACCGTTCTGCATTGCCCAGGTGACGACGTTGCGCCAGATACCCTGGTTCGAGGTCGTCATCTTGTCGTAGCCCGAACGGAACCGGATAAGATAGGTGTAGAAGGCCTGCTCAATGATCAACCGGTGCACATTGCCCACTGGCAGGTTGTAGCGGTTCTGCCGTACGTTCATGTATGCCTGCGTGTTCAGGTAGTTTTCTAGGTTTTTGTCGGCATCGCTGCCGCCCACCAGGCGCTTGCCGTATTTCTCTTCTGCCCAGCCCTCGATGTCGGTGTGGTTATACCCGGTTGAAACCCAGACGTGCGTCATCTGGACGATATCACCCGTATAGTGGTGCGTCAGCGTGTAGTAGAGAATCTGGTCGCCCGAAATATTGTAATAGCGGTTCACTGCTGCTGCCGGTTGCAGGCTGTTGTTTCGGCTCGCAAAACCTTCGAGCCAGCCTTCGTTGTAGTAGAAAGTCGCAGCGTTGTAAGAGGGCTCCCAGATTACCCAGTCTTCGTTGCTGACGAAAAAGCTGTCGAGGTCACCGCCACCACCCGGTTGTATGTTGGGTACCTGGAATGTACTGTCGAGTTTTGCGCCTTCGTCAGGGCAATTGCCGATCACCGCGGTATCGCTGAGGCAGTTGTAGTTCGTGCCGTCGTCAGAGCCGAGGCGCTTGTCACCCCGCGCAATTCCGAGCGGGGTCGTTGAACCGTTCTGCTTGTAGTCAACTGTCGGGTTCTCGTTCACACCGGTCGCGACCGGCAGGTATTCGGTACAGGCCGAGTGCGTGCAGTTGACCGGGTCGATAGAAAACTGCGAGGCGTTAAGGCCGAGCGCAATCAGTGAATCGAGGCTGCCAAATTCTTCAAAGCCGTAGGTCGTGTTGTATGAATAACCATCAATGAAGTTGTGGTTGTTCGTAACGTGACGATTGCCACTGGCGTCGCCTGTTTTGAGGTTAATAAAGTGCGTGTAGCTGGTCACGTTGATACCCACCGCGTTCCAGTTAAAAGGAAGGATGGGGTGATCGACGAAGACGTCTTTGACGTAGTCAGGCTTGTCGCCGCCGACCCGGTTGATGCCGTGCGCACCGCACTGGATATTTAGGGAAGATCCGGAAGATTCACCGCCCAGCACCACGCAACTACCCGTGTAGCGCCCGCCTGCCTTTGCCTTCAGGTAGTCGGCGGCCCAGCGCTGCTGGTTCGTGCCCTGGAATTCCATGTAGAGCACCGAATCTTCAGGCATGTTCTGGTGCACGGTGAAGCTGTACGCCCACAGTTGCCCGGCAAGACAGAGGGCTATAATCGTCAGAGATTTAAAGAAAGAGCGCATAGTTCGACCTTATGGGTAATAACTTTCCTGATGGTTTATGCCGCCCCAGCAGTGCGCCGGGCCATTTATTTGGAGAACAAGTGTTTTCTTCAGTTGGTACGAAGAGACATAATAATTTCTGCGTCGGAGCGATAGGGGTTTCGTGGCTTTCGGTCGAATACCGAAGCACTTGACGTGCAGCAAACCTAAGATAACTCCCACCTATGGAAAATCTTCTGCCTTTGGGTGCAGTCGCGCTCGTCTTTGTGTTGCTCAGCCTCAAGGTGATCAACCAGTACGAACAGGGGCTCGTTTTCACTTTCGGAAAATACACGGGCATGAAGCACCCGGGTCTGCGTTTTCTCGTACCGATTGTTCAGCGCATGGTGCGCGTCGATATGCGCATACGTACGCTCGATGTCATGAAGCAGCAGATCATGAGCAAAGACAACGTGCCCGTGCATGTCAACGCGGCGATTTTCTACAAGGTTTCAAACCCCGAGCAGGCAATTATCGAGGTGCAGGACTACCAGTACGCGATTGCGCAGTACGGGCAGACGGCGCTGCGCGACGTCATCGGGGGAATGAACCTCGATACGCTGCTGACCGAGCGGCAGGAAATCGGCGACGCTATCAAGAAGATCGTGGATAAAGAAACGCATGGCTGGGGGCTCGAAGTGATCGGCATTAAACTGCAGGATATCGAACTGCCCGATGATCTCAAGCGCATCATGAGTCGGCAGGCAGCGGCGGAGCGCGAGAAGCGGGCGAACATCATCAAGAGCGAGGGCGACAAAGAAGCCGCGAAGAACCTCGCCGACGCAGCGCGCATGATGGACAAAGCCAAGGGCGCCATGCAGTTGCGCACGCTGCAGACGCTCGACGGCCTGGGGCCGACTTCCTCGAACACGGTGGTCATGGCTCTGCCGGTTGAGGTGTTGGAGTGGTTTAAGAAGGGAAGGTAGGTTGCGGGTGATGCCATGAAGAAAGCGGTTTTCTTCGTCGCCATCTGCCTGTTGGGCCCGATTCTTGGGCAGATGATAATCACAGTCGATCGCACAGCACCGCTCGACGTACAATGGGCGTGGGCTCTCTACCGAGGCGACGTCGATTGGGTAACGGAGCTCATTGCGAAAGGTTCCAAAGTGAACAAGAAGTTGGGTCCGGTGACGCACCACCAGTCTGGTACCACATTGCCCGGTGCCGGCGAGTATCCCATTCAAGTCGCGGTCCGCGGCGGCGGGCCCGATCTAATCGAATATCTCGCGCAAAAAGGCGCGAATCTGGGTGTTAAGAATTCCGAAGGGCAAAGTCTGATCCATCTCGCCTATGATCGCCCGCGGGCATTGGCTGCGCTTTTGAAGCTTAAACTCAATCCCGCTGCGCAAGATAAAAAAGGCAATACGGTACTTCACCTCGCTATTGGTGACGGTGTTAAACTCTATGAGGAGCAAGAAGCAGTTGTGCGATTGCTCAAAGAGAATAAGCGACTGCTCTCGCTGAAGAATAGGGCAGGTCTAACGGTCATCCAAACGGCTATGCTGCACCATAACCGGCGTGCGATTGAGGTTTTGGCACCTGATCGTCTCGCAGAGCTCGACAATAAGATTGCAGCCGCCCACGCCAAGGTCGAGGCCGATCAGAAAAAAAAGACTGAAGCATATTCAGGGATTGACCTGAGCATCTGTAAACAACCAGCGCGGATGACTGCATCAGACGTATTAATAAAGGCAGTCAACACAAATGACCGAAAGCTTTTTGATTGCGTAATGAAAAAGAAGCCTGTATTGGCGAACTACCGAAGCTGCGTCAATGAGTATGCAGGCTGTGAAACCAAACCACATGTTGTTTTTGAATTCAACCGCGAAGAACTGATAGATGCCATGATCGACGCATCGAGCAAAGAATACCTCGACGCAGATTCGCACCTGGGCAACACGGCGACGGCATTGCTCTTTCAATCATCAGGCAGGGCGTCGTGGTTTAAGAAGCTTAAAGCAAAGGGCGTTCGTCTCAATGTCGCCAACAAATACGGCAGAACTCCGCAGGCACTTGCGTGTGAAAAAAGCAATGATGACGTGGTGAAGATCCTTGGCGCAGACAGCTCTGGGGGTTTCAAAGTCGGAGAAAAAGTTTGGATTCAGGGGCTCAGCGAAGCTACGGTCGTGCGGGCCTGCTCGCATGGGGCCATTGTATCTGATCATGGGCAGAAGAGTTTTACGCAGGCGAATTTGATTCGCCGGGAACCCCAGGCGTTCTTGACGCAAAAGACACAGCAGTCTGCAGCGCGCGAAAACGAGATCGATCCCGTTGCAGAGCGTAAGCGAGACAAAAGCAAAGATATAAGGGCCGGCGCAATCGTTCGCGTCAAGAGCACGAGCTTCAAAGAAAAAACAAGCGAACCGAGCATGCACGCGGTATGTGAAGCAAAGACAGTTCTCAGGCGAATGCCCGACGGCTACTATCGGGGTAGCATCCACTGCGGCGGCAGCGCCTACTATACGTTCAACGTGGGCGCCGATATTGAAGAGATCAAGGACAAGCCACCAGCAGAACAGTCACACAATGTCCGGCGGTGCATCGAGCGCTGCCTGGAGAAATGCGGCAGGCCCGCACTGGGCAAGGAGCCTTCATATGGGAATACCGTTTGTACCCAGGGATGCCAGCCTTCGTGTGAAAGCACGTGGGGTAGCAATTGATCATCTAGACTGGAATTAATGCCGAGGCTGCAATTATGAAAAATCCTGTTCTTATGGCGATGCAGATTTTTAATCTGGTGCGTGGGCAACCTTGTTATTGAATGCTTTGGTTGTGCTGAGAGCCTCGCTTGCGATTTGCGCTGTGGCTCTGACCGCTTGCGGTGCCGAGAAGCCGGCAATTGCTTCTGTCAAAGAAAGTAATTGCCGGCAAATGCCCAAATCAACCCCGCAGCAGATTCTTGAAGTATTCCAATGTGTGGCCAATTCCGGCGTACCGAGCGACTTAGATGAAGGCACGCTCGTCAGGCTTGTAAAGCGAGCTAAATCTGGTAATACCCTGAACCAGTTGCTTGGTCAGTTGCTGCAGCCCGTACCCTCGGGAAATGCACCGCTATGCAAGGTGATATTGAAATGGGATTCACATGTGCCCCGTGATACGCGTGGTTCGATTGCACTCTTGGAAGATATGCTCAATAAGAAGAAAGATCCGACACCCGAAAATCACGTAACAGTGGGCGACTTCTTCAAAGCTGTTATGCTCACCAGAAACATCTCAGAAAAAAACGTGCGTGGTGTAACAGCCTGCTACAATCTCAGGTATATGGCGACGGCTGATGCCATCGGGGAGCATATCCAGCATGATTACGGTTTTCTATTCTTGGCAGCACAAACCGACAAGTTCACATTACCGCTGGCAACGGTTATCGTCGGCAGAGAGGTATTGGCGGTTGGCGGCTTCAAGCCCGACCATATGCAACGATTAAAAAGTTTTCGCCGCATGGCAGGCCTGGAATAGAAAAGAGGCTTGTCCCAAGCACCGGGACCACAATTAGCCGGCGTTTTGGCATTGCGGCCTCTGCATTCTATTTGCCTTGGGCTGGCGTAAAATAAGTTGTCGCCTATTCAGAAAATGCTGCTACGGTGCATGAGAGCAAGTTTGCTTCACTGTGTCTATTGGATGGCCGTCTTGGTGACGCCGTCACTCTTCGCCGCCACCGAAGAGGCGCTGCGTGCCGCTGCAGAAGCGGCGGATCCCGTTGCTCTCGAAGCAGCACTTAAGAAGAAGCCGAATGTGAATGCGCCGCTCGATGAGTACGGACAAACGGCACTCTTTCTCGTCATCGGTCAGGAATCCAAAGGTGATGACCGCCTTTTGAAATGCACAAAGCTGCTGATCAGCGCAGGAGCCGATGTCAACCAGCGTGCGTTTAGCGACCAGAACACGCCGTTGTTGAGCCTTATCTCTCCGTACAGTGATCGGACAGAGGAGCACCGGGCAATCATCGAAGTTCTGGCAGCTGCCGGTGCAGATCTGAACGCAAGCTCAAAAGACGGTAGTACAGCGATGAGTCGCGCGATCCAGCGAGTCGATCTCGATACAATGAAAAAGCTCATAGCGCTTGGCGCCGAAATGAATCCGGTCTTACCCGAGGGACGTAACTATGTACACCTGGCGGCCCGCCTCGATATGGATAAGCGAGGTGTCGACAAAGCCCTGGAAATTCTCATCAACGCGGGTGTTGATTTCGATACGCCGGATGAGCGCGACAGAACTCCCTTGCACTATATTGCCGAATCGGGTAATGAAGCTGCACTGAAGCAGATACTTAAATACAAGCCACGTATCGACCGCAAAGATAACGAAGGCAAGACACCGGTTGATCTTGCTCTGCGCAAAAAGGGGATCTCAGAAACGCCGGGTTATGAGCAGCATCTTGCCAAGTTGATTCGCAGATCTGCGAACAAACCGAAATTGATCGAAGTAGGAGAAATTTTCTCAGCCAGTGAGGCGCAGATTGATATTGTCGGAAAAGGTGTTGGCAAGATCAAAAGCGGCCAAAAGCTCACTGTCAAGACAGCACAGGGAGACTATACACTGATTGCCGGTGAAAATATGCATACGAAACTCAAAGCCAAAGCGTCACCGGCCGCTGCGGCGCGTCTCAAGAAGGGTGACAAAGTTTTCAAGAAATAGGTCGTCCTCCGATCGTTTGACCCTTTATTCGCTGGCAGCTCCTTTTTTCGCAGCCCGCCCCATAATTCCCGGATGCACAACCGTCTTAAATTTGGCTTGCCGACCGTCTAAGACGATATATTAAAGAGCGGACAGTGAATAACTGTTTCTCAACTAATTATGTCACATAACCCACCAACATACCTAAGGCTCATCGTTGCCGCGGTACTTTTAGTACCTACTATACAGTGCGCCCGGCTTGGCGAGGCGCCGGTTGTCTTCACCGAGCAGAATATGCTGCCCGCACAACCGATTGTGACCGGCGAAACCAAGCCTGGTATGGGGGCCGACGGTGGCCCAGCGAGTTGGTCGTTCTGGGTGAAGAACCGGACTGCGGCAAGTGACGCGCTGCTCGGCAGCTTTACACCCTTCTACAAGGTGAATGCAGTCCGCCTTGCGGTGTCGGCGAATTTCGTCCTCTACCGTGATGCGCTCGAATCGACCCTGAACTCTGCGCAGGCAAATGCTGTGCTCACAACGCTCGAATCAGCCTACACCAATCTTCGCAGCATTTACGGCGCGGGCGATCACCCCTACGCGAATGACGGCGCGCGCATTGTGATCCTGGCGATCAACATTATCGACGACTACTCGACAACGGGCAATTATGTAGGGGGATTTTTCTCGCCAAGAGACCTCTATTCCAATGAATTCACGCGCTCCCTCTTTACCGACCCGGTCGCGCTGCAGCAGTATTCGCAGTATATCTCTGCGCTCGGTGGCTACAGCAACGAGATGAACATCATCTACTACGACCTGAACCCCGGTTACACCACGAACTCCGCGCAAGTGAACGACATCGTGATACACGAGCTGTCGCACCTCTTTACCTACAGCAAACGTGTCGTGAAACAGCGGCTCGTGAACCACGACCTGTGGATCGCAGAAGGTATTGCGGAGAACGCACCGCACGCAACCATCGGTACCGCCAGCGTGCAGCAGCTGCGCCTGCAGCAGCTGGCCTCACCGTCGACGATCGAGCATTATCAGGCTGCGCCACAATTGACTGATTTCTTAACCTGGGCACAGAAAGTGGTCGGTTACATACAGAGCAACCTTTTCTTTAACTATCTGCGCCATCGTGCTGAATTACAGTCTGCTGGTGGTGCCACTGCCCTCTTAAACGAGTTGATGACTGCCCCGGACCAGACGATTAATGGACTCGAACAATTGCTGCTTAACCGCATAGGCGCAGACTTCTCCACTTTTTACGGAGATTTTGTTGTTACCAACTACCTAATGATGTTAGGCATTCCCATAAATGCCGCCAGTGGCTGGAACGGCGGTGCGGTCGCGCCGGCCGGCAAATACACGATGGCCAAGGTCAACATCGGCAGTTCATCGTCGGTCATCGACGGCACGACGATTAAGTCCAAGTATCCAGCGACTATACCGTTCAATTTTGAAGCACCGCTTTGCGCAGATAGCACGACTGGCCTTAAACCGAATTCGTATATTGTTTTCAGGCACCGCATTTCCGGCGATATTACACCTCCTGATACCGCGGGTGCTAACCCGGTAGCTGGAGAGCTTGCGCTGAAGTATGTGGTTAACCTCGCCACAGAGGCCAGCCTCATTTCTGGAGCACCTCCCACGAGCGTCAACCTACGTGAATACAGTGCAGGCCAGCTGATTCCATTGGTGTCGGGTCTCGGCCTTGCTCCTGGCGACATCATTCAGATGATTGCCTACAATCCCAACAAGACAGGTAGTTGTCGCAGTTTTAATGGCGCTTACATTCTCCAGAGGAATCATTCCCGGTGGAGCGGCCACCAGACAGCTGGTGTACGTCCTTCGCCTGAGTTTGAATGGCAATCAGGCACAGGTGCCCCTTGGCAAAACAACCGAAACGGGGCGTATTATTCTCCAACGGGTATTGCCGCATTCACGACGGGAGTTGCACCTCTCCCGGATCCTGGCTACACAACTCAGAACTTTCTTTACGTTGCAGATGCCAACAACATGAGTCTTCAGCGAGTCGACATGGACAAGGCAACTGCCCTGGGCCGGCTCGGTAGCACTTCGACCACTTGTCCTACCGCGGGCTTCGGTTGGAGCACCCTTCTTGGAAGATATGTGAACAACTTCTGCGCCCACAGCTTCTCGTCGCCGCAGGGCGTTCATGCCGATCCATCGCACAATATCTATGTTGCGGATACGACAAACCGCAGGATCGTGCGTTACGATTCTACCGGGGCATTTCAGGGCTGGCTCGGTTTTGACGAAAATGGCTGGCAGCTTGCCGGTACGGTTACACATCCCAATAACCTCGAAACGAAAGCTACGACCGCAGCGTCGCGCAGTGGAAACACAACATCAGGTGATCAGGTTGTAACCGGGCTGCCTGCGACAAACGATTTGCTTGTTGGCATGTATATCAATGGTACGGGCATCGTCGTGGGAACAACAATAGCCGCTATCGTGGATGGCAATACCGTGCAGATGAGCCAGGCAGCCACGAGTACAGGTTTGACTACCTTGACCTTCAGCCAGGGATGTGCAGGATACGATCCTCGCATGTTTTCGCAGCCCTGGGCTGTTACCTCAGATTCCAATTATCTTTATGTTGTCGACTACGATACTCATAGAGTTATCAGGCGCGACAAAACAACCGGTAACTTTTCGGGCTATATTGGAAACGGCAATAGCGGCTGGAACCTCAGCGTGCCCGCGCTTGCATGCACTGCGAACAAGAATTTTGATAAAACCATTGGCTACTTCCGCGGTCCACAGGATGCACTTGCATTCGGGGGTAAGCTCTACGTCTCGGATCAGTTTAACCACCGGGTTATCAGAATCGACGCTGCCACCGGAGTTTTTGAGGCATGGATCGGTGATAGCCGAACGACCTGGACTAACCCTGCCACGCTGCCGAGTGGTAACCCATCCTCAGACAATCTCTCTTTCAAGAATCCGGCGGGTCTTACGACCGACGGAACTCACCTGTACGTTGCCGATCGCCTGAATAATCGTATTGTCAAATATCGCTTAGATGGTGCCAACTGCATTCCGTCAAGACCGTCTCTTGGGGCGTTCTGCGGTTGGATCGGGCACGGACGAATCGGCTGGGAAACCAATACACCTGCCCCTGCCGGAGACCCGTATGCCGGTTTCACATACTATCCTGCCGACTATTACGCAGAGCCCCACTGGCTGGCCTTCATGAAATCGGGACCCAATCCGGGTGAAAAGAAGACACGCAACAGCTACCTTTATGTTTCTTCGGTCTGGAATGGTAGGGTAACGCGCATAAACGTGGATTGTGTCGATGCACCGGCGACCAGCGCGTGTGATCCGGTCTTTGCATTTCCGTGAAAGAATCCCTGCCAATCTCATTGACAGAGCGCTGTGCATTCAGGGCACTGCGGCAGCCCGTACCGTGCGGCGCCTGAAATTATAGCATGCCTCACACCGCCTTTCAGAATTTTTTCGCCTACATCCACCGCCAGCGCTGGGCGCTGTTCCTTTACCTCTCTGCGCTGATTCACCTGTCGCTCTTTACCCACCTCGCCATTCGCGGTACAACAGTGCAGGAAATGGAGATCTGCAACAAACCCATGATACAGCTCATGGCGCAGGTTGTACCTCCGCCCCCAGGCCAGCAGGGTGAAAAGTCTGAGGATGGTGGCGGTTTTGAACATGGCCCGATGGCTGATTCAGGCAAGAACGGCCAGGGTGATTTTGCCGAGCAGTTCGGCATACCGGGTGGCAAGTGGAAAGAGCAGCTTGATCGCACCGAAGAGGGTGAAGAGCTCAATGACAGTTATGGCGGCAAAGAAGACGACAAGGCGCTGGTGAACCCGGCGGTTCCCGAAGAATACCGCAAGCGCAAGCGTGACTACCGTAACATCATCGCGAAAGATATTTTCCCGACCCTGAACTCGATTGATAAGCCGTTCCGAGATGAAATCAAACAGGCCCCGCAGGAGCTTGAGAAGATGCAGGAGCGTAACGAAGTTATCGAGAACTACCGCCTGTGGCGTGAGGGAAAAGCAATACCCGATAAGAAGCGGGCGCGTGTTGTCATCAATGCACCGCGGGCCGGCACACAGGGCGCGCTCGCCTTCGATGAAAAGGCGCGCCGTCGCTATTTTGATGAAACACTTTCCGATCCGAAGGAGCAGCAGCTCGAGCGTTTCCTGAAGGACTATGGCAACTACGACCCCAACGACGGCGACCTGCCGCGCGCGATACGCGACCTCTACTACGAAAACCTGCAACGCGTCGCGTCGTCTTTCAGCCCGGACATGACTTACCTGGCCATCGACTACTACCACGAAGCTCTCAACAAAGAAGAGTTTCTGCGCAAGGCGCTCGATGTCGCCTCGAAGAAGAAGGGCACCCGCTACGCCACCGAGATCTTGTTCGCAATTGAGAACATCTATGAGATACAGGGACGCGCCCTGAAGCTGCTGTTCGAGGTGAAGAAGCACATCGAGGGATTATCAGCCAAAGAGAAAGAAAATATCCGCGTGAAGACGCTGGAGAAAGTCGTCGCGCGTTACATACCGCTGGCTGCAAAGAAAGGTATCCGCAGCGAACGCGATGCTCTGCAGCACTACTTTCTCAAGCGTACGGAAATTCTCGATTACCTGCTTGAGAACACGCCGGGTGGTTACCGCAGCAAAGATGCGACTTTCGCGAAGGGCAAGGTTTTTTGGGAGAGCGCGCACACCGACCCAACGAATCCGGCAGCCATGCAGCAGGTGAAGCGCGCAGTCGATATCTGGCGCACGATCGATTACCTCGCCGATGCCGGTGACTTCGTTGCCGGTGAAGCGCATAGCAGCATGAAAGATGCGCTGGCCAAATTCCGCGGGCCGGGTTCGCCCGAGTACACGCAGATACGCATCACGCTCGACCGCGAATTGCATAAGCTGATGCAAAAAAAGACCGAGCGTGAAAACCGGATTCTGTGGTCTTCAAAGCAGACTAACAAGGCGGCAGCAAAATGAGTACAGGCAACCAGAGCTGGCAGTTAAGAGTGATCCGCGTACTCTTCAAGGTTCTTGCCCTGCTCACGATCGACCTCGTGGTGCAGATTGTGAATATCCAGATCATGGATTTGCAGAAGTACATCGCCCCGGTGTATGTGACGCTGCTGGGTATGCTGCTGGTCGTGCTGCTGTTCTACTTCCTGATGGCGTACATCGAGCAATGGACCAATGCGCTGCTGAAATACGTGGTCGAACTAGGTAAAACATTCCGCTACCGCAAAACAGCGGTCATGGCAATTATCCTTACCCTGATGTTCTGTGCATTTTTCGCCTACTATCGGCTCTGGTTCGGTAAGTGGATTGGCTTCAGCGACCTGCCAAAAGTTTTTTCTGCTCCCATTCTCCGCTGACCAAATGCCATTTGGGTTTACCCCGTGAACCGCACTGCGACGTTTGCCCATGCAGCAGAGCTCCGCTACCCTCAAGAACCCTGTCGACGGTTTCGAATTCTATACACAGACCTGGAAAGAAGGCAAGACGAAACCGAAAAAGGTTATCGTCGTGCAACACGGCTTTGGCGAACATTCGGGTCGTTACCAGAATCTGATCGCCGCTCTTGAAGGCGAAAAAGCGAGCGTCTACGCACTCGATGCACGCGGTCACGGCAAAACACCAGGTAAACGTGGTCACATCAGCGACTTCAATCTCTACGCTTCTGATCTCGCGGTCCTGGTACAGAAGGCGCGCGCTGAAAACAAAGGTGTGCCGATTATCCTGCTCGGCCACTCGATGGGAGCTCTCATTGCCACGCTGGCTGCGCTCAAGAGCGAAGTGGCGACCGAACTCAGTGGGCTGATCCTCTCCAGTGGCGCTTTCAAGCCCGCGCTCGATACGGTGCAGGCAATCAAGAAGGCCGTTGGTACCGTTCTGGCGAAAGTTGCTCCCGCGGTTACTGTACCGGCAGGTCTCGATGTGAACCTGATTTCGCGCGATGCGAATGTCGTGCAGGCGTATTCCAATGATCCTCTTGTGCATGGTAAGATTTCGATGAAGATGGGGGTCGACCTGTTCGCAACCGGCGAAGCGCTACTTGAGCAGGCAAGCCGTCTGACGCTGCCAGTGCTTGTCTTCCACGGCGATGCAGACGGTATCGCGCAGGCGCAGGGCAGCAAAGAGTTTTTCCAGGCTCTCAGCTCAAAAGATAAGACGCTGAAGATTTATCCCGGTTTCTACCACGAGACGATGAATGAGCCGTTTGCCGACCGCAAACAGGTACTCAACGATGTCGTGAAGTGGATCAACAAGCACGTCTGAATCAGCCAGCCATAACAGCCAAATAGATTGGCAGCCTGACCGCCCCGGCTACTTGGTGTCATGGATTACGTACTCGCAGGCGCCACGGGACTCGTCGGCACCGAAGTCCTGCGCCAGCTGGCGAAAGACGCGCAGAACCGGGTTTTCTGTCTTGGCCGGCGCGCACCAGAAGTTTCGGGTCCTTCAATCCATTTTGTGGAGTGGGATTTCGAGCGACCTATCCAATGGCCCGGTGAAAAGCCGAAAAATCCGCACGCGATCTGCACACTGGGTACAACAATAAAGAAAGCCGGCAGCCAGGAAGAATTCCGGCGTGTCGATCTCGAATTCGTAATCCAGTTTGGGCGCGAGATGCAGAAGCAGGGCGCACAGTCGCTGCACGTCGTGACGGCGCACGGCGCATCCGCCAGTTCAGTTATTTTCTACAACCGGGTGAAGGGTCAGGTTGAGCAACAGTTGTCACAACTCGGTCTTCCCGCGCTGCACATCTACCGTCCTTCTCTCTTACTGGGGCACCGCCGCGAACACAGGGCCGGCGAGGGTGCGGCGACCGTCATCGCAAAACTGCTGCGCCCGGTCTTCAAGCTGCCAGGCTTAAACAATGTCGAACCGACGCCGGCTGACCGCCTGGCACAGTTTATCTTGCGCCAGTGCAGCGCTGGAAAAACCGGCGAGCTGATACACTCGAACTACGAAATTCTGCACGGCTCCTGAAAGGGCCTATTAGAAAGCTGACTTTACCCACTCGCGCAGGTATTCGTGCATCTCGAGCGTTGCCGGCGCAAAGAGCAGCGCGGCCACGAGAGTCATCAGCATCGCCGAGGCCAGCGTGGGTGCTACAGCCTCGTGCATCGAATCACCGACAATGTCTGCCTGCACCAGCGCATCAAGCTGCGCGTTGTGGCGTGAAACCTCTGCATCTGCCTCGGCGGCGTGGCGGGCGCTCGACCAGGCTGCCCCGGTGGTCAGCCAGCTGTTACTATTGAGAAAGCCGAAAAAACCAAAACCTAAAAGATAACCGGTCAGGCCGTAGTTGCCGCCGATGAAGCAGGCGAGCGCCGGCAAGGCGAGTGTACCGAGGAACAGCGGTCCGATCTTGCGTGAAAGGTAATGGTTTGCGGTTTTCCAGAGCGCCTGCATATCGGGTTCAGCTTCTGCCGATGACAGGCCCGAAATTTCGCGAAACTGGCGGCTGGTTTCGCGTACCAATGCCGGGCCAAGATTGAGCACAAGTTCATTGATGCGCGCGGCCAGAAAATAAGAAGCGATACCGCCAATGAGCATGGCCGCCGTTTCGGTGAGGTGCTTGAACAGCGTCGCGTTACCGCCATCGCCGATCAGCTGTGTATAGACCAAAAAGATCAGGATAACCAGGGCAGCGTAGAATATCTTTGCATGCAGAACATAAGAAGGCATCGCGACACTCCGTAGGTTCCGGAACTTGGTCAACAGCTGCATATTCTCTTCTTTTCTGCCACGCAGGCGCAGGCGTGCAATCGCCGAAGAAGAAAGCGGCATGACTAGAGCCGTCGCCTGCGCTACGGGAAACAGCGAGACCATCGCAGTCAATGCCAACGCAAGGGCGAACAGGCCGTGCACGAAGCGCGCATCGCCGCGCTCGTCGACGATACCCAGCAGGTAAACCAGCGACATCACTGCCGCGATAATCAGCGCTGGTATTGCCGCACCGCGCATGCCCGCGGCGATACCGCGGTGCACGACAGTGGATACAGAGCTTGCCGCGGCAGAAATGAGGCTGCGCGCGGTCTTATGGTTCTCGGCGACGAAGATCGCGGAATAGAGATTCAACAGGAAGGCAGTGAGCGATCCCAGCAGGATAATCCAGAAATACTTGATGTGCCAGCCAAATCCGACCACGAATACCAGGTAACAACCGATCGACTGCACGCTCAATGCAGCAATATACCCGATACGGATATTCCAGAGGAAGGTTTCAGGCGAGGTCTTATCGCGCACGCGCATGATCAGGAAGGCCGCAATCGAGGCAACCGCGCCCAGGGCAAAAACGCTTAGCAGCAAACCGGGTACGCCGTGCGATGCGAGGCTTGTCTGCAGTTCAATGCGATGGCCGACCGTCAGTACGACGAGGCAGAGCACCAGGTATTCAAGATGGTAAAAGAAAAACCGGTTCACCACGGCAAAAAGCTGGCGCAGCCGCCAAAGCGGATTGTGAATACCCGTGAGCGGCAGTATGGCTTCTTGCCGGCGCATCAGCTCGTAGGCATAGTCGGCGGTACGCGCGAGCAGAGCTCCATGAAAGCGCAGCCAGAAAAGTAATACTGCAGCAGAAAATGCCGGCAACAGCCACATTTCGTTCGTCGCCCAACCGATACGCTGGGCGTACCAGCTATAACCGGCAGTAAACAGCACCGAGGTTAATCCCAACAATGCGCCGGCATACAGAAAGAAGCGAAAGAGACGGCTGATATTCTCACGTTGCAGTTCATTGGTGCGGTTCTGCATCTTCCCGAGCAGGCGCTCCGTGAGGTTGGCGAGTAGAAGAAAGCCGGCGAAAGCGCTGGCATAGAGCACAAGCACGCCCGGTGCAGTATTGCCGTGCCGATGGAATTCAAGGTAATAGGCAAAGCCGAGTGCGACGAGAAACACCATCAGGCCAAACACCGTCACGCGGAGCAGGTAGCGGCGAAAGAGTGGTTCGTCCCGGTTAATGAGCTCCTGCGCTTCGGATTTTTTGATGCCACTCAGGCGCTTATAGATCTGGTGAAGGCAGAGCAGGCAGGTTACACCCGAAATAGCCAGCGAAACGGCGACAAGCCAGGCAGACATCAGGTGCGTAGCCTGCAATTTTTCGAGCTTGCGTAAAGTGTTATTAAGGGGATTTATATCGGGAAAAATCAGGCTCGCGGTTCGATAAAATATCGTCTGAAATACCCGGAAACAGCGCCTCCAGCGTATCCAGGCACGTACCGTCTGCATTGCGGTCGCGGTAGAGCCCTGTGAGAAAATCTTTCAATTTGCCGGTCGCGGCCAGCTTCGCCACAAAGCCGGCCAGCGCCTGCCTCTCGTCCGTTTCGGGTAAATGGTCAGATAAAAGAACCTGCACCAGTGGTGTGCGCCTTTTTGTGGGCTTAGCGATGACGAGGCGAAAGCGGTCTATCTGCTCCATGCTTGGCAACGCTTCGGCGAGCAGCAGGCGCTGCCAGGTGCGCAAACCTGTTTCGGCCAACCAGAACAAGGCGAGCTGTTCTTCGAGCACGGTCGCCGAAATGCCGCAATGCGCTGTAACCATTACCAGCCGGGGATTATAGTGGGCTTCGCGGTGGCGGGAAAAGCGCAACGTGCGACGGTACTGGTCTGCCCCCGCATAGATGCGCAGCTGCAGAGGCGTAATTAGTTCGCGTCTCTCCAGGTGCCCTTCGACCCGGATAAAAAACTTCTGCGCGATCACGGCAATGGCGCGTGCGCGCGACGCGGAACACTGGTGTTGCAGGTAAACAGTTTCGTCACTGTAGAAGCTCCACCGCTTCGACAGGTCGAGCGGTTTGTCCATTTCTGATTCAACGGGTTGTGAACCGAGGCCAGCAGTCGCCAGAGCGAGCGCGAAAAGCAAACCTGGTTTGCTCATGACCGCCAGGGTTTCATGGTGCGCTTCTTGATGCCCATGTGCTGGAATATACGGTCGGTCATGAAATCATAGAGATCAACCAGCCCGCTGGGGCGGTGGTAATACCCCGGCATGATCGGCATGACTGTTGCGCCGGCTTCGGTGAGACCGAGCATATTGCGCAGGTGCACAGTGCTCAGCGGGGTTTCGCGCGGGCAGAGAATTAACGTGCGGCGTTCTTTGAGTGAAACATCTGCAGCGCGTTCAATCAGGTTTTGGCTTAGACCTGCATGAATTGCCGCAAGCGTCTTCATGCTGCACGGCAGAATCGCCATCGCACGGTAAGCAGCAGACCCGCTCGCTGCCCGGGCCGAGATATCGCGGTAGTCATTTGTCACGAATTCGTGGTCTTTGCCCAGCGGCCCGTACGTCGCAGTCGCGAGTTGCAACAGGTCAGCGCCTGCACTTTGCGCCTGCGCCTCGCTTTCAAGCACCTTGTAGAAATTTGGTGAAACGATCAGGTCACTCTGGCCCGGCACAAACGAAAGCTGCCACAAAAACCGCAGCGCATATTCTGCGCCAGAGGCCCCAGTGACGCCGACGATGTAGCGTTCGCTCATTCCATACAAATATAAATCTTTTCTTCAGGACAACCATGCTTTTTTAACATGGCCTGCGCCGTTTCTATCAGGTGCAGGCGTAGCGGCCGGATGTAGCGCATTTTCGTATCTGCACCCTGGATAAAGTGGCGCGCGAACATCTGAGAATCGACATAATTCGACCGCGCTTCGCGGTAGACATCCTTGGCAAAGCGCACCGCGCCGACCGAGATATACTCGATCGCCCCGTAACCCACTACCTTGCGAATTTGCCCGGCGATTACCTGCATCTTATCTGCGAAATCTTCCGCATAAATGATCGGGTCAAAATGGATGCCCAGGCGAAAGCCCATGTCCCTGAGCCGCTGCATCGCAGCCAGCCGCTGTTCGACCGACGGTGTCTCGCGGTCGTATGCGGCGGCCTGCGGTTCGGTCGCGAGCGAAAAACTTACCACCACATTGGGCAGCGGCGGCAGCGAGCGTAGCACGCTCAGATTCACCGACTTGGTTCTCAGCTCGAGCCAGGTATCAGGGTTGTCCTGGAAAAATTTCCAGTAGTAAAGAAGCTCGCCGCTGATGTGTGAGAGGGCCAGTGAATCGCTGAACTCCCCCGCGTGGAACCACACGCGTTTTTTTCCCCGGTGGGCAGCTGCAATTTGCTGCATCTCTTCGAGCGCATCGCCGTGATTCACAAAGAACACCAGGTCGGGCGAGCTGAAATAGCCCTGCAGGTAACAGTACTCGCACTCGTACACGCAGTTGTACGCGTGCACGTAGTAGTAGTGCAGGTCAGATAAACCATAACCGTAGGCCGGCGGGGCTTCTTTCACCATTGCCCCGCGCTTGACCGCGATAAAGAGGTTGCGCGTGTTGCGTTTTTCGAGATAGTCGGTCTTGCGGCGTGAGAAAAGATCCTGGTAGTCTTCGATGCTGACGGTTTCCAGCGGTTCAAGTTTTTTTATTATTTCATTCGTCGCGGGCCACTGTTCGGCCGCGCGTTCTACGTAAAGCCTGTCAATCCGCATCGGCGCGCTCTTCTTCGCAGTGTCGCAGCCATTCAGCAAAATTGAACCGCTGCAACCGGCGGAGTGTGTCTTCAAACTCGGCCTCGCTGCGTATGCGGGCCTGCAGTGTCAGCGTCGGCGTCTCAAGACTTTGGTCAAAATGCGCACGCAGCGCCTTACCCTGCAGCGGTTGCAACCGTTCAGCGCGGCGCTGCCGCAGCAGCATCTCCTGCGGAAATAATTCGTGCTGCAGGTAGTCGATGAACTGTGTTGCGTTTGAGACTAACTGCTGCGCCAGGAAATCCGCTGCCGTAACGCGGGATCTGAAACCTGCTTCGCGCAGTTCACCCGTTACCAATAGCTCAGCGACGATACGTTCTTCCGAATGCGTCAATGGAAACGGCAACCCTGTGCTGACCGGGCGAACATTTTGGTTGTCCGAAGCAGCCCTCGGCCTGCGCGCCATTTCAGAACTCGTACTGCAGCTTCATCTTCACGCCGGGGTTTCGGTCGAAGAACCTCAGTGCGTCGTCGCGGCTCACCGCATAGAGCGATGCCGAACCGCGGTTCGTGAAGCCGTATGCGATTTCACCGCGGCCCGTGTGCAGCAGGTCACTGTGGATAATAACATCGCCGCGCGACAGAACTCCGACGACGGAACCTTTGGCGATAACATCCACTTCGCCCGAACGGATGATATAGAAATACTGCGGTGACGTGCCGTCGGGATAAATGGCTCCAGCCTCGGTAAATTCCACAGGTACAAGCATCGACTCCAGCCAGGTTTTTTGCGTAGAGGTCAAAAAGTTGAGGTGCCGGCTCTGTGAAATCACATTCCAGGTCTCGGCATCACGGACCTTGGCGAGGCGGAGCAGTATTCGTTCAAACTCCGATCCCGAGATAAAATTCAGGAACTTGTCCTTCTCGACCGTGAAGAGGGTTACTTCTGTTTCTGCCACGACATCGGCAGTGCGCAGCTGGTTTGTCACCAGGGCCACTTCGCCGAAGTAGTCGTATGCGCCGTAGATCTTGCGCGTCTGCAGGTCCTGTGTACGTACAGAAACCGAACCAAAGTAGATGATATAGAAGCGATCGCCGGGAGTTCCTTCTTTAATGATCAGATCGCCTTTTTTGTACTTTTCTACCTCGACGATATCAATGAATTCCTGCGCGCGCGAGATCGGCATGTCTTCGAAGAAATCGAGCTGCTTGAGCGTGCTCAGAATCTGCGAGGCCTTGACATTTTCCGGGGCCGTGGCGTTAAAATACAGCGTGTGTTCGATACCGAATTTCGCGAGGGTCAGCAGCGTATCTTTGGGGAAATCCTTTTCGCTGATATGGTAGACGACTGTCTTGCGGCGCACTTCATCGGGCAGGGAGTCCAGGTATTTGATCGGTGTGTGCAGCGGAGCGATACCCGATTCATGGTAAATGACGCTGCTGTGCCACGGGAAGTTGCGCAGGGCTTTGTACCGCGATTCGCTGATGATACCCTTTTCACGCAGCTGTTCGTGTATCTCGGGGTCGTTGTTATGGTCAGACGAGTAGACGAACGACTGGTCCTGGAACTTCAGGGTGAAGCCGATTGCCGGAATCGAGTGCAGCGTGTAGAAAATATCGAACCGTCCGCCGTGGATAAAGAATGGCTGACCTACCTTAATGGGTTTGAAGTCGAACAGGCGTTTGAGGTACGATTCATCGATGTCGGCGAACGCTGCGTATTTCTTCAAGAAACTGCCCATGACAGTTTCCGTTGTATAGATCGTTATCTTACCTTCTTCGAGAATCTTCTGGAACGTTCCCGCATCGTGGTCGGCATGGCAGTGCGTGAGAATAATACTGTCGATGAATTTCGGGTTTACATTCGAGTCTTCGAGCCACTCGGTCGTATTGACCGGCGGGTCGATCATGATACCGCTGTGGTTCAGCCAGATGATGAAACCTGAAGTGTTTTCATGCGGATCGAAGCCGTGGCTGGGTCCGAGGCAGGTGACGCCAAAGAGCGGTGGTACAAACGGTTCGTGCAAACGCTCACCAATCTGGTAGATGGTCTTGTATTCAATTTTACCGGGGATGTCGGCGAGGTGTTTGCCGCCGTGCGCTACCGAGAAATTTCCTTCGAGATCCTGGCTGATTGTGACACCGCGGTGGGTGAAGCGACCAAACTCGTTGAAAATTCCGAAACCAACCATGTCGGAAAATTTAAACGTGCTGCTGAAAAATTTCATTTCCTGGCGCAGCGCGGGAACTTCAAGGCCGGCCATGTAGTCGTTCGAAACTTCGAGGTTCTTGGGCCCGAAGACGGCTTCGTTAAAGACGGTCTTGAAGCGTACAAACTGTTCGTTGTTACAAATGAGAATGGTCTTGCGCTTCTTGAGAAAGAAGTTGTAGTAGATAGGGAACTCCAGCTCGGCCACGCTGATGCCTTTGCGCCAGTTGAAGAAGTGTTTCGGCAGAACAAAAACAGTAGGAACCCCCTCGGGCAGGAACATCGTGTCCTTGATGGTTTCGGGCGGCGCACCGAACTGGAAATAACCTCCGGGCGTCTGCACGAGGTAGCCGCCGCGAGGTAACTCGGTTACCGTGTGCGATAGTTCTTTTAAAGGGTCCATGGCTGAGTTGTCTAGAGTCCTGACGAGAGTGGCTGCAAATGCTGCCCTGTAACCACCGAGTCAAGTATTTTGCGACTGCAGGTCTAATCGTGTTATTGTCGCATTCTGTGCAGCTGGGCAGAACCTCCAACGGGGACGCGGTTGAATTATTTCGTCAATAGTCCGTACGGCTGCTATTTTGTAACCTCATGCCGATTCCTTCTTCGCGCGCGCTTTACCGCGAATTTATTTCACAACCACTGCGCCGTCAAACCAGCGACAACCCGGTGAACAGCCAGCCCGGCAGTTTCCGGGTTTACCTCAATCTGCTGGGCGAGCACCGCCGGGCATTTATTGTCATCTTTGTAGCCGCCTGCCTCACCGAACTGCTTTACCTGGCGGTTCCTGTCACTACGCGGCACATCATCGACGGCGTACTGATGAACACACAGCTGGCAGCTGCCGACAAGACCCGGCTGCTTATGGTGATAGGGGGAGTGTTGTTTGGTCTGCTGGTCGCCGCGCAGGGCATCGACTTCTGGCGGCGCTTTTTCACCGCGATCGTGAACGGCCGGTTTGTTCGCTCGCTCCGCCTGCGCCTGTTCTCGCACCTGATGCGGCTGCCGCTGGGCAAGGTGCACGAGCTCAAAACCGGGGGCATCGTTTCACGCCTCACGAGCGACGCCGAGAACCTGACCGGCCTTTTGCAGATGGCGATCATTTCGCCGGGTGTGGCGTTCCTGCGCATCGCGATTACCTTTGGCATTCTTATCTACTGGCACCTGCCGCTCGCAATCGTAGCCTCCGGTTTTATTCCGCCGCTGGTCTACATCAGCCTCATCTACATCCTGCGCGTGAGACCCGTGTACCGCTCTGTCAGTAACGACCGCTCCGCGCAGGATGCTCGCACCAGCGAAGTTTTCAGCGGCATCCGCGCGGTGAAGGCATTCGAAATGCAGCAGACGGAAAAGCGCCGCTACAATACCGTGCAGGGCCTGATGTTCCGCAAGAACATCTTCGCTTCGCTACGCGAATCAGCGGTCGACGGCATCTGGAACTTCCTGATTCCTGTCACTTCGCTGCTGATCATGGTCATAGGTGGCTTTTTCTTTTTGCGAGGCGAAACTTCGATCGGCGACCTCGTGGCTTTCCAGATGTACAGCGGCATGCTGCTCTACCCGGTCTGGCGCATGGTGTTCTCGCTGAGCCAGATACAGAAGTCGATGGCATCGCTCGACCGCGTGCTCGACATGCTCGCGCTCGAGGGTGAGCAGAATACGGGTGAGCTACCCATGCCTGCCGCCTTGCGCGAAATCCGGTTCACAGACGTGTCCTTTGGCTACCGGGAAAACCAGTCGGTATTGCGCGACATTTCGCTTGTGCTAAAACCTTCGCGCATCTACGCGATCGTCGGCGAAAGCGGTATCGGTAAGACGACGCTGATTGACCTGCTCTGCCGCTTCTACCAGCCACAATTGGGACACATCAGCCTCAACGGGGTACAGAGCGATCGTTATGATCTCGCGGCCTGGCGTGCGGGAATCTCGATCGTCACGCAGGATGCCATTCTGTTCGACGGGTCTGTACGCGAGAACCTTCTGATCTCCTCGCGACCGCTCAGCGATGCCCAGCTGTTGCGCGCCCTGCGCGGCGCCGACGCGCAGGATTTTATCGATGAGCTGCCGCAGGGTCTCGACACCCTGATCGGTGAACGCGGTTTCAGGCTGTCGGGGGGCCAGAAGCACCGGCTGACGCTGGCACGCGCCCTGGTCAAGGGAGCGCCAGTGCTTGTACTCGACGAAGCTACCGCTCATCTTGATACCCTGAGCGAACAGAAAATACGGGGTCAGCTGGCGAAGCTCAAGAAAGACCGTGTCGTGATCATCATTACGCACCGCCTCAGCACAGTCACGCACGCCGATGAAATTATCGTCCTGAACGGCGGCTCCGTTGAAGCCATCGGAACGCACCGCGACCTGCTGCGCCGCTCGCGTACCTACAAGAGGCTGTGGAGCGCGCAGTAAAATGCCCTAACAAGCTCCTGATACAGGAACCTGCTAGGCGCGGTAAATCGTCCAGACGCCGATAACGACAAAGCCGAGTCCCGCCGCATAATGCAGAATTTTGGTTGGAATGTAGGTTCCCAGAAAAGCGCCGGCAAATACTCCCAGCGCAGAAGCGACCACCAGCGCTACTGCCGACCCTGCAAAAACGTGCATGAGGTTAACCTCTTTATTCGCTGCGAACAGCATGGTTGCTAACTGCGTTTTGTCGCCAATTTCTGCGAGAAAAACCGTGGTAAACACAGTGATGAAAGTTTGCCAAAACATGCTCTCTTCAACCCTCTCTGCCGTGCTGCTGCAAATCCTTTTTTCGCTTGCTGACGCAGAAAAAGATCCCTGCCTGACACATCCAGTCTTGGTGGGCATCTGATTTATTATGTCGCGTATCAAAGGCAGCTGGATCAACTTTTGGAAAATTCCTGACCAGCGTTATGAATTCATCTTCGCGGCAGTTATACTGACTGTCGTGATGCTGAGCTCTGTACCATTTCTCACGCAGATTGAGATGCGTCCGGGGGTGCAGCTGCACGACCCGGTTTTTAACTACCTGCCGGCGCACGACCTGAGTGACCTGATTTTCTACATCTTGTATACGGCGCTGCTGCTGGGGGTCATTTTCCTGCTACCTTCGCCTGAGCGGCTCGTGATTGGCTTTGAGGCCTACGCACTTTTTGTCGTTCTGCGCATGATTACCATGACGCTGGTTCCGCTCGAGCCACCGAACGGGCTTATTCCACTGGTCGACCCTATCCTGAGCTTCATGTACACGGGTAAGCAGGTCAACAAAGACCTCTTTTTTTCGGGGCACACAGCGACGATGTACCTGCTTTACCTGATGCTGCCGGCGGGTATCTACCGCAAGCTCGCGTTTGTCGGCGTGATTGTTATGGGTATCTGCCTGCTGTTCCAGCGGGTGCACTACACTGTCGATGTGATCGTCGCGCCGTTCTTTGCTTACGGTGCGCTGCGCATCGTCCTGCGGCTGCGCCGGACCATCGGGCTCAAGGCCAGCGGTTTTGTTGCGGGCGAGTAATTACCGTCGCGCAGCCTTGTAGTAGTCGTGCAGCCATTCGGCAAGGTGTTCGCCGTCAAACTGTTTCAAAGAAGGTTCGTTGCGAAGTACGGTGAGCGCTCCTTCGGTGAGTTGCGCGCTTGAGATAATATAAGTTTTATCTGCTTTGAGCGTCTGCATCTTGTTCTGCAGGTTACGCACCGAGATGTCGCTGATATGGGCACCGGTGCGCAGGCGGTAAAAGGCGAAAAGCGCCCGAATCGACTTACTCTTCGATGAGATTGCCGAATAGAGCACCAGGTCCTTTTCGCCCGAAGATTCTTTTACCGGTTCATTGTATTCGAGTTTGGTAATAATGTAGATAACAAATTTCTGGAAATCCTCGGGCATCATCTGCAGAAAGAGGTCGTTTCCCTTCTCAGCGGTCATGACATCATATTCAATGCGCAGCGCAGGAATTTCGCCCGACAGATCAAAGAACTTGTCCATTGAGATACCGCGGTTCTTACGAAAGCCCGAAATGGCGTACGCCAGGTCGGGCTGCAGCAACGGATCAAAGTTGTCCTTGAATATCTGTTTGAATGGCCTGAGGTTCTCGGCATGCGGATTGAGATCGATCTGGTCGATGAATACCTTGAGGTGCTTCAGGTCCCTGTATTCGTCGTCGTCACCTGCAACGTCGCGGTAAAGCCGCGAGGCTTCGAGGAACATCTCTTCGCTAAGGTATAACAACAGCAGCAGGTACTGGTACTCCCGCTTCTTGTCCTCGGGCAGGCCACCCGATTCGTTCAGCTTCTTCAGGAAGTCGAGCGCTTCGCGCAGAGCCTTCGACTGGTAGCATTGGTACAGGTAGATATTGAGCAACAGTTGCAGCAGATTACTGTCTTTGCTCTGGCTGATCAGCTTGAGCGCAGCTTGCCTGCCGCGCGCCAGGTGTATGCCGTAGGTCGCCATCGTCACGTAGAGCAGCTCTGCATTGCTGTCGGCGTTAGCGTCAGAGAGCAGTTTTTCCATCTGCGCGATCGCGTTATCCCGTTCGCCGAGCTGCCAGAGCGTCACGGCATATGCAAGTGGCAGCTGCGGTTCGTCTGAGGCTTGCATCGCCGCGCGCAGGTAGGTCTCTGCAATGCGGAAATGACCGTCGCCGAGCGCCATCAATCCCACTTCCTGATTTGCCAGTTCGTCGGCGGGGTTCAATCGCAGTATCTCTAAACAGCACTCGAAAAACCCGTCATTGTCGCCTTCGGCGCGGTAGATCTCTGCAATCTTTTTGTAGATTTCGATTTCGCGATCGCGGTCGTCAAAAGCCCCGGCATCGATTGCCTTGCGGTAGCACTCACGGGCCAGTTCTTTCGAGCCAAGTTGCTCATGGCATTCGGCGAGGTAGATATAAGACCGTGGCGCAAGATCAACATCCTCGGACATCGCGGTCAACTTCAGGACTGCATCATCGTACTTGCCCTCGTCCATCAGCTTCTGCACGATATGGAAAGGGTTACTTTTGCGCAGGTTCAGTAACCACGCCAATAGCGCGCCCAGTAGAATAACACTTAGTAGGGCAAAGTATAGCATCTACGCGGTTCCATGGCCCGGCATCAGGTCCCGCCGGGCACTGTCTTTAGTATCGGCGGAATCGCTGGCAGGTAAAGCATAAGAGGGCTGAAGGCCCGTCAGTCTGGTCTTTTGGCGCCAGAATTTTTGTTGCGCGCTAAACCCCGCGGGAGTATAATAACTTATATGGCGATGCCTTCGTTACTCCGCAGCCAGGCCCCCGCCGAGGGCCAGAGCCTGAACACGCTTCTGGCGCGCATGCCGTCGTACGTGACCCGTGCACAGAAGGCATTGGTCAAAAAGGCATACCTGCTGGCCGAAGATGCGCACAAGTTCCAGAAGCGGCTTTCGGGCGAACCTTACATTATCCATCCGCTCGCCGTGGCTCACACACTGGCCGACCTGGGGCTCGACCACGAGGTTATCTGTGCGGGTCTGCTGCACGATGTGCTCGAAGACACCTCCATCAGCCCGGAGTACATGCGGCAGGAGTTCGGCGAAACTATTACCTACCTGGTCGAATCGGTGACGAAAATTTCTGTGCTCAAGACGCAGAGTGCCGAGAACAAGCAGGCGATCAATATCCGCAAGATGATCATGGCAACGATCCGCGACAGCCGGGTTATCCTGATCAAACTCGCCGATAAGCTGCATAACATGCGCACCCTCGGCTTCCACTCGACCTCGAAGGGCATGCAGATTGCGCGCGAGGTACTCGAAATTTATGCGCCCCTTGCCGGCAGGCTAGGTATCTACAAGATCAAGTCGGAGCTCGAAGACCTCGCGCTCTACCACCTCGACCGGACAGCCTACGCGCATATTAAAGATAAAATTGCCGAAAAGAAAGGCCAGCGCGACGGTCGCGTAGCGATGGTCATGTCGCTGCTGTCGCAGCACCTGAAAGATTCAAAAATCAAGGCAACCGTTGAGGGACGTTCAAAGCACTTCTTCTCTATCTACAACAAGATGCAGGAGCAGAAGAAGAGCTTCGAAGATATCTACGACCTGACGGGTGTACGCGTACTCGTCAACGAAGTACAGGACTGCTACACGGTACTGGGACTCGTGCACACGCTCTGGACACCGGTACCCGGGCGCTTCAAGGATTACATCTCGGTACCTAAATCCAACGGTTACCAGAGCCTGCACACCACCGTGATCGGCCCCGGCGGACAGGCGATCGAGGTGCAGATACGCACCTGGAAAATGCACCGCGTTTCTGAATTCGGTATTGCATCTCACTGGGCCTATAAAGAAGGCCAGGCGCCGACAAAGGCATTTGAAATGCAGTTCATGGAACTGCAGGACATGGCAGCGTCAGAAGAAGAATCTGACTCGGGCGAGTTTTACCAGGAGCTTGTCTCTAACCTCAGCCAAAGCAGCGAGGTCTACGTCATCTCGCCGAAGGGAAAAATTTTCACGATGCCCGAGCACTCAACGGTGCTCGATTTTGCCTTTCGTATCCACACCGATATCGGCCTGCGCTGCGCGGGCGCCAAGATCGGCGATCGCCTCGTGAGTATCAGAACCCCGCTCAAGAACGGCGACCAGATTGAAATTATCACAAACACGGCCGTCAAACCGTCGCTCAACTGGCTCAACTTCCTGAAAACTCCCAATGCGCGCGCGAAGCTCAAGGCGCATTTCCGGAAGCAGGAAAGTCCTGCGCTCGAAAAACTACCTGAAACGGAAAAAAAACCTGCGGGCGAAGCCCGGCCGCCGCGTGCCCCCAAAAGTGATGTCGCTCCCACTGTTGCACCGCAGCCACATGAGCGCAAGATCGAATGGCAGGGCGAAACGCAGCTCGAGGTCAAGTACGCGCAGTGCTGTAACCCGATGCCCCCTGACAGCATCGCTGGTTTTATTTCGCGCTTTGGAGTGATCTCGGTGCACAAGAAAGGGTGCCCGTCGCTGATGGATCTCAGCGTACACCCCGACCAGGCCGAGCGGCTGGTGCCGCTGAAGTGGGTCGGCGAGAGCACGGGGCGTCATGCTTCGATCGAAATACGCGGCATTGACCGTCCGCAGATCTACCTCGACATTGTGAAGCAGCTGGCACAGAGCGGGGCGAACATCATCGAAGCGAATGCGACGACCTCGCAGGTCGGGCAGATTCGCGACAAGTTCGTGATTGAAGTCGATTCAGAAGATCACCTGCAGAACATACTGAAAGAGATCATGACTGTCGACGGGGTAGAAGAAGCGGTAGAGGTAGCGATTTAAAAGACTGCGCGGCAGGTCGCTCAGGCGACCTATCGCGCAGCAATCAAGCTACCAGAGCGCTGTGCTCTGCGGCGCGCAGCAAAAAGTCTTTGAGCTCGACTGCCGATGTCTTGCGGTACATCTCGGGTTTGAGAAACGAGTAAACCGGCAGGTCGCGCGTGTACTGTGTCAGGTGCTTGCGCATCAGTACCGCGGCGAGTGCATCGCCGTAGAACTTCGCCATGTCGTCGAGGTGGCGCAGCATCACAGGCAGGCGCTCTGTGTAGCTCAGGGTTGCCTTATCGATGCCAGAAAAAATCCAGGGGTTACCGATTGCGGCACGGCCAATGTAGACGCCGGCCACGCCATAGTTCCTGATGCGCTCATAGGCTTCAGCCGGGGTCTTGACGTCCCCGTTGCCGAAGATGGGTATCTTGCGTGCGCGGGCTATTTCACCGATGCGTTCCCAGTCGGCTGAACCGGTATAGGCCATCTGCCGTGTGCGCCCGTGCACGGCGATGGTCCAGACACCTTCGCTTTCGAGCATCTCGGAAAATTCCATGTAGTTGAGCGAGTCGTGGTCCCAGCCGAGGCGAATTTTTGCCGAGATCGGCAGTCCCGTCTCGGCGACCAGCCGGCTGATAATCGTGCGCGATTTGTCGGGGCAGCGCAGAAGTCCCGCACCCGAACCACGGCCTGAGACGTTCTTCACCGAACATCCCATGTTGAGGTCAATGCCGTCGGGGTTCAGGTGCAGCACGCGCGAGACCCCGCGCACGATAATTTCAGGGTCGTTGCCAAACACCTGGAACACGACTGGCCGCTCTGGCTCTTCGTAACGAAACAGTTTGATCGCGCCCGGGTGCGAACGGAACAGATGCTCCGTCGAAACAAACTCGCTGATGCTGATCGCCGAACCCATTTCGCGGCAAAGTTTGCGGTACGGTGAATCGGAATAGCCGGCCATCGGTGAGAGCACCAGCTTCGAGGGGCCCATTTTGTCGAAGAGGGATTTCATGCCTGCTGTCTCAAGCTCCCCGTATTTCAGCGACGATCGCTTCTGCCGCCGCGCGCGGATCTTTCGCCTTGGTAATGGGCCGGCCAACCACGATGTTGGTTGCACCTGCCCGAATTGCCATGGCCGGGGTAACGACGCGCACCTGGTCGTCCGCCCCCCCACCTGCTGGCCTGATGCCTGGGTTCACGATGATGGGTCCGGCGCCGTGCCTGGTTCGCAGTGCTGCAGTTTCCTGCCCGGAACAGATCAGCCCGTCGGCGCCGGCTTCGAGCGACAGCTGCGCGCGGCGCTCCACAGCATCGACACCGCTCGCATCGCTGGTCAGCACCGTGACATTCAACAGTTTCAGGGCAGACTGCAGATCGTCGACGACCTTGCGCGCCGCAGCAATCTGTTTCTCATTAGTGAAGAGTGTCAGGTAGTCGACGCCCAGCCGGGCAAGCGAACCGACAGCGAGCGCCACCGTCTCGGGAATATCATTGATCTTCAGATCGAGAAACACCCGCTTTCTGCGGGCGATGAGTTCTTTCACCAGTGCATTGCCCTCGGCAAAGTAGAGCTGCATGCCCACCTTGTAGAACGACACCGTGTCGCCCAGAACTCCCACTAAGCCCAGCGCATCTGCCGCTGTGGGCACGTCGAGCGCCACGATCAGTTTGTCTGTTGCCTGCATCAGTATACCACCATTGCCTTAATCATGGGAGTGAACTCGTGCTGCTCATAGCTGCGCACGCTGTGGGTGAGCCGAGTGTAATCGTAGTGAAGCGAAAGGGCAAACAAAAAAGTCTGCGACTCGGGGTTGCGCACGTGTCCCGCAAAATCGAGCAGTATGTTGAACTCACCCTGCAGCATGCGAAACGAATCGGTTGAACCCTGGTAGAAGGCGATCGGCAGGGTGACCACTGCCTGCGTGGCTAGAAACTCCGCCCAGAAGAGGTAGAACTGCCCGCGCAGGCGACCGACCACCGCGTGTGCGCTGCGCTCCGCTCCGGGTATCAAAAACCCCTGGTGGCTTAAGCCACCGCCAAATCCCGCAGCCCAGACCTTACCCTGCCACGACAGGTAGTCGACATCGAGTAGCGCAAAATTATACGCGTAGAGGCCGCTGCCTGTAACCGCTGTCTGCTTACCGGCGAAATAGTCGCTCGCGTGTACCATGTCCGAGAGCAACAGAACTCGCGTGCTGATGTTACGGTAGGCTGAAGCGCCGGTAAAAAACAGCGGCGCGCGAAAGTATTCTGAGGTTGGGTACGTGTTGTAGCCGAGCCCACCTTCGATGGCGAGGTAGCCGTCATCGGGTATTTCATCTACCGGCGTGAGCTGTGTCGGGTCCTGCGCGATCAGCGCTGCGCAGGAGAAAAGAAGTGCCAGTGCGTAACGCACGAACTGCATCAATCAGTCCTCGGCCTTTTTCTTTTTAGGATCAGCCCCACCTTCTAGACTGCTGACTTCATGGTCTGTCAGCTCAATCTCTTCGACCTCGACATACTCTACAGGCGGTTCATCGACGTGAGCCGCACCGGGCTTGCTGGCGTCTGTCACCACTACCGCTTCGCGAGACTGCAGGCTGAGGGCGCGAAAGTCCGGAGCCGAAAGAATCTCCTGCAGTACTTCACCAGATTTCTGTAACTTCTGGGTGAGCTCTTTTTCGCGCCTGAGTTCTGCCTGCAAAACATCGATGTTCTGCTGCAGGGTCTTACGCACGCGCTCGACATCTTCTTTCGTGACGGGTGCTTCGCTGATCACACGCAGGAAGGGCCGGGGCAGAGGAATTTCTGGTATGCGTGAATCAGCCATGGGTACCTCGTGCGCCACCGCTCCGCGGCATTTCTGGCGTCGTCTTTCGGCGTGCTATCACAGTGTCACCAGAATTGAATCCTGCGGGCCGGTCTTACGCCTATCATGCACCTTGCCCTGTCGCAAGATGCGCAGGCGGCCGCGGTTGTTGCTCACGGGCCCCGAAAAACCCAGGTAGACACGCCGGTGCGCATTGGCCCTGCGAAAGCGCCAGCGGCGGTCATGTTTCGCGCCGGCTGCGCGCGGGTGGTGCTGCCACGTGGCAAGGTCAGATGCTCCATCGGCGTCGATAAAGAGCTCAAAATGGTTCCGGTCATCGTTGATGCCGAAGAAATGGTAAGAGAGTGTGTAGTCGCCTGGCACGGTCTTAGCGGCTTGCCGCCCGCAGCCGCTGCAGGCGTTGGCAGCGCGCTTCTCCCCATTCGATCAGGCGTTTGGTGATATCAGCGCCGCTTACCCCGGCGGCGCGAAAGAGCTGCGGGAACATGCTGATGGGAGTAAAACCTGGTAAGGTGTTAATTTCATTGAGGTAGAGTTTTCCCGAATCTTTATCGAGAAAGAAGTCGATGCGGGCAAATCCATCGCCCCGTACCGAGGCAAAAGCCTGTTCCGCCAGCTTGCGTATGTCTGCAGCCTGGGCTTCACTGATCTCGGCCTTGATGAAAAGGTCTGCACCTTTTGGGTCGAGGTACTTGGCTTCATACGAATAGAACTCGTGGTTTACTTTGATCTCACCCACGCCCGAAGTCAGGTACTCGGGATAATTGCCGGCGATCGCGATTTCGAGTTCGCGCACATTTAGCCCCTGCTCGCAGAGCAGGTGGTCGTCAAAGCGAGCAGCATCGGAAATTGCAGCGGCGAGGGCAGATGCATTGCTGACCTTATGAACTCCCACCGAGCTACCCATGTTGCAGGGTTTGATAAAAACCGGGTAACCAAAGGACTCGCTGATCTGCTTGTCGACCTGGCGCGGGTCAGCCTTGTCAGCGCGTGTGATGACAAAGTACTGCACCTGCGGAATGCCATTCACGGCAAACAGCGCGCGCATCAGCGCCTTGTCCATGCAGACCGCAGAGCTGGCAACACCCGCGCCCACGTACGGTAAACCGAGCACTTCGAAATACCCCTGCAGCGAACCGTCTTCGCCGGCTGTGCCGTGGATGATCGGGAAAGCGACCTGCACAGCCACCGAGCTCGCTGCGCTGCGCAAAACAACATTGCTGCCGACGCGGCTGAGTGTCGCCGGATTCGCCGCATTGTCTGCTGGGGTCTTGTGAACTTTCTGCTGCCAGTGCCAGACTCCCGTGCGATCGACATAGACCGGCACCGGAGTGTAGCCAGCCTCGCCGATGGTCTGTTCCAGGTAGGCGGCGGAAACACAGGAGACTTCGTGTTCGCCTGACTGGCCGCCATAAACAAGTAATACGGTTTTCATAGATAGCCTAAGAGTAGAAAAGGGTGCCGGTTATCCGGCACGACGTTATTGTGGAAGCTGCGCTTCGGTTTCGTAAATCTTGAAGAACTGGTCGAGTGTGGCGAGCTTGAGGATATTCAGCACATCTTCGGTGAGGCCCAGCAGACCAAATTTGCCGCCCTGGGTCTTCATCTTCTTCTGGGCAGCAACAAGCGCGCCGACGCCGGAAGAGTCGATGTAGTTGACGCTGCTCATGTCAATAATCAGCGACTCAACTTCGCCTTCGTCGATCAGTTCAAACACTGAGCGCTTGAGGTCACCGACGTTGTACAAGTCAACGTCGCCCATTACCTTCACAACTTTGTGGCTGCCAATATCTGCAAATGCAATATCCATCTTACTCCTGCGGAACTATTCGGCTTTTACCGTCAGGTCGCCGCTGACCTTGACTTCGCCCTTGTCATTCGCTGCTGTAAGGGATACCATGAGAAGCTTGTCGCCGTTCTCTTCTTTCTTCTTTTTGATTTTACCGGTGAATACCATAGTTTCGCCCGGAAGGCTCATACCTTTGAACTTGACGCCAAAGAATTTTACCTGTGTTGGAGGCGCCCAGTTAGTTACCTGACGGCCCATGAGAGCCATGATGTACATACCGTGTGCGATAGTGCCTGGCAGGCCGGCTGATTTAGCGAACTCGACGTCGTTGTGTATCGGGTTGAAGTCGCCCGACGCACCCGCGTAACGCACGAGATCCATCTGCTTGATAGGACCTACGCGCAGCTCGGGAATATCCTGGCCTTCGTTGTAGTCAGCGAATTTGATTTTGTTCATGATTTCCTCTCTTACATTCCTTCGGGGCGGATCACGATCGCCATTTCGGCTTCGATGAAGATCTTGCCTTTGCCGTCACTGTAGGTGTTCTTAAAAGTCACCATGTTCATTTTGCCGACTTTTACATCGATAACTTCGACCTGGCAGCTCACCGTCGTGCCGGGGTAAATCGGCTCGAGGTAGGTATACTCTTCTTTCATGTGGAGCAGGCGCTTGGTATCGATACCGAAGCTGTCTAGATCAGACCAGAACTTATCGCCGTAACCCCAGAAGGTAAAAGCTGTCTGGAAGGTGAGCGGAATGGGAGTGTCGGCGTAACCGGCCGCTTTCGCTGCATTCACGTCATGATAAATCGCGTTCGTTTCACCGATAGCGTTGAGGAATTCTTTTACCTTGCCGCGTTCAACGGTAAAGGTGAAGGGCTCCATCTTGCGGCCCACGATGTCTTTGCTGAGTTCAGCCATGCGCTTGACTCAGGAATGAAAATCTGCCGTCAAGTTTATGTCGATTCGGGCCGCAGATGGGGCAATTATGCCTTCTGGTGCCGAATTGCGGCTTTGCCGGTCTTCTTAACCTTGTACATCAGCTGGTCAACCTGCTGCATCGGAGACACCGGTATTTTCGCGGCGTGGTTGTAGGTTAGTGCGCCTATGCTTAGGGTGACAGGCCAACCGCGCAGGCGAAAAGCCGCCAGCACGTTCATGGCAAGCTGCTCGATGATTTGCTTCGCTGCAGTGAAATCTCTTTCGGGAATCACGACCACGAACTCGTCACCACCGAGCCGGGCAAAAATATCGTTCTCGCCTATCGTTTTGCGGGTTTCTTCAGCGAGCACTCGGAGCACCTGGTCGCCTTCATCATGGCCGTGGGTGTCATTCACTTCCTTGAAGTTATCGAGGTCGATATAAGCCAGGGTAACAGGTTGTTTTGCCGTGCGTCCGGTATCGCGCAATCGCGCGATGTGCCTTGCGAGGTAGCGCGTGTTGAAAGCCCCGGTAAGGGTATCGGTATAAGCAAGCGAACTCGTGTAAGCCAGCAGTGTTGTGTACCGGCGCAGCATATAACTATGCAGAATGTAGTAACCCAGGCGCATGAATATGTTCCAGAGCGGCATCCAGTGATTTGTGTAACGGTGACCTGTGTACCAGTCATTGAAGCCCCAGGCCAGCGCCGATAGTACGGAGATAACGAGACCCTGGCGAAAACCGCCATAATAGGTGGCGAGCGATATTGGGATAAGGTAAAAGATAGAAAAACCGATTTCGAATGTGATCTGGCTGTCGAGTAGCGCAATCAGGATCCACGCAGATATTGCCAGGGCAAAAGCCGTGGTTTTTTTCAACGTAATGGTTTTCAGGTCAGCCACGGCAACCCGAAGCTTTTACGCTATCTTGATTTCGACCCGGTTTCTGCCTGCGTGCTTCGCAGCATACAGTGCCTGGTCGGCACGCTCGATAAGATGCTTGTTGTCGTGATCAGCCGCGGGAGCGAAGGTGGCCACGCCTACAGAAACGGTAACCCGCAGAAGTTTGTCGCCCTTGTCTGTGGGATTTTTTACGGTAAGCTTCTCAATACGTTCGCGGTATTTTTCTGCGACGGCTTTTGCCGAGTCGATGTCTTTGCCAGGTAAAATGAGCGCAAACTCTTCACCGCCGTAGCGCGCTGGTACGTCGTTGCCCCGTGCGAGGCTGATGAGGACGCGCGCTACTTCTTTCAGGACAATGTCGCCGACCTGGTGGCCGTACGTGTCGTTGAACTTCTTGAAATGGTCAATATCGGTCAGCAGCAGGCTCACCGGTTTGTTGTTGTCGCGCGCCAACTCAAGCTCTTCGCGCAGCCGTGCCTGGAAGAAGTGATGGATCTTCAGCTTGGTCATCATGTCGACTGTTGCCAGTTCGTAGAGGCGGGCGTTTTCGACGGCGATGGCAGCAAGTGAAGCAAGGTCAGAGAGAAAGGCTTTTTCTTCGGCGAGATAGGGTTCGCCGTCTGATTTTGGTCCCATAACCAGAATTCCGTTTGTGCGGCCTTTTGCCTTCAGTGGCACGAGCAGAAGTTCATTGTTGAGTTTAGACAGTTGCGTCACCGCGTCGCGAAAGCTGACCTGCGCCAGGCTCGAGTGGTCTGTTGCCGCCGCGATGTTGCGGATTTCGCTGAGGGTCAGCAGTGTCGGGTATTCTGTCAGCAGCTTGACGAGATCGCTTTTGTAAGGTATCACAAATGTGGCAGCGTTATCGACTTCGAAGCCGACGACGTTTTCGTCGAGCACAAGGGAGTGGTGGTCAATCTCGGGCACGAGAAAAATGCCAGCTTGCAGGCAGCGGCTTTGTGCAATACTCACGTTCAGAATGGCGTCAATCAGCGAGCGCAGTTCGAGATTCGAGTTGAGCGCTTTCGAAAGTTCAATCAGCTGCTTTTGGCTGTGGATCTTGCGCTCGTAGTGCTCGATGAACGTGTCGGGCTGGTTTAACGCAGAGTGTTCCTGCACGCGATACCGAACGCAAAGCCGATTGGCCGGTACAAGCAAAAAAAGTCTTAGGGGAACAACATTTGGCGGCACCGCCGCCAAATGTTAATCAGCGTAATGGCGGCGCACAAAATCACCCATGCGGATGATAGCTTCGTCCGCTTCTGGTAGAATGCGCCAGGCAAATTCGAAAACGTGAAAGAGACCCGGCGAGACGTCGAGCTCCACTCGAATTCCTGCCTGCCTGAGTGCTGCAGCAAAGAGCACAGAATCATCGCGCAGGATTTCATCGCCCGCTGCCTGCAGCATAACAGGGGGAAATCCCCTGAGGTCGCCGAACAGCGGGGATGCATAAGGATGTTTTGGATCAGCGCCGTCGAGGTACATCTCGCGGAAATGCCGCACGCCGTCGGGCGAGAGCATCACGTCTTTATGTGGATTCTCCTGGAAGCTGTAGCCACTGAGTGTCATGTCAACCCACGGTGACAGGCCGATCGCGAGGCCGGGCATCGGCAGGTTATGGTCTCGCGCAGCAAGTAACAGCGCAAATGTTAATCCGCCGCCTGCTGAATCGCCGGCGAGAATGATATTGCGTGGGTCATAACCCTGGCGAAGCACGTGCTGGTAGACTGCAAGCGCGTCGTCGACAGCCGCGGGAAACCGATGTTCGGGAGAGAGCCGGTAATCGTAGACAATTGCCTGCGCTTCAAACTCGACCGCGAGCCTTGAGGCGAGAGTGCGGTGCGTTTTGTGCGAGAACATCGTGTAGCCGCCACCATGGCTGTAAATGAGCAGGCGGCCGGGTTTCAGTTGTTCGGGCGTCCAGAAATCATACGCGATGGTATCGATGCTGCCTTCCATGAGCGAGCAGCCCGGTGCAGCGCCAATAGCCACGCCGAGCGCATTAAGACCCAGCTGTATCATGGGTTTCGGTATTTTGCGGTTAAACGCGAGGCGCGTGCCGACCCCGACAACCTGCTTGATAGCACCCGTGCGCAGATCGTCCGACGATGAAACAGCCATGCGCTCCGGTTCACGAATGCTTTTGCGAGCGTCGAGCCGATAACCACCCTTACGAAACTAGCGGGAGTGATATTTTGGCATGGTTCTTGCTTGCGTACAGGCAGATTGGTGCCTTGGCACCTTCATGTTGTCTCACTGAGAATTTGCCCCCGGCTAACCCCGGGGGCTTTTTTTTCGCTGTCAGGGTTCTGCGTCACCCTCTTCATCATCGTCTGCATTCTTTTTTGTGGATTTCAGCGGAGCGATGCACTCAGCCGCGAGCACAGGCTTGCGTTTGAGCAAGGCGCTGATTTCCGGATTGAGCTTTGCCGCTGCTGTTCTGAAGGCCGCCTTGTGGCGTGTTTCGTATTTCTCGAAGAAGCGGATACGCTCATTATCAGCAGGGTGCGTCAGAATGAAGTCAGGTACATTCTGCATGTCCTTCTTGTGTTCACGCGCGATGCGCTCAAAGAACTCGCGGATGGGCCGGTTAGAGATGCCGGCTGCCACGAGTTTCTCGGCGGCGTAGGCATCGGCGTCGCGTTCGTGGTCGCGCGAATTCTTCAGCAGTAACAAGAGAGCTCCCGCATCGGCGGCCGTGGCGATCAGCGTCGCATCGTCGGTCATGCCGAAGGCAAGCGCCAGTATCACGCGTATCGTCATGTACTGGCTCAGCTGCTGCATGCCGTGCCGGCGTTCGACGTGTCCAATTTCGTGCGCCAGGATACCTGCGAGTTCGCCATAACTTTTCGCATTTTTTATGGTTTCTGAAAAGAAGGTGAGTTTCCCGCCTGGTAGCGCGAAGGCGTTTTCGACATTCGACTTGATGATCTGTATATCATAAGAGTAGGGTGTGCCCGGCTGTGCAAGGTAGGGTATCAGCTTCTTGAGGTCGCGCACCGTCTGCGGCGAAGCGCAGGTCAGGCCGAATTCCTTTAGCCCCGGCTCTGCCTGTTCACCGATCTTTTTATCCCAGGCAATGGGTATCACCTTGTAGCTGTTCTGCATGAAGAACCAGCCGGCGATGCCAGTCACGGCGAGCGCCGCGATGAGTGCGAGCGCGACTTTACCGAGCGATTCTGACCATACCAGGGTCGCATAGCGCCAGAAGATATTTTTATGCGCGAGAAACCTGTCCCGCACCAGTCGCACGAAATCAATGTCGCCGAGCGTGAGCATGCGGCTTGAGGCGTTACCTGCCTCACGCCATTCAATCACGTGCTCGCCACCGCGCGAGCGTATCTCGAACGTGTGGTTCTTATTTACGGAAAAAATGAAGCGTTCGATGCCCGAAGTATCGGTCTCGTAAAAATGCAGTTCACCGTGCGCTTCGTCAAAGACCAGCCGACCCGTGCGTGGCCGCGGGTCGATGCCGTCGAGATACTGCGCAGGGGCCTGTCGTATCACGAAAGAAAATCCGCGATGTTGTCGAGTAGCGATGCGGCATCAGCCAGGCCTTCTGCCAACGCGCTGGCGCCGGTATCGACCTGAGCCTGCATCTGCGAGTAATCGGGTTCGGCAGTCAGGCTGATACCCTCGAGCATGACTTTCTGCAGGCGGACAATGTACCACGGCAGGTAAATACCGAGCGTGACAAAGGTCAGCATCTGCCCCACCAGGTTCGCGATGAACACATCGCCGCCGTCGACATCACCTTTGAGGGGAGCTCCCTGGAAGCGCGTGCGGCTGGTATGGTAGTTGGCAATTTTTGCCGTAAACCAGAAACGATAAATACCGAAAGAGACGATGGTCAGCAGAATCGCCACAATGTACATCGAGAGAATTTCGCCGCCCTTGCCTTCGTACTGCAGGTTGGATGATCCGATGCGTGTATTTTCGTACAGGTAACGGCGCATGTCTACGGCGAACCATGGTCCATAGAAGCCAAAGGTGACGATAGTCAGCAGTACACCCTTGAACACAATCGCGGCCAGGTTGCCTGCGCGCCCGGTGAAACGAAAGCGAATCTGGTTAAAAGAAGTGCGCGCGAGACGATAGCGGTACTGCGCGACGATGATGGCGGGCAGAAGAATGATCACCGCAATCGGCAGAATCATACCGAGGTAAGGCGAAAGTTTCACCAGCAGCGCGTTCACTCCAATAATTGCTGCGATAATGACCGACGCCTTGAGAAACCCGATAAAGCGTTCTTTTCCCGTGGCGTGCCAGCCAAACCGGCCGCCGGCCAGGTTGGTATGCTCGTAGAAGTAGCGCTGCACATTCACGCGGGCCCAGAAGCTGTAGACGCCGAGCGTGATCAGCGTCAGAAACAGGTTCTTTATGAGCAGGACAAAGAGCTCTCCGCCGCGGGCAGAGAATGATATGCGCAGGTGGCTGTTCTGTTCCATATGAAGCGGACGAATGTTCAGCTAAATTGGTCGCAGCAATCACATTTTTGACAGGTCACGTTTCATTAGCCATTGACAAGCTGTCCGTTCTACGCAGCTGCACACAGCACACGATGACAGTTGCCGCAGTCCAGGATAAATTACCGCAGGCGGTATTCGCTCTTTTTGTCTGGCAGTGCGACCTGCTTTCAGAGGTGACGGCCGCAGAAGCGGAAGCATTCTTCCGGTTTCTCGATTCTGCTGGTACCTATGGACTAAGCAAAGAGGCTTGCGAAGAGCTCCAGAAATCTTATTCGAAGCAGTGGCGCGATTACCTGCGCAGCGGCGCCATGCGTCCCGAGCAGCTTAACCAGTTTGTTAACCAGGTCGACGGCAGCGCACGGCAGGCTTTGCTGGGTTTGCTGCAGGCTCTCACCGATGCCGCGCCGCGCAAAAAACGTCAACTCCAGAGCTCCCTCAGCAATTTGCTGAACAGGCTGGTGAACGGTCATGATGCTGCCCTGACCGGTCTACAGGCTATCTATCGCGAAAGCCGCTTCTATGGCGATGAGGTTGCAGATGCCGCGCCGGCCGCACCTGCTGAGGCAGTAGTGGCGACCGAGACCACCGTAAAGGTGGTTGAAGAGACTCACGTTGTGTCAGCGGGAACAACCGCTGTTGCAGAAACCACGACCCAGGCGACAGTCAGCTCGAACCAGCGCGTGATGGCTGTGCACAAGATGGTCCCATGGACCGAGCACGATGCGGTCAGTCCCGAGCGTCTGCAATTCTGGACCAAGGGCACGCGGCTGATGCGCTGCATCGGCATCGTCGACCGCAGCCACGACTTCCGCAGTTTTCAGTTTGTGTCTGAAGAGCCGACACTTTTCTTCTACAAGCCCGGCCAGTTTGTAACACTCGAGCTCACCATCGACGGTAAACGCTACCTGCGTTCATACACCATCTCTTCCAGCCCTTCGCGGCCGCACCTGATTGAAATTTCGGTGAAACGCGTGAAGGGTGGGCTGGTCTCGAACTACCTGCACGACCACCTGCACATCGGCGACAGTGTGCTCATGAAGCCACCAGGGGGCAAGTTCCACTGCTTTGACACCACCAGCGACAAGTACCTGTTTCTTGCTGCGGGCAGCGGAGTTACCCCGATGCTGTCGATGGCGCGCTGGTGGCACGATATCGGCGCACAGCCAGACGTCATTTTTTTCCATTCTATACGCGAACCCGAAGATGCCGTCTTTACTGAAGACATGATGATGTTTACTTCGGCGAACCGTAAGTTCAGGTACCTGGCTTCTTTTACTTCCCCGCAACTGCCAGAGCACTGGCCAGGCATGAAGGGCCGGTTCTCTGAAGACAAGCTGCTGCAGATTGCGCCTGATTTCAAGGAGCGCATGGTCTTCACCTGCGGTCCCGATTCGTTCATGAAAAACGTGAAGCTCATTCTGGAAAAGAATGGCTTCGAGATTAAAGAACGTTTCCGCCAGGAAAGTTTCGGCGTACCCCGTGAGAAGGGCAGCGCCGAACCAACACCGATTACCGTCTTCGAGACTAAGGCCGTCACGCAGCCGAAGACTGCTCCGAAGAAACCTGCCGAAACCGGCGATGCCGTTGTGCATTTTTCCCTCTCTGCCATGGAAATTTTTGGCGGCGACATGGATGTTCCGATTCTCGACCTGGCCGAAGAGGTTGGAGTCGAACTGCCTTCGTCGTGCCGGTCGGGTACCTGCGGTACCTGCCGCGCGCTCAAGATCAGGGGTGAAGTTGAGTGCGACGATTCCCCGGCGCTGACCGATGCCGACCGAGAAGCAGGCTACATACTCACCTGCGTTTCCCGCGCGAAAAATTACGTCGAACTGGAGGTCTGATGTTTGCCAAGGCACCCGAACGCCGCATGGTTTCTGTGCGAATGATTCTCTTCATCGCATGGATTGTCCTGATCGTTTCCCTTTTTTGGGATCCCGTAACTCCCGTTCTGACGCAGCCTGACAGCGGTACGCCATTCGCGCTCAGCAACAAGCAGGTGATGGTGCAGGGGCAGATTCTCGAGCAGAAACCCTATGCAATGGGAGCTCGTATGTTCTGGACGATGATACTGCCATGCGTGCCGCTCTTTCTCATGGTGTTCGGGCATGAGGCGTGGCGGCGCATCTGCCCGCTGTCTTTTGCTTCGCGCATACCGTACTACCTGGGCCTGCAGTGGCTGCGCAAGACGTTCAACCGCCAGACGGGCAAGGTCGAGCGCCGGCCAGCCGTCATTGCGCAGGATTCATTTCTCGCGCGCTGGCATTTTCCTCTGCAGTTTATTTTTCTGAGCGCCGGTGTCACGGCGCGCCTGCTCTTCATCAACTCAGACCGGGCAGTGTTCGCGTTCTTCTTTATCGGTATCATCACCGCGGCGATCATCACGGGTTTTCTGTACGGCGGCAAAACCTGGTGCAACTACCTCTGCCCGATTGCTCCCATGCAGCGTATCTACACCATGCCGCGCGGCATTCTCGAAACGCCTGCGCATGCGCCCAAGCAGGCGGTCAGCCAGTCGATGTGCCGCGTGCCGGGCAAAGACAGTGACCAGAGCGTCTGCGTCTCGTGTATACAGGCGTGTCCCGACGTCGATCTCGAGCGTAGCTACTGGGAAATCTTCATGCGCCCTGGCAGCCGCTTTGCCTACTATGGCTACTATGGTATGGTGCTGATGTTTTACGTCTATTATTACCTCTACAGCGGCGGTTGGGATTACTACTTCTCGGGCACCTGGACGCACGAAGAAAATGCTCAGCTGAACCAGCTGATGAATCCGGGTTTCTTCATCAACGGGCAGTCTTACAACATTCCCAAGATCATTGCGGCACCGCTCGCGATGACTGCGGCGATTCTGCTCGCCTATGCGTTCTGGTTTGGCGTTGAACTTATCTACGCGCGCATAGCCCGCAGGGTAAAACCGGGCATCTCACAAGAAACAATCCGCCACCACATGCTGATGGTTTGCGCCTGGGCGACATTCAACACGTTCTACCTCTTTGCAGGACGGCCGAACATTGCTTTGATGCCGCTCTGGTTGCAGACAACAGTGAATACCACGATTGTTACTGCCAGCACGATATGGCTGATGATGAACATTCGCCGGCGTGCTGAAGACCATGCCGAAGAGTCGCTGGCGGCTGCGCTACGCTCGCGGGTGAAACAATCGTACGATTCGGTAAAAGATTTCGTGCGGGGCAAGCCTGTAGAAAATCTCGATGCGCGCGAAGTGAATATCCTCGCCAAGCTAGCCAAAGGCGACTAAGCGTTCATTCGCCTGGCCCCCCGTTCGCGGGGGGCGCCAAACAGGAAAAGTTCTTGCCCCGAGGCTAACGCACCTTACGTTAGCCGTTATGAACTGGCCGAACATCCGCAAATTTCCTGTGTCCGCTAAAACACTGATTGCGATCTACACACTACTGATGGGTTCGATACTTGTTGTAGCGTTGGGTCTGAGCTCGTGGCACCACGGTCTCGTCACCGAAAAAGAAGCTAAGAAGTCTGCGCCTGCAGAAACATCCGCGCCTGCTGCAGCAAAGGCCGAGGTAAAGCCAGACGACGGGCAATCGAGTGGTGTGGTGATCGAAGCCGATACTGAATCGACCGTCAAGGTGAAGACGCTCGACTGGTTGGTTTATGAAAACTTCAAGCTCGGGCATACGCACCTGAACGGGCAGAGCCTCGTGTACTTCTCGCTGATGGTGCTCTTCCTGATGTCGACCGCATCGGAGCGCAGCAAGATAGTCTGGGGTGTGCTGCTCGCGTTTTCTGTCATTCTTCATACATTTGGCCTGTTCTTCATGCACAAAGAACCCTTCGGTATGATGCTGCGGGTCAGCGGTGCGCTGTTGGCGTTGTCGATCACGGTCATGTGCTTCTACATCTTCGTCGATACTATAAAGAAGCCCGCAACCTCCTGAAATGACAAAAACTACCGCACTTAAACGATTTTTGCGCGCCCTTGCACTGCTGCTGGGCGTCTGCCTCTTTCTCGTTACCACGGCTGATGCAGCCCGCCGCAAGAAAGGGCGCGCCAAGCCACGCAAAGCCGCAGCAGTCTCTGCGCGTACCGCTACAGCTGAAGAAAGCGAATCGGAATCCTTGCCGGTCGAAGCCGCAGGCGCCACCGAAGGGTCTGGCAATTCAGCGGTAGTTGTTTCTTCTTCAAACGACGAAATAGTCCCCGGTAGCGGTTCGGGTGTTGTCGCCGAAGGTGAAGCCCCCGGCGCCGCAAAGGGAGCTCCCACACTGCTGATCACTGGCTTTGTTGATATGGGTTTTGCCTTTGCACAGAACAAAGGCGTGGGATTTCAAAAAGACGTCGGCAACAACTTCCAGCAGTTTGCCGATAAGACCGCCGTCTTTGTCGGCGACCCGGCATCGACCTACATGAACACGCGCCACGAGGCGCACGACCTCGGCGAAGCGGGCAACTTTCCGCTGGCATTCGACGGCATGCAGGGCAAGGGCAACCCGATGGGCACGCTCAATAGCGCGACAATCGACATGATTGCCGAGGTGCATGAGAACGTGCGCCTGCAGGTTTCGACCGAAATTCTGCCGCGCCAGCCGGTAGTGCAGAACCAGACGGGCCTCGGCAGTTATATCAACCTCGACATGGCCTTCATCGATTGGAAGCCGCTCTCGCAGTACGACATCACAGTCACTGCCGGTAAGTTCATCGGCATTACCGGTATTGAATACCGGTGGCGCCGTGCGCCCGACCGCTGGACGGTCACACCGACGCTCGTCGGCCGTTACATGGACGGCAACCCGCTCGGGGTAAAGGTACGCGGTAAGCACTTCGACAAACGTTTCGTCTGGAATATCGGCGTGACCAATGGAAACTCCTTCACGCAGGATACCCGCATCTTCGAGAATGTCGAAAGCAACTTTGGCAAAACTTATGCCGGCCGCCTCAGCTATGACTTCGCGTTCGGGCCGGTGACCCTGCTCGAACTCGGTATTTCGGGTTCGTATGGCTCGCAGGATATGCAGGCCTCTGACAAACCCAAGCAGTGGGACTGGGGCCCCGATTTCCAGATCGCGTGGAAGGCGCTGCAGCTGCGCGGGCAGTGGTTCAAGGTCAACACCGACGGCGGTGGCATCAACGAAACCAAGAACTACATCGCCGAAGCCTGGTATGTCGAGGGCATGTACTCGTTTCCGGGGCTCTTTGACCTCGTGAACACGTTCGGCATCTTCACGCGTTTCAGCCGTCGCGTCGCGACCGAAATCGACCCCAAGTACGTGTTCATCGTCGACATCGCGCAGATCACGCCCGGCGTGCGCGTCGACATAACCGAGAACATCATCTTCAAGGCCGAGTACTCGATCAACCTCGAAGTCGGCTACATCAGGAACTATGCATTCGACAACAACATCTTCACGTCATCGCTGGTGGCGAAATTTTAGGCAAGGGGGAGTTATGAGCAATACGAAATACAATTCCCTTCCAGGTGCAAAACCCCACCCCGCCTACGGCACCCCTCCCCTTGATAAGGGGAGGGGACGGGGGTGGGGTCTATTTCTCCTGCTCGGCACCCTTCTTCTCAGCGCCTGCGTCGCGCAGGAGGATAAAGAAGTCCTGTTTTCTGATACCGAGCTGGCGATTATCAAGACGTTGATTTATCAAGACATGCCGGACGATCCGACCAGCAGATGGGATCAGAACGCCGGCGCGGCCACTCTAGGTCAAAAGTTCTTTTGGGATAAGCGGTTCTCCGGTGAAATCCTCATGCAAGGAAATCGCACCGTAGGTTTCTCGGCAGGAAGTTATGGAACCCTCACTTCAGGTCAGATTAACTGCGCAACTTGCCATGATCCCAATTTTGGCTGGGCAGATGGAGTTACCAAGCCGAACAACCTGTCGCTTGGTGCGAATTTCACTGATCGCAACAGCCCTACAATCCTGAACACAGTAGCAAATGAATGGTCACTTTGGGATGGTGCAGCTGATTCGCCTTGGTCCCTGATTAGGGCTCCAATCGAAGGCGGACCGCACAATTTTGGTCGCCTTGGCGTTGCATATCTGATATGCACTCTCTATGCAAGCGAATATGATGCAGTGTTTGACGACAACAACCTCGCAACCGGTAGCTTCACTTCGACCCTCTGCAATACTGGTGCAACCGCAAATACCACAGAAATTCAGGATGCCTACGTGAATGCGTGCAACCCGGTCGGTGGCACGGCAGGGAGCCGCAACTATGGAAAACCCGGTCAGTCATGCTATGACAATCTAAGTACTGCTACTCCAGACACAAAAGGAGCAGTGAATACGATTTTCGCAAATTTTATGAAAGCAATCGCTGCATATGAGCGACTGATAGTATCTAAGAATTCATCGTTTGACCAATGGGTTGCTGGCAATGAAAACGCCATGACAGCTTCACAAAAGCGTGGCCTAAAGGTATTCATCGGTAAGGGCAATTGCATTCGGTGTCATAGTGGTTCA
Source organism: Turneriella sp. (assembly GCA_046346875.1). GTDB lineage: Bacteria > Spirochaetota > Leptospiria > Turneriellales > Turneriellaceae > Turneriella. Next base: position 650,814 of record JAXMHG010000001.1, on the reverse strand, counting down.
AACTTCACTGATGGAAAATTCCACAATCTCGGTGTACCGCAACTGCTTCTCGTTGGCAGCAGCTACGATGAGGGTCGATCTACCGGCATTTCCAGCAAGCTCTTGAATACTTCTTCTGGCAATGGATTCTTCAGCACGGCGAGCCCGTACAATGACGGAACGATCAACAGGGTGACAGGATTGTCGGCACAAACCGCCGATGTCGGTGCATTCAAGACGCCGACATTGCGCTCAGTTAGCAAGACCGGCCCATATTTTCACAATGGTACGGTCAATAGCCTCTGGGATGTGGTGAATTTTTACAACTTTGCGGGCAACGCTGGTAACTTCCCCGGTACAAAAGACAGCGTCTTGACTACGCGGCGGATGACCAATGAAGAGCTGGAAGACCTCGTCAACTTCCTCAAAGCCCTCGATGGTGAGGCGTTAGCCACAACGATAACAACATCGCCTACGCTACCGTAACTCCAAGCAGGCGCTTCGAGCCATAACCTTTTAGCCATGGGGTTAACCCCGTAGCTAGAAGGTGCATTCCTCCCGCCCAGAATCAGGTTGACAGAATAAAAACCGAATTCAGTCTTATGGTATTAACCTCGCCGAAGACATCAAGCCGATTTCGTATGTCAAAGCCCACGCGGCTGAGATCATTGAGAAGATGGCGGAAAACCACAGGCCGATCATCATCACGCAGAACGGCGAAGCGAAGGCTGTGCTGACCGATATTGAAACGTACCAGAGACAGCAGGAAACTATGGCCATGCTGAAGATGGTGGCGTTGCGTGAACGCGATATTGACGAAAGCGGTGGCATTCCCCATGAAGAGGCAAAAAAGCATCTTCGGGAATATTTTCGTGAACTCAAATCAAAGAGATGAAGAAATTCAAAGTAGTCTGGGCCGCCGGAGCCCGGGCAGATTTTGAACTTTTAATTCAGTATCTAATCGACAGGGAATCTGCTGATGCAGAGAAAATTTTTGAGGCTCTACTGGCTCAAGCGGATTCTCTGGAAACAGCACCTGAACGAGGGCGAAAAGTTCCAGAATTGCTATCGCTCGGTGTGGTCGATGTGCGGGAGATTTTCGATAAGCCCTGGCGTATCATCTATCGCATTCGCGACAATGAGGTCAGAATACTGATGGTATTTGATGGCAGACGAAGTCTCGAAGGGGAATTACTGCGCAACCTGACCGGCACGCCTCTCTGAACAAGAACGCTGGGGAATACTAGCTATGGGCTTGGTTCGACAAGCTCTGAAAGCAGAGACTCGCTTCGCTCGTCGCACCACAGGTAAGCCCAAAGCTAGAGAAATCACCCCGCCTTCAGCCGAATCAAATTGCCCGCCACCGTCGCGAGTGAGTCGACGTGGTAGGCGGCGTTGAGGCGGGCGCGTTCGGTCTTGTTGCTCGCGCGCAGGGCTGCTTTTTCCAGCAGCAGTGAATTGACCAAACGCGCGGCTGATTCGACGACTTCGAAAGAGAGTGCCTCTTTGCGCTCGCGGTCTTCGAGGGCACGCCAGGTCGAAACCACGTCTTCGAATTTTGCCCTGATTTCGCCAATCGCGTCATTCTTGCCCACGGTGGCCGTCAGGGTGTCGAGGTAGCTCCGCCAGACGCCGGTGGGTGCCATGCCCGCAACCACGCCGCCGATCGCCGCGTTCACCTGTATCTGCGTCGTGCCGTCGTAGATGTTCGTGATGCGCGCGTCGCGGTAGAGGCGCGCGAGGTCATAGTCTTCGGTATAACCCGAGCCGCCGAAAACCTGCAGCGCGTCGTCGACGAGGTCGTTGCACATCTCTGAGTTGTAGTACTTTGATATCGGAGTGATCACGTTCGCGAGCTTTTCGGCCGCGCGGGTCGCTTCGCTTTCTTTGACGCCGTTCGCAATCGGGCACTGGTAGCGGTCGACGATCGATGCACCTTCGATCATGAGGCAGCGCATGGCCGCAATCTCGCGCTCCATGCGTTCGAGCATTCGGCCCACGGCCGGTATCTGCGCGATCGGCTTGCCGAACTGAATGCGCTCCGCCGCGTACTTCTTTGCTTCCATATAGGCAGCGGTTGCGAGGCCGACACCCTGCGCCGCGATGCCCATGCGCGCGCCGTTGAGCATGCCGATGACGTAGCGCACGAGACCGTAACCTTCTTGCCCGACGAGTTCACCCGGGGCCTCTTCGAGAGCAACTTCGCAAGTCGCCGAGGCCTTGAGACCGAGCTTCTTCTCGATGCCGGTGATCTTGTAGTGCTTGCTTTCGACGATAAAGAACGACAGGCCCTTGGCACCCGACGAACCCTCAGTGGTGCGCGCGAGCGCCAGCATCAGCGCGGGGCCGCCGTTGAGGCCGCACGCGACGGTCTGGAAGCGTTTAGTACCTGTTAAATACCACTGGCCGTCGCGCTGCACGGCCTTGGTGCGAATCGAGGGCAGGTCAGAACCAAAGTCGGGTTCGGTGAGCCCCATCGCGACGCAGTAGTTCTCGTCGATGATCTTGGGAATCCAGCGGTCCTTGGCGTCTTCAGAGGCATATTTTTCGAGAATGCCTGCAAGGCCCATGCTGCCCATCGCGATCGTTACCGACGTGTCGGCGCGGTACATGAGTTCCGAAGCCATCGCCTTTACCGGGCCGGGTAACCCAAGGCCGCCGTACTTGCGGCGAAATGCCACGGGAGGTAAGCCTGCTTCGCGGTACTTCTGGATCACTTCCATCATCTTCTGCGGGTGAGTAACTACTCCATTGTCAAACTTGAGGCCCTCGCGGTCGATCGCCTGCGCCGCCTGCGAGGTGTGCAGGCCGGCGATCTCTCCGGCTGACTGCAGGATCTCTTTGTAATAGGCTAACGCCTCTTCGTTCGATGACGGCGCCATCTCGAGCCGCGGATTTTTGGTTTTCTGGTACTCTGCGGCGTCCTGGAAGCCATTCTCGTAGGTACTAATGATATCGTTCCAGTCGATGAGTTCGTTCACGTGCTGCTGCAGGTCAGCGTTGTCGGTGAAGTAGTTACTGCGGATCATGGGCAACGGCACAAATCGGCGATGCCATGGGAATTCATTCGCGCAAAACCCCCATGAACAGGGGTTCCCTTGAACGCACTACCGCGGCATAGTTTTCGGCACATTTCAAAGAAAAAAGATTGTAACCCCGAACCACAAAAGCTGACGTGTCCTATTGACTTTTCCGGAGGGCCGATGAAATTTCTCAAAGCATTCTCAACACTCACACTCAGCCTGCTTGTAGCCGCCAGCAGTGCACACGCGGGAGGTACCATTGAGGGTACCGTTACCGTCAAAACAAAAGGCCTCTTTGGTAAGCAGGGCGCAAAAGGTGATGCCTCAAACGTCGTTATCTTTCTCGAAGAACTGCAGATGCCAAACCCGAACGGTCGCGAGAAGATCGTGCAGAAGGGCAAACAGTTTCAGCCACGCGTGCTGCCGATCGTCATGGGCGGCGTCGTTGAATTCCCTAACGAAGACCCGTTTAACCATAACGTTTTTTCTCCCACACCGGAATACAAGTTTGACCTCGACTACTACGGTACCGGAAAATCAAAAAACGTCCGCTTCCAGAAAACCGGGGCAGTGCGTATCTACTGCAACATTCACTCTAACATGGTGTCTGACGTTCTCGTCGTGCCTAACCCGTTTTTTGCAAAAACAGGTGCAGACGGAAAATTTCGTATCAACAATATTCCCCCGGGAAAATATACTTTCGTTGCATGGCAGCCTTCAGGTGCTTCAGAAAAGCGCGGTATCGCGATTGTCGATGGTAAGACGCTCCAGGTAAACTTTGAAGTAGAAGAGAGCGTTTTTAGCATCAAGCACAAGAATAAGTACGGCCGTGCCTATGACAAAGAGTACTAAGCAACTTCTCGAAAGTCTCTCAAAAGCCAGCCTCAGCCGAAAGATACTCATTGCGATCGTTACGATCGTTCTGATTCTTTCTGCAGTCACCCTGCTCTTCATCGACCAGGGTGTGCGCCGTCAGGTAGACAAAAATATCCTGACGCAGCTCGATGCTGCAGCGACTGCTTACGTTGAACTAAACGACGCCAAGCTCGAGCAGGTTCTGGCGCGTACTCAGTTTTTCGTCCAGAATCCTGTTTTTCAGCGCGATATGCGCGGTGCACCCGCTACATCGGCGCGTATCGTAACCGGGTTTAAAAAACTCACCGAGTTTGATTTTCTCATGGCTGTGAATTTCTCGGGCCGCGTACTGGTCGACAGTATACATCCTGAGCAGCTGGGCAAGACCGTGCCCGCCCAATACCAGGACTTGCTGCAGAAAACAGTCGAAAATGGTCGCTATTTGGGAATGTGGAGCGAAAACGGCAGGTTATACCAGCTCGTGGGGCTGCCTCTGCTCGGTTTTGATGCGGTTCTTCTCGCGGGTAACGAAGTCACCGACAAGTTTGCCTACAAGATCGATGAATTAAGCCGTAACCAGATTACCTTCTTCATCGGTGATAAGGTCGTGGCCTCGGCGTTCGCAAAGGAGCTCTCGGCTGATCTCGAAAAATCGCTCGGCGCGGTCAAAGAGCGTATCAGCAAAGATGCAGGCGAGGGTAAAAGCAAACACACGCAGACCTTCTCGCTCAACGTTGGCAGTGAGTCGTATGTCGCAATCGCCGGTGCGATGGAAAATGTACCGGAGGCGGGATTTATTATCGCCTCGTCGAAAGACAAACAGCTTGCTTTGCTCTACCGCATCGAATTTATCATCATCATTACCGGCATAGTCGGTCTCATCTTTGCCATCGCGATGGCAGTCTTCTTCTCGCGCGGCTTGACAAGATCGGTCGACTTACTCGTGAAAGATGTCGAGCAGGTAAAACAGGGTAACCTCGAGCATAAGATTGTATCCACATCGCAGGATGAGATCGGCTTCTTATCTGACATGTTCGATTCTCTGCGTATCGCATTCCGCGACGCTCAGAAAAGCCTGAAAGAATACGCAGAAAACCTCGAAGACAAGGTGCGCGAACGCACTGCAGAGTTATCGCAGGCGAACAGCGCGCTGACCGCAGCGAAGGGTGAAACCGACCGCATCATGGAAACAGTGGGCCAGGGGCTTTTCCTGGTGCATAAAGATGGCGAGCAGTACAAGCTAGGTAGCCAGTATTCCAAAGCCCTCGAAGACATGTTTTCGTCAGCGGCACTTGGTGGCAAAGACCTGTTGGCTATACTACGCACAGGTTTACCTGAGGCGGCGATGAAAAAGACCGCCGACTACCTGGAGCTGATGTTCAAGCCCGAAATCAAAGAAGCGGTGATGAATAACATCAATCCGCTGCGCGAAATCGAGATCAACTTTGACAGCGCTGGCGCGCCTGTGAAACAGAAGTTTTTGCAGTTCAAGTTCAAGCGGATTATGGATGGCACGACCATTCAGCACCTCATGGCGGCAGTCACCGACGTCACCAAGCAGGTCTTGCTCGATCGCAAGTTGAAAGAGACAGAAGAGAAAAATGCCGGCCAGATGGAGATGCTGTTCGGTATTCTGCACGTTGAACCGCGCATGCTCAGCGAATTTATCGGCGACATGGAAGAAGACATTACTCTGATTAATGATACGCTGAAGCCGGGTGGCAGCAATGTCCCGTTGCGTGAGAAGCTGGCAGTCATCTACAGGGCGATGCATACCATCAAAGGTAATGCTTCGATTCTCAATCTCAAATTCTTTGCCGGTAAGGCGCACGAATACGAAGAGAAGGTAGGCGAACTGCAGCATAAGGAAGACCTGAATGGTCAGGACTTCCTGCCGCTTGTGCTCAAGCTCAATGAGATGATCGAAACGCTGCGCGAGGTAAAATCGCTCATACAGCGTATTACGCAGTTTCAGGCAAATTTCGGTGGCGAGAAGAAAAATGTCGACTTGCTGGTTAAGGCCGTCGATTCCAATGTACAGAAGCTTTCGGGCGAACTGAACAAGAAGGCCGAACTGTCCTATGATCGCTTCGAACCTGCGCATATACCCGAGCAACACCGCAAGTTGCTGAAAGACATACTGATTCAGCTCACGCGGAATTCCCTCGCGCACGGTATTGAAACCCCGGATGAGCGCAAGGCCGCAGGCAAGCCCGAGACGGGTAAAGTTGAACTTGTCTCGGAAAAAGCTGCCGAGGGGTTGCGCATTTACTTTCGCGACGACGGTCGTGGCCTGCAGCTGGACAAACTTCGTCGCAAGGCGATCGAATCAGGCCGGCACAAGCCAGAAGAAGTCGAGAAGTGGGACGCGCAGACAGTGGCAGGAATGATTTTCGTCCCGGGCATCAGTACTGCAGACGCAACAACACTTAACGCCGGTCGCGGCGTTGGTATGGATATTATCCAGCAGAAGGTAGAGTCCCTCGGTGGCAAAGTGGATGTCAGATTTGAGAGCGGCGTCTTCTGCGAATTCGCGATAACGCTGCCTGGTGAGGCCGGAGTTAAATGAGTCAAGAACAGGAACAATCCCAACCTACCTTGCTGATGGTTGAAAGCGAGGGCGGCGAGAGCAGGTTCATTGAGCACCTTGTTCGCAATGCCAATGCAGAGCTCATCGTTCTGAAAGGGCTGCGCGAGGCGATCAGCTTCGTGCAAAACAAGAAACCCGACATCGTTTTCGTCGCCGGCGCCTTCATCGAAGAAGCAGCGGCGCTCGAGGCCTTGCGCTCCAGCTGTAAGGCCATCGGGGCGAGCGTTGTGCTGTTGGCGCAGAATGGTACTGTGACTGACACCGCGGCCTACGATGAAGTGCTGCGAACCGATGCCACAGACCAGGAGCTCACGCAGCGCATCAGGACGCTGCTCGACCTGAAACGCGCACGCCTCGAAGTCGAGTGGATGAAGCAGCGCCTGAAGAATGAACGTCGCCTGCTGACAAAGTATTTCTCTGAAGATATCGTCGAAGGTATTCTGCAGGATGAACATGCCAATAGCCTCAGTGGCCGTCACCAGGAAGCGACAATCATGTTCTTTGACGTCCGCAAATCGACCACGATCGCTGAAAATCTGGAACCACAGGTCTTCGCTGAATTCCTGAGCGAGTTTTTTACTGACATCATGGACCTGGTTTATGGCAACCACGGCTCAGTGAACAAGCTGTTGGGCGATGGCATCATGTCGACTTTCGGCTGCCCGGTACCCACTGCAAATGATGTGCTCAATGCCGCGAAATGTGCCCTGCAGATACGTAACCACCTCGCGACGTTCAACGACGTGCGTCCTGACTATATTAAAGAGCCGATACGAGTCGGCATGGGTATTGCAACCGGGAAGGTCTTTGCAGGCAATATCGGGTCTGTTCGTCGCATGGAGTATACCGTACTCGGCGATCCGGTGAATCTTGCCAGCCGGCTCGAGTCCATGACCAAAGAGGCGGGTGTGGATATTCTGATCGATGGCAATACACGGCACCGACTGGGTAATCTCATCAAGTGCCGCAAGGTACAACACCAGGGCGTGCGCGGCAAGCTGCAGGAAATCGAGATATTCTCGCTTGATGAGTTGCTGAAGACCTGAGAAGGCACAAAAAAACCCGCCGGCCTGGGGCACGGCGGGTTGCGGGCTGCTCTGCCCTGTCGTCTTTACTTCTTGATTTTCAGATCGAGCGTCAGGTTGACGGTATCTGAAATCAGGTCGTCGGGTTTACCAGGATAAACAACACCCCACTTTTTACGATCGATATTGAAGTTTGCCTTAGCAGCTTTGGGTACACCCTTATCGTTCTGGATATCGGCCTCGAAAGTCACGCCATGCGTAACACCCTTCAGTGTCAGATTGCCCTTAATGGTCACACCATTCGCGACCTTTTCTACTGAGCTGATCTCGAAAATTCCTTCGGGGAATTTTACCACGTCGAAGAAATCTTCGCTTTTCAGGTGCTTGTTCAGTTTTGCCTGGTATTCGCCGCTCAGGTCTTTATCGTCGATGGAAGCCATGTCTGCGACAAACTTGCCTGCAACAACATTACCTTCTTTCACGAATACCGAACCTGATTTCAGGTTAATCGTGCCGTTGTGTTTGCCGGTTACTTTTGTACCGATCCAGGTGATCTTTGAAGCAGCAGTATCGATCTGGTATTCTTTGCCTTCGCCCTTCGCTACGGGAAGTACATCAGACGCACCGGCAGCCTGTGCAACAGGTGGTTTTTCGCAGGCAGCGAGCAGCATGGTTGCAGCTACTACGCCCATCATCAGAGAATTGTTTTTCATGTTTTACCTCGGGTTATTTGTTACCGCGCTGGGCGCGGGCGAACCCGGCTCATGAGTTTTGGCATTAGGCGAGGACGAGCTTTCCCCGGATAAAACCAAGATTCATGCTGTCTGGGTTGCGGGCTTAATCTAAACAAATGAGCGGCCGCTGGCGAAAAATCACCAACGGCCTTTTACGCCATGGATGAATTATTACCCCGCAATTAAAGACTGCGGGTCAGGGTATTTTCGTCGGTGTGTGCAAAATCTTTGCCGTAGATATGCAGCCCGGTATTCATCTTGTAAGTCATCGTGTTGCCTGCGACACTGACATCCATCGTGAATGCCCGCGTCGAAGCTTTAGCGGACATGAATGCCGATTCGATAATGCCATAGTTTTTGTCGGCGGCGTCTGCTTTGACGCTGATGTTGGTCTTTTCACCCGATTCGGTCGCTTTGCCGCGCGCGAGTACTGCAACCGCCCGTGGTATCATGAGCGAGTACAATATGTCTCCCGTTTTGCGCTCGAAGTACCAGTAGCCGATCTGGTGATGGAAGACATCGCCATTTGACTTGCGGTGCACGACCTGCTTGTAGGAAAGTACGCTCAGCGTCTGCTCTTCTGCATTTGTGGCGTCGCCTACCGGCTCGATTAAGATCGTTTCGTAGTAGGGGGAGTGTTCTTCGCCGCCGGGTTCTGGAGCGATATCCATGCCCTTGTCGCCTTTCCATTCGCCTATCAGTGCCGCCAGCGGCCCGAAAAAATCTTTCGCATTCATCATCTCTGCCATGGGCCAGCAAAAATCGAATGCATACGATGGCAAGAGTGACTCGGGACGCTGAACGCCCGGGTTACCGGCGTTTATGTCTCTTCAAGCGAATAAACAACTCATCATACCCCCCGGTTCAGGGTGTAACGTTGAATCGAAAAAAAGGTGACAGCAGGGTCTCTGCTAAAAGGTAAACCTATGAAGTTGATGATTGTCGATGACTCGAGCATTATGCGCAAAGCGATTGAGAAGTACCTCACCGGCGCTGGCATAGAGATCGTCGGAACCGCCGGAGATGGCAAACAGGCAGTGGAGCTTTTTAAACAAACCCTGCCCGATGTTGTGACGCTCGATATTACCATGCCCGAAATGGATGGCCTGCAGTGCCTTGAAGAATTGCTGAAAATAAAGCCCGATGTGAAAGTTATGGTGGTTTCAGCGCTCAAGGACGAAGCCACAGCACTCGAGGCACTGAAGAAAGGTGCCAGAAGTTTTCTTGGTAAACCGTTTACTCCCGAGAGCATTAAAGAAGCGTTCGATCAGGTAGTTGCCGACTAATTCAGGGGAGTGGGGTGAAAGAAGAAGAAATCCAGGTATTCATCCGCGGGACAATCAGCTACTTTGAAGAAGTGACCGGCATTAAGGCCGAGCTTGATATTCCCTACACAAAAGGCCCCGAGCAGCTTCTGCTCGATTATTCGGGGCACATTGGTATTTCGGGTAACCGTAAGGGAGGCCTTTACATTACCTGCCCCAGGCCCATGCTCGAAGATATTACGCGAAAGATTCTGCTGACAGACGAAGTCGATGACCAATCAGTTTTCGACATGATTGGCGAAATAGCCAATACGATTGCCGGCAACGCGCGCACATCGTTTGGTTCAGAGTTCAATATTTCAGTTCCGACAATTTTCAAGGGCAAGCCCAATAACTTCCGCATTGTTCTGCGGACTCCCGTCGTGGTGTTACCGATCAACTGGAAAGGCTACCAGGCATATCTCGTCGTGGGGATAGACTAATTTGAGACTGAGCGCTGAAGACGTTACCGCACTTCTCGGCTGCATCAGCGGCTATTTCAGTTCGATTGGTGCGGGCAAACCGGAATTCGGCGTTCCCTACAACCTGGACACAACCCAACAAAAGCATCCGCTCTACGGCTACAGCGGACACATTGGTATCTCTGGCAGCCACCGCGGAGGTATGGTCATTACCTGCGACAAGGACCTGATTGCCGGCTTGCTGCAGTTTGTCCTGGGCGCTGAAGCGGAATCTGAAGAAGATATCATCAACATGATCGCCGAAATGGCGAATACCGTTTCTGGCAATGCGCGCGTGCATTTCGGCAGCGGCTTTGACATTTCGGTACCCACTGTCGTCGTCGGCGAACCCGAAGAATTTAAATTTGTGCTCGCAGAGCCGACTCTTGTCATTCCTTTCACCTGGCTCGGCCACCGCGCCAACGCGATTATCGGCTTAACATAAAAAAAAGCGCCTTGCGGCGCTTTGGGTAGTGCAATCTAAATGGCGCCTGAGCGACCATTCAAATGACTATTAAGCAGCTTGCTGCTTTGAACCTGGAAGCTTAGCAGCGAGTTCGCTGGCTTTTGCCTGCAGGTCAGAGAGAGCTTTCTGTGCTTTTACGCTCAGGTCGCTGTACTGTGCTTTCGCCTGTTCAACGAGAGTTGAAACACGCCGTGAAGCGTTGGTCACTGCGCTGCGTACTTTGACTGCGTTTTCAGATTGTACTGATTCGCCTGAAGCGATCAGCGCGTTAATTTCTGTTTCGAGGTTCTTCAGCAGGGTTTCTGCGCTGGCACGTGCTGATTCAAAAGCACCGATACCGAAGCTAACTACTTTATTTACATTTTCTTCCATTGTATGCTCCTTCCCATTCCCTTGGGGCAGCGCACTTTGCAGTGCGCCGTCTCTACGCGCAAGTTTTGTGCGCTGCACATAGTGTAAAGCATAAATTGGTTATTGCATCAGCCAGCGCCAGTGCTTTACCAATCGCCAATAGAGCCATGAAACCGTGAAGCCTAGTAGCCAGCCACCCGCGACATCGAGCGGGTAGTGGTAGTTGGCTAGAACGCGCGACGCCCCCATGACCAGTGGCAGCGGCAGGTACCACGCCAGCGGGATCTTAAACCAGCGCGAGAGAAAAAATGCCAGCGCCATCGTGTTCACCGAGTGCGCAGAGGGAAATCCCACTGCTTTGGGGTCGACGTAGATCAGCCATTCGACGGCGGGCCGCGGTCGCGCGACCAGCTGCTTGAGCAGGTACGCACTCCCCTCGCTGAAGATGAGCAACACGCTCACCGCGAGCAAGAACCTTACAAATCGCGGGCTGTTTAGCCAGTAATACAGGACACAGAAGATGACGAAAGGCCAGGTGTAGGTCGAGAGATTGCCGATTGTTTCGCTGAGCGCACTCACCCAGGGGGGATTGCAGTAGAGCGTCAGGTATTCAAACAGTGCCTTGTCTGCTTCGATCAGCCACACGAGACAGGCTCGCGCGCTTCTTCGCAGCGGCAACACAAACGCCGTTAAGCCAAAAGCACTTGTCCACAGAGCTTGGTTTATTCTTTTTGCGGCATGCCTTCTTCGTTCGACTACGTGGTGATCGGCGCGGGCCCGGGTGGCTATAGCTCTGCAATACGTGCCGCGCAGCTCGGCCTCAAGACTGCCGTGATCGAAAAAGAAAACGCCGGGGGAGTTTGCCTGAACTGGGGCTGCATACCCACGAAGGCATTGCTGACCTCGGCGCACTTGCTGCTCAAATTGCGCGAGGGTAAACTCGGCGTCACAGCCAAAGACGGATTTTCCGCAGACCTGCCGGCAATCGTCGACCGCTCGCGCGCAGTGGCCGCGCGCCTCGAGACAGGTGTAAAATCGCTCTTCAAAAAATACGGCGTGACAATGATCCAGGGCACAGCGAACTTCACTTCACCGACTGAAATTTCTGTCTCAGGCGCAGAAAAACAGCAGATCCGGTTCAAACAGGCCTGCATCGCGACCGGTGCCAGCGCCCGGCCATTGCCGCAACTGAAATTCTCCCCGCGAGTGTGGGGCTACCGCGACGCGCTGGTGCAAAAGACCTTGCCGAAAAAACTGACCGTCGTTGGCGGCGGTGCCATCGGCCTCGAATTCGCAGACTTCTATCACTGCCTCGGTACCGAGGTCACACTGCTCGAAATGGCGCCGCACATTCTGCCCAACGACGACGACAAGGTGGCCGCTGCGCTGCGCCGCGCGCTCGAACAGCGTGGCATGCAGATACTCGAAGGGGCAAAAATTCTCACAGCCGCAGAAGCCGCCGGGGGAGTTTCACTCGATATCGAGTACAATGGCGAAAAGAAGAATCTCACCTCAGACTCTGCACTTATCGCCATCGGGGTTACTCCCAATACTTCTGGCATCGGCATTGATAAGTTTGGCATCGTCGACGAACGCGGTTTCGTGCGCGTTGACGCGAACCAGCAGACCACGACAAAGGGCATCTTTGCTATCGGTGATGCCACGGCAGGTAAACTACTCGCTCACCGCGCTGCGCACCAGGGCATTTTCGTGGCGGAGTTCATCGCCGGCAAGCACCCGCATCCCGTGGGTGAAATACCCGGCTGCATCTACACATCACCGCAGGTGGCGACCGTTGGCCGCAGCGAAGCGGAACTCAAGCAGGCGAAGCGTGAATTTAAGACCGGTGAGTTTCCCTGGCTGGCATCGGGCATGGCGCTGGCGGCAGAAGAAAAGAATGGTTTCAGCCGCGTCTTTACCGATGCAAAGACCGGCGAAATACTCGGCGCCCAGATTGTGGGCGAGCATGCGGCCGAACTAATTGGCCAGGTTTCGCTCGCGATGGGCTCTGAACTACTGGCCGATGACTTTCTGCGCGCGGTGATGCCTCACCCGACGCTGTCTGAGACGGTCTTCCAGGCGTTTGCTGTACTCGAAGGGGTGGCGGTAGATTATTGACCGGAGTCCTCGCTTGACGCCAGAAAACTTCTTTGTCTAGCTGTGCTATGCGATTACCCTGTAGCATAGGCGCCCCGTTCCTGTTCGTCCTTGCGGTTGGTGCCCTGTCCAGTGCAGAAAAGCAGGTAGAACCCCTGCGTGTCATTGCTGAAAGATCATGCAAGTGCATTGAGGAAATTAATTTTTCTAAACTTAAAAGCAGTGAGCAGCGCAACGCGCAGCTGGGCCTGTGCGTCATCAAAAGCGCAAAAGGGTTTGAGAAGTTCCTGCTGACAGAAAAAAATATCGATATGGATCGAATCGGCGAGAGCGATCACGGCACAAGGCTGGGTTACCTGTTCGGTGTCGAGGCAGCCACTGTCTGCCCCGAAACGCTGGCGCGGGTTACAAGCGAAACCGAATCAGCGCAGAGTACTGTTGCCGGGCGCGTGACCGAAACGCAGACCGGCGCTTATACGCGGCTGACTGTCGAAGACATGGCTGGCAGAACGACCACGCTCTACTGGATTTTCAACTTCGATAATTCGAATCTTCTGCTCAAAAGCCTCGCAGACAAAACTGCCCGCTATGAGTTTAGCTTTGCAGAAAAGGAAGTTTTTTTCCTGGCGCGTAAAGAGTATCAAAAAGTGAAGGTCATTACGGGGCTAAAAAAGATCTGATCGGCATCGCCTGCAGTAAAACAAGAACTGGATCAAAGCACCGGAGATATATGAAAAAGATAAGAATCACCCTGGGCTGCGTTGCAGCCATGTCAGCCTTCGCGCTGCTTGCGCAGAATAGTTCAACTCCAGAGCGCAGGACAAATGTAACGATACCGCAAAGTGCACAGGGGATACCTGCAGCACCGGCGAAAAGTTCTGCCTGCATGACACCCGAAGAGGTGAGGCTCGTCGATGCGATCAACAATTACCGGCGCAGCAAAGGCCTGCCCGCTGTACAGCCCGGTGTTTCGCTGACGCGTGTCGCGCAGCTACATGCAGCCGATCTCACGCAGAACCAACCGGCGCGCGGCGCCTGCAATATGCACAGCTGGTCATCGAACGGCAACTGGACTCCCTGTTGCTATACCTCTGATCACCGCCAGGCCGCGTGCATGTGGAAAAAACCGGCCGAGCTAACCTCGTATAAATCCAATGGCTTTGAAATATCTGCCGGGTCGTCAGGCGGCAGAATCGATGCAGCTACGGCGCTGCGGGTCTGGCAGGGGTCGAGCGGTCACAATGCCGTGATTATCAATGCCGGTATGTGGCGGCAACCCTGGGGGACGTTCGGCGTCGGTATCTACGGCGGTTATGCCGTTGCCTGGTTCGGGCAGCAGGCGGACAGCGCGGGTGCGGCAACACCCTGCAAATGATTTGACACCGCTGGCTAACGCGAAACTCCCTTTCTATGGCACAGGAAACAGCAGAATCGACCCTCCGCCTCGCTGTGGCGAAGACGAAAAAACTCTATATCGGTGGGGAGTTCCCCCGTTCTGAATCAGGGCGCTCGTTTCCACTGACCGCCAAACAGACGGGAAAATTTTACGCAAACATTGCACACGCCAGCCGCAAGGATGCACGCAACGCGGTTGAAGTTGCGCGCAAGGCATTCGGCAGCTGGAGCAAAAAAACCGCTTTCAACCGCGGCCAGATTCTGTACCGTATGGCAGAAATGCTTGAAGCGCGTTCTGCTGAAATCAGCAGCGAACTGAGCGTCGTCTCCGGCGTAACAGCTGCGGCGGCAAAACGTGAAGTCGAAGCCTCGATCGATCGTCTTGTCTGGTATTCTGGCTGGTGCGATAAATTCCAGCAGCTTTCGGGCAACCATAACCCGGTGTCAGGCTCATACTTCGACTTCACCATACCCGAACCGATGGGTGTGGTCGTGGCAGCTTGCCCGACCTATGCACCGGTGCTCGGTTTTATTTCACAGGTCGCCCCCATTATTGCCGGGGGAAATTCTGTCATTGCCATCAGCTCAGAAGAAAATCCTGCCGTGGTCGTGAGCCTGGCCGAGGTGTTCGCGACATCTGACCTGACGGGCGGTGTGGTGAACGTCCTGACCGGTTTTCGCAAAGAATTACTGCCGGGTCTCGCGCAGCACATGGATGTTAACGCACTCGACCTTGCAGGTATTACCGATGCCGAGCGCATTGAAGTGGAAAAAGCGGCGACCGAGAACCTGAAGCGCATACGCATCAAATCGTGGAAATCTGCCGATGACCTCTATGGCAGTGTAGGTGAAAAACTGGATTATATCACTGACTTCCAGGAATACAAGACGATCTGGCACCCCATCGAGGCGTTCGGTGGTGGCTCAGGAAAGTACTAGTTTCGGCGCTTTCAGAGAAACTTTCTTGCGGCCGACGAATTCGACCCGTTTTTTGTCCATGTCGCGCACGATGTCGAGGTAATCGAGCAGCTTCGACATCACCAGTACGCCGCGCATCAGCGAGACGTCTTCGGAGAACTTGCCGCGTGAAATTTCATCTTTCAGGTTAAGGTCATTGACCGAGTTAATTGCGCGGATAAAATACTCATCTTTCTCAATGCCGTGTTCGATGAACACGGGCATCACGTTGGAGTACTTGATGGCGTTTTCAGCGGCCTCAGTGACCGATATGACAACTTCGTCTCGGTGCGAATCGCTCATCCCTTTGCTGTCGCAGAAATTCTGTACCCTGGACCTGATGTACTGCAGCGGCGACTGCTGCATGTTGTTGGAAACAAAGAACTGTTCAGAATTACGGTTATGAAAAACCCATTCAGCATGGTTGCGCCAGCGCAGCTCGCTGTATGGGAGAATAACTTCTGTTGCGCCTGCATCGAAAAGGCGCATGACCTCTTTCTGCACCAGGTCGTCGGTCAATTCGACGTCGGCAAATTTCTCAATACCCGCGACCTGCTGGTCCAGGGACGCCTGAAATTCGGCAAGGTTATTCGGCAGGGGATCGGCGGCGAGCTGTCGGTACATCTGCACCCATTGCCGGATATTATCCGCGCTGCCATGAACCCCGGCACAGAATACGATCTCTAGTATTCCGCGATGCATCTACCGCTAAATTACGCATGATGCCTCGGGGTCAACAAATAAATGATCATTCGTGTCATGCGGCGTTGGCTAATTGCCTGGCTGTCACGGCGAGTAAAAAGCACCAGGCCGCGTTCAATAACCATTTGACGTGTCGTTGCCAAAAGGTAGCGCCCCCCATGCGGTACTTGCTGATACCCGTCGGGTTTCTCTTCTACCTGTGGTTCCTGGTAATTTTTATTCCCGTTACTATATTCTTTGCTGCCACGGTTCTGGTCGTTTCGCCGTTCTGGCCCAAAAAATACGGCCGCGCGATGCGTTTTTTTCCCCGCGCCTGGGGATGGATCGGTATTCGACTGGTACTCTGCCCGGTATATATCTATGGTGCCGAGAAAGCACAGGACAACCCCGGTATCGTCATCAGCAACCACCAGTCGCTGTTTGATATTCTTGCAGCGCTGGGTTTTTACCCGATGGATTTTCTTTTTCTTTCGAAGGCTGAAGTTTTCAAAATCCCGCTCGTCGGGCTTGCTATGCGCAAAGTCGGATATATTCCCATCAACCGCTCAAACCCGCGGCAGGCTGCGCGCTCCCTCGAAGTGGTTGAAGCCCAGGTGCGCGAGAATAACCGCGTGCTGATTTACCCCGAGGGCACCCGCAGCAAAGATGCCCGGAAGCTGCTGCCGTTCAAGGCCGGCGCATTCCAGGTCGCCGAAAAGGGCAGCTTCCCGATTTTTCCGGTCGTGCTCTATGGCACGCAGGAAACACGCCCGATGCACAGCAACGTGCTGCTGTTTCCCCACCGTATCGCGATCCAGGTGCTTGACCCGATCATGCCCGATAACGAGCTGCATCCCGCGAACAGCCAGAGCCGCCTGAGCGAAAAAGAGAAGATGACAGGCATCAGGGCAATCGTCGAAAAAGCGTACCTGCAGCTCGCGGACAGCAAAGGTCTCAAGCCCGCGCAGCTCTGAGCTGCGCATGCGTGTTGCCCGCGTCCTCTTTGCGCGTATACCTGAACCTGGCGCGGTCAAGACACGACTGGCTGCCGACCTCGACGAAACATCGGCCTACGCAATCTACCGCTGGTTGCTGAGAATACAGAAGCGGCTCTATGCAAATCCCGCACCAACCGGGTGCACCTATACCGACTATGTCTACTACGCGCCGCGCATCAACCGCCTTGCCGCGCGCCTGCGTTTTGCACCCGACCTTGCCGGCTTGAGGCTGAAGTTCCGGCCGCAGGCAGAAGGTGATCTTGGCCTGCGCCTGGCAAGAGCCACTGCTGAGGTACTGAAGAGCCACGACCTCGCGCTCATCTGGGGCGCAGACATTCCGGCTCTGCCGCCTTCTATCTTCGAGCAGGCGATTGCGCTCTACCCGCAGAGCGTCATCACGCTCGCCCGTGACGGTGGTTATGCTTTCGTTTCTATCGCGCGGCAAAATTTCACCCCGCAGATTTTTTCCGGTATTCGCTGGAGCACGCACCATACAGGCCGCGACCAGCTGCGGGCGCTGTTACGGGCAAAGGTACCGGTGACAGTTTCTGGCAAGGTGGCGGATCTCGACCGTGCCAAAGACTTCACGCGTATTATCAGGGAGCTCGAATCGTTCGGCCGCGGCCCCGATCTGGATGATCTCACCGTGACCTTACGCAATCTGTAAACTCTGTAGCGTTCGCTACAGAAGAAATCGCTTTGCAGAACGTGCGCAAAAAAAACTCCTGAGGCATGAAAATGGAAAACGGGCCATTGACCGGCGTTAAGGTTCTCGATCTTTCGTTACTGCTGCCGGGGCCATTGTGTTCGCAGCACCTCGCCGACATGGGCGCTGAAGTCATCAAAGTGGAAAATCCCCGGCTGGGTGATATGACGCGCTACCTGACCACCAAGGTCAGCAAGGGTGACTTTGCCGAGGCAGGGGCATTTCTGCAACTGAATCGTAACAAAAAATCGATTACCGTCAATATTAAGCGCGAGGGTGGCCGTGACGTGATCATGCGCCTGCTCAAGGACGCAGATATTCTGCTCGAGGGCTTCAGGCCCGATACGCTCAACGAGCTGGGTATTGGCTATGAACAACTCAAAGAAAAATTTCCCCGCCTGATCTACTGCGCGATCTCAGGTTACGGCGCCACAGGTCATTACAAGGAACATGCGGGTCACGATGCCAACTACATCGCGCGTTCAGGCCTGCTCGCGCTGAACGGTGTCAAGGGCGGCCCACCGGTCGTCCCGGGTTTCCAGGTTGCCGACATTGCCGGCGGTACGCTGACCGCGCTCGCGGCAATACTGGCTGCACTCTACGCGCGCGAGAAGACCGGCAAGGGCCAGTTCATCGACGTTTCGATGCAGGACGGCGCGACACCTTTCCTGTCGTTGCTGCTCGGCGACTACATCGCCACGGGCAAAGAACCCGAACGCGGCAATGACATGCTCTCGGGCATGTTACCCAACTACAAGATCTACGAAACCAAAGATGGTAAGTACGTCATGCTTGCCGCGCTCGAAGAGAAATTCTTCCAGACTTTCCTGCGGCAGATCGAACGTGAAGATATCCTGAAAAATATGAGCCGCGACGAAGCAGGTTTCACTGCCGCAACAGCAGAACTGGAAAAAATCTTCAAATCGAAAACATATGCTGAGTGGGCGCCGCTGTTCGAGAACCCCGACAGCTGCTTCTCTGGCCTGAGCTCGCTCGGCGAAGTACTACAGGATAAACACCTGCGCGACCGCGGTACCGTACTCGAGATCGATCACCCCAAGCTGGGTAAAGTACCTGTTATCGGTTCGCCGTTTCACTTTTCGGAGACGCCGGTCAGCTACCGCCTCGCTCCGCCTGAAATGGGGCAGCATACCGAAGACGTGCTGAAGTCTGCAGGCTTTAGCGCGGCAGAAATTGAGCAGCTGAAAAAAGACAAGTGTGTCTGAGGTAAATATGTACGAGAAAGGCAAAACATTCGACGCAATACAGATTGGCGACACGGCAAGTTTCAGTAAGACGATTACCGAAACGGACGTGTACCTGTTCGCAGGTATCAGCGGTGATTTTAACCCGCTGCATGTCAATGAAGAGTACGCCAAACAATCCCCCTTTAAGACGCGTATTGCGCATGGTGGCCTGGCCGCTTCTCTGCTCGCCAATGTCCTTGGGATGAAACTCCCGGGTCTTGGTACGGTCGCGCTCGAGGTCACGCAGAAATTCCGTAACCCGGTCTACTTCGGCGACACGGTAACCTGCGCCGTGACAGTTTCAAAGAAAATTGAGCGCATGAAAATTATCGAGATGCAGATTCTTTGGTCTAACCAGCGCGGCGAAACCGTCAGCAAGGGAAGTTGCCGGGTCCTGCCGCCCAACGCCGACTAACGACTTGACATCCGCCTGCACATTTGTTTTGTCTGCCGTCTAAGGGCTGTCAAAAACACCCTGGCCGCTGCTACTGACTTGCCTGTGCGATGTTGGTTCCAGAGGAATATTTGATTTAGGAGACAACATGAAAAGAACAGGTTTGGCAATTGTTGCCGCGATCTTCGTGTTCACAGCATGCGGCAAAGCCAATGCGGTGAAAGATTTCGGCCAATTATTTGACGATGGTACCAAGAGCCTTCAGTCACTTGGTAAAGATCTTGAAGAAGCAAAAGACGGTAAAGCAGTAGCCGCCGGCATCGACAAGTTCGTCGACCTCATCAAGAGCTTCAAAGAAAAAGGCGAAGCACTTGAGAAGAAACACGGTATGAGTGCAAAAGGCGAAATGCCTGCAGAACTCAAAGTGAAGGCAGAAGCTTTCCAGAAAGCCGCTGAAGAACTCGGCAAAGGCCCAATGGCAAAAGCGATGATGAAATACGCAGCGGCTCCTGAAGTCAAGGCTGCTATGGCCAAGCTGCAGTCACTGCGCTGATTTTCCCTTAAAATCCAGCCTGTATTTCGGCACTATACCCGGAATACAGGCTGATAGTTACCTTTCTCTTGACACGTAATCTTTTCACCCATATCCGCTGACTACTTCAATGCAGAAGCCGCCGGCACTTATCATTGATCCCGACCTGGCGCTACAGGAAATCCTGGGCGATATTCTCAAGAACCGTTTTCGTATTTTCTGTGCTAATACCATCGCCGAAAGCGCCGAAGTCATGCGCAGCGAAGACCCGCACCTCATCTTCATCGAGATGAGCCTGCCGGGCGAAAGCGCAATTGACTACATTGAAAGAACCAAACGCAGCAAGACCAACACACAGTTTATCGTCATCACCGATAATGCCACCGTCGAGAACGCTGTCAGCGCGTTGCGCCAGGGAGCGCTCGACTTTCTCAAGAAACCTTTCGAGATCGAAGACATTGCACGTATTGTAGAGAAGTTCTTTTCCCTCACGGCTAACCGCGATGCCGATTACGACATCTATTCGAGCATCGTGGCAGAGTCGCGTACATTCGAACTGCCGACTGATTTTGCCATCATATCGACCTTCATGTCAGAGATCATGCACATCATTTCGCGTTTTGCGGGCCTCGACAAAAAAACCACCCTTACGCTGCGGCTCGCGGTTTACGAAATGCTCGTGAACGCCATGGAGCACGGCAATCTTGAAATTGACTACGAGATGAAGAAGAACCTGCTCGAAGAGGTAATGGACTACCAGCGGTTTCTCAATGACCGTGCCAACCAGGAGCCTTACCGCAACCGCAAGGTTCGTGTCACCTACCAGTACGACCGCGACGCCATAGCCTTTACGATTACCGACGAGGGAAAAGGGTTCGACGTCAGCAAAGTGCCCAACCCGCATTCGAGCGAAAACCTCGAACGTCTCAATGGCCGCGGTATTTTCATTTCACGGGTTAACATGACGCGGGTGACCTACAATGAGAAAGGCAATTCGGTCACGCTCTACAAAGAACTGCCAAAGGCATAAGGCGTATTAGCGCCGTTCCAGTATTCTTAGCCGCGCGGATCGCGCGCGCGGGTTGCGGCGGATCTCTTCTTCGTCGGGGGCGATACCACCCGGTTCAATCAGCCGAAAATCACCGTCGCGGAAATTGCTCTTCGCCTGTGGGTTGGTCTCGGGAATATAGGCCAGGTTACGGAACGCGTGTTTCACCAGCCGGTCTTCGAGCGAGTGAAAGCTGATCACCGCCATACGCCCGCCGGGTGCGAGCTGCCTGGGGAGCATCTCGAGCGCTGTGCGCAGTACGCCCAGCTCGTCGTTTACGGCAATGCGCAGCGCCTGGAAAACACGCGTAGCAGGGTGCCGGTCTGCGTGCCCCTTTGCCTTGTATTTCGGTGGATAAATCGCCTTGCAGATTTCTGCGAGCTGTGTCGTGGTCATCACCGGTTTAGTACGGCGGCGCGCGACAATGGCACGGGCAATACGGCGCGAGAGTTTCTCGTCGCCATATTCAAAAAAGATACGCGCGAGGCCCTCTTCACTTTCTCGCTGCAGAAGCTCGGCGGCTGAAATGCCCGCGCTGGTGTCCATGCGCATGTCGAGGGGTTGGTCAAAACGGAAGCTGAAGCCCCGCTCGAAATAGTCGAAGTGTGCCGAAGAAATTCCCAGGTCGAGAAAGATACAACCCAGCGGCGCTTCGTCTGCAAACGGGATTTCGGCAAAATTGGCGTGCCGGTACACTGCCACCCTGTTTTGCACACGCTCGCGTGCGAGTTCAAGCATGGCTGCATCGGCGTCTGAGGCGAGCAGACGCGCATCGGGATATTGTTCAGAAATAGCGAGCAGGTGCCCGCCCAGCCCGGTAGTGCCATCCCATACCTTGCGCTGCCCGGGTGGCAGCGCAGAGAGGCATTCTGCCGCACGGACAACCGCGTCGCGCAGAATGCTCTCGTGAAACGGAACTCGTTCCTCTTCTATTTTTGGGTTACCTCGGGCTCAGCCTGAGGTTCTGCCTCGTCTTCGCCCTCTTCGCTGCCCAGCAGGGAGTTTTCCCAGATTTCGTCGATCGTTGCCTCGTCTTCAAAGTATTCACCTTTGATTTCAAGGAACTTCTCGGCGCTCAGGTTCTTGAAGGTAAAGTCAAGTTTCTTGCTGCCATCTTTTTCGGTGAGGCCGATGTTGATTTCCACCGGCTCGGTGATTTTCTTTTCCAGCAGCATCATCGCGAGTTCGTCTTCAATCTCGCGCTGTACCAGGCGCTTCAGCGGCCGCGCACCATACTTCTCGCTATAACCTTTGTCCGCGAGGTAGCTGCGTGCATCGTCTTTCAGCGTGAGGAACATGTTCTTGACCAGCGCGTTGTAGTTGATCTCGTCGATTGTCAGCTCGACAATTTCCTGGATCTCTTCTTTCGTGAGCGGGTCGAAGATGATCACGTCGTCGATACGGTTCAGAAATTCAGGCGAGAAGTGCTTGCGCAGCTCTTCGAGAACCTGCTCGCGCTTCTGCTCCTGCTTGTTTTCCGTTTCGCCGGCGAACCCAAGTTTGCCACCCTTTTGCAGAAAACGTGCACCGATGTTCGACGTCAGGATAATGATTGTCTCCTTGAAGTCGACGTGGTGGCCCGCGTTGTCGGTCAGTTCGCCTTCATCGAGCACCTGCAGCAGGATGTTCTGTATTTCGGGGTGTGCCTTTTCGATTTCGTCAAAGAGCAGCACCGAGTGCGGGTGGCGGCGAATGGCTTCTGTCAGCTGGCCGCCATCTTCGTGGCCGACATAACCCGGGGGCGAACCGATAAACTTCGAAACCGAATGCATTTCCATGTACTCGCTCATGTCGAAGCGAATCAGGGCTTCTTCTTCGCCGAACATGAATTCTGCCAGTGCCTTCGCAAGCTCAGTCTTACCCACGCCGGTTGGCCCGAGAAAGAAGAAGCTGCCAATGGGTTTCCTGACGGATTTCAGGCCCATACGTGCCCGGCGTACTGCGCGCGATATCTGGTCGATAGCGGTCTTCTGGCCTACAACCCTGTCGGCAAGTTCGTCAGCCATTTTGATCAGGCGCTCGTTCTCGCTTTCATTGAGCTGTTGCAGCGGAATACCTGTCCAGTCGGCGATGACTTTTGAAATATCTTCTGCGGTAATTTCGACGCGCGCTTCTTTCTGGCTGCGGCGCCACGAGTTCATCGCGTCGGCGAGGCGTGCATTGGCTTCGCCGATCTGGTCACGCAGTTTTGCTGCCTTCTCGTATTCCTGCTGGCGCACCATTTCGTTCTTGTCACGCGTCAGCTGCTGTATTTCTTTTTCGATCTCTTTGACTTCTTCAGGAATCACTGCCGACTTGAGGCGTGCATGCGAACCTGCTTCGTCGATGATGTCGATGGCCTTGTCGGGCAAGAAGCGGTCTTTGATGTAGCGGTCAGAGAGTTTGACCGCCGCAACGATTGCTTCTTTGCTGAAGCTCACCGCGTGGTGTTTTTCGTACGCATGGCGCAGGCCAGCCAGGATGCGGATCGCATCTTCAACCGAAGGCTCTTCAACCATGACAGACTGGAAACGCCGCTCGAGCGCCGAATCACGTTCGATGTAGCGTTTGTACTCGCGCAGGGTTGTCGCGCCAATACACTGGATTTCACCGCGCGCGAGCGCCGGCTTCAGGATATTCGCCGCGTCGACAGCTCCCTCGGCTGCACCGGCACCGATGATCGTGTGTACCTCGTCTATAAAGAGGATCACTTCTTTATTGGTACGAATCTCTTTCATGATCTTCTTGATGCGGTCTTCGAACTCGCCGCGGTACTTGGTGCCGGCGATCAGCGCGGCAACGTCGAGTGAATAGACCTGGCGGTTGAACATCGGCTCGGGTACGCGTTTCTGCGCAATGCGTTGTGCGAGGCCCTCGGCAATTGCCGTCTTGCCCACGCCAGCCTCGCCGATAAGGATCGGGTTGTTCTTCGTCTTGCGTGAAAGAATTTGTATCACCCGCTCGATTTCGTGGTCACGCCCGATTACCGGGTCAGTGAGCTTTTCTTCTGCCATACGCGACAGGTTGCGCGCAAACTCGTCGAGCATCGGCGTCTTCGAAGCTTCTTTCTTTGGCTGCGCTGCACTCGATTGTGTCTTTTGTGTTGATGTCGCCTGTGGCAGGCCCAGCGTCGCATTCAATTCATTGCGGATAACCTGGTAGTTGACCTGGAAGGTCTGCAGTGAACTGGCGACAACACCGTTGGTGTCGCGCAGCAGTGCAAGCAGCACATGCTCTGAACCGATATAGCTGTGGCGCATCTTGCGGGCTTCGTCGCGCGATAGCTCGAGAATACGCTGTACCTTGTCTTTGCTGGTAGGGTCGATTACCATCGTCGCGCTATCCTGCTCTGAGCGCTTTTCTACCTCTTTTTTCAGCTCGTTCAGGTCGATGCCTAAGTTCATCAGCATCTTGACTGCCACTGAATCCTGCGCCTTGAGCAGGCCCAGTAGAATGTGCTCTGGACCTAAGAACTCATGGCCCAGGCGTTTTGCCTCCCGCGGAGCGTATTCGTTAATAATCTTTTTAACGCGGTTGGTGAAATCGAACATATGGCTATATTAATTTCGGCAGACATGACCGTCAATAAAAAGACCCCTAAGCTCTGAATTCGCCAAATTGAGTCAATTTTGTAGCCATAAACTGACGAAAATCAGTAATCTGGTCAAAAGGTTCCTGTGAAATCCCTGTTTAAACGCCGCACTAAAAAACACGATGATTCGATAGCAGGGACGG
Organism: Turneriella sp.; assembly: GCA_046346875.1. GTDB lineage: Bacteria > Spirochaetota > Leptospiria > Turneriellales > Turneriellaceae > Turneriella. Next base: position 626,257 of record JAXMHG010000001.1, on the reverse strand, counting down.
AGCGCCCGTGGGAGTCCTGCCTCGCGGTCTGCAGCAAGTGCGCCCGCAAGGTAAAGGCGATGGATGGCGATAAGACAAAGCTCCGGGTGGGACTAAAAGCTCTGGTATCGTTGCGCGGCCTCAAAAAGAAACTCCGCCCCGTTGACATTACCTGCCTAGACGTTTGCCCCGAGGACAAGATTGTCGTTGCCCACATGACACCCGCTGGGGTGACCCTGAAAATCGTTGGTCCCGACGCCAAGCCCGAACAGGTACTCAGCGAGTTCGGCTTCTAACAGGCTCATGAACAAGGAGCCCCAAGCAGGTTCCGGAACCTGCTAAAGATACAAAAACTTCCGGGCGAATGTGGTATGCCCAGCAAAGGCTAGCTCTTCGGGCTCGCGCATAACGCGCAGATCGAGAGCTTCTTCTGATGATTCAAAAGCAAAATCGCTCAGCCGGTAGCTGCTGCGTGTAACCGAGAACAGTATAATCTGTGAGTTCTGCGCGACACTGAGTGCTTCGACGAGTTCGATGCCGGCGGGGTCAATGCGCAACCCGGTCTCTTCGAAAACTTCACGGCACGAACCCTCTTGCCAGGTTTCGCCGGTTTCGAGAAACCCCCCGGGCAACGCCCATTTGCCTTTCGCAGGTTCAATGCCCCGCTTTATGATGAGAACTCCACCTTCGGCGCGCACCGCGACGACTGCAACCGGCAGCGGGTTCGACCAGACTTGTCGGCCACATGCGGGGCAGGTGCGCGGAAAACTCTCGACCTGCGGGTACTGTGACCCACAGTAATGGCAGTGCCGGTGTGCGTTCACGAGGTCGCTTCTTACGTGCCGACCTGATGGCAAGGCGATATACATTTTCTACGGGTTGCATGAAATTATCGACGTGGTTTCCTGCTTCGACAGAAGGGCAGAAGATGGCACTGCGTACGTTTATTATCCTCCTGTTCTTGTTGTGTTTCGCTAGCTGCAAAAAGAAGGCGCCTCTCGATTATTTTCCTGTCGAAGAACGCGGAGGTAATATTGTGATGCGCGAGTTCGCCCGCGATTCCGAAAAAAGCTCCCACTATGTCTTAATGAATGGCGCCGAGCGGCCACATTTTCATGACCGGCACAGTTTCATCGTCAGGTTAGTCAGCGGCCGCAACCGGCTGCACCTGGTTTCTGCGACGCACGAACTTGCGCCCGGTGAAACCATGCGCATTGAGAAAGGGGCATTGCACTGGGCAGAGAACGTTGGGCCAGGTTTTTCGATTCTGCAGGTGGATTTTTACCCACCATTTGACGGCACAGACCGCCGCTTTGCAGAAGTCGAACTGAAGCTCTGATTTCAGCAGCTTCCTGGCGGGACTACAAGCGGTTATAGAGTCCCTCCGTCTGGCTTTGTGCGCCGCACACCCCTGTTTAGGGCTGGTTTCTCCCTTTTAGAGTCCTGCAAACGGAGCAACAAGCAGGCTCCCGAACCTGCTATTCCCGTTTTTTAACTGACGTTATGTCCCATGCTGCGAGACACGCAGCAGGCTCCCCCGGGGTTTCCCCGTTTCGCACACGTCAATAAGTTGTAGAGGGTTTCTTCTTCTATGGCTTATCGACCCATTGCACAGGTGCCGATTCATTGAATAGAAAGAATGGCTGAGAACGGCAGTACATCCCCCGCTACCGCCATGCCCGCGACCAACGGGCAGGCGCATGATTTTGCACACCTGCACCTGCACTCGACGTATTCGCTGCTCGATGGCGCCATTCGCCCTTCAGACCTCGTCAAAAAGGTGAAGGAGCTCGGCATGAACTCGGTGGCCGTTACCGACCACGGCAATATGTTCGCCGCGATTGAATTTTACGAGGCGGCGAAGAAAGAGGGTGTGAAACCGATTATCGGCTACGAAGCCTACGTCGCACCCGGCAGCCGATTCGAGAAGCGCAACCAGGAAGACCTGGTCGACGGCCGCGCGTACCACCTGATCCTGCTGGCAAAGAACAAGCAGGGATACAAGAACCTCACCAAGCTCGCTTCAAAAGCTTACACCGAAGGGCTCTACTATAAGCCCCGCATCGACTACGAATTGCTGGCACAGCACAGCGAAGGCCTCGTGGGTCTCACGGCCTGTCTCGCGGGCGAGGTCAATCGACTGATCTACCGCCAGCAGATGGACAAGGCGGCCGAACTTTCGGGCCGGCTGAACGAAATTTTCGGTAAGGGCAATTTTTTCCTCGAGGTACAGAACCACGGTATTCCCGAGCAGATCGAGGTCGCCAAAGGCGCGGCGGAGCTTTCCCGGAAACTGGACATACCGCTCGTCTTGACCAATGACTCGCACTTCCTGACGCGCAAAGACCAGAAAGCGCAGGAAGTTATGCTGCGTATCCAGATGAACAAGAAGATCACTGATCCTCTGGAGTTTGGCTTTAACGACGAATTCTATGTGAAATCACCGGCAGAGATGTTTAAGCTCTACCCCGAGCTGCCGCAGGCTTTTTACAACACGCTGCAGATCGCAGAGATGTGCAACTTCGATTTTGAGTTCGGCGCGCCGCTCTTGCCCGATTTCCAGATTCCGCCCGGTATGTCGCTGGGCGACTACCTTATATCCGAAGCCGTCACCGGCCTCTCGCGCCGCTTCGACGGCAACGTCTCGGACAAACACCGCCAGCGCCTGCAATACGAACTCGATGTTATCAAGAACATGGGCTTCGAGGGCTACTTTTTGATCGTTGCCGACTTCATTAACTACGCGAAACGCAATGGTATACCGGTGGGGCCGGGTCGTGGTTCAGCGGTGGGTTCGCTCGTTGCGTACTCGCTCGGTATCACCGACCTTGATCCGCTGAAATACGACCTGCTCTTCGAACGCTTCCTGAACCCGTCGCGTAAAGAGATGCCCGATATCGACGTCGACTTCTGCCGCGACCGCCGCGAAGAAGTGATACGCTACGTCGTCGATAAATACGGCGAAGACCATGTCTCGCAGATTATCACCTTTGGTACTCTCTCGGCAAAGGCCGTCATCAAAGACGTCGCACGCGTACTGGGTGTTGACTTCCAGCTGATCAATGCACTGTCGAAGAACCTGCCCGATACACCAGGTATCTCGCTCAAGGACGCGGTCGCTGCCGCACCCGAGGTGCAGAAGTACTTTGAGCAGGGTGAAAAAGAACGCCAGCTGTATGCGATTGCGCAGACTCTCGAAGGCATGCCGCGCAACTCGGGCAAACATGCTGCCGGTGTTGTGATCGCTCCACAGCCGCTCGACGAAATTGTACCTTTGGCGAAAGATTCGAAGACCGATTCGATCGTGACGCAGTACGACATGACGCTGCTGCCGAAAGTCGGCCTCGTCAAGATGGACTTTCTCGGTCTGAAGAACCTCACGGTCATTCAGTCATGTGTCGCCGAGATCAAACGCCGGCACAATATCGACCTCGACATGACGCGGCTGCCGCTCGACGATTTGAAAACTTACCAGCTGCTCACGCAGGGCAAGACGCGCGGTATTTTCCAGGTTGAATCGACCGGTATTACCAAGCTGCTGGTGCAGGCAAAGCCGCGTGCGTTTGAAGATATCGTTGCGATCATCGCCCTCTACCGTCCGGGCCCACTTGAGTCGGGCATGACCGAAAGTTATGTGAAGCGCAAGAACGGCGAGATGAAGCTCGAGTACCCGCACCCGTCGCTCGAGCCGATCCTGAAAGACACTTACGGTACTTTTGTCTACCAGGAGCAGATCATGCTCGCGTCGCAGATCATCGGCGGGTTCACCCTCGCCGAAGCGGATACGCTGCGCAAGGCGATGGGTAAGAAGAACGCCGACGAGATGGCCAAGATGAAGGCCAAGTTTGTTTCAGGTGCCGTCGAAAAGAAATTCCAGGAAAAATGGGCCTCGGAACTTTTCGACAACATGGCCGAATTTGCGAAATACGGCTTCAACAAGTCACACTCCGCCGCTTATGGATTAATCACCTACCAGACGGCATACCTCAAAACGAACTATACTATCGAGTTTTTGAAGGCCTCGATGGACGCCGATATCGGCGATACCGATAAGATCATCGGCTACATCAACCACGCGAAAGAACTGGGCATAGAGGTACTGCCGCCGGATATCAACGAGTCCGACGTTTACTTCACCATTCTCGACGACCACCGCCTGCGCTTCGGCCTGCTGGGTATCAAGGGCCTGGGCGAAGCGCCTGCGCGCGCGATTGTTGAAGCACGCGCACATCTAGGCGGAAAATTCAAATCGCTGGCCGAGTTTGCCGAATCGCTCGATACTAAAACCCTCAACCGCCGGCTGCTTGATGCGCTCGCCTTTGCCGGTGCCACCGATTCGCTTGGCTTCACGCGCGCGGCTATAGTACAATCGGCAGACGAAATTCTCAAATTCTCTGCCGCGGCGCAGCTCGACAAATCGTCGGGCCAGACTTCGCTGTTTGGCGGCGCCGATGAAGAGGCTGCACGGCTGCAGATACAGAATGCCAAAGAGTTCAGCGACGAAGAGAAGCTGCTCAAAGAAAAGCAGGTGCTCGGTCTCTACCTGACATCGCACCCTCTCGACCGCTTCACCGACGTCGCCGCGCACATGCGCCTAACACAGATTGCCGACCTCGACGACGGAGTCTCGAAAGAGCGGCGCGTCTCTGTTCTCGCCGTGATCGATTCGTTGCGTACGGTCACCTCGAAGCGCGGAGCCTTTTACCTCCTGAAGATCACCGACAGGACCGGCCAGATTGAAGTCCGTATTTTCCAGAACATGTTCGAGCAGGTGAAGCCCTTCATCCGCGAAAATTCGTGCGCCATTTTTGATATTCGCGTGCAGGCTTTCCGCGAAGAAGAAGTCACGACGATGAACTATTCACTCGCGGGTATCGTGCCCGAAGAGAAATTCACGGAGCGAGTCGAGAAATCGCTGCACCTGTACCTGAACGTCAAAACTCCCTCTGATCTCGAGGCGATGATTGGCCGTGTGAAGACGACGTTGCGCAAGTATTCAGGAAATAACCCCGTGTACCTTTACTGGCGTGAGATTGAAGGTGGACCACTGCAGTCGATCAAGGCACACTCCAGCTTTTGCGTGAAATATGACAAAGCGCTGCTGAAAGATGTCAGCCAGCTGCTGGGCGCAGAGAAATACGCGCTCTTCAAGGTCGGCGGTATCATGGAAGCCGCACAGGGCGCGACGGTAAATTAGCGGGTCCTGCTACGAGCTGGATCTCATCTCGACGCTGGCCTGGTAATTTCGCCCGGAAAATACTTCCTCAAATCTCGCCCCGATGGCCTCGGTGCGTGCGCGCAGTGTATGTCTTCCCCGTCCACTACCTGATGGCGCGCGCCGACTCTTTGTATTCACGCGTATCTGCAGCCCGGTGCCCGTCGCGGTGATTTCCCACTCGGCTGTGCCGGCCGAATACTTCAGTGTATTGCTGCAGAGCTCCTGGACGATCAGGCACAGCTCGGGAATATTCTCTTCGCTGATCACGCGGTTGGCGATCAGGTTACGGCTCTGCGCACGGCTTTCGGGCGAGACACGAATTTCGACCGGGCGCCTGGCCATCTGGTAGCGGCGTAGCAGTATCAGGTTAATACCCGAAACAAAATCATTTACCGCCATCTGCATGTCTTCGAGAAAGAGGAGCTGAGTGCGCAGCGAGGCGATAGTGCCCCCGACGCGTTGGTCGAGTCGACGGATTTCTGGCTTGAGGCGCGCCGCGCGCGGATCTTTTTCGATTGCCTCGAGGCCCAGTTTGATATCCGTGAGGTTACCGCCCAGACTGTCGTGCAGGTTTGCCTCGATTTGTTTGCGCTGGCTGTCGAGCGCCTGGCGGCTGCGTTCGAGGGATAATTGCATGGCTGAGTTCTCGCGGGTGAGCGCCGCGTGTGCATGCGCCAATGAACCAGACTGAGTGAGTGCAAAGATGGAAAATCCCAAAGAGAGAAAACTGCCTGCCTGCGAGTCTGATGCGACGAGGAATACTGCGTAAACCGTCAGCGCCAGCAGAACAAGGATACCGGCAGCGAGTAAGCGTGCACCGGCACGATTTTCACGCACGGCCCTGAAGACGGCCCACATGCTCACAGCGCCACCCGCACCCCCAACAATCATGTAGTAGAGTACGTTGTAGAAGAGGAACACCCTGGGGGGCAGCACAAGCAACAGAATGAACATGCCTGCCAACAGCCAGAAAACACGCTTGGTCGTCGCGGGCACTGTGCCCGGGTAGAGAGTACCTGTGAACTCCACAACGAGAGCGGGCAGCAGGTATGTACATGCCGACGTCAGCCGTGTGTGTATATCCATATGCAGGCCGGGGATAAACAGGCTCGTTGTCTGCTCACCGAAAAGAGTTGTAAGGATAAAATAATCCAGACCCAGACCGGCAAAAATCAGGATCGCCAGGTCTTTTCGCGAAAGAAAGTAAAGCAGAAAATGGTACAGCATGATCGAAAAGATGAGCCCCATGCCGAACAGATCGATAGCAAAATAGCGCATACCATACTTCTGAATTGCCGGAGCATGGCCGAGTTCGATTTCACTGCGCAGCCCGCCTTTGTAGAGAAGAAAATTCGCAACCTGGATCACAATCTCAACATTGCCATCCTGCGGTCGGAAAAAATGCAGAGAGGTGCGTCGCCTCGCTTCAAAATTTTCCGGCGAGGTGGTGAGGCTTCCCTCTTCCGCCAGCTTTTCGCCGTTGATATAGAGGCGAAAGGCCGAGAGTGGGGCTGGCAGGCGCAACCCCAGTCGCTCGCTGTGGCCTGACACAGTGAATCGTAGCCGATAGGTTGCGAAACCAAACGAGCCGAGTTGCCGACCAGAGATTGTTAACCTGTTCCAGATTGTTGTGGCCGGAAGAACCAGGTCCGGTTTGAGGGATGCATCGCTGAAATCCGATGGCGTGAGCAGTTTCTGCCAGTAGAATTCCCACGGCAGGTTTTTGAGTACTACGCGGGATTGCGTCTTCAGATCAACAACCGGGGTGGTCTCTGCTGCGCGCACGCCCACTGCAGCCAGCAAAAGAATCGCGAACGAAACACGGGCAATCAAACGCAGCGCCATTCGCACGTGGCGGACTGACTTCGGTTCTGTGCCTTTCAACCGAAATTTCTAACTTTGCCGACCAGTTGTGCCCGGTTATGCACATTCAGCTTCTTGTAGATATCTTTTACGTAACCGTGCACTGTCGAAGGACTGAGCCGCAGCGCCTTTGCCACCTGCGGTATGGTCTTGCCCGCGACCATGAGTTCCAGCACCTGCTGCAGGCGCGCCGAGAGACCAAAATCAGGGGATTCTAGTCTGCGCTGACGCAGCGTTGTCATGACGCGCAGGGCGATCGTCGGTGTCAGTATCGCGCCTCCCGCGAGTACTGTTTCCATTATAGATTTCAGTTCGTGCAGATCTGATTTGAGTATGTATCCTACAGCGCCGTTTTCAATCGCTTCGAGAATCAGGCTGTCGGAGTTCATGTTGGTGAGAATCACGATCTTGCCTTCAAAGCCGTCCTCCGCAAGTCCGCGCGCGAGGTCAATACCAGACATGCCAGGCAGCATCACGTCGAGCAGCAGAACATCAGGCAGCTCTGTTCTGCTTTCTTTGAGCAGCCCTTCTGCGCTTTGCCACCAGCTGAGCTTAGCTTTTGGTAGCAGCTTCTTGAGTGTTATCAGTAGGCTATCACGAAACTCGGGATCGTTCTCGACGATGCCGATGTGTACACTCTCTCTGCTCACGCTATCACCCAGGCTCACGCGCCGAAAAGGCTGTAGATGCACCACCAGAATCTATACCTCTTACCCCCCTTGTTTAGGGGTGTAACCCCCTGAACAGGGGGGTGACAAGCGCGTAAAGAAGTCGCATTACCATAGCGTCGTGGCAATTGGTAACATGCGGTACAGTGTATGGCAGGTTTTCTCGCCCGATGCGGTCGTACGCCTGTCGTGCGAATTGTACCGCGCTATTGGCGGCGGCGATCTGCACAGCAGGCCACGCACTGAAGCCTGGCGCGATGAGAGCCTGCTCAATCTGTCCGCCGTCTATACCGTTGCCCACGGCTTTGTGCTCGGGGTCCCGGGGGATGGTTTAACCTTCCAGCTGCTCGAGAACTGGGAAAAGCGCAGCAGTGGCACCGAATTAGTGGGAGTGAGTGTGCGTGCTCGATCGTTGGGTGAACCGTACCTGAACCTCGAATACCGCCACGGCCAGCTGCATTGCGAATTGCCGGCAGGAACAGTCGATGCCGACCATTTTGGCCGCCTGGTCGACATAGCAAAAAAGGACCACGCTACCTAGCGGGCTCTTTGAAAAAATCCAATCAATATTCAGAATAGAGGACCAATAAATCTATTAATAGATCGACAGGAGGTCGCTGCCGATAATCTGGGCCATGGCATCAGCAGCAACACTCGAGACTTTGGGTATAGGCTCCGAATTCCAAGAGAGCCTGAGGCAATTCTGGGCCAGGAACGAGCTGAAGCTGGATATCCCGGTTATTGACCTGCAGCATATTTGGCTGGTTTACCTGATTATGGAGCTCGAGAATGAGAACCTGGGCGCGGCGAACGAGGCGTTTCCCGAAGAGAAGATCCGCAAGATTATGGGCGATTTGCTCAGCTTCGCTGCCGAACACTTTAGTCTTGAAGAAGATCTGCTCATGGCCTTCGACATGCCCGACGCTTTTGAACATGCAGAGAAGCACCGGCACTTTGTGCAGTTTCTCTCAGAACGGGCCAATGAAGTGCGCACCGGCAAGCAGGATTCAGTCAAAGTGCTTATCTCATTTTTGAAAGACTGGCTCACGATGCATATACAGAAAGACGACCGCCATTACGCGACATACTGCCGTGACAGTGGCATTAACCTGAAGCAATATTTCCAGCGGCAGATCGAAAAGCATGAACTGAGTATCGATCGTGGGCAGGTCGCTGTCTATAAGCTGGTCTCTGAATCGGACGAAGTCCATGAGATCGTGAACGAAAACATTACCAGCAATGTTGTGAAAATCTGGAATTCCAATAACCTCAGCACCCAGATACCTATTATAGACCTGCAGCACCTCTGGCTGATTCACATGGTAGTGGAGCTCGATCTTGCCAGCCGCAGCCGCAACATGGTCACCAGCGCGCGCGAAAAAATATTCCAGCGTGTAGTACAGCAGGCTACTCAGTACGCGCAAGAGCACTTTTCTACCGAAGAACGTATAATGGAAAAATTTCGTTTTGCAGGACTAGCCGGGCACCTGAAGCAGCACCAGAATTTTCGGGACTTTGTAGCGAAGCGCGCGAACGAGTTTCGGCAAGGCGATACGCAGGCCGCCATCAAGCTGGTGCACGACCTGCGCGAATGGTTACTCTCGCACATTGCGATCGAAGACCACAAGATTACTATTGCGTTCAAGACCCACCTGAATGATATCCAGAAATTCGTGCGCGACCTGGTAACCAGCGGCGAGGTCACCATCCGCAAGAAGCAGATTGATCTCTATAACCAGGTGATGGGCTTACAGCGGGTTTGAATTCCTGGTAGCAATCACTTCGTTCCATAACGCGCCAGGAAGGTGCGCACAATCTCTTTCCTGAATCCGGCCTCAGGCGTGTAACTCGGCGTCCCAAAGAAGACTAGCGGCCACCAGATGCCGCCGCCGATCATCGCGCCGAATATCGCCGAAGCCAGCTCAAAATCGTCGATTCTGAGCTTTCCATCTGCGCACGCTGCCTTCAGAAACAGTCTGACGCTTCCATCAGGGTCGTGCACGCTGCCGATTACCTGCTGCGTCAGCTTCTCGTTTCGCCCCAGAATACCAAAGAGTACGCGCATCATGCCGACCCACGGAGGGTTGTTAAGATTCGCAAGCTTCTGGTCTACGAACGCGAGCAGCTGTGATTCGACGCTTGCCTTTGGGTCATAGGTAATTTGGGTCGTCACCTTACAGTCGTCGTTAACCTTCTGCAGTACAGCCTGCAACAGTAGCTCTTTGCTCTCGAAATAATTGTAAACCGTGCGCTTCGACGCATCGGCGCGTTCGGCGATGCGATCCATGCTGGCGAGGTCATAACCCTCTTCGATAAAAACCTCGATTGCGGCTGCCAAAATCGAGTCGCGCTTTCTTGATCCGGCAACCTTCTCCATCAGGTAACGCACAGTCACCGTTGGCTGCCCCGTCCACCAAATTTACACTCATCAGTGTAAATTACTTGACGTGATACACTGTACGGTGTAGTTTACAGGCCGGAGCAACCTTTGTTCCAGCAACTATGACCGACAACAAAATCCTACCAAAAGTTAAGACCAATAGAATCGTAGTAGGAGCTCTCCTTTTCCTCGGGCTCGTGCCCGCTGCGGCAGGCATTTACCGCCTGTTTGAACTGGGTACGGATGCAACCATCACCGGCGACAATGCGCGTTTTCATACCGCGCCATTGCCAGTGGTGCTGCACATCGTGAGTTCTCTGGTCTATTCGCTCGTTGGTGCGTTCCAGTTTTCAGCGGGCTTTCGCCGGCACAACCTGCCATGGCACAGAAGAGCAGGGCGCATCATAGCGCTTGCGGGTATTGTGTCGGCTCTCTCTGGCCTGTGGATGACGCTGCACTACCCGGCGGCGGCAAACGACGGACCGACGCTCTTCTACGTGCGGCTTGTCGTCGCACCGGCCATGTTCTTCTTCCTGGTCATGGGGGTCTATGCGATTATGCAGCGAAAAATCCAGGTCCACGGCGCCTGGATGTTGCGCGCCTACGCGTTGGGCCTCGGTGCAGGCACACAGGTTTTCACGCACGTCGGTTACATGCTGCTCGTCGCCACGCCCAACGGCCTGAGCCGCGACGCGATGATGGCGTTGGGTTGGCTGATCAATGCCGCAGTCGCCGAATGGCTGATCAGGCGGGCAGCTAAAAAACCAATTCGTAATTCAGATCATGCCCAATCTTCTCTGAAAACTTCCTGATCGACTGCGCGGTCATCCATTCGCCGAGTGCGGTAGGCATGAGCGTCAGTAACCAGCCTGTTGCGGGCAGCTGTTCGTTCTTCACCGGCGCAAACATGGGCGGCGGTTCGTAGCTGATTTTTGCTTCCAGTTTACCGCTGTCGGTCAGAAACTTGTACAGTTTTCTGAAAAGAATGAAGGACGAATCATTCGAGTGCGCTGCCCAGTTGCTCACGGGAATAAAATCCGTGAGGTGAATGACCTGGTAGTTGAGCTGGATCCAGAAGTCCTCGCCCGACATGGTGATCGGCACATTGTCGATCACGCGGTGAAATTTGATCTGCTTGAGGTTATTGATCTTAGCCGGGTCATTCTCCAGCACCTTGAGCAGGTCGGTACCGTAGAGCAGGCGTAGTACTGACGGAAATGCCTCGACGTGCCGCCAGTCAAAGTCGCTCATCAGCGGCTTCAGCAGCGGAATCTTTTCTTTCGGCATCGCGAAGGTATTGGTGCCAGTGCCGAGGATAGAGTGGAGCAGCATCACGAGCGCCGAATGCTGCGGGTAGTAGAAGTGCGAGTACTCGTAGCAGAAGAACAGGTGGTCAAAAAAAGAACCATCCGCATGCTCGACGTCAAAGTCACACTCGTCTTTCATGAAGGCGATGAGCTTAGGGTCGATTGGCGGCAGCTTCTTTTGCGCGGATTTTATTTCGTACTCGGCATCGATCGAGCGCGCAGCGTCGGGTTTCCAGTTGACATTTTTCGCGATGCGCGTCTGTATCACTTTACGCGGCAGATTGCCCTCGAGCGTGTTGAAGATCGTGCGGTTCAGGTCAAAATTTTCGATGGGCTTGACATGTACCTGCTCTGCATAGTCGGCAATGCCGCCGGCAACGATCGCAGCCTTGCGCTGGTAGCTATGGACGGGTTTGTCTGCTGCTGTCTGTTTCATACAGCTCGACTCGCTGCTGTTACGGCGGCGTCAACCAAAGCCCTACCGGACAATCTTGTCGAGCGGTAGTTTCACCCCAAGTGCAAACAGCGTATACATCGATCCCACAAACCCCAGATAGATCGCCACGACACCCAGGCTCATCCATTCGGGTAGCATCGACTGGTCGTTTGTTGTATAGGCGCGCGGCTTGAAGTAGAAGCGGTAGACTGAAAAGGCGAGAACGAACCCCATCGCGATATCGGCGACGAAGTGCTGCTTCATGTAGAGCGTAGAGACAGAAATCAGCGCCGCCATAAACCAGGCTATAAGGCCGACATGCTTGCGGTAGTGGTAGGCAATCATCGAAGCGAAAAACGCGTTACCCACGTGCAGGCTGGGAAAACAGTTCACCGGCTTATCGAGCAGGTAGTTGAGAGCTGTGCCCCACCAGAGAAATTCATCCTGTGTCGGTATTTCGGGTCGCGGGTAGCGCGCCGGCATGATCACGAAAATTGCGACGGAAACCAGGTTGAGCATAATGTAACCCCTGGCGACGTAGCGAAAACTTTCTTTGCCGCGAACGATAAAGATTGGCAGAAACAAAAAGACATAGACCCACGCATACACAAGAATCCAGTAGTGGTTAAAGGGTAACCAGTGGTCGACGGGTATAGCCAGGTTAACGGCGGGCCGGTCGTAGTAGAGGTGGTTGACGATGCCGTACGGGGGAAAAGCGAACAGCAGAGTGATGAATCCCACTTTGCTGTTGTACCAGAGTGCTTCCCTGGATTCTGTACTGAGAAATTTTCGCATGCGTCGCGGACATTTGCCCGCGACGCATGCTCGGTCAAATCAGAAAAACGTGCGAACTCCCACGCCGACAACACCGCCGACGTTGGCAGGCGCCTGTGTCTCGCGCATGAAAGCAAGGTTGACCCCGGCCTCAACGTAGACCGCCCAGTCTTCAGTCATGTAGAGATCGACACCGAAGCGAATGCCGCCGTTCAAGCCACCGGCCTTGCTGCGCGCATCGAGGTAGTATGTCAGGTCGAGCATGGTGTAGGGGCGCGCGATGTTCTTGTAGTAGTTACCCGTGAACATCAGGCCGCCTGTGAACAGCCAGTGGAATGCATAGTTCGAGGTCGCGAAGTTGCCGCTCGGCTGGTCGCCTGGCAGTGAACCGGTAATGCCGCCGTGCAGGCGCAACCAGTCAGCGACGCCGATCTGCAGATGGCCGCCCAAAAAGCCCAGGCTACCGTACTGGCCGGCGCCAAAGCCGAAGGCAGTCGCGTCCATCTGCGGTGTGCGGCCGCGCGTCTGTGCTGCCGCAGGTTCGGCTGTTGCGCTCACTGTGGGAGCTTCTTCTTTTTTCGCGCCTTTCTGCGCAAATGTGGCAGGCACCGACAGCAGTACTGCGGCCAGCGCCAATGATTGTTGAAATTTCTTCATGGTGAACAAATGTTCAAGTTTGTTGGGCGATGGCAAACATTTTTTTAAACCCAAAGCTGTCCAACCTTTGCAATCAATTACTGAACAATTCCTTGAAATCCCGGGTGGATTTCATATCTTGACTGATATGGCAGGCACAGCAAAACTTATCTTCAATGGTAAAGAATACGAACTACCCGTAATCCAGGGCACTGAAAACGAACTGGCTATTGATATCTCGAAGCTGCGCGCGCAATCAGGCTTGATTACTCTCGACGATGGTTTCGTCAACACCGGGGCGACACTCAGCGGTATTACGTTTCTCGACGGCGAAGAGGGTATTCTGCGTTACCGCGGCTACGACATTGCCGAACTCGCTGAGAAATCGACCTTCCTCGAGGTGGCTTATCTGCTCATCTATGGAAACCTGCCGCGCGAGCATGAATATGCGACATTCCGCGAATCGATCACGCGCCACACGATGATCCACGAAGACCTCAAGCGCCTGTACGACGGTTTTCCCAAAGATTCGCACCCGATGGCGACGCTGGGTTCAATGATCAACACGCTGTCGGGCTATTACACCAAAGAAGCGGGCGATCCGCTCGACCCGGCAGGCCGCGAGCTGTCGATCCACCGCCTGCTGGCGAAGTCGCCGACCATCGCTGCTTTCTCGCACAAGAAGTCGATTGGCCAGCCTTTCATGTACCCCAACAACTCGCTGAGCTACGTGGCGAACTTCATCCAGATGATGTTCTCGGTACCGGCCGAACAGTACGTTGTCGACCCGGTTGTCGAGCGCGCGCTCGACCTGCTGCTCATTCTGCATGCGGACCACGAACAGAACTGCTCGACTTCAACAGTCCGCCTCGTGGGTTCGTCGCGCGCGAACGTGTTCGCGGCCATCTCGAGCGGTGTGAACGCGCTGTGGGGGCCCCTGCACGGCGGCGCAAACCAGGCAGTGATCGAAATGCTGCAGCACATCCAGAAAGAAGGCGGCAACATCCGCAAGTTCGTCGAAATGGCGAAAGACAAGAACTCCACCTTCCGCCTCATGGGCTTTGGCCACCGTGTTTACAAGAACTTCGACCCGCGTGCCAAGATCATCAAAAAGACCTGTATGGAAGTGCTCACCAAGCTTGGCGTCAAAGACCCGCTGCTCGAGATCGCGATGCAGCTTGAAGAAGCTGCGCTCAAAGACGACTACTTCGTCGAGCGCAAGCTCTACCCGAACGTCGACTTCTACAGCGGTATCATTTACCGTGCGATCGGCATTCCGACAGAGATGTTTACGGTAATGTTCGCGCTTGGCCGTATGCCAGGCTGGATTGCGCAGTGGAAAGAGATGATTGAGAATCCGTCAGCGAAGATCGGTCGTCCCCGCCAGATCTACAACGGCAGCACCCTGCGGGCATTTACGCCGGTAGATAAAAGGGGCTAGAAACAAAATTGAGACGCGCACGAGGCGCGTCTCAATTTTGGTCTATTGTTTGTTTTCTGGTTTTACTTTAGCGATTGCTTCCTGAACCATTTTCTGTGCCTGGCCGGTCACTTCGTTCAGGTTGTTCACTGCATCGTTCACGATGGTCGTTACACGGTTGAGCAGTTCAGTTGCGTTGGTGCGGATTTTCTGCGCCTGCTCGTCAGTTGACGCTGCGCCTTTGTCGACGAGTGCCTTCACTTCGACCTCGAGGTTGCTGATGGTGCTCTTTGCTGCATCGCCGAAACCTTTGACGGTGCCGATAGCAAAGTTGACGATTTGTTGAATTTGTTGTTCCATAAAGTTGCTCCTTTGTCTTAAGATATATCCCGGTGCCGGTGGAAAAGCTGCCTTTTTGCCGCCCGGGGAAATTGTTGGGTTATATTTTGTGCACTGCACAGGCTGTCAAGGATTTTACTGCGCGGCGCGGCGAGCTACCCGACTTCACGGCAGGGATAGGATTTGCTGGCCTTGCATGGCCGAATTCGCTAAATTTGCACTCATGCGCCGCAGCGTTTTCTCCCTTCTTCTGGTTTCTGCGGTGCTGGCGGCAGCTGCCCCCTTCAGCAAAACTTCGCGTATCGAACTGCGCCCCATTTTCCAGCGCCAGTTCAAACAGCCGGTGTTTGTGACCGCCTACCCGGCAGCGTTGGCGGGTTGTCCTGAGGCGTATGCGGTAGTCGAGAAACCCGGCACCATAAGGCTGGAGAGTCCGAGCCAGGCGTGTGGCCTGGTGCTGCTCGATCACCGCGCCAAAGTCAGCGACCCCAGTCTTGAAGAGGGGCTGCTCGGCCTCGCGTTTGCACCAGATTTTGCGCGCAGCGGCCGCTACTACGTCTACTATTCTGCGGCCTCACCGCGTCGCACGATCATCAGCCGTATTACTGTGGGAGCTCCCACTCAGCCAGGCAAGTGGGCCGAAGAGGAGCTTTTGGCGATTCGCCAGCCGTACAGCAACCACAACGGCGGCATGCTCGAATTCGGGCCGGATGGTTATCTCTACTTGGGTGTTGGCGACGGTGGTTCGGGCAGCGACCCGCGGGGTTATGCGCAGAACCTGCGTTCTCATCTCGGTAAGATTCTGCGGCTCGATGTTTCGCCGGCAACAGGTTTTACCGTACCCAAGGACAATCCATTCGCACAGTCCAAGGGCGACGCTTATAGCGAGAAGCGCGAGATCTTTGCCTGGGGGTTGCGCAACCCGTGGCGCTTTAGTTTTGCGCCCGACGGCCGGATGATCGTGGCCGATGTCGGGCAGAATGACTACGAAGAGCTGAGTATTGTGACAAAGGGCGCGAACATGGGCTGGAATATCATGGAAGGTTTTCATTGTTATAGCCCCAAAAAGAATTGTCCGCAAAAAAACCTGGTTTTGCCCTTTTATGAATACGACCACGGTGTCGGCCAATCCATTTTGGGCGGTTACGTCTATGAAGGTACCGCGCTTACGAACTACCGCGGGCGCTACATCTTTGCCGATTCGGTCTCGGGTCGCTTCTTTGCGCTGGACTACCGGCAGAAAGAGGCGCGCACCGAAGTGCTGATTCAGGCGCCGGGCCTGTGGTCGAGCTTCGGGCGGTTACGCAACCGCGAGCTGGTCGTTGCCGAACTGCAGTCCGGTAAAATTTACCTGCTTGCCCCGACGGGGCAGGTCTCTGAAAAAATCACACAACCAACGGGAGCCAAATAGTTATGATACCCATTGCAATGACAATTGCCGGCAGCGACTCGGGTGGCGGCGCAGGCATACAGGCAGACCTGAAAACCTTTTCGGCGCTGGGCGTCTTCGGCACCAGTGCCATTACGGCAATCACGGCCCAGAACACAGTCGGTGTCGATGCCGTAGAAGTGCTTTCGTCCGAAATTGTTGCAGCACAGATCAAGAGCGTCATGACCGATATGACGGTCGCTGCCGCAAAAACGGGCATGCTCGCCAATGCAGCAATCATCGATGCAGTCACCCGGTCGGTAAAAGATCACCAACTCGCGCGTCTCGTGGTCGATACGGTGATGGTCTCCAAGAGCGGCCACCGGCTGCTGGCTCCTGAAGCCGAGGCTGCCATGCGCAGCGTGCTGCTGCCGGCGGCTTACGTGATTACCCCGAATATTCCCGAGGCGGAGGTGCTTGCGGGGATAAAAATTGCAAGCTACGAAGAAATGAAATCGGCAGCGCTGAAGCTCTGCAGCCTGGGCGCAGCAAATGTCCTGATGAAGGGTGGCCACCTGAACGGCACAGAATCGCCTGACCTGCTGTTTGACGGCAAAGATTTCCTTGAATTCACGGCCCAGCGCGTACAGACGAACTCAACGCACGGCACCGGCTGTACGCTTTCAGCGGCGATCACTGCCTATCTGGCGCTCGGTGAAAATCTCGCTGAAGCCTGCCGCAAAGCAAAACAGTACCTGACAGGCGCCTTGCAGCATGCCCAGCCGATAGGTCACGGCCATGGCCCGGTGAATCATTTCTGGGCCTCATCCCCGCATCGGGGGTGAGGCGCGTGCAGATCAGTTGCGAATCTGAAAATCGTAGGTGATGACTTTTCCGTCGCGTTCGAGTTCAATCTTGACTTCGGGGGCCGTGCGGATCGCTTTCCAAAGGTCTAGCATACGCTCGGTATCGTTCAGGCCGTAGCCATTCACCTTGCGGATGATATCGCCGCTCTTTGCACCCAGCTTCGCAAACACATGGTCTTCGTTCACCCGCGCAATCTTGTAGCCTTCGATCTTGCCGTTTACCAAGTGTGGGCCAAACTGCGCACCTTCGTAGATTTTTGCGGGGTTACCAAGAATATTCTTGTTCACTTCTTCGCGTGAAATAACTTTCGAGATGACGGTTCCCTGCGTGGGTCCTGCCTGGGGTCCCGCAGCCGGCTGCGCCGCCGCCTGCTGGGCGAGGTCGGTGGTCGATTGACCGATCTTCAGCTTGTAGCGGTTCTGGTTCATCTTGATCCAGATATGCTCCTGCGCGATTGAGATAATTGTCGCTGATTGCACAGAGCACTCGCATTCTTTACGCCGGCAGAAGTTTGAGGCCACACAATATTCCCTGATACCTTCACCCTGCACTTCGATCAGCGCGCGCGCAAACTCTGCATTGCCTTCGAGCGTTGCTGTTAGTTTGAACGGTTTGGCCGGTTGCTCGACCACTGCGGCGGCTCCGGGCGCAGCAGCGCCTTCGCCTGCCCGTTGAAACAGCGCTCCACCTACCGTAATCGTCGGGTCAGAAAACAGCTGCTCGCTGCTGGTGCTTTGTTGGGCTGCAGCGCGTGGCGGCGGCAGCGGAGTTCCCTTGGCTACGAGGTATAGCGCGACGGAGTGCCCAACTCGCGCCAGTGAAAAAGCGAGCAAAACAGCTGCACCCGAATACCACCAGGTACGGCTGTAACGAATACGGGAAACCAGGCCCAAAGCGACCTCGCGCAGTTGCAGCGCACGCCGTTTGAGTCCCTGGGAGTCAATGTTGCGGAGTTCCGCAAGTGCCATATGGGGAGTATATAGTAGTCGCGCTCAGCGCGACTACTATATTCAGGCTGTTACTTCTGGCCTTCGGAGTACTTTTTGAGCTGTTTTGCGTACTCGCGGGTTTCGTTCTTTTCTTTCTTGTCCATATCGTCGAAGTCGACGTCAGCACCGTCAAAGTGTACGTCGTACATGTCTGATAATACCTTCACAGCGTCGAAGAAGACCACGACTTTTTCGGTATTCGCAGCTGGTTTTGAGCGCAGCACGAGTTTGGTCAGAATCAGGTTTTTGGTCTGTGGGTAGGTGTCGATATCCTGCGGAACATTGGCAGGTACCTTTGCGGTCAGCGGGCGCCAGCCAACGAAGTTGACAGAACCCATCTTGAGTACATGCGTTGAGCCCTTCCAGTCCTGTACCCAGGCTTCGAGAGTGTAGTCGTTACCGCGGCCAAGAACCCACACAGACACAGCTTTAACCTTACCGGGAAGTTTCAGGCCGTTGATTTCCTGTACTTTCGGTTTGTTGTTGTGGTCGAGCTCGTCGAGTACGCGGTACACCTTCTTTGAGTTAGGTGGCATCAGGGCGACAACGTTATTGCCCGGGTAGATGAACTTGAAGCGCACGCCGAGGCACTTCTTGTTGGTCTCGTCGTACGCGAGGTTCTGCGGGCGGCAGGGTTTGTTTGCTTCACCCTTTATTGCTACTTCGGGGGAGTTCCACTTTTCACCCTGCATCGGCGAACCCTTGTCATCGACCACTGCAGGAATAGCTTCCGGGTCGCCCGGTGAGACCACTGCCGACCAGGCGTCGGCTTCAAAGCCTTCTACCTGCACGGAGCGGAGCTCTGAACCGTCGACGTCGTCGCCGTTCAGCGTCTTAACCGCGCTGGCTCCTGTAAGAGCGTTGAATGAGTACAGCAGCGGTATTACCGCGAGTACCGAGTATTTGATTGCGTTATGCATGGTGATCCTCCCTGATCTTACCAGTTATCCTTGATCTTGCTACCGGGATATTCGCTATCGCTCATATCTGTCTTCACGCGCAGATCATCGATGTAGAAATAGAAGTCGCCCCAGGTTTCGTGCGGATCGCACTCCACGTAGAGAGAGACAAAGTGCAGGTTTTTATCGAGCAGCGCATAGCGTGTGCTCTGTGGCAGCCAGCCTGGCACGGTCACGGTGTGCTTGCGCCAGCCGAAGTAGTCGAGCTTACCGAGTTTCAGCTTATGCAGGTTGCCCTTGTAGTCGCGCAGCTTGATGAACAGGGTGTGGCGGAAGTTGCGGCCCAGTACCCAGACCGAGAACTGGCGACCGAGGCCCTTGATCAGGTACTCGTGCGGGGGCTTAATCTCAACGCGGTCAAAACCTTTCTCTTTGAAGAAGGTCTTAACACCGAGCACGTTGTTGGCTGTTTTGGGGTCTGCCAGGCCGTCTTTAAAGCGGGTCTTCTCTTCTTCAGAGAGTTCCTTTGGATTAAAGACGTCTTCAATGGGACCAAGCTGGATCGTCTTACGAACTTTCGTAATTCCCAGGGGTGTGGTCGAAAATGCGCGCCAGTCTTCTGACGACTCAAAGTCGTTCAGCAGAACATCCTGCACATCTGCCTTCTTTTGCCCTTTAACGTTAGCCGCATCCTGAGCGATCAGTGTTGCGCCGACGAATGTAACAGCCGCAGCCGTCACAAGCAGTAACTTCTTACCACTGCCTTCCATAAGTTCCCCCATTCCTTTGCCTGACGGGCTATTTATTTATGCCCTGAAAAGCCTTTTATACTGTAACTACTATCGGAATCCAGCGCACATTTCTTTAAGGCGCGCGCCGAAATTTAATTGTGCTCAGTCCAGTACGGCCTTTCGCCAACCATACCGGTCGTTGCGTACCTTCCAGATGAAGCCGTCAATAATGTAATGTGTTACCTGGGGTACCGATAGAAGCGGAACCACCAAGCGTAACCAGGGTGAACCGTTATCCAAATCGCCGAGCGTATCGTGAAAAATACTGAAAAAGGCAGCGTGTTCCGGTTCATGCCAGACCCACACGTCCCAGAATCCTTCTTCTATGTATGCGAGAGTAAGCAACAAGCCGGCGAATAATGCGACATAACGTGGACGAAACAAGCGCCTCTGTAGGGGTAGGTTTAAACCTACCCCTACAGAGGCTGTGGACGCATATCTTTTATGGCCCCAGATCCAAACCAGCGCCATGTAGGGAATACCATGTGACATAACATTGATCGCGGTAAAGGCGAGGTCAGAATTGAAGTGCACAATACCGACATACCAACTTATAAACGTACCGGCGATGATGAGGTTGCGCGGCAGGTTAAATTGGTATGTTCCCGGTAATCCCGCTTTCGAGTTTCCTGGCAGGGGGAGCTTCTTCTGTGCTGCGAATGAGGTCCACAATAAGATAAGCTCCTTCGCCGTGTAGAGTGCGATCACGGCGATGTAGAAGAAGCGCGCGATATCGCCCGCGGTCGCCGATGTGAAATAAGCAAAATCTCCTTTCATGAACCAGTTGAAAGCTTTCTGGCCCTGCAGGTGCCAGGCGAGTATCGGGTAAAACGTCGCCGTGTAGATGGCGAGTGCATCCATGCGACGTGTTACGGGGGATTCATTTTCGTTACGCGAGTAGACCCGCATGAAGCCGTACTGCTGCCGCGCGAAATGGAACACCGCGAGGTAGGCCATGACGCGCCAGAAGATCATGGCACCGGCGGCGTAGACGAGCATCGAAATTACCAGCACGGCGAAGGGCAGCAGGTAGAGCAGCCCGGCGTGCCGCTGGCGGGTCTCGGCATCAAAATACGTTCGGTAGAGTGTGCTGTAGACGTGCGAGACGTCGACACCCATGACAAGAAGCGCCCAGCTCACCACAGTCATCGAATCGGGTGGAGCAAAGATGGCAGGGAAAGCAAATGCTACGGCGACGACAAAGAACGGTATGCCCAAAATAAAAAGCCCGTCGACCAACGGGCTGTAGATCCACGGTTGTGAGTGTCTCATTTTATTCTGGCGCTTAGCGCCAAAATAAAATTAGTTCAACGTGTCGCATTTAGCGCCGCCGACCATGCGCACCTCGATCTTCTTTACGGCGCCGTCGGGAATTGCGCGCCACTTTGATTCAGGGTATGAGCAGTTATGCTTCTTGTCTGGTTTTTTGACCTGTGCCAGCACCAGGTTGAACGATTCACTGCGGCCAGCCTCGCGTTCGCAGCCGAGACACGTACCTGCGCGGATGTTCACAGCAGGCCATGCGACCTGGTCGTTCAGGCCGCCCTTCGCGATCAGATCGCGCTCATGGCCCCACCGGTTCACGCGGTAATAACATTTATCGCTATAGACAGGAACGCTCTTGTACTTGGTTTTGCAGCGGCGTTCTTTTTTGAAGGTGCCATTGCCTTTGTCGACGCGCACGGTATCGCAGGTCTCGCCATCAGCTACCTGGTTGGTTGAGCTGACCTCGCGCTTGCGTATTACCATGTAGGCGTCGTAGGGCATCGATGAACACCAGGCCGATTCTGACCGGCCTTTGTACGATTCTACTTTTACTACGCGCTCCCAGTTGTGGCTCTCGACCTTAACCTCGACCGGGCGCGACATGAAGAAGCCGGCGATCAATGCAACGACTGCTGCACCGGCGACGCCACCGATGATATACCATTTCTTGTTTGATGTAGGTGGTTCTTCGCCCCCGACAGCTGCTGCACCGGTCAGGCCCGCTTTCTGCGCCTCAAAATCTTTCTTCGCATCGGCCTTCGAGTCGCCGGCATAAGCCGCGCCTTCAGCGGTGACCTGCTCAGAGCGCAGACTCACGGTCTTGGCGTCCTTCATTGGCGAACCGCACTGTGTACAAAACTCCGCTTTGGCCGCATTGGGCGTGCCGCAGTTGCCGCACTTCTTGTCGGCCCCGGTATACTCGTGGTCTTCAACCGCGATCGCTTCTTCGTCAGAGGGAAAATAGCGTGCAGCTGCATCCTGAGCGGCACCGCAGCTGGGGCAGAACTTGTGCGTCACCCCAAGCAGCTTCTTTGTGCCGCAGTATTTGCAGTCCCAAAGCATCTGGTAGGTGCCGGTCTCTTCGACACGGTCGTAGCCCGGTGGTGGTGTGGGAGCTCCCCCGGTACCTTGCGCAGGATCTGTATTCTCGGGATTATTCTGCGGTTCGTTCGCCATAGTATAGAGATGACAGAAGCATTTGTGATGTCAATAAAATAGGATCGAATTTGTAGAGACGCAGCATGCTGCGTCTCTACAAAGATCCCGTGCGCTGGCTATTCCTGTCTCTGTTATTGGGCTCCCAAATTCATGGCTGGGGATTACGTGGCCACCGAGTTGTCGGCCGCATCGCCGAAAACCATCTCGAGCCTGCAGCGGTGAAAATGGTGCGGGCTCTGCTGGAGCGCGAGACCCTGGCGCGCGTGGCCAATGAAGCAGATCACCTGCGCTCCGACACCGCCTGGGCATGTGCTGCGGCACTGCACTATGCCAGCGTCGAAGACGGTCAGATCTACCAGTCTTCTGCCAAAAGCCCAAAGGGCGACATTGTGCAGGCACTGCTCTATTTTGAAGCGCAGCTGCGTGACAAAGAAACTCCGCATGAGCGGCGTGTACTGGCGCTCAAGTGGTTGGTTCACCTCATCGGCGACATGCACCAGCCGCTGCATATTGGCCGCAGTTGTGACCGGGGCGGCAACTCGGTCGAAGTGCATTGGTTCGACAAGAAATCCAACCTGCACAAAGTCTGGGACTCTGAATTTATCAACGATGAAGAACTGAGTTATTCCGAGTTCGCCGATTTTCTCGATAAAGAGCAGGCAGCTACTTCTGGCCTTGCCGCAGGTAGTTATTCCGACTGGGCAGATGAGGCGCCGATAGTGCGCGCCGAAGTTTACACCTGCCACGGTAAAGACGGCTGCTGCGCGTTGGGCAAAGGATGCCGCGATGATAGCAAGGCATTCGGCAGCTGTGGCGATACGCAGCCCTTCGTGCCGCGCCTTGGCTATGCTTATGCAGAGAAGAACCGCAAGCTGATGGAGCGCCAGCTCTACCGCGCGGGGTTACGCCTGGCGGCGGTACTCAATGCCGTGGCCGAAGGTTCACCGTCTGCTTCGGAAAAACTCGCGCAGCGTATCATTGCCGAACGCAAGGGAAAGCCTGATCCTGTTGGCCAGTGTGTCGATGCGGCGGCGCAGAAGCGTTAGTACATGGCAAACCGGCTCGACATTCGCGCGATTCTGGCACAGCAAGGTGACGTACCTCTGATTGACGTGCGCTCTGAAGGTGAGTATGCGCAGGGCCATATACCCGGCGCAATCTCGCTGCCACTCTTCAACAATGCCGAGCGCGCCGAGATTGGCACGCTCTACAAACAGCAGGGCCAGCAACCTGCGATTCTGCGCGGGCTGGGTATCGTGGGTCCGAAGATGCAGACTCTCGCCGAAGCAGGTCTTGCGCACGCCCGCAACGGCCGCATTGCAGTGCACTGCTGGCGTGGCGGTATGCGCTCCGGCTCAGTTGGCTGGCTTTTTGAACGCGTGGGATTACAAGTCGATACGCTCATCGGCGGCTACAAGGCATATCGCCGCCATTGCCATACGCTGTTTGCGACGCCCTGGAAAATGACCGTGATCGGCGGCAAGACCGGGACCCGCAAGACCGAAATTTTGCACCACGCTGCTGGGCGCGGCGTACAGATCGTTGACCTCGAAGATTACGCGAACCATCGCGGCTCGGCGTTCGGCTACATGGCGTCAAAGAACCAGCCGGCCGAAGCGCGCGATGGCCAGCCCACGCAAGAGCATTTTGAGAACCTGCTCGGCTACGCCCTTGCGCGCTGCGATACTACCAAACCGCTGCTGGTCGAAGACGAGAGCCGGCTGATTGGCCGCCTGCATATTCCAGACCCATTCTGGGCGCAGATGCGCGCGGCCCGGGTCTTGGTACTTGAGTTACCGCTCGAAGACCGCGTCCAATACCTGACAGAGGGTTACGATTTCCCGAAAGATCGGTTGCGGCAGAGTCTTGAAGCGATCCGCAAACGCCTGGGTGACGAGCGCTACGGCCGTGCAATTGTGGCGCTTGATGAAGGCCGCATGGACGAAGTTTGCCGCATCACGCTCGACTACTACGACCGGGCGTATAGCTTCGGTCTCTCGAAGCGCGACCCTGCGACGCTGCAGCTTGTGCAAGGCGAGCAGGTGCTGGAGAAGATACTGAAGCTCGGTCTTTGAGCGACGATTGGCTGCAAAAGAGTCTTGAGCCTCCTTGGCAGACATTCGTCGATTAGTATTTTCACGAAAGGTCAGGTTGCAACGACAAGGTCTTCTGCTTCCTGCAGCACAGCCACAGCAACCTCGCGCGATACTGAGGGGAAATCCTGAAGAAATGCATCAATGTTGCTTCCTGTTTCCAGATAGTCGAACAGGTTTTTAACTGGAACCCGGGTACCGGCAAAGACTGGCGTTCCCGACAGGATTTCCGGTGAGACGGTGATGTGTCCCGACATGATCGAACGGTATCTAAACGATATTGAAGGGTCAAGTATTTTCAGGGACCAGGATTTTCACTGTTAGAATCGCCTTCTGTTTTCTTCGTTTTCATGGCGTCTCCCTCGCAAAGCATCAACCCATGACAGTGCGCCTCACCCAGTATAGCCACGGCGCCGGTTGTGGCTGCAAAATTTCGCCCGGCGTGCTCGGGGACATTCTCAAGGACAATATTGCCTTCCCTGCCGCGAACCTGATCGTCGGTAACTCTGACCGCGACGATGCCGCGGCGTACCTGCTGGGCGAGGGCCAGGTGCTGCTTTCTACTGCCGATTTTTTTATGCCGATCGTCGACGACGCGGCGGAGTTCGGCCGTATCGCGGCTGCCAACGCGATCTCTGACATCTACGCGATGGGCGGTCGGCCGATTATGGCGCTCGCGATTTTAGGCTGGCCGATCGACAAGCTGCCCGCTGAGCTTGCGGGTGAAGTCATGCGCGGCGCGCGCGAAGTGGCGGCTGAATGTGGCATCACGATCGCCGGCGGTCATAGCATCGATGCTCCCGAACCGATCTTCGGTCTCTCGGTTAACGGCCTTGTTCCTACTGCCAACCTGCGGCGCAACAGTACGGTTGAAGCGAATGATATTTTGCTGCTGACGAAGCCGCTCGGCATCGGTATTCACACGACTGCGATGAAGCGCGGAGCCCTCAAGGCTGAGCATGAGGGGCTCGCGGTATGCGAGATGCTGACCGTGAACAAAATCGGTGCCCGGCTGGCGGAGCTGAAGGGCGTGCACGCCATTACCGATGTGACCGGGTTTGGTCTCGCGGGTCACCTGCTCGAAATGATCACGCCGCGCGGCCTCGGCGCTACGGTCGAATTTGCCACCCTGCCGCAGCTGCCGGGTCTCAAAGAGTATATTGCAGCAGGTGTAATTCCCGGTGGCACCAAACGTAACCACCAGAGTTTTGGTGGCCGCGTGCACGGCATCGACGATCCGCTGCGGCAGGCAATCGTCTGCGACCCGCAAACATCCGGTGGCCTGCTGGTAGCTGTGGCAGAAAGTGCATTGCCCGAAGTGAAGGAACTCTTCAGCAACGCCGGCATTACCGAGCGCCTGCATGCCGTGGGCCGGGTCACAGAGGGTGAGTCGGTTGTGCGGATGGTTTGAGTTGCTTCATCGCGAACACGTAAGCGCCAAGCGAGACGGCAGCGCTGGTGCCGAGGCGTGAGCGACCGATTGCGGTGGCTTTCATCGTATCGAACGTGATCTTCTCATCGCTACCCGGCACGCTGACGGTCTTGAAGTGGCCCTTGAGAAAAGTTTCGTAGCCTGATTTGTCTTCGACATCGAAGGCTTCGACCTCGAGCCGCGCGACACTGCGTTCAGAGTCGACGGCCTTGAGCCGGCTACGCACCGAGCGCAGCATCGCGGGCACAAAAAGCTCCCACGCGTTCGACAGGCCACCGCCGATGACGACGAGGCTGTCGACCAGGGTCACCGCCGTCGCGATGGCATCGCCCAGCGCGCTGCCGAGTTCGGCGAAACCTTTCGCCGCGGCAGAGGCATCACCCGCGATCTCGCCCTTGGCAATCTGGAAAATTTCTTTCGCGGTGAGGCCGTCGCGGTAACCAATGCGGCAATGCTCTTTATAGACGCGGCGCAGCGCGCGAATGCTGATGCTCTCTTCGATGAAACTCTGCGGGTAGAGTGGGTTGCGCATCAACCAGACTTCGCCTGCGGCGGAGTTATCTCCGGTATGTAACTCGCCGCCGCGGGCAATGCCGCCCCCGAAACCCGTACCGAGGGTGAAGCCGACCAGGTTCTTGTACTGCCGCGTGCTGTCTGCGTGCACGAGGTGGCGGTTCATTTCAGGCAGAAACCCGCCGACAGCTTCGCCGAGCGTAAAGAGGTCGCCGTCATTGTTGATGAAGACGGGCACGCCGAACTGCTTGGCGAGCATCGGGCCAAGGGGAACTCCCCCTCTAAACGCGGGCAGGTTGCCGAGGTCGCCGATGATTCCTTCTTTATACCACGCCGGGCCGGGAAAAGCAAAGCTGATCGCTGCGGGTTTAGAGTGCAGGCGGCTCTGTATCTCGGCGAACCCGCCGACGAGGGTCTTCAGGCATTTGTCCAAATCGTCGCCGTGCGAGGGAAACTCGATCGGGTGGACAACCTGTTTGCCGCCCGCCATCGCCGAGAACGAAAACTTCGTACCGCCCGCATCGAGTGTCAGCACGATGCGCTCGTCTTTCTCGAACGGTGGAGCGATGTGAATCTTATGCGGCATGCTGCCTTCTTTCGGTCAGCGCGAGCAGCGCGATGTAGATGATACACAGGGTCGGCACAACCAGCGCCGCAACCAGGGAGCTATGCTCGCTCACGTAGCCCATGACCGGTGGCAGTATAGCTCCCCCCGCGATCGCGCTCACCATCAGGCCAGAGAGTTCACTCGCACGCGTTGGATATGCGTCCATGCCGATGGCGTAGACCAGCGGAAAAATATTTGCGAAACCAAAACCGATGAGCATCGCTGCAGCAAAGCCGAGATAACCCGTTGCCGTGGCGAGCAGTGCGAGGCCTGCGAGCGCAAGGCCACAGCAGAGCAGCAGAAATGCCGCCGGGCGAATTTTGGTGAGCAGCAGCGCGCCGGCAAAGCGGCCGGTCATCAGCGAAAGAAAAAAGAGGCCCGTGCCCGCCATGCCATAGTCGGCCAGGCGAAAGCCATAGTTTTTTTCCAGGATCGTCGGCAGCATCGAGCTGATGCAGACCTCGGCGCCGACATACAGAAAGATCGCGAGCACCAGCAGTGCGACGCGGCGGTTCGCCAGCAGCGCGACGCAGGCGGCGACGGTTGCGGCATTCTTGCTCTCATCTTTGCTGTTATGGAAAAACAGGGCGAGCATGGCAATGAGCGTAGCTGAGCCGAAGATCGGAAACACCAGCTGCCAGCGGTTGTCGAAATAGCGGTAGGCCAGAATGGGTATGAGGGGAGCGCTGAGCGTACCGATACCTTTCACGAACTGGCCAAAGGTCACGTTCTGTGCAAACTTCCCGGGTGGTGAAGCCTCTTGCAGCAGCGGACCGCCGGCAACCTGCAGCACGGTGACTCCGGCGCCGAGCAGCAGCACTGCGGCGAGATATCCTGCGTAACTCGTGAGACCGAGCAGCGGGGTTGTGGCGCCGGCCAGTACAAGAATCAATCCGCCGAAGGCGACCGGCTTCTTGCCGACGTTGGCCTGCAGCACGCCAACCGGAATCGACAATAGCCCAAACATGATGAAGCCGGCGAATGCAATAAAAGAGGCCTCGACCTGTGTCGTCTGCAGGTTTTCCTTAACCAGGGAGACCAGTGGCCCAATCAGGTCGCCGAAGCCCATCACGAGAAAAACGAGGTAAATCGGTAGCGTGCGCATGCTCAACTGCCTCCCCGGCCGGGAAACCGGCGGATGATTTTCTGGTATTCTTTCGAACCTTCGCGCAGGGTGCGCTTGAAGTTCTTGTAGTCGACCGCGTAGAGACCGAAACGTTTGTCATAACCTTCGAGCCACTCGAAGTTGTCGAGCAGCGACCAGTAATAGAAGCCGCGCACGTCATAACCTTCTTTCAGAATCTGTGAGAGCACGTAGAGGTGCTGCTGGATGAACGTCGTGCGAATCGTGTCGTTGGCGTCGGCGAGCCCCGACTCGGTGATGATAATCGGCACGCCGATCGCGGAGTAACGTTTCACGGCGAAGTAGAGGCCCTCGGGGTAGACGGCCCAGCCCATGTCGGTAGTGGGAAACCCAGGCAGCTGGATGCGATGAAAGAGCGTCGGGGAGAAAATGTTGAAAACTACTGCCGTGCGTGTGTAGTAATTGATACCGAAAAAATCCATCGCGCGCACGCCGTCGGTGTCGGTGTAGGTAAACGAATCGCGGAACGGCAGCTTGACGTTATACTTACCCGTGGCAAAAAATTCAATCATTGCCTGCATCCAGATACGTTCTTCGTAGTAGGCAGCGAGCCAGTCGAGTATGAACCAGCGGTTGTACGGCCGTGCTTCGAGTATTGCCAGAATCGCGCCGACCTGGTGTTTTTTCGTGCGCGAGAGTTTTTTGAACTCGAGGTAGGTCTGCACGTGTCCCATCAGCATGTGCTTCGAGACAGTCGCAAACAGCTGAAAGTCTGTCTTGCCGGGGGGAAATCCGCCATCGAGCCAGCCTGAGACCGGCACGAGGTTGAACTCGTTGAAAGTGCTCCAGATATTCACGTCACCCTGGAATTCCTGGAACATGCGCTTCGCATAACGCATCCAGTAGGCAAGATTCTGCTCTTTTTCCCAGCCACCTTTATCGACGAACCAGATCGGGTCGGTGAAGTGGTGTAGCGTGATCATCGGCTCGATCTTCGCGGCCTTGAGCCGCCTGATCAGGTCACGGTAGTGCTCAATCGCCTTGAGGTCAAACTCACCCTCGCGCGGTTCGATGCGGCTCCACTCAATGGAAAAGCGGTAGGCGTTGAGCCCGAAATCCGCCATGAGCTTCACGTCTTCTTTGTAGAGTTCATAGTGGTTTGCAGCGAGGCCCGCCTTTTCGTCGCGCGCGATACGTGGCACACCGAAGCGCTGCGGCGTGCGCTCCCACAGGTACCAGTTATTGTTGTAGAGCCCACCTTCAATCTGGTAGGCGGAGGTCGCAGCGCCCCAGAGGAATTTATCGGGAAACGAAACCTTGCTCGTGTCGATACGCGACCAGTCCCATTCGGGGTTAGGCACGGTGATATTGAGGTAGATCGTCGAAACGAAGTTCAGGAGCAGCAACAGTAAGCCGCCCCAGAGGAGTATTTTTGCGCGTTTTTTCAATCGACAAAAGCCACTTCAGTGATAAACGCACCGCGCAGGTCGCCCAGCCTGTAGCCGGTCGCTTTATCCTGCGGGTAGAGTCTGGCGATTTCTGCGCCCGCTTTTTTGTCGAGCGTCGCTGCATCGCCGTGGCAGCTGAGGCATAGGGGTTGCGCCACTTTAATGGGGTGCATGGTGTAGAACTTGCCTTCGGCCTGGTAAAAGGCCGGCTTGATCTGCCCCGACTGCCACTGCTGCAAAATTTCAGCCTGTTGTGCACTCGCCGCGTTCAGGGGATTGCGATTTTTTACCGAAACACGACGAAAGCGAAAACCGCTGGCGCCGAGCTCTGCTTTGGCTTTGGCTGCCCACTCGCCGGTCTTCTCTTTGCCGTAAGATGGGACAAATTCTTTGCAGAACGCCACAGCCGCCGCCGCGCCCTCTTTGGTAACTTTTTCCTGCAATGTCTTAATCATGCCGGGCAGAACGTCCTGCATAGTCGCCGCCGCAAAGCGCAGCGCCTGTTCTTCAGTCAGGGACTTTTTGCTGCAGCCTGCGGCAAAAAGCAATGCGGTTGCTAAAAGGGGTGCAGTCATCGCGTGAGAAAGTCTCATAGTTTCGACTACATGGCTGGCTCAGAGCGTCAAGGTTTCTGGCGCGCGGCGAATCGGGCTTGCCTCTGTTCACAGAAAAATAAACTGAACCTTATGAGCTCCCACACGTCGAATCGTTGTATGACAAAGTTAAGAACCCGTCTGACCAGGGCCGCGCTGCTGCTGGCAGTTGTGGCCGCCGGTTCGCTGCAGGCGACCATTGAACTCGTGACCGTACCGAAAAGCCAGGCGGTGCAGCTGACCATCTACAACAGCGCCGATATTACGATGGTCAAAGAATCGCGGGAACTCACCTTCAAACCAGGCTTGAACACTATACAATTCTCGTGGGCCGGTACGTTGATCGACCCGACTTCGCTGCGGCTCACTTTCCTCACGCACAAAGACAAGCTCACGCTGCGCGATACATCCTTTCCGCCGGGGCGCACCGATGCGCTGCAATGGAATATTGACAGCGAACTTTCAGGGCCCGCAAAGGTAGAGATCAACTATTTCACCTCGGGTATCACCTGGAACGCCGACTACACGGCGATCACCAACGCGAAAGAGACGGCCATGAATGTCGATGGCTTCATACGCGTGGTGAACAACTCGGGTGAAGACTACCCCGGCGCCGAAGTGAGGCTCGTTGTCGGTACCGTGAACCTCGTTGAAGACATTGCGGGGCTCGCGCAGGGCAGCTGGCGCTACAAAGACCTCGACGACGACCGCAGGGAGCGCGTGCGCAATGGTTTTAAGAAACGCGTGAAAAAAGCAGAAGCCGCGAAGATGGCGATGGATGAAGCCGAGGCAATGCCTGCACCTTCGGCTCCGATGGCGGGCGCAAGCCGGCCAAAAGAGATCGTCAAAGAAGGCCTGTCAGAATATTTCCTCTTTACTGTTGAAGGCAAAGAGAGTATCCCTAATGGCTGGCAGAAGCGGCTCAAGGCATTCAGTGCGAAAGATATCGAGGTCAAGGTGATCTACCGGGCTTCAGACCGCACCACCGGCGGCAGTGTACACAAGTTCTACGAATTCCGCAACACGAAGGAGAAGGGTGCCGACCCCAAGACCAGCCTCGGCGTTTCGCCGCTGCCAGACGGCACCGTGCACATCTTCGCCGAAGACGCGAAGAACAACCTGTCATACCAGGGCGGGGTGTATATGAAGTACGTCGCTACCGGCGATAAGGTGAAGCTCGATGCCGGCGAAACGCGCGAGGTCGTGCTGCGCACCTTCACGCGTGACTTCAAACGCTACGGTTTCGTGACCGACACACGCTACGACAAGACGCACTACGTCAAAGAGTGGGTCGACGAGTACTTCTACGAGCACGAGCTCGAGAATACGCTTGGTCGCACGGTCAGCGTCGAGATCGAGCGTACTTTTCCCGGCAATTTCGAGCCGGGGAAAATTCCCTTCAAGTATGAAAAAGTCGATTCGACCACGATCAAATTCTTTCCCGAGGTAGATGCCCGCGAAAAGAAGAAGATCCCCTATTCGGTCAAAGTGGAGCATAAGGAGTAATTTATGAAAAAGTTCATCGGAGAAAACCCCACCCCCAGCCCCTCCCCTAATAGGGGAGGGGTGCCGAAGGCGGGGAGGGGTTTGCTACTTCTCAGCTGCCTCTTTGTCGTTACCACTGCTTCTGCCCGCACAAAGCTTGTCACCATGCCACAGCGCGAATACACGCGCATCGATCTCAAGAATCCGGCGCAGACCATAGTCGAAGAAGAGCGCACGGTAAACTTACAGCATGGCATGAACCAGGTTGAGTTCGCCTTCAGCGGTGTGTCGGTCGACATCAACAGTATACAGTTTCGCCCGATCAAAACGCCGGGCAGTGTGCGCGTAATCAATGTCAACTACCCGCCGGGAGAGAGTGCGCTGTTCTGGGAGGTCTACTCAGACAAGGCCGGGCCGGGAGTGTTTCGTATCTCGTACCTGATTGCGAACCTGCAGCGCACCACCGCATACGAGGCAGTGGTGGCCAAAGACGAGAAGACCCTCGGTCTCAAGGCGCACACCATGGTGCAGAACGGGTCGGGCGAACTTTTCTCCGCAGCAGAATTCCATAGCAGCATCGGCAAAGCCTACAACGGCAGCCTGCTGCAGGGTGAATCGAAGAAGCTCCTCGCCTTTTCTGCGGGCGATGTGCGCTTCACGAAAAAGTACTTCTTTGACCAGTC
This sequence comes from Turneriella sp., assembly GCA_046346875.1. GTDB lineage: Bacteria > Spirochaetota > Leptospiria > Turneriellales > Turneriellaceae > Turneriella. The sequence continues at coordinate 593,960 of JAXMHG010000001.1, read as the reverse complement.
GGTCTCAGACCAGGTCGCGCTGGTTTACGAGATACGCAATGAAAAATCCACCGGGCTGCCCGAGGTGATGCTGCCCAACGGTAAGGCCCGCGTCTACCAGGAAGACTCGCAGGGCTCAGAGGCGTTTCTGGGCGAAGACTGGACGCAGGAAACCGGGGCGGGGCAGAAGCTCGAGCTGAAGCTGGGCCAGGCCAAAGAGGTCAAGGTGACGCGAGCTATCGTGAAACGCAAAGAAGAGGTCGTCAAGCTGCCGATCAAGAACTTCCACCAGACGATTCGTTACCAGGTCGAAAATTTCAAAGACACCCCGGTTGAGCTGACGGTAACCGAGCACCCGGGCGGTGAGTGGGCGATAGATGATATCGAAGTAAAAGAAGAAAGCGGTGAGCGCGACGACCGCAAAGAGCGCTCGTATTCAACTGATGTCAAAACCGAGCGGATTGACCTCGATAATGTGCGGCTGTATATGAAAGTACCGGCGAATGGCCGGGAGAAGAAGAAGCTCAACGTTTATGTGAAGCTGGTGCTCAAGAACCGGTGGTGAAACGCGGAGAGGTAAAATCGCGGAATTTTGGATATTGGTAGTTACTAAGAAAATCAGAAAATTGAAAAAAATGCCGAATAGGTGAGAAAAAACGGCGATTTCTTGGCATTTAATATGTAGGATGCAAAGAATATCCCCCGACGAGTACCACCTCACCTCGGTCTCTCTCCGCCTGAGATCGAAAAGGCGTCTCACGGCTGCTCGGAAAGTCTTGGGTCGCAACGGTGTCGAGTGGTCAGAGTCTGAGCTATTGAAACAACTAGCGAAGGTTTTCTTACGGCATTGGCGTGGGGAAAAGCTGAAATCTGCGACGGCAAGGCGCTACAACGACTCGGTAGGTGTTCCCTATATTCGAATGGCCTGGTATGTGAACAAGATGCTGTACTCCGTACTTTGGCAGCGTGCGATCCATTCAGGCGAATCGATTTCACGGATGCTCGATTTTGCCATACGTACATATATGCCGCGGTTGCTAGAAGAGGTCTTGCGGAGTCCTATGCCGGATTGCCGGCGGGCACAAAGGAACTATAGATATTGGCAGGTGCGCTATGGCTGCAGACATGCGCCAAGGCTCGAGGTATTTGTTACCTACCAATGTCGCACAGAGCACAATTTCTCTGGCGGACTGAAATATGTGCAGGAATATCGCATTCTGTCCAAAAGACAACTATTTGAGGAGAAAATCCCCTTGCATCCCGTGATCCGACGTAATCGATGAATGAAACATCTAGCGCCTAGCGCACAAGTCGCATCCGACATCGAGGGGGCTCTCCTGAATCTGTTCGCCAATATTCCGGCTACCTGACCATTGGCGCACCCAACTCCCCGATCCCACATTTCTGCTTTGCGCCGAATGCCGATTATGAAGACCGCACGTGTGGAGGACATTAGCTTTAGGCAAACCCTCTTTTATTGTTTTGCCTTTATCCTTACCGGTTCTGCGTTAGGGGTGGTTTTCCACCGTAATCCGGTCAAGTCGGCGCTCTTCCTGGTCAGCTTTTTCGTTGGCCTTGCTGCCATGTACGCCCTCATTGGCGCCGAAATTCTCGCTACGCTGCAGGTTTTGGTCTACGTGGGAGCTATCATGGTGCTGTTTCTTTTTGTCATCATGCTGGTTGCGCTGCGCGAAGAGAACTTCGAGAGCCCGCTCAGCAATATCGGCCGCACCGCCATCATTGCTACTCTATCATTGGCGTTTCTGCTGCAACTGATTCTGCTGCTCCAGATCAAACCCGGTCGTGCAGACCTAAACCCCGCGGGACAAGTCACCACAACCCTCGTGGCAGGTAAGCAGGTTACCGATGCCGCCCAGGTCATCTCGATTAACCTTTTTCGTGATTATCTCATTGCTTTTGAACTCATTTCTCTACTGCTGCTCGTCGCAGTAGTGGGGGCTATCATGATTGCAAAAAAGAACCGGCAGGCGCTAGAATGAACGTACAGGACTTTCTCTCGGTACGTGAAATAGCCGTACTGGCTTTCGTGCTCTTTACCATCGGCGTTGTGGGCGTCGTGACACGGCGCAACCTGATCGTGATCCTGATGTCCGTTGAGCTGATGCTCAATTCAGTAAACCTGCTCTTCGTCGCCTTCTCGCGCGGTTTTAACGACACGACGGGACAGCTGACAGTACTCTTCGTCATGGCCATCGCGGCTGCAGAGTCTGCCATCGGCTTGGCACTGATCATTGCGCTTTTCCGGAATACGCGCAGCGTCATGACCGACGCCGCGCAGGAGCTCAAGGATTCATGAAACCCGAGCATATACCGTACCTGCTCATTGTCGTTCCGCTGGCGCCTTTGCTTGCGGCTGTGATCAACACCGCGATCTTTGCGTGGACCGAGCGGACTAAAAAGGTTACAGCGCAGGCTTGGACCATATTCATTACTCTTTCCCTGACGCTGCTCGCTGGCGGAGCGCATGCGGCGGTCATACACCTGCATCCATCGCTCAATGGGGAAGGCACGGCGACCATCGTTAGCCCTGCGACCTGGATGGCGCTGGTTCACCCCCTGCGCCTCAGCTGGGCGATACGCTTTGATGCTCTGACTACCATCATGGTGCCGGTGGTGCTGTTCGTCGGCCTGATGGTGCAGATCTTCAGCGTCGGTTATTTTCATGACCGCAGGCAGGATATCGCGCGCTACTATGCGTGGCTGAGCTTCTTTCTCTTCAGCATGCTGCTGCTGGTCGTGTCGGCCAACATGTTTGTTTTTTTCGTCGGCTGGGAAGCAGTGGGATTGTCTTCTTACAAGTTGATTTCCTTCTACCTCGAAAAAGACACCGCGCAAAAAGCGGGTAAAAAAGCTTTTATCATGAACCGTATCGGCGATGCGGCGCTGCTGATCGCGATGTTTGCCCTGTTCCGCGTGGCGGGTAGCGCCGATTTCCGTGAAATTGCACTGGCTTTTTCGCGCGGCAGTATAGCGCATTCCCATGCTAATTTTATCGGGTTGATGGTTTTTATCGCTGCTTCGGCCAAGTCGGCGCAGATTCCGCTTTATACATGGTTGCCTGATGCTATGACAGGCCCGACACCGGTTTCGGCGCTTATACATGCGGCGACGATGGTAACTGCCGGTATCTTCCTGATGCTGCGCCTCGAGCCGGTTTTCGCGCTGGCCCCCGAAGCCTCTGCGCTGGTGGCGTATGCAGGCGCGGGCACCGCACTACTGGCGGCCTTTGTCGCTGTAGGGCAAACAGATATCAAGAAGGTGCTCGCTTTCTCCACGGTGTCCCAGCTGGGCCTGATGGTTCTCGCGGTGGGCACCGGTGCTTATGCCGCGGCATTCTTTCACCTCTTCACGCATGCCTTCTTTAAAGCGATGCTTTTTCTATCCGCTGGCGCTGTCATCACATACCTGCACCACGAACAGAATATTCGCAAGATGGGCGGCCTGATGCGCGCGCATCCTTTGCTTGGCATACTGTTCTGGGTGGCGCTTGCCGCACTCGCGGGTATTCCGGGGCTCTCGGGTTTCTTCTCGAAGGATCACATTCTCGCTGCCGCTTTCGCGGCGAAACAGAATGGTAACCTGCTCGGCAGTATCGTGGTGATTGTCTCGTTGCTCACTGCTTTCTACAGTTTCCGCTTAGGTATCCTGGTCTTCCACGGTAAAGCGCAGGCGCACGATTCAGGCCATGAATCGCATGAGCTCCCCACTGTGAGCTTTAACCTGCCACTGGTGTTGCTCGCCATACCTGCAGTCATCGCCGGTTTCGCGGGCATCCCGGCGTTTTTCACCGGCAATGAACCGCTCTTCTTTGAATTCCTCAACCGCAACTTTCCGGCAGCTGTTTACGACGTGACGCAGCAGATGCAGTGGAAGCTCGACCATGCCGCCGAGCTGCGCATCATCACGGCGGGTGTTGCGGCTGCACTCACGGGATCGCTCGCGGCGATTTTCTGGTATGGTATTCTGCGTCGCCGCCCGGTTGCTGAGGGTGCTTATCGCAATGGTCTTGTACGCGCGAGCCTGCGCAAACTCTATATAGACGAAATTTATGACTTTTGTTTCGTGAAACCGTACCGCGCCGTAGCGGACAAGCTGGCCAGATGGGATGCTACGATATTGCCAGCGGTTTCAGAAGGCATCGGGCTTTTTGTCGCCGAAGTTTCTGGTATGATTGTCCGACTACAGACCGGGGTAATCGCGCACTACTTCACCTGGATCTTCGCGGGCATTGTAGTCTTCTTAACTCTCGCCATGGGGATACTCTGAGATGATTTCTCTATCGATACTCATTCCATTGGTTGCCGGCATTGTCATTCTGCTGTGGCGCGAACCCGCTAAAGATTCTCGCTTTGCGCAGCGCAATCCACTGATTGCAATCGCGGTGACGCTGCTCTCATTCTTTTCTGCGATTATCCTGCAAAAGCGTTTTGCCGCCGGCTACGGAGAAGCGCAGCTGCGCGAAGTCTGGTGGACGATCACTGGCAGTGGCATCAACTTCAGCTTTGCGCTCGACGGTATTTCTATGCCGCTCTTTCTCGTCACGGCATTCCTGTTCCTGATTGCAGCGCTTTTCTCATATAGCGTCCACCGGGTGCCCTCTGTGCCACTTGGAAAAACCTTCTGGGGCATGCTGCTGGTGCTCGAAGCCACGGTCCTGGGTGTGTTTTCTGCCTGGAACTTCGTGGTGTTCTTCATTTTCTGGGAGCTCTTCCTTGTGCCGATTACCGTTCTCATCTGGCTGTATGGTCTCGAAGAACGCAAAAAAGCTGCCCTGAACTTCTTTATTTATACGTTTGTTTCTTCTGCCTTTATGCTCGCTGCATTTGCCGCGATTGTCTATTACATTCCGCGTATCGGCGCCGATTTTGACCTGCGTACAACGTTCGCTCCTGAAGTGCAGGGTATCCATCCTGACAAGCAGCGCATCCTGTTTTTATTCTTCGTGATCGCGTTCCTCGTGAAGATGCCCGTGTTTCCTTTTCACGCCTGGTTGCCGCTGACGCACACGCAGGCGCCGCTGGGGTCGCTTCTGCTTTCGGGTCTTTTTCTCAAGCTCGGTTCGTATGGCCTTCTGCGCTTCGTGACGCCGAATTTTACCGGAGTCATTGCTGAGTGGGGACAAATCTTCATGTACCTCGGGCTGGCCTCCATGTTCTATGGCGCTTTCGCTGCCTACCGGCAGAAGTCCTTCCGCAATGTGATTGCCTATTCGTCGCTTGCGCATATGGGCTTAATGCTCACGGCAATTTTCGCGCAACACGAATATGCACTCACGGGCGTAATCATCCAAAATGTCGGCCACAGTCTCGCGAACGCGCTGCTGTTCGTCGTTGTTGTTATGCACCTGGCGCGCAACAAGAGCGACGACCTGGGAACGATCGCCGCGCCGTCTTCGACTTTCTATTGGATTACCTTCTCCATCGCGCTTTTTTCGGCGATTGGAGTTCCAGGCACTATCGGTTTTGTCGGGGAATTCCTGATGTTGCTCGGCATCTCTTACCGTTCATGGTTGCTCGCCGCCCTGGCAGTTCTGACGCTGGTTTTCAGCGCTGCTTACATGCTGCGCCTGTTCCACAAGGTGCGCGCCCAGACGCCCGATACCACCTGGCGGCCGACGACTATTGAGCGGCTCTGCATGGGGCTGTTGGTGGTCGCGATCCTCTGGTTCGGTATCGCGCCCGGCTTCGTAGGTGAAAACGCACGCAGCTCGGCAAAAACTCTCTCAACGGTGAGCCCCGGGGTAGGACGCTAATGGCTATTGCTTTCAATGAACTGCTGGCGATGATGCCGCAGCTGATCCTGGTGGTCGGCGGTTTACTGGTGCTCAGTTCACAGATGCTGCTGAAGCAGGAAGGCCGTACTCGTACAACCGGTGCGATTGCTCTGGCGACTGTACTGGTCACGCTGGTTGTTGTTGTTTTTGGGCTCAGTGATGCGACGGGCAGCAAGACTGTCCTGCCGCGTGCCTTTCTCGGTACGGATGCCGTATCGGCGATTAACAACAGCTTCCGGTATTCAGCGTTCAGCGCCAATGCGCTCGTTGTCATTCTTTCGCTCGCGGCGGGGGTGCTGCTGTTGATGCGCGTGGTACTGCCGAAATACAACATTGATTTTGCAGAGAACCATTTCCTGCTGCTGATGAGCGTTGTCGGTTACGCGTATGCTTTCTGCGCTGAAGATTTGGTCACCCTCTTCGTGGCGCTGGAACTTGGTACCTTGCCCATCATTGTGCTTGTGGGTATAAACCGGGAGTCACGCGCAGCAAATGAAGCTGCCGTCAAGTATCTCTTGCTGTCGGCTTTTGCCATGGCATTCTTTCTGCTTGGTATCGCGCTGCTCTATGCTGCGAACTCGACTGTACGGCTGCGCGAAATACGCGAAATTCCTCCGCATTTTTCGAAGACGCGTGTTATGGTGCTGGCGTATCTGTTCCTGTTTGCCGGTTTCCTGTTCAAACTTGGTGCTGTACCACTGCACAGTTATATCGCCGATGTTTATGAAGGCTGCACCACTGTCTTTACGGGCCTGCTGGCTTCGCTCTCGAAGGTGGCTTCTGTCCTGGTTTTTTTCAAGGTTGCCATGTCGGTGCACGACGGTTACCGGCAGTACCTTGCGCCGATCGCTACGGTCGCGGCTGTGGCATCTATGCTGTACGGGTCTTTCGCGGCAATTGGCACGCGCAACCTGAAGCGAATACTGGCGTATTCATCCATCGGCCACGCGGGTTACATGCTCTGCTTTTTTGTTGTGCCTGCCTCGGTCGACCCCGGCGCTATGGGAACCATCAAGCAGGATGCGGGGTCTTCGCTTTATATCTATGTGGTTGGTTATGCGGCGGCAAGTTTGCTGGCATTCGGAGCGATTGCCCTGATGGAATTGCGCTCCGGTACGGGCGAGGTCCTGACGCTCGATAACCTGCAACCTGGAAAAACCAGCCGGGTTGTCTCTATTGCGCTTGGCCTGTCGCTGCTGTCGTTCATGGGTATGCCACCGCTGGCTGGCTTTTTCGGAAAATTTTTCCTCTTTAAATATCTTGCCCTTTCGGGTAATATTACTCTCGCTGCCGTCGCGGGTCTCTCGAGCGCAATTGCCATGTATGCCTACGTGCGTGTTCTGCGACCGCTGTTCTTCTCTGACGCCGAAGCTGGTATTGCAGTCACGCAGCCCGAGGCCGGTAATCGGGGGGTACAGCTGGCGCTGGGCCTGCTGGTTGCAGTGCTGGCTTTTTTTGCGGTTGCGGGCGGCTTTTTATACAATACGGGAGTGCAGGCAGTCCACAGAATCTACTAGTTCAAGAGGTTAACGATGTTCAGAAAAATGAATCAACGCAAACACCGCTTCTCGACTCTGGGAATCGCCAACCTGACGATGTTTGTTTTCCTGATCGGGGTGGCGTTCTCGCCGTTTGCCGGTACCTGCGGCGGCGGCAGTTCAATCGTTGAAGCGACGACCAATAATCCGCTGCTAAAATCTGATTCGATACAGTATGCAGAAAAGCTGCAGAGCGCGGTGCGTGAAATCTACAAAGAGGTAAATCCCGCTGTTATTCGTATCGAGACCGAACAGACGGTAGAGTTCAACCATCCGTTTTTTAATGACCCAATGTTCCGTCGCTTCTTCCAGGTGCCCGAAGGGCAGCAGAAGCAAAAGCGCGCGGGCCTTGGTTCTGGTTTCGTGATTTCTGCAGACGGTTATGCAGTGACAAACCACCACGTGGTGCAAAAGGTTGATAAGATCACTGTAAAGCTGACGAATGGCAAAGAATACCAGGCGAAGCTGATCGGCTCTGACCCCAATTCAGACATCGCGCTGATCAAGATCGAGGGCGCTAAGGGTCTTAAGACCGCTTACCTCGGCGATTCAGACAAGATCGAGGTCGGGGATTTCGCGCTCGCGATTGGTAACCCGTTTGGTCTGCAATCGACACTGACTACAGGTATCATCTCTTCAAAAGGCCAGGACGTGAATTCCGCCGACGGCGTGAGCCGTATTCAGACCGACGCCTCCATCAACCCGGGAAATTCGGGCGGACCTTTGCTCAACATCCGCGGTGAAGTTATCGGTATCAACCAGATGATCTATTCGCAATCGGGCGGCAGCGTCGGTATCGGTTTTGCGATTCCGATCAACCACGCCAAGCATGTCATTGAGAAACTCAAGAAAGGCCAAAAGATTCGCCAGGGTTATATCGGCGTGTCGGTTGATCCTGAAGTTACCGAAGAGAAGCTCAAACTGCTTGGCGTTGAAGGCAAGACGGGTCTGATCGTGGCTCAGGTCGTGATCGGTTCGCCCGCGTTCAAAGCAGGTATCGCGGCTAATGACTTTATCACCCACATCGATGGCAAACCGGCTGAAAAGTTCTCGGTACTGAAAGCTGCAGTATTGCAAAAGGGTGTGGGAGCTGAACTTGAAATCAAACTGATCCGTCAGGGCAAAGAGCAGACCGTCTCGGTCAAAGTTGCCGAAGCTCCGCAGCAGCCGCGCTAAGCGCATTCCCGTGACGCTCACGTGCGATGTCGGTAACTCCCACAGCGTTGTGGGGCTATGGAAAGACGGGCAGCTGCTCGAAACCTTAAGGCTCGCCACCGATGGCCGGCGCACTGCTGATGAATGGCGCATCTTCCTCACGGCATGGCTGCGCAGCATTGGTGAAGGCAGCATACGCAAGGCTGCCATCTGTTCGGTCGTGCCTGCGGCAAATGAAGCGATTGGCGAGGCGCTGCGGTCACTCGGCGTCGATGCGCCGCACAGCCTTAACTCCTCTTCGCGCCTCAACTTCGGTTTTGATTACCCGGCACCACAGACACTGGGGGCAGACCGTATTGCCGACATGATTGCGGCGGTTTACTACTTCGGCAAGAACTGCGTCGTGCTTGATTTTGGTACCGCAATCACCTTCTCGGTTGTCAGCGATGGCAAGTTCTGTGGCGGCGTGATTGCTCCGGGAATTACGTCGTCGCTCGAGGCGCTGTTCAGCTCAACTGCCAAGCTGCCCAAGATTGCCTTCCGCCGCACGAGCAAGGCTATCGGATCTTCGACAACCGAATCGATCGAGGTCGGTGCCTATGTTGGCTGGCGCGGCGTCGTACGCGAAATACTCTCCGAGATTCGCCGCGAGCTGCCGCAGAATGGCGCGGGTTATAAGGTCGTTGCCACGGGTGGTATTTCTGAATCGCTCGATTTTGCGCCGGAGTTCTTTGATGTCGTGGACAAGAACCTGACGCTGAAAGGGCTTTACCTCTCGGTGTCAGACGCATATTGAGACGCGCGTCCGAAGCGCCGTGCCATGACGAAACTTCGATACCTCACGTTTCTCAAAGTCCGCACACTACCGCTGCTCGACGGCTACCTGCTCAAGCACTTCTTGCCGTCGCTGCTGGTTGCCAGTACCTTCTTTACTTTCATCGTGCTCGTCTTCTTTCTTAAAGAGACTATAAAGCATGCGGTAGAAAAAAATCTCGAATTCGGTGTCATTCTCGAACTCTGCTGGTACGCGCTTGGCTGGACACTCACTCTTACGGTGCCAATGGCATTTCTGCTTTCGACAATTCTTACGGTGGGCGCATTAAACGCCGATTCGGAGATTATTGCCCTGCGCGCCGGCGGCATCACGTACCCGCGTATCATGCGCCCGTTTGTGGGGGTTGCGGTCGTGTTCTTTTTTATTCTCTTTTGGTTTTCCAATTTTGTTGTGCCGCGTTTCGCCGACAACATGGAAAACATGCGCCAGTACATTCTGACGACCGACCCTATTGCTGCGATACAGCCAGGCCAGTTTATTACGCTCGATAAGCGCGAGGGTAACGTACGTAAAATCTACATCGAACGCGCGGTGAAAGACGCATCGTTTCGCGGCGAAATTCTGCAGAACATCCAGGTGCGCAAGATCGGCAATGTCGGCGGCGTGCGCCGCCTTACAGAGATTATCATCGCGCAGGAAGGCCGCAAGGTTCTCAAGCAGACACCGAACGGCGAATGGGTGAAGGCGCTCAGGCTGACGCGCGGCTACCTGTTCACCTACGGGCTCGACGGAACATTCCAGCGGGTAGATTTCTCGGGCGGCATGTTTGATCTGAATATACAGGAGCCGGAAAGAATCAAGAAGATGAAGCGCATCGAGGATATGGGTTCGCTCACATTACCGCAGCTGATCGGTTCATTCGAAACGATAAAGTCCTATCCTAAGGCCGACGAACTGGCCCGCCGTGCGCACCTCGAAATACACAAGCGCATTGCGCTTTCTCTTTCGGTGGTTATCTTCGTTTTCATCGGCTTTCCGTTGGCCATTGTTAACCGCCGCAGCGGCAAAGGCATGGGACTTGGCATTTCGATCATCTTTATTTTCGCGTACTTTGCGCTGTTTCTTTCTGCCGAAACTTTCTCGGTGCGCCAGCAGTGGGTTTCGCCGGCGATCGCGGCGCATACGGCGAATTTCCTGATGGCGTTGGGTGCCGGATGGTTTTCGCTCACCCGCCTGGCGGAGAAGAGCCTCAGCTCGATTATTTTCCGGAAGAAGGTGTAGCAGGCTCCGAAAGCGATTCCGAAAAAGTGGCAAGCCTCGCAGTTAGTGCATTGCAATCATGCGGGCGAAGGTGCGGTAGGCGTCGGAATCCTGCCGTGTGAATTCGAGCCCGTACTTAAAGAAGCTAGCCGGTTCGCCGTCGTGCTTTTTCCAGCGGATATTGCCGCGCAGGTCGATGATCTTATCCGGATAATCTTCTGCGACAATCCAGATTGCCATCAACTGGCCTTCGTTGTAGCGGATGTGCGACTGGAAGGAAAGCCCGCTCTGCGAAATATCTATCAGATAGGGCGATTCAAAAAGTTCCGGTGTCCCCAGTTCTGTGTTAAAAGCAGAAATCCACATCTGGCTGATACCTTTCTTGCGCGGGTTCTTACGCCTGTCTTTGAGCGGTTGCTCAAAATAAGCGAGTAGCTTCTGGCGCAGCACCGGGCGCGTTACGGGTTTTTGCACCAGGTAGGCCACTTCTTTCAAAATGTCAGAATCGAGCGTGCCTGCTGCCTGCGGGTCGTACAGCATGAAAATCGGTACATCGGGGCAGAACTGGCGAAAGACGGCGAGCGCTACGCGAAACGTGTCATCGATCGCTTCAGGTGCCATGACTGCAAGCTCCGGGGGAGTTTTTGTGTCTATGGTGCCTGCTTCGGTGACAACGGAAGCTCCCAAAGTTCTGAGCACTCTGCCTGCAAGCCGGTCACCTGATTCAAAGAGATACACCGACTTACCCGACAGCGGATGAAATTTCAGACCCGCAAGAGCTTTTTCGAGCGCCTGTCGCGTGAACGGTTTTTCCAGCAGGTGGTCCGTCACCGAGAGCAGCGCGGTGTCGATCTGTCCCCGCTCGGTAATTTCATGCAGCAGGACTACCTTGAGTGCGGAATCATGGCGCTTCAGTATCGGTAATCGGTGCGCCAGACCTGCAGTGCCCGAATAGTGCGCGACCAGCACATTTTCTGTTTCTTCATTGAGATCGAGTTCTTCAAGCCGCGCAATAACCTGTGTCTCCGCGCCACGCTCGCGCAGGTAAGCAACAAGCGCGCTTGCCACCCCGGGCTCTTCACCCACCAGGAAAAAACGCGCCTCTGCGAGCGGTGCTTCAGTCATGATTGCTCACCGCCGCAGAACATAAAATTAAGTTTATCAGGAAATTTTGAGAGCGCTTTTCACTGATGAGATCAACCGCTCTTCGGTAAACGGCTTGATGATGAAGTCATGAGCGCCAGCAGTAACAGCCTCTTTAATAAAGCGGCTTTCGCCGAGGGCAGAAACGACGATCACCTTGGCGCCTGGGACAGCCTTTTTCACCAGCTTGGTGGCTTCGATACCGCCCAGGTTTTTCATCGACAGGTCCATCGTAATCAGGTCGGGTTTTAGGCTTTCAGCCATTGCCACCACTTCACTGCCATCGGTCGCTTCTCCGACGACCTCGAATCCCTTGGACTCGAGATGCCGCCGGATAACCTGGCGCATGTAGCCTGAATCGTCTACGATCAGTATTCTTTTCTTGTCGGACATATGTTTACCACGACGTCCGGAACCGCGATTTTACGACTTCGCTCCGCGATTTTTTATCGAGATCCAGATCTCGGGAAGGTAGGCCCCCACCAGTATCATGATCAGCCCTACCAGGTTGGCTCCTGACAGGAATTTTACCGATTGCCAGCGGTCTGCGCTCGTGTTCATGATCGACAGGTACCAGCCGCCCAGCAGGAGCGCGAGGCCCAGTAGGTGCGCGATAGTGTAGGTTTTGATTTTTTGCCACATGGTTCATGATTCACTAATCACCCCGTACAGCAAGCGATTTCGTGTTTTGGGCGAGGGATTTTTTGCCCAAATGAACAGCGATTCGGTGACGACGCCGACATTCTGATTCCACTTCAGGCAATCCAGCTCATAGTTAGTCAGGTGCGTCGCGAACTGCTTCCGCCTGCCCGGTTTCTGCCACAGCAGTATCATCTGGTAGACCAGCCAGGACACGCTGACCCGCATCGCCGCCGCGGCCGCGTGCAGGGTGTCGTATTCCGCCTCGGTGAAGCGTGTCGTCACCGCCAGGTACTCCCCCGGCTGCCTGTTGTACCGCCGCTTGACCCCCCGGCGCACACCATTCTGCCGCATAGTTAGTCGCAGCATGCGAACCGCCATGCGCATGATCTGCCGCTGATGCCTGCGCCACACGGTCGCGGCCACTCCTGGTAATGAAACACTGGTAATCAGCATAATCCCTCTACTATATAAATACCAGAGAATTCCGTTTTTTTCTCACTCGTTACAAAATTTATTTCAAGGAAGGCCGAACCTGATGCCATGTGGGATTTGCTTCGGTCACTCGCCCGCAATCCACCTGCAGCCAATCAGCCGATGTTTCTATCTTATTTTCCGAAATTGTGCGCCGCTCGTTGTGCAGCGCGTTAAGCCTGTTGCCTGATGCGACATAATCCCGGTGCCGTCTTGCGCTGCACTAAGCGCACACTCGTTCACGATTCTCCCTTTTTTTGGCCCCTAAACTATCTTGCAGCACATATTACAGTGCGGAGTTGGCAGAAATGCGCCGGAAGTGCGCCTTCGCCGATTCTGATAGATACAGAGGGACAAATGAACAGAGCATACCGTTGGAAACTGGTACTTGGACTTGGGCTGATTGCCTTATTGGCGGCCTGTGCTCCTAAGCGGAAAGAAACCCAGTTCTCAAAAAATAAAGAAGCAGAATCGGGCCAGACCTATACCGAAGACCAGCTGCGCGCCGCCCTGGGTTCAGACCGTTACGATGCCCTGGTAATGGGTATTGGGGCCGCGAATCTTAACCTCCTTAGCTACGGTATTGGTATCTCAAACATGACTGCCCTCATCAATGCAGTGAATTCGCCGGCCAAGCTGACCAGCCTGATGTCAGATGGGCCAAACTCCAAAAAACTGACAGCGCTGGATGTTCTCGATCTCTTAAATCAAACGGACGCCAGCTGCCAGAATACTAACTTTATTGCCGCTACGGCAGCGAGTAGCAATAAAACAATCGATAAAATTGGCCGAATGATTGCCAATGTTTCCGTTGCAGGAATGGAGGGCATAAAGAATATCCTGCATGGAATAAAGGACCAACCTAACGCCGAAGACGGGTATAAAGGTCGTATAGCGCGGCTTGGTCAATTGATTGCGGGGCTGGATGAAACTGTAAGTGCAGCAAACCAAGCCATGCCAGCACTTGTGAACGATCTAACAGCCCCTGGCGGGGTATATTCGGCTTCGGGCACCGCCAAACTTATTCGGCTTGTGAACAATACGATCGACATAGTTGATTTGATAAAAATTATCAATGATACGTACAACCTGCCAAACATCACGGGTGTCATGGCCGGGCTGACCGGCAACATGTACTGCTACCGCACAGGTGGCCAGGGCAATGGCCGGGCGGCTGAGTTCACCGACATGACGCTTTGCCAAAATGCGGGAGCTACATGGGTGAACACGCTCTGCTCAAATCCCGCATACAACAATCGTGCCGATTGCGTAAGCATGGGCAATACGTGGACTGCCGACGGCATCGATAATATGGCCATGATGTTGAACCAGCTAGACCGGCGCTGTGTTGTGGTTCCCGCAGGCCCCACTACGGCAATGGAATGCTATGCTGCTGGTGGTGTATGGCAGACGAAGGCCTCTAAGATACCAGTGATCGTAAATAATATTACAAATGTGCCTAACATGTATACGATCGTTAACGGATTGACTAATGACGGCCTGGTATATTCCGGCGGGGCGCTGGACGGCGTCGATACCATGGTTGCGACTCTGAACAATATTTGGAATGCAGCAATGGGTGACGCAGATGCGTATGATACGCAAGGCACTAAAAGACTCGCATATCTTGTGAACCAACTTGACCCGAGCCCGCAATACGGCAACAATTCTGATTTTGAAAACGGGGGTGCCTGCAGCGATGCCATTTATGAAACCAAAGCAGAGTGCGAAGCCGCCTTTAGGGTTTGGACTCCGAATCCGGGATTCAACTGTACTGCTGGCAATTTCGACAATAGGCTAAATTGGGCCTTTACAGATAACGGTCAGGCGGCGCTGCCATGGGGCGGAAAGAGCTTCACTACCGGCGGAGGCACAGTACACCAGGGACTATGCTCGCTTCGTAACGACAATGCTGCCGCCACCTCGCTTACGGCGACGCAGTCGGCGGAACTTATTCTCAATATCAGCACGACAGCAACACCAATGACCTTTCAGCACAGCAGGGTCGGCTTTGGCGGCGCAGATGTCGTACGCTTTTTCGACAATGATGTGCTTGTGACCACCTTCACGGGCAATGCAGGGTTTGCCCAATATTCGTATAATATTCCAACCACCGGTATCCACCGCTTTCGTTTTGATGTTCATCGCGCGATCGGCAGTACAGGCCAATTCTTTCTCGATACGGTCAATGTACCAGGGACAAAAGGCGCGGGCCGTACGGCGGCAGAAAAGACGTTCATCATGATGAACAACCTGTATCTGGCCAATAGCATCAACAATGTGGCCACCTTGATAAACACAGTGACCGCACCGGGGTGCGTGTCAAACCCGGGGACATGTAGCCCTTCTAATAACAATGGTCTGGATACCCTGATCTATGTGGTGAACCGCTCAGAATACCCCGTGAGTCTGAGTACGCCACCGCGTCTTGCGATAACCGTAAACGATATTTCAAATATGACCGAGATGACCAGTATTCTGAATCTCAATAATGTACTGGGACTAAATCCGCGGGCACAGCTTGTAGCCATGATGGATTACGTTCAGGATCCGGCGAACATACCTGTGCTTGTTAATGCCCTGGGTGCAGGCGGAGGTGGCAAAACAGCTGCAATCTTGACGAACCTGACCCCGGCCGGTACTTCGAACATGCTGCGCGTTCTCGCCAATACACCCGTGGGTGCGCCTATTACAGACACTGCAACATTGATTAACGGCGCTACGACCACCAGTCATATCGGTACGATACTCAATGAATTGCCGCTCAGCTCGAATGTCAATATCGCCGGCGTAGAAACCTACTTTGCTGCTCCTGCGGCAGCTACCGGTGCGACCGGCGGTGTCAAACTTGCTCAATTCTTCAATCAGATCAATACAGTCGCAGCCGCAAATGCTCAAAACTGCGCTGTCGCTCCTACCCCCATCAACAATAATTTCTGCATAAAGAACCATTTGGTCCGCCTCGTGAACGATGTGGCCGCCTCGGCCAACGGTCCAGGGACAATTTCGGCAATTGTTGGCGGTATGCGACCCGACAACGGTCCTGGCGGAAATTCCGGCGTCGTCCGCATGACGAATGTCATGTTCTACCTCAAGACTATGAATGCGACAGTGTACAATGATCCGATTAGCACCGCAACGGCAGATACCTTCGGACGTTTGAACACATTTATTGCCGATCTTGGTGCGAGCGGTGGTGCGACTACGGCGCGCATGGTCAACGAGGTAGATAACGCAAAGCTGACCACGCACGTCGGCAGCTTGATTCAAAACACGAATCGCATCAAGTACCTCTCTCGGTTTGTCTCCGAGCTTACCAACGTGCAGTTGATTATCGATATCATCAATGGATCGCCCGCCATAGGTAGGGTTCAGAACCTGATGAATGATATGGGTGACAGTACTGCCAACAATGGTAACCCCGCGACGAAGTACAATAATCAGGACGACTGGTGGGCTACCGACAACGATAAGCTCGGCAAGGTTATCACCTTCATGAATAATATTGTCGGCGGTTCGGCCAATGTCGTAGCACTCTTGAACGGTGTGACCTTTAACAGCGATGCGGATCAGCAAAAATTTCCGGTTCTGAAAGATCTCGTGAAAAACGTAAACCGTATTCGCTATATGACACGCATCCTCAATGAGGCGACAGGGGTTACACTGATCGTTGCGCTCATCAATGCCTCTCCCGACGCAACTCGCTTCGGCGATCTCGTCAATGATTTTGGTAATCAGACGGTAAGCACCTCGTTCGGCGTTGCAACTTATGGTGGGGCGATCTATGGCACAACGCCGTCCGGTGCGGGCTGTGCTGCCATGCCTGGTTTTCCTAACGGCAAAGGTTGCGATCTCAACACAACCGACAAGCTCGGTAAGGTGATCGTGATGCTTAACGAGATTACAGCGGTTCAGAACACAGTGGACTTAATGATTCAGGCTGAGTATTTTCAATACGTTAAAAACCTCGTACTGGGGGTTAAGAGAATACGCTACCTGACTTACATTGTGAATAACCTGACTAATGTCGATCTGATGATTAGGGTGATTAATGGTGCCGATGCTTGTACGGTGTACAATGGCACAAATAATACTATTGCTACGGATACGCCCGGCAATTGCGGTACTGCTGGTGGATTTTGGTCAGGCGTCGGTCGCTGCATGGGATTGCCCATAGGAAATGCAGCGAACGAGGCTGCGGCTGCAGCGATTACTACGAAAGCGGCATGTACCACCACAGCGACCCGGGTTTGGATCGGTGCCGAACAGAGCAAACTGCTCAGTCTGGTAAACGGTGTAGGCGATAGTGAATATAAGGGCAATGTCAACGAAGGGGATCTGATTGGTGCCAGTGTCGGCACCAAGGCCGTTGGCGAACTTTTCGTTCTTGTAGATACAATGAACCAGTTGGGCTACGCTGGTGTGACTCCCCGCAGTTTAGGGCAGCAGGTGCGAGTTGTGCGTGTCATAAATCAGGTACAATATTGTGGGCTTAAGCCAAATTTTGACAAACGGGTTCAGCGCGGTCCAACGTGCCTAAACAGCAACAGCACAACAGCTGTGGATGCAAATACGCCAACCGGAGCAGTGGTGCCCGAATATCAACACGAAGAGGCTTGTACTGCGCGTGGCTATTTCTGGAAGGCCAAATACAACAATGCAGGGACATCAAACTGGGTGCCGGCTGATACGATGTTTAACACTTGCGTAGCAACATCTTATAGCAAGCCAACCTTAGGACCACAGGCGCCAGGTGTATACTATGCTAACAATGATCGCTTTGATGGGCGCAACCGTATTCTCACGCTCATGCTAGGTGTGAATGATGGTGCCGCATTTTCCATTGTTGTCGGTGACGTGCAGGACACCACCAAGACTGTCAATATGGTAAACTCAGTTCGGCGCGCACGCACGCTGAGCCAATTCTTGAAGTGGACACCGGGTCGGGTGACTGCTGCCCTGATCAACAATACACAGCCCCCGGCTGTACTTCGATCGTTAGTGTACCTAGCCAACAACCTTGAGGAAACCGAAGACGACACAGCAAAGGCATTTGCTTCAATGGTTCATTATGGTACACGTGTTGTAGCTCAAGGCGTAGAAGGTACTGCCCCCACTTGCTTGCAGTTCACAGGTCTAGGCCCGCGTCGGCTCGCAGCAGTTCTGAACCTCGAAGCAGGACCCTACCTCGAAGGTTTGGTCAACAACTTGAGCTGGCAGATGGCCATTGCTGCTATGAATTGCGGTTGGGCTCGAGATAACAACGACAATTCCGGTAGTTGCCCAGCTGTCAATAGTGCTGGCATTTGGAGCACCGGCGGCAGGACCGGTGGGATGTTCAAAAGTGTTGGTGGCAGTTATGTGGGTAGCCCTGCACCCACCGGAACTCAGTGCGTCTGGTCTAGAGAGACCTTGGCTGACCCGGGAGCAGTCTTGAAAACCAACGGGTCGGCATACGAACACCGGTACGGAGACTATGCCTGGGCCACAAATCAAGGCGTACGTCAGGACAATTGCAGGAGCATCATGCCAGATACCTCCGGAGCTTCAGGCTTTACTGATGATACGGATTACATAATTTGGGGCGGATTTGCTCCACTGGGTGGGCTATTCGGAAGTGTAGAAAGAGGGATAGGACAGAGTGGCTGTTCCGGTTCAAATTGTTCGGATATGTGGTCTCTGCTGAAGGGTACTGGTACTGGCTTAATCGGCACGCTGATGAGTGACGATTCGAGTCAAGTCGGCCTGCCGCCTGCTCGCGTTTTCGCGCCGATAGCCAACGAGAATTGTGTGAATGGGCTCAGGGGTACCAGCGCAAATGCGTGCAACTCTGCAATTACGACCGTTTGTACCGATATCGATGACCCAGCTTCCCAAGCTAACTGGGCCTGCGTGCGCGAAGGTTTTCAGGCTGGCGACTTGCGCCCGAATGACGGTACAGCCATGTATTATTGGGGAACCTATTGCGCCGCCGGAGATGCGGATGCTCCGGGCCTTATATCTGGTTCGACGGGGACGCAGGCTCTGGCGAGGAGCTGCATCAGTAACGGCGGCACATGGCGTACCCAGAAGAATTACCAGGGTGCTGATTGCCGTTTGGACCCTTCGACGGATGCGGCAATACAACCGGCGGATATGAATTAATTGCAGACAATTATGCAAAAAAAAATGCCGTTGTTACGAAATTTCGGCGGCGTAAGTAGCGCTGTACTTATGATTTGCCTCGGTATCATGTTCGCCTGCAAGAAGCCTCAGAATTCTGAGGATGCAACCAAGAAATCAGAACGACGTGTTGGTCTCATTAAGGCGTTTTTCGGCACACCAGTGCAAAAGGGTGGCGATTTGAATGGCTTTTGGTCATTAACCAAGTCAGATGTGTCCATGTTCAGAGCCGAAATGCATGACGCTAGCAATGTGCATTCGGCCCATTCAATGCAAGGACAAGACCCAGGGGCTGAATTGGGATATTTTTTGCGCATAGAGGGAAAAAACTGCGACGAGCTCTTCTTTTTTGGTGACAGCGACCTGACGGCCAGTGCAGGGACGCTCAAGAAATTGGAGGTCACAGCAGATAGGGTTGCGTACTCTGTAGTCTTTAACCGTCGCAATTTGGAAGGCTATAGAACGAACCAGGGTGCAGTTCTGACGGTATTTAACTCACCCAGGAGATTAGCATTGGATTTTCCGGCATATCGCCTCAACTTCAATCCTGAATCAGAGTCCGCTGAGACTTTAATAAAGAAATACGACCTAGCGAGTCAAGAAATTCCCAAATAGTAAGCTTGATAGGGGATCTCGAATCGCTGTTTGGTTCTGATGCAATAATCGGTAAATGAGATTTGGTCTGAGGCAAACAATAATCGTAATCTTGCTGTTGTCTTGCGGCAGGACTCCCAGATGGACACCAGAACTCCGAGAAATTCTCAATACACTGAACTTTCAGCTTGAGACTGCGACATCACACCTAGCCGAGCATTCACAGACGTCGCGTACCAATGATGCCATGCATCTGATCGATGCCGCTCTAGATGAATTGATTTCAAAGCTGAAACACCTACTTAATAAATATCCGGAATTGTCGACTCAAGACGTGCAAATCGAAACGCAACTTAGTCCAGAGTTGAAACGCCTTCGCGCAAATATGCGCCGTATCTATCTTGAACTTCGGTACTGGTACCCCAAAAGAAAAACTGACAAGCCATTTCTAGAGCTCATAAAAAAAATCGGTAGAAAAGCTCAAGAGGCGGATGGAATTCTAGCTAGGCCAAAATGACTTCATCGAAAATGCTAAGCGGCTAGCCATGTATTCGATACTTTGCAATTGACCACAGAATCGATACCAATTTGGCAAAGGAATACACGGACCTCGCATCCTGTGCGACTGGCGGTACCGTAATTTCCGTTTCCACAAAACTATCTGCGTTTTGGAGTAGTTGAACCTTCAAGAGCTTCAAATCGCTCGCCTTGGCTCTGACTCTTTCAATAAGTTCGCGCCGCACAGCACCGGTACTACAGCCAAAATCGCTTATTCCATACCGAAACAAAAGTCTACACAGCTTACTTGCGAGAAACGAGCCCACCCGGCGAAACAATGGTCGGCGCAATGAACTACCGCGCCTGCACAAGACAAGTTCTGTACCGTCATTAGCCAAGAGTGCTATCCTCTTCAGATCACTAAGTAAGCAAGGTAGATCGGCGTCAACGGCGATAACTATGCCATGTTTGGCTGCCAAGGCTCCAGTGGCGATTGCCCATTGTTGCCCTCGATTCATAACATGGCGCACTATCTTGATCCTGGAATTGCTACGTTGAGCTTTCGTCAGCATTTCCCCGGAACCGTCAGTACTTTTGTCATCTACGAGAATCAGTTCAAAGTCACTAAACTCAGCAGCCAGAAAATTCACCAATCTTCCTAGGTTAGATTCCAAGATCGCTGCATTGTTATATATGGGGATGACAACCGACACGGTCAAGTGTTGCCGCCGAAGAGGTTGGTCACTTATTCCGGCAGCCATACGACCAAGCGTTTATTATACTGATATCCGGGATCGCGTTGCAAGAAAATGGTGGCGGGTATGAAATTGGCTGGCCAAGTTACAGTCCGATCTAGCCACCGCGAATAGCGAAACCCTTCTGAACGTAAGAAGCCCTCTGTAATTTCAGGTGCCGAGTCTGTAACGATCACGGCGCCCGGATTTTCCCGGAGCCACCTGCGAAGGCGGCGTCGATAGCCGTGCTCACCACAACAAGGTAAAAAAGTCGCTTGATTGCGGAATCCCAGTTTGCTACCTGCATACCAAATTTCCGGCATTGCGTATACGAGCTCCCCCACTACGAATGCTACGGGAGTTTCCCGCGCCATGGTCCTCGGTGGCTGAAACAAGAAGGTCTCATCCTCGGCTTTCGTATGGTTTGGCCAGACTAAGTGAAAAAAATTCCAAAAGAAGAGTGAGGCAACCAATGCGGAAGATAGGAACAAAAGTCTTCTCGGCAATCGCATGAACACGTCGGCAAATGTAATGCATAGGAGCGGAGTTGAGAAGAGCCAGCCATTCAAGCCGTTTGCCCGTGCTCCGAAAATCCATTGAGCCAAAGGCCACCAAATGAGAATACTCAAGAAAAGCGCCCTCTTTGGACCGAACCGCCTGTTGGTTGAAAATCGCCAAACGGACAAGAGGGTTGCGATGGTAAATGGAAGTACGAGCCAATCTTTGAACGTCATTTCCGGTAGGATTTGCATAAAGGCATGATACACAGTCCGGAATGCAAAAATTGGCCATTCCAGACCAACATAGCGAATATGATCCAAATACCTGTATATGAGAAAGATTCTTGCCCAATCCTGGATGGAGTCTAAACTGAACAAAATCCACGGTATGACGAGGTAGGCGTTTAGCAAAACCAGAGCTACAATGCTCCCAACGACCAAAGTGCTTCGCCATCGACCCGATGCAATGTTGAGAAACAGCAAGAGACACCCCGTAGGCGCGAAATAGCTAATCGCCGCAAAATGATAGCAAACCGCAACAGTAAGGAATAAGGCACTCACCGTAAAGGAAAAGATCCGTTTGCCCTTGATGTACAACAACGCATTTAAAAAACCCGCCAGGCTGAGCGCCACCGCAGGCATATGCCATTCCCCGGAGAAAACTGCTATAAACGTACCGTGGGTAGACAGAAAAATCCCGGCTGCTACTGTGCTACCCAATCGATGAAGGCCAAGCTGTCGGCCAATCAGATAGATTTGCCAACCAGACAAAATTGCGGAGCCGATGTTTATGCATCTTATCCAATCCAAAGCCGGAATACCAAGATAATCATAAGCCAGCGCCGCCAAGGTATGGCCTATCGGATGGTTAGGATGGTAGCGACCGAATTCCGGTATGTATTGACCTTGCGCCAATGCAAAAGTATCCGACAAGCGGAAGTATTTCTCAATAGCCGCGGCATACGCGTAAGGCTCCATTGCCTGCAATTGAAGTGGCATGAAGATGTATACACATCCTGACAAACAGAGAACCAGCAATATCGGCCAATGGCGGCTTAATCTGGCGTAGGCAGTTGTTCGTTCAACTTCAGTTGTCAAGATATCAAACTCTGCTGGTCGCCTAGCGGTATGCTGAAGTTCTGCAAATTCAATTCTGGTCTTCCAGCTCTGGCAAGAGTTGATTCAGCTTTTCATAGTTCTTTTCGCTCCTAGTGCCAGATATTCTTAGGTGGTGTTCGCTTGCGGCCTTGACAGAACGCTTCGCTATTGCCAGCAGAACCGGTCTTCGTGCGAGGTATGCTGCTTTTTCCAGCGTAATCAAGAAGCTATCCGGGTCTCGATCATGGAACGTGAAACCGAGAAACTCATTCATTTTTATGGCAGCATGATTGGATTTCAAAACGATAGAGTTCATCTTCTTTATACCACATTCGACGAACGCAAAATCGATAGCGGTCAATACGCTCAATATAGGCACCCTTGTTCCCAGAAATTCTTCGTCCCAGATGAAAGCGCCACAAGTGCTGCTTTCGATATTTTCCGGTATGTCCTTGAGAATCACAGCGCCGATTTTTTTACCACGATAATGTATCAGGAGTATGTAGTGAGGCTTTTGATCCATCTCCTTGAACCATTGCTCATGTTCATCCGGGCCAATGATTTTTCGGTAAACATGGTTATTCCGAACAAAATCCTTGTTGCGCCCCAAGCGCACGATCTCCTTGTCTTCTTCAGTCATGCGGACCAGCCTTATGCCGAATCGGGCCAACGTCAAAGGTATGTACGTTTCATCATCGCTTGTGTGCATGGGGGTCTCGCTTATCGAGTCTCGCAGTCTAAAATACGATTATCTTCTTGGTTAGTCAATTCCTATTGCATTGTGAACCGTGTTCACCACGGGCTGTCACCCCACCCCCCATAATCCTTGACGACCTGTCATTTTTGCAGTACCTTCCCCTCCTAGTCGGTTCGCTGCGTCCGCAGGCCGCGAATCTGGGGCCTCCGCGATTTCGCGTTGCGAAATCGCTGCTAAAGCGTTCCGCGCCCTAAGGGCGCTCCAATGCCCCAGCTTCGCACAGAGGCCGCGTACTCGCGAACCAAATTGGTGTCGTAGCCAAGTGGTAAGGCAGAGCTCTGCAAAAGCTCCATCCCCGGTTCAAATCCGGGCGACACCTCAGGCCATGGATGGCCAGAGGTCGCCCGCGCCAAGGACGGCGCAGCGGGCGACCCAAAACCCACACCCCGCAGGGGGTGTGGGTGAGCATATAGTGTTAGCCCGTGTGATGGAATTGGTAGACATACAGGACTTAAAATCCTGGGGCAGTAATGCCGTGCCGGTTCGATTCCGGCCACGGGTAAATTCCAGCGGGGATCAGCAGCCCCAAACTAACCGGATTATCGATTCGCACTGCCACCTCGATATGGTGCTCGAACGCGGTCTGGGCGTCGAAGAGCTGACGCAGACCCTGGTCGATAACGGCGTCGACACCATTGTGCAGATCGGCGCTGATGAGAAGGCGATGCAATGGGCGCGCAGCCTGGCGCATACCTCGAAAACGGTCGATGTCTATTACACCATCGGTCATCACCCGGGCGAGGCGAAATCGGCCGACGCCTCATTTGGCCTCCGCTATATTCAACAGAACAAAGACGATGAACGTTTCGTGGCTGTGGGTGAAATCGGTCTCGACTATTACTACCATAAAGACGAAGCGGCAGAGCAGAAAAAGGTGTTTGTCGACTTTGTGCGTGCGGCCCGTGAAGTGGGCCGGGGAGTTGCGATCCATACGCGCGATGCCCACCGCGATACAGTCGAAATCCTCCAGCGTGAAGCCGACGGGCTGCCGAAACTGATACACTGTTTCACCGGTAACCGCGCCGAGATGGAAGAGTTTGTGGCGATCGGGTGTTATATCTCGTTTTCGGGCATTGTGACTTTTAAGAATGCGACGGCGCTGCAAGAGGCGGCTTTGGCCTGCCCGGCGGAGCGAATGCTGGTTGAGACAGATGCGCCGTTTCTGGCGCCGGTACCGTTTCGGGGCAAGGTGAACCAGCCGGGTTACGTGCGGCATACGCTGAATTTTCTGGCTAAGTTGCGCCAGCAGGATGTGGGTGAGCTGGCAGCGGCTTGCTTACGCAATACGCAGGATTTTTACCGCATACCGGCCTAGCAGGTTCCGGAACCTGCTTCTGGCTCCTTTTTTAGCAGCCAGCTAATGTTCTGTTCGTACTGCCTCAGAACCTGAAATTGCCGTATGTGTGGAATAGTGGGTTACATTGGCCCCAAGTCAGTTGAATCTGTTTTGATCAACGGGCTTAAGAAGCTCGAATACCGCGGTTATGATTCTGCCGGCATGGCAGTGCTTGACGGCGACGAGCTCAGCACGCGCAAAGCTGTGGGCAAGATTGCTGAGCTCGAGAAGCACCTGCGCAACCAGCCACTCGATGGGCGCAGCGGCATCGCTCATACACGCTGGGCAACGCACGGCGAGCCCTCAACCATTAACGCGCACCCGCATCTTAACAAAGACCGTACCATTGCAGTAGTTCACAACGGCATTTTCGAGAATTACGCCAAGCTCAAGGCGGAGCTCATGGATGACGGTTTCGTTTTCGTCAGTGAAACAGACACCGAAGTAGCTCCGCACCTGATGGAAAAATACATCGATGAGGGTTTTGCCATCGATGAAGCTTTCGTGCGTATGCTGAAGCGAATAGAGGGACAGTATGCAATCGCGGTGATCAGCGAAAAATCCCAGAAAAAGATATTCTTTGCCCGTAAGGGTTCGCCGCTGATTCTCGCGCGCGGTAACAATGAATACCTGCTTGCGTCAGATATTCCGGCAGTTGTACCGATCGCGCACGAAGCCATCTACCTCGAAGATGAACAGTGGGGTTACATAACCGAATCGGGTGTTTCGATCTTCAGCCTGTCGGGCGGGGTCGTTGAACCCAAATGGCAACCCGTAGCTCTCAAAGAAGAAGATGTAGATAAGGGCGATTTTGAATACCTGATGCTCAAAGAAATCTACGAGCAGCCCGATGTTTTTGACCGCGTTCTGAAAGAACGCCTCGACGATACCTTCATCCACTTTCCAGAGCTCAAGTTTGGCAAGGAATACCTCGCTCGTATCGGCCGCATTTTGATTCAGGCCTGCGGCACGTCGCTCAACGCGGGCATGATTGGCCGCATGTACCTGGAACAGTTTGCGCATATCAGCGCTGAAACCGATTATTCGTCTGAATGGCGCTACCGTAACCCGCTCGCGAGTGGCGATTCGCTCGTCGTGGGTATCAGCCAGTCAGGAGAGACCGCGGATACGCTGGCGGGCCTGCGTGAAGCCAAAGCGAAATTCATGCGAGTCCTTTCCTTTTTGAACAATGTCAACTCGACCATGGCGCGCGAATCAGACGCGATGATCAACCTGATGGCAGGTCCCGAGATCGGCGTGGCTTCAACCAAGGCCTTTACCGCGCAAGTGCTCAACCTGCTTTTCTTCTCGCTCTACGTGGGTTCGATCAAGTGGCTGATTCCCGCCGAAGAGCGGCGCGAGCTGCTCGATGAAATGCGTGCGTTGCCCGAAAAGATGCGGCGCATTTTACAGAACCATGAAAAGATCAAAGAGATCGCTGAATTTCTCAAGGACAAGAATGATACCATCTTCCTCGGGCGCACCTATAACTACCCGTCAGCGCTCGAGGGTGCGCTCAAGCTCAAAGAAATCTCGTATATACACGCCTCTGGGTATGCCGGTGGCGAATTCAAGCATGGTCCGCTCGCGCTGGTGAGCGATAACGTACCGGTGGTCATTATTGCGCCACAAGGGGAAATCCGCACCAAGATGATCTCTAACCTCAAAGAGGCGCAGTCTCGTAAGGGTAAAATCATTTCGATTATTACCGAGGGCGACGAAGAGATCAAGAAAGAATCGGATTTCTATTTCGAGATACCTGCCTGCACCGAGAGCCTTTCTCCACTTTTGGTTGCCATTCCACTGCAGCTTCTGGCATACTACACGGCGATTGCGCGCGGTTGCGATGTCGACAGACCCCGTAACCTGGCGAAATCGGTAACCGTGGAGTAGAATGCCAGGTAAGCCCAAAGCAAAGAAGGCAGCAAAAAAAACAAGCAAGGCGGTCAAACCCGCAAAAGCGAAGAAGACTGTAACCCCGGAAAAGCAACAGGGTGGTCCTGTGCCCGTCGTGCCTGCTCCTTTGCCGGTGGCGGCGCGCTCCGCAGCTGTAGATGCAGCCGCTGAAGCGCGTTCTGAGCGCGATGAGCGTATCGGGCAACTATTGCCTGACATCAGGAAGCAGAACCCCGACGCGCTTGCAGCGTTCTTCGAAGATTTTTCTGACGACATTTATAACTTCCCCATGCGGATGTTTCGCTTCAACGAAGATGAAGCGAGCGAATTCTATCTTTATGCCTTTGAGCACCTGCGTGATGGCAGAAAGATCGCCAGCTTCCAGGGCAAGGCAAAATTCACTACCTGGTTCTATGCGGTGCTGCGCAACCTCACGATAGACTTTCTGCGTTCGCAGAAAGATAAGATGCGCTTCACTACTTACCTGAAAGCTGATGCCTCGGGCAAAATGGTCGATGCGATCGAATCTGTGTCTGACCCCCGCGACCAAAATACGTTCGAAGAAACCTTGTTTGAACAGTTTAACGCATCCCTGGTCTCGCTGGCTTTGCCGCAACGGGTATTATTTAAGCTGGCGTATGCGTGGTATTTCGAACTCGACAGTACCGAGATCGACTACCTCTGCGATCTGCACAAGGCAAGCGCTGCCCAGATTCTGCCCCGGTTGCAGGAGCTAAAAAAAGTTGCGCACGAAAAGTCCGTCGAGGTGCGCGATCTCGAAGAGAAACTCACGGCAAACTTCCAGGGCATCTCGGTTCTGGAAACACGCATCGAGAACTTCTTCCGCGAGAATCCAGACATCGACAAGCGCCGCGAATCGTGGAGCGAGAATTTTTTCTCGACCGCAGTGCCGCCCCAGGTGATCGACATGATCCAGAGCCTGATGAAAAAAAAGAAAAAGCAGCAGTCGCTGCTGCTACACCAAAAGAAGAGCCTGCTTTCCATACGCGTGCCGTATAAAGACCTCGGGGACCTGCTGCAGAGTACGCAGGGAGTGCTCTCTGTTCAGCTGATCCGCATTGTTGAGAAGCTGAGCCAGTCGCTCACCAATCAACCGGCTGAATAAGTCACTCTAACGTTACTTCCGTTGCCCGAATGCCCTGCGCAGCAACCTCGAGCACAAACGAAATATTGTCGCCCTTGCGCAATTGTGGGGCCGAAGCATCGTGAAAAAAGGGGATATAATCATGCGGACCTTTCGCTTCTATCTGTCCCCGCATTGAATTACGGTTAAAGTATTTTACCGTACCCCGCAGGCGCCGGCCGTCAAGCTGGTAATAGGCGAGTAATCCTGGCAGGTCAGGCGTGCCTGTGATGGCAGTATTGAGCTGCCGCAGCAGGTCGTCAAACTCCTGCAGGTGCTTCGAGTATTCTGCCTGCGGTATCTGCCGGTAGAGTCTGCCTTCCCAGTTCTGCAGGTGAACCAGGTTGCGTATTTCATTACGAAACTGGTCGAGCCTGTCGCACAGTTCATCGCTCAGAACCTGCATTGTGCGCAACTGCTGTATGTGGTTGGCAAACGTGCGCTTGCGGACCATGCGCAGCAGGTTTTCGTGCTGTGGATCGGTGCCGCCCTTTGACCTGTCAGTTGAATCGGGAATAACGAGCGGATCGGCGATCAGGGCAAAAACAACGGCTTCGATAATGATTCCCTGTGTTACCAGCAGCTGGAAGAATAGTGCACTTTCGAGCGAGTACTGCGGCTTGAAGAGGCGGTACTGCCACAGCTGGTACTCGATCAGCTGCAGCATGTAGCAGATGTTTGATTTATACTCGGAATCTTTCAGGTAACGAAAGTACGTGTCGCGGTAATGGTCGATCGTCTTCAGCGTGCCTTTGGGTATCGCCAGCGGAATCTGCGCCGCGTATCTTTCGTTGAACTCGACAAACTCGCGGATCAGCTCCTGTGCGCGCTGGTGTGGGTTATCCATGCCAATCGGCCTTTTAGTGATTATTTGGTCTTCGGACGCCTTTTTACACTCCCCGCGATCGGCGCTTTGTCGAGCACGGTAATCGGTTTGTGTTCGCCGCGAATTACGACCGAAAGCGGATTGGCCTTCGCTTGTACGGAAATCCGCATCATGCCCATGCCGTAGTTTTTCGTGAACGAGAATGTACCGCTTGTAACCTCACCGACCGTCGCACCGGTTGCGTCGGCTATTGCATAACCCTGCCGCGGTACTCCTTCGGTCTGCATATGAAACCCGCAGGTAATATTTTCGACGGGCTTCTCGCGCAGCTCGCGTGGGGCAATGCAGTCATGGTCGGCATAGATGAACGGAATGCCTGATTCCTGCGGGCGCAGTTCGGTAGAGAGCTCATGGCCATAGAGCGGCATCAATGCCTCAAGCCGCAGTACATCTCGAGCCGCAAGACCACAGGCAGCAACCCCTGACGAGTGCAGCTCCTGCCAGAGTTTAATACCTGCCTGCGCATCGCAGGCGATTTCAAAGCCGTCTTCACCGGTATAGCCCATGCGGCCGATAAACAACTTCGGCTCGGGCAGCGCTACCTCGTAGTAATAGAGCTGCTCGGCCAGCGGCCAGCGTTTAGCTATAAAATCTGCGGCCTTTGGCCCCTGTATGGCGAGCAGAACGTAGTCGCTCCATGGTTCTATGCTGATGCCAGCGCAGTGCGCCTGCAGATGAGCCACAACTGCGTCGCGGTTGCCAGCATTGGCGACAATGGTCCAGTGTGTATCGCTGATTGCCGACATCGTGATGTCGTCGACAAGACCTGCCTTTTCATTGTAGAGCGCATTGTACTGAGCCTTACCGGGCTTGAGTTTGTCAGTCGGCCTGACGCATACCCTATTCAACGCAGCAACCAGCGCGTCGCGGGTGCCTGCCTTAAGGAAAATCGGCAGCATGTGTGAAACATCAAACATACCGCAGCGTTCGCGAACTGCCATCACCTCATCTTTGACCGCGCCGTATGAGACCGGCATATTGTAGCCGGCAAATTCGGTGAATTTGGCGCTGAGCTTGCGGTGTTCTTCGAGCAAGGGAGTGGATTTCATGCGATACTGTAGAGACGCGCCCTGCCGCGTCTCCATTTTTACAGGCGTTAGAGCTTCTTCAGTTCAGTAAATTTCAGCAGGAACTTGCGGGTCTTGCCGTCGTCGAAGAAAATATGGATGCGTGCCGAGTCACCATCGCCTTCAATCTTGAGCACGCGGCCGCGCCCGAAATTGGAGTGGCTCACTTTGTCACCCGTGCCGTACCCGTTACCGGCTGTACGAGCCTGCGGAGCAATCGCTGCGCCGAAGCCCGGGTTCTTTGGTGCAGGTTTCGCCGCCGCCGGGGCGCGTGGAATATATGACTGCCGCACAGCACTGCCCGATGGTGCGAATGTCTGGCTGCGTTCGCGCGTTACCATGCCCTCAGGAATCTCGTTCCAGAAAGGCGAAATGCGCGAGCTCTCATAGAAACCCTGCCGCATGCGGCGCTCAGCCTGCGTGAAGAAGAGTTTATTCTTTGCGCGCGTCACAGCAACATAGAACAACCGCCGCTCTTCGCTGATATCGCCGTCGCGCTCAGCCAGAAAATGCGGAAACAAATCTTTCTCAAAGCCCGCGATGACCACGGTGCCGAATTCAAGACCCTTCGCGTTGTGTACCGTCATGAGACTCACGGCGCCCTCGCTGCCCGGCTCTTCGTCGGGTGCGCTGGTGGTGATCAGCGAAATCTGCTGCAGGTAATCGCCGAGGCCGGCATTTTCGCTCTGCCGTTGGTAGTTCAGAAGCGAGTTGCGCAATTCGCCGATGTATTCCATACGGCCGGTGCCGAGCAGACGGTCTTCTTCTTCCCAGGCTTTCGCGAGTCCTGTCTTGTCGAGCAGCTCATCGAGAAAGAAGCCCAGGTCGGTACCAGCAGCCACCGACTTGCGAAAAGCATTGATGTCGCGGGCAAACTTCACCGCTGCCTCGCGTCCCTTGCCCGAAAGCGGGTTCATCGACTCGTCGAGCAGCAGTGCGACAAAATCTGCCTGGCCATGCAGTTCCCTGGCGCCAAAAATCTTTTCGACCGATTTTTCACCGATGCCGCGCGGCGGCGAGTTGATCACGCGCGCAAATGCCGCTTCGTCCTTGCCATTGACGATCATACGAAAGTAGGCGAGAGTATCTTTGATCTCTTTGCGGGCAAAGAACGACAGGCCGCCATAGACCCGGTACGGTATCTTTGCATTGAGCATCGCCTCTTCAAGCATGCGCGATTGGGAGTTCGTGCGGTACAGGACTGCAACCTCAGAAGGCGGGTTTTCCCGCAGTGCTTCGCGCACGAGGCCTACCACCTTCGCAGCTTCCTGCACATCGTCGCCCGTAGTACAGAGTACCGGCGCTGAGCCACCCTGGCGTTCGGTGAAAAGCCGTTTGGGCATGCGTTCAAAGTTGTTCTCTATGACCGCGTTGGCAATATCGAGAATCACCTTTGTCGAACGGTAGTTTTCTTCGAGCTTGATGATCGTGGCATCTTTGAAGTCGCGCGAAAAATCGAGTATATTTTTGACATCCGCCCCGCGCCAGCCATAGATCGCCTGGTCGTCATCGCCTACCACGCACAGGTTGCGGTCGCGCGCAGCGACGTGCTGCACGAATCGGTACTGCGCATAGTTTGTGTCCTGGTACTCGTCGATTAGCCAGTAGGGGTAACGGTTTTGCCAGCGCTCGAGCAGTTCGGGGTGCTTCTCAAACAGGTGGCAGGGCAGAGAGATGAGGTCGGCAAAGTCTACAGCCAGCGAGGCGGATTTTTTCACTTCATAGAGCTGGTAGACTTCGGGCAAAATATCGCCGAATTCGTACTGGTCGAGGTCGACCTGCTCGGCCAGATTCTCAGGTAGAATGAGCTTGTCTTTGAAAGAAGAGATCGTGTTGGCAAAATACCGGTATTGCACCTTGGTGTATTTACCATCGAATTTCTCGAGAATGCCTGATAGCGCCTGTTGCTGGTCGGTGTCGTCCCAGATCGAGAAGTTCTCCGGGTAATTGAGAAATTGCGCGTTGCGGCGTAGCAGGAAAAGTCCCAGCGAGTGGAACGTGCGTACCGTGCTTTCCGATGCGATCGGGCCGGCCGTATTCAACAGGCGCGTGCGCATCTCTTCGGCTGCCTTGTTCGTGAACGTTACTGCGGCGATCTGCCAGGCCGGTACCTTCTCGACATGTATCAGCCACGCCATGCGGTGTATAATCGTGCGCGTTTTGCCCGAGCCCGCTCCGGCCAAAATCAGCAGCGGCCCGCGCGTCGTCTGCACGGCCTGCTGCTGCGGCTCGTTCAGATTCGCGAGAATCGTCTCTTTCCACGCATTCACATCGGCGGACATGAGGCGTTTAGTGGACCAGGATATCGATGTTCAACAGCAGCATCACGACCAGCATGTAGATGATCGAGGCGAAAAACGCCCTGCCGTAATGTTCTTCGCGGTAGATACCCCTTACGGTGCGCACCACGTAGTAAAGAGACGCGAGACCGCTGCCAATCAGGTACACCAAGCTGTAGCCGGCGGATATCCCCACAGCCAGCGCCAGCGGTGGCAG
The DNA here is from genome assembly GCA_046346875.1 of Turneriella sp. Classification (GTDB taxonomy): domain Bacteria; phylum Spirochaetota; class Leptospiria; order Turneriellales; family Turneriellaceae; genus Turneriella. The sequence continues at coordinate 562,035 of JAXMHG010000001.1, read as the reverse complement.
CGACATGCCGTAGATGAGTATGTAGAGCCGGGTGTATTGGTCGCCGAAAACCAGCGGCAACACCGGAACTCCGCCTTTTTCATATTCACCCTGGATCTTGAGGGTCAGCGCCCAGAAGTGTGCGGGCTGCCACAGCATCATAAAAGCGAAGAGTAACCAGACGTCAGGGGCAAAACGGTCGCTGAGCCCATAGGCGCCGATGAGTACGGGCAGCGCGCCGGGCAGGCCGCCGACGATTGCGCCGAATGGGCCGCGGCGTTTCAGGTACAGCGTGTACCAGATGGCATAAGAGGCTATAGCTCCCGCTGTCAGCAGCACGGCGATTAACCGGCCGTAATAGACCAAAGGAGCAAATGAAATTAATGAGCCCATCATCGCGAGAAACCAGAGTTTCGATTTGCCGTACTGGTCGATGATCTCTGAGCGCCACTGGGTGCGGCGCATCTGCTTATCCATGTCGTAGTCGAGCAGGTTGTTCATGATTGCCGATGAACCCGAAGACAGCGTCAGCGAAACCAGGATCCAAAATCCCTCCCACAGGGTGGGCAGCGAGCGGCGCGCCATCAGCATACCGGTAAAACCGGTCACCACGACAGTGAAGATAATTGAGGCCTTCGCCAACCGCAGCAGATTGCGCATGCAGTAGCTCTCTGCACGCGAGACTCGCTGCAAAGCCAAACTAAAGGGGATTGCCTGCCGAGACGAGTCTACTGCAGTACTTTGGGCTTGTCGATGGTTATGATGCGGTTACGCCCCGAAGTTTTGGCCTCATAGAGGCGCCGGTCAGCCATTTCAACCAGCGCATCAATGGGGTCGGCACTTTCGCTTTCGTGCAGGCAGGCGATCCCTGCGCTGAACGTATAGCTGACATGGCCATCGGGTATGTCGCAGGGTGATTCGAGCAGGCGGTGTTGCACGCGTTCAAGCAGTTCGGTCGATTTTTGCAGGTCGCAGTCAAAAAACTGGATAACGAATTCTTCGCCGCCAAACCTGACAAGTACGTCATACTTGCGTATCTGGCTGCGGATCGTATGCGTAAAATGCTGTAGCACCGCGTCACCGGCTTCGTGACCGTACCGGTCATTCACCTTCTTGAAAAAGTCAATATCGAGAATCGCAATGCAGAGGTTGCGCTTCATGCGCTGTGCATAACTCAGGTTGCCGGCCATTACTTCGTAGAAGTACCGCCGGTTATAAGCTCCCGTCAGGTAGTCGGTGATCGAGCGCATACGCAGCTCTTGCTCAAGGTTCTTCAGCCGCAGCGCCGCGCGCATACGGGCCTTGAGTTCACGCTGCATGACTGGCTTGGTTACATAGTCGTGGCAGCCTGCCTCGAAGCCGGCCTCGATATCTTCAGCGCTGTCGAGCCGTGTGACAAAAATCACGGGAATACCTTTGTATTCGTCGGTGCGTTTGATCTGCCTGACGAGTTCAAAACCCGAAATTTCTTTCTGCACGACATCCATCAAAATCAGGTCGGGAGGTTCGCCGGCGAGCTGTGCCCAGAATTCGATCAGGTTGCTGGCAGTGACTACCTTGAACTCCCCCTGAAGCAGCTGCCGCAGGTAGAGTATCGCTGTCTCTGAGTCATCGACAATGAGTACAAGCGGCAGGTGCGATGCGGTGTTCTCTGCCACGGGCATGAGATGAGTGTATACCGTCGCGATGGCATGTAAATCGGTTTTGGGGTATACCTCCTACAGTTTATCTATGGGCTCTTTGTCCTTATGCAGCGGGTCGCGCACCAATTACCAGTCTCCCAAAAATGTGGATTTACAACGGCAGGTCGATAATCACCGTCCCTCTGTATGCCCCACGGCAGTCGACGCATCTTTTCACCGGGAGAAACCATCTTCAGCGAAGGTGAGCGGCAGGATATCGCCTTCATCATCGAACAGGGTGAAGTAGAAATCTGGACCACAATCGAAGATGAAAAAAGAACGCTGAATATCCTGAAGGCGGGTGCACTTTTCGGCGAGCTGGCGCTGGTTGACCGGCAGCCGCGTTCTGCATCGGCGACTGCGCTCGGCGAAACAGTGCTCACTGTGGTCACGCAGCAGCAGGTTGACGAGCGGCTGGCAGATGCTGATCCCATTCTGCGCATGGTGCTCTTTGTCGTGATGCGGCATTTCCGTTCGGAGCTGCAGCGCGCACGCGGTCACTGCGGCCCCTATGACCGTAACCGCGAAACTCCAGCACCGGTTGAGAATGCACAAAAGCGGATCGATGAAGCGATTGAGCTGATCAAGATAGAGGCGGAGCTCAAGAGCGCGATGCAGAACGAAGAGTTTCGCCTGATGTACCAGCCGATTCACGAATTGAAGACACAGAAGATTGCAGGCCTCGAGGCGCTCATTCGCTGGAAAAGCCCGACGCGCGGCGAGATCATGCCTTCGGCTTTTATGCCGCTTGCCGAGTCGACTTCGCTGATTGTACCGATTGGCAACTGGGTGATCGATGCAGGGCTCGCCGATTACCTGCAATTTCGCGAAGCCGCCGGCGATCACCTTACGTTAAGTTTCAATCTCGCGCGCCGCCAAATGGAAAGCGCAGAGTTTTTGCCCTTCTTGAGCGAAACAGTCTCGTCTCGCGGTATAGATCCCACGAGCATTAAACTCGAGATGCTCGAGCGCAATTTATTTCAATCTGAAATGGTCTCAGGCTGGATTCAAGACTGCGCAGCGCGCGGCTTCGGTATCTTGCTCGACGACTTCGGCACGGGTTATTCGAGTCTGCAGTATCTGCAAGAGTACCAACCCGCTGCGCTCAAGATCGACCGCTCATTCGTCAAGGGCCTGGGCCAGCGAGTAGAAAGCGAACGCATCTGCCGCGCGATCATTGAACTAGCGCACGCACTTGGCATCGGCGTCATCGCCGAAGGTGTTGAGACCCTGGTGCAGGCACGGATGCTGGCTGATATGGGTTGCCAGCAGGCGCAGGGGTATTTCTTTTCTCCGCCATTGCCGGCCAATGCCATCAGGCAGCGGCTGAGTGCGTGACGGAGATTCTTCTGTTACGGCCGGCGAGCGCCCTCGGAGATAGCCACCTCATATACCAGCGGATTGTGGCCGAATGCGGCGAAGAATTTTTCCTGCGCGATTCTTTTGAAATCCGCAATCGCTGATTCTGCAACGAGGTTGATCGTACAACCGCCGAAGCCCCCGCCCATCATGCGTGCACCCTGCACGCCCTGCGTTTCGCGGGCAACGGCCACGAGCAGGTCGAGCTCTCTGCAGCTGACATTGTATTTCTGGCTCAAACCCTCATGGCTGGCATACATCAGCCGGCCAAACGCAGCCACATCGCCGAGTTTCAGCTGTTCGACCGCTGCGAGCACGCGATCGTTTTCTTCGATCACGTACTGGCAGCGCGTGTACGTGGCCTGATCGAGTTCGGCCCGTACACTTTCGAGCATTGCCAGGTCAGCGTCGCGCAGGCTTTGGACTGAGTTGAATCGTTTTCGCAGGATTGCGACACCGGTTTCGCATTCGGCGCGCCGCGTGTTGTACTCTGACGATGCCAGCGAATGTTTCACGCGCGTATCGAGCAGCAGCAGGCGGTAGCCGGGCAATACAAAGGGTATAAGCTCGTATTGCAGCGAGCGGCAGTCGAGCCTGATCAGGTGATCCTTAGCGCCGTGCAGCGAAGCGAACTGGTCCATGATACCGCAGCGCACGCCAGCGTACTTGTGTTCGGCGCTCTGCCCGATTTGCGCGAGTTCAAGCCGTTGCACTCCGAAGTTCCCCAGCTCGTTGATCGCGAAAGCGAACGCACTTTCGAGCGCTGCCGAAGAAGACATGGCACCCCCCTGTGGAATGTCGCCGGCAAAGACCGCGTCGAACGGCGGTACCGCAAAACACCGGCTCTGGAATTCCATGACGACGCCCAGTATGTAGCTGGCCCAGTGGTGCCGGGTACTCTTGTCAGCAACGGTAAAAGTTTCTTCTTCGCCCGTATCGAGTGCGAGCAGGCGAAACTGGTTTAAACCATTCGGCCGTATCGCCAGCGTGATGGCCTTGTCGATTGCACCGGGCAACACAAACCCCATATTGTAGTCGGTGTGCTCGCCGATCAGGTTAACCCGACCGGGTGCACAGAAAATTTCACCCTCTGCGCCAAAGCGCTCTTTGAAGGCGTGGCGGATTTTCCTTATATCGACCATATTACCACCAGGCTGCGTAAATCACCGTGAGTACCGCCGTAATACCTACTGCCACCAGCTTGAAGCCTGTGCTCGTGCTGAAAGTACCGGGCTCAAGCTGCAGCTGTTCAGTGTTACTATCCGCGTTCTTTGCCGGCGTGAGCAGCATCACTATCACGCAGAGCACGAAGACTACCAGCATGCGATCGAGAAACGGCAGCTGCGGCACAAACGCTTTCAGCAGCGCTGAGAAGATAAATGTCCCGAGCGCCGCCAGCAGCGCGCCGTTTGCTCCTGCCCGCCGGGTAAAAAAGCCAAGCAGGAATATAGCGAGCGCGCCAGGGCTGACAAAGCCTGTGAACTCCTGGATAAACTGGAATGCCTGGTCGAGGTTCTGCAGCGCAATTGCCACCGGCACCGAGACCACAAGCGCAGCACCCGCCGCGATGCGACCGACCTTCACCAGTTTTGTTTCGCTGGCGCCGGGCTCGAAAAAGCCGCGGTAAATATCCATCGTGAAAATCGTCGAGATACTGTTCATCATCGACGCGAGGGAGCTCACAATGGCCGCTATCAGGGCCGCGAAGGCGAGACCTTTGACGCCGCTGGGTACAAACTTATGCAATAGCCACGGGTATGCGGCGTCTGGTTTGGTGATTTCGCCGAAGTGGCCGCTCTTCGGGTCATTCGTGATGACGAACGCGACAATGCCCGGTATTACCACTATTAATGGCAGCAGCAGTTTCAAAACTCCCGCAAAGGCAAGACCGGTCTGCGCCTCGCGTACACTTTTCGCGGCCAGCGCACGCTGTATAATGTACTGGTTGCAGCCCCAGTAATAGAGGTTGGCTATCCACATGCCGCCCACGAGCACGCTGATGCCCGGCAGGTTTGTGTATTGCGGATTGTCTCTTGCGAGAATCATGTCAAACTTCTCGGGAGCTTTACCGAGCAGTTTGGAAAATCCGTCGATGGCAGAACCGCTGTCGCTCGTGTGCTGCAGAGCGATGTACGTCGTGAAGAGACCGCCGCCAATCAGAAAGACAACCTGTATCACATCGGTGAGCGCAACCGATTTTAATCCTCCATAAACCGAATACGCGGCCGAAAAAATACCGAGCAAGACGATGCCAATCCAGAGCGGGTCGACAGAGGTGCCCAGGAGCGTTACTGCGGCGCCCGCAAACAATACATTCTTGATCGTGAGCGCTCCGAGATAGAGTATCGACGAGAGATTGACAAACACAAAAACCGAGAGCCAGAAAACCGCCATGACCGTTTTCACCCGGGCATCGTAACGGCGTTCGAGGTATTCGGGCATGGTGTAGATACCCATTTTGAGAAAAATGGGCATAAAGAAAACGGCGACAAGAATCAAGGTAATCGCCGCCATGAATTCATAGCTGGCAATACCCATGCCAATGGCATAGCCCGAACCCGACATGCCGATGAACTGTTCGGCCGAAATATTCGAAGCGATGAGCGAGGCGCCGATCACCCACCAGCTCAGTCCTTTGCCGGCGAGAAAATAATCAGACGCGTCTTTGTTTTTATTCGGGCGCGGGCGCGATACCCAGAGGCCGACGCCGAGTATGAGCGCCATATAGCCCGCGACAATTGCGTAATCTACCCAGTGGAAAGACATCGGGCCTGATGCTTACGGCTGGCCGCAAGGGCAAGTAGAAATGGCCACTGCCTGGCCGCTTTTCCAGAAGGCGCATTTGTTTTCATAAAACTGCGGGGCATAGTTCTTTCTCTCTTTGATATCGATGCCCTTGCCGATGATGCGCAGGTAAAGAATGATGCTGGCAACTACCGTGGATTTTCTTTGGCGTACAATGCAACCTCAGAAGCGGAAGTTGACATGCTTTACCGCGAAGCCATTGCACTGGGAGCAAAAGAATTGAAGAAACCGGAAAAAGTATTCTGGGGTGGCTATTCAGGCTATGTGGCTGATCCCGATGGAAACCTTATTGAGATCGCTTATAATCCTTTCTTCCCGTTTGGCGCAGATGGCGAACTGGATATCTGAGCCTTAACTAGCGGCTCGGTTCTTTGATTAACCCGCCGCTGCCAGGAAATCCAGCAGCGGAACCTGCAGGGCTTCGTACGTGAGGTTGGCGTCGTGCGTGAAATTCTGTATCCGGTTGCCGCGGAGGCCTCTCCATTTGACCCGGCAGTGGTGGTTGTGATTCTGAATGCACCCTTACGCGCAAGCGACGTGGCCCATGCAATTGGCGACAATGCCCCGGCATACGGAATAGAGATCCGCGAGGTTTTGGATTTCAATGCAGTCGGTTCGGCGCAGGCGGTCAGACAATATTTGCCTGCCAACGTCGTCATCGCCGGGCAATGCAATGCAGCGCAGATTGCCGAACTGCGGACTACCCTTGGACCCATCGATGCGTACGTCTATGCCTACCGGCCGGCAAGCCGCAGCCTGCTCATGAAGATAGAAGGCGGTCTGCAAAGCCTGCGCCATCTCGAGGCGGCATCGCGTACGGCTGATGTGGGATTTCCCCTGCCCGCAGATACTCTCGCCGAATTTGTGGCAAATGTCTTTTTTGACATAAACGATACCGGTGAATTGGCAGAGCCTGACGCGAATCTTGACGAGTACTTCCGCAACGTCGCGAGAAATCTGAGCGAGTTATTGCCCGAAGCACAGGTTCACCACATTGGCAGTACGGCTTTAGGTATTCGCGCAAAACCCATCCTGGATATTCTCGTCGCCTTGCCCAACGATTACGCCTTCAGCGACGTTGTACCCAAACTGCACCAGCTGGGTTTCTACTGGGTCGACTATCCCGGTAATACGGGCCGTTGGTATTTTCGCCTCGGGTTTCCGCGAAAGATGCACGTGCACCTCGTGCGGCAGGGTTCAAAGGAGGAGCTTGTGCACCTGCTGTTTCGAGACCGCCTGCTTGCGAGTGAGCAGCTGCGCCACGAATACGAACAGCTGAAAATTGGTCTTAGCAGTCGCTTTTCCCACGACCGCGCCGCTTATGGCCGGGCGAAATCCGCATTTATCGAGTCGGTGATTGCCTGATGCCATTGCGCTTGCCGCGTCAACTAGTCGTCCCGTGCTGCCGGTAGGAGAATCGTGTATATGCACAATCAAGACCTCATCTTCGACATTATTCCCAAAGACCTGTTCGACATTCGCCGCGCCGGCACGCTTGTCGAAACGATACAACACCTGATCAACCAGTGCCACCCCGGTACGACCAAAATGACGCTTGAGACACTTTCGGGCGAAGAATCGACAGCAGCTATTCCGTTCGATATGTCGAACCGTGCGCTGCATGGCCTGCTGCACGGCGGCGCTTACTTCACCGTCGGCGATACCATTACCGCGATGATGTGCCTCTTCTTCATTGAAGAACCCAACGAACGCATGCTCACGATCAATGCCTCGATTCGTTACCTGCGCCCGGTCAACCGCGAGACCGTGAAGGCGCGTGCGCTGCTCAAGCGCCGCGAGGGTAAGAACTTGTACTTCGTCTGCGATTTTTTTTTACCCGACGGCAAGCGCGCCGCGCAGGCGAAGTACCACTACGTGCTGGCACAGATTCGGTAACGGCTCACGCGCGCCGTGCGAGCGTGTTCAAGACTGTATTCGCCGCATTGAAGCCGCACATGCCGTGCACACCGCCGCCCGGCGGCGTTGAAGCCGAACAAAGAAAGATTTTCGGGTTGGGCGTTGAATACGGGTTCAAGCGCGCCACCGGCCGCGTCAGAAACTGGCAGAGGTCATTGACCCCACCCGTGATCGCTCCGCCGACGTAGTTCGCGTTGTAACTGTGAAAGTCGCGGCAGTTCATGCTGTGCCGCTTAAGAACCAGCTTTTTGAACCCCGGCGCAAAACGTTCTATCTGGTTCTCGATAATTTCGCTCATGTCGAACGTCGAGTTGTGCGGTACGTGCGCGTAGGCCCACAGCGTGTGCCTGCCCTTCGGTGCGCGCGTTTTGTCGAACTGGCTTTGCTGGGTGAGCAAAACATACGGCTGCGCCGGATGTTCCCCTTTCCACACGGCGGCTTCTGCGGCGGCGATTTCTTCGAAGCTGCCGCCAAGGTGCACGGTCGACGCCTTCAAGCAGTCGGCGTTCTGCCAGGGAATAGGTCCCTTGAGGGCATAGTCGACCTTGAACACGCCGGGGCCGTAACGAAACTTTTTAAGCCGCGAGACATAGCCTGCCGGCAGCACGCCGGCGAAGTGATTTGCCAACAGGTCGGGGCTTGTATCGAAAAGGTAGGCGCGCGCTTCGGGCAGGTCGCCGGGCGATGCCACGCGCTGGCCTGTTCTGATCGTGCCACCGAGTGACTTAAAGTACTTTGCCATCGCCTGCGTGATCGCGTGCGATCCGCCCTTGACGACCGGCCAATTGTGCATGTGCGCAGTGACAAGAAAGACCAGTGCAACCGCCGCGGTCAAAGACTGTTCGAGCGGCAGTATCGAATGCGCGGCGCAGCCGGCGACCAGTGCGCGCGCCTCTTCTGTTTTGAAGCGTGCCGCCAGCGCTTCGGCGCTGCGCAGGGCCTTAAGGCCGAAGCGCGCCATCAGCAGCGGGTGCCGCGGAATTCGGGTCAGCGAGACGGTGAGCGCTTCTTCGATCAGTGCGTCACTGCAGCAGACGAAAGGTTTGAGCAGCTTGTGGTAGGCTTTGCCGTCGACACCGAGGCGGTCTGCAGTCTCTTCGAGTGACTGCGTCAGCAATACCGCGCGTCCAGCCGCAAGCGGGTGTGCAACCGAAGCTTCGGGAAAGATCCATTCGAGACCATACTTTTCGAGCGGTAGGGAGCGCAAGAAAGGTGAAACAACACCCATCGGGTGCGCTGCTGCGCACACGTCGTGCCTGTAGCCTTTGAGGGTCAGTTCACTCGTGCGAGTGCCGCCGCCGATTTCGTCGTGCGCCTCGAGCACGACGACCGAACGTCCCGCCTGCGCAAGGCGAATTGCTGCGGCCAGGCCATTGGGGCCTGAACCGACAATGACTGCATCGGTCACGGTATTTCCCAGGGCTGCCGTTTCACGAGCTCGTCGACCGGCATTTCACCGGCTGTGATCTGGCCGTCTTTAAGGTCGTACAGCCGGTAGCTGAGCGTGCGCCTGAAAAGTGGCTCGCCCTCGATGAAAACGCAGCGCACCTCGCCCGAATCAAAATTACACTGCTGCTGCACGAGGCGCGCGAGTGTTTCATTGTGCAGGTGCCCGTCGCCGAAGTTGTAGCCGATAATTTGTCCCGCAATTACCTCGCCTTCGGCGTACGTGTAGTCTTCGACCCGCGGCACCGCGCGGGGTATCAGCGCCGAGAATGCGCGGCCGTGCAGGTGCATGAGGCGAAACGCCATCACCTTGCTCAGAATTGCGGCCGTGTCGGCTTCGCTATAGAAGAGCCGCAGCTGGTCTGGCACCCACCGAGCGCTCGTCGTGAGTTTCTTGAGCTTTTCATGTGAGCCCTTTTTGAACAGCCACACCGAAACCGGCCAGTTGCCGGCGTAGTAGCGCATCGAAATAAGGAACGAAAGCGCATGAGGGTAAATGTTGCCGATCACCGGTAGCGCTATCGAACAAAAGCCGACAAAAACGAGCAGTTCTGCGGGTGACGAGGTGATTGGTACTGCATGGTGAGCACCAAAAAAGAAAAATGCAGCATAGACGACCATGAAGTTCCATTCAATCGGAACTCCCATCGGGACATTTGACGTGATGTAGATGTGCAGGCCCAGCATCAGCGCAAAGCCAGCATAGTAGCCATAGCTGCCGGCCGGCGAGAAAAGAAAGAACAGCGGTATGCTCAGCTCGACCGCAGTACCCCAATGCCCGGCGAGGCGAGCGAACCGCGAAGGATTCAGATCGTTCGGGTAATCTTTGAACATGAATTTGCGCATGAACTCAAAGCGCGTAAACGGACTGTTCGAATTCATGACTCCGACAACGTACGGAAAGTGGCGGTTGAGTTTCGAAAAGCCGGCAAAGAACCAGAGTGTCAGCTGTACCATTTTCGCACCGCCGATCCATGCGGGGGCGAAGAGGAAGCAGACGGCTGTTACCCAGTAGTGTTCGCCGCGCGCCGCGAGAAACAGCGTGCGGTCCATGACACCGAGTACCGGCAGTATGACTGCGACAGGCAGCACATCTTCAAACGTGATGGTAGTGCGCGTCAGTACCCAGCCCAGGCTTACGAGCAGCGCCGCATAGAGCGCCACGTCGAGAATACTGCGCGTCGCACCGCCGAGCAGCGGCAGGCGGGGGTAGAGTGCCAGCTTGGTGGTACCGGGTCGCAGAAAATAGAGAAATCCGCCGATGGGAGGGAAATATCTTCCGGTCAAAGGCCCGCTGCCACAGCCGAGCCCGAGCACTTCAAAGAGCATGCTCCAGAGAATGGCTTTCTGGAATGCAATCGGCTCGAAGATCCAGTTTTGCCATTCGCCCACGCCGCCCATACCCGGCGTGAACGAACAGAAGAATGCCCAGGCATAGATATAGAAGATGACTTTGAAGACATAGAGCCCATACGCGCCCAGTGGCGTACCATAACCCTGCACCGACCAGGCCTGGCACGCAAGGCGCACCTGTTCGGGGAATGGTTTGTTCTGCCATGCAACGGGGTCGTACGGCGGCGGTGTTGGTTTGAGTAGGCCCATGACCCATCGACCACCGGTGGTTCGCGCCGTCAAGAATGGCGTTCACCACTGCCGGGGCCGGCGGCCGGTTACGCTGAGCGCGCAAAGCGGAACTCGACCACCTGCTGGTAGGTCTCACCCGCGCGCACCAGCGTCGAAGGAAAGTGCGCGATGTTCGGCGAGTTGGGAAAAAACTGCGGCTCGAGGCAGAACGAACCGTGCCTTCGATAGACCGCGCCTCCTTTGCCCGGCACCTCAGGTAGGTCGTGGTTCGCGGTGTAGAACTGCAGCGCCGGGTAGCTAGTATGGATTTCCAGAGCTATGCCGGTCTGGGGTGCCACCATGCGCGCAGCGAAATAGAGGCCCGCAGTCGGCGGCCGCGACGTATCGACGACGAAGCATTGATCAAAACCGCCGCAGGTTTGTAACGGGGGAAAATCCGCCTTAAGCCTATCGCCAATACGTGTGGGATTTCGTAAGTCGAGTGGGGTGCCCGCGACAGGCAAAAGTTTTCCCGTCGGTATCGAATCGGCGTCGACTTCAAGGTAATGGCCCGCGTTGATTTGCACCGTATGATCGTCGATGCTGCCCACGTGGTGCCCCGCGAGGTTGAAGTATGAGTGGTGCGCGATATTCAGGTGCGTCGGCTTCTGCGGCGTTGCGGTATACTCGATGCGCAGCGTCGCCCCGGCAAGCAGCCGGTAGCGAATGGTATAATCGACGGGGCCGGGAAAACCAAACTCGCCGTGGGGACTGTGGTAAGTGAAACTGACACCGTCTTCCATTGCTATGGATTTCCATAGCACCGAATCGAGACCTTGCTCGCCGCTGTGCAACAGGTGCCCGTTACCGTTGGGAGTGAAGCGGTATTCAGCGCCATCGATGGTGAAGCGCGCCCCGCGAATGCGGTTGGCAAAGGGGCCGACGTTGGCACCGAAGAAGCGCGCACCCATGCGGTGGGCTTCGTCGCTGTCATAACCCGTCACAACGTCGACGAGGTTGCCGTTGCGGTCGGGCACAACCAGCGAGACCAGCCTTGCGCCGTAATCGGTGAATCTGAGTCTGCAGTTTGAGCCAGCGTCAAAATCGATCATCGTGGGTTTCATGCGGCTATCCGCGTCTTTCGGAGCCTGTCAGCGCTTCGCGAAGCGAAAGATTGTCCCACTACCGAAATCCGCTGCATAGATATTGCCGCCTGCGTCGCGGCCAAAGGTAGAAATGAGCACTGGCCACTTGCCCAGGGTGTACACAGCATCGACCTTCGCCTGCGCGTCGGCAGGTAGAGCGATTGCCCAGATGCGGCCGCTGACAAAGTCAGCAAAGACGAATTTGTTCTGCAGTGCTGCAATCTCCGCCGCTGTGTAGACGTAGCCCCCCGTGATCGACTGCCCCTCTTTGCGGCCATATTCGTAAATTGGATCACGAAAGCCCGTCGTGCGGCAGTTCTCTTTTGGTTCAAAACAGTGAAAGCCTTCGCGGACATTCCAACCATAGTTCGCACCTTTTTCTACGATATCAATCTCTTCAAAACGGTCCTGACCCACGTCCGCAACAATGAGGCGGCCAGCGGGGTCAAAGCTATAGCGCCATGGGTTGCGAAAACCGATCGCCCAGACCTCGGGTGCGTAACGCGCATCGCCCACATGCGGATTGTCCTTTGGTATGCTGTACGGTTTCCCTGATGGGTCTGCTTCGACAGAAATGCGCAGCATGCTGCCCAGCAGCGTGAGAGGGTTTTGCCCGTGCCCTTTCGGATCGTCTTTGAATCCGCCGTCCCCCCAGCCGATATAGAGCATCGTGTCAGGGCCAAACGCCAGTTGTCCCGCGTTGTGGTTGGCGTATGGCTGCACAACACGCATGAGAATGCGCTCGTCGGAGAGCTTTGCAACTGCAAGGTCAGCCGGTGTGGAAACTATCCACTCGGCCACCCGGCTCACGTCGCGCCCGTTCTCGTTCGCCACATAGTTCAGGTAGATTTTGCCATTCGCCGCGTAATCCGGGTGGAATGCAATACCGAGCAGGCCTTCTTCGGCATGGGTAAGCACGTCGATCTGCGCCAGCGTGCCCGAAGCTTTGGTGCGCAAATTGACCCACTTGAGGGCGCCGGTCTTCTCGGCGATGAGAGCAACATCTTTCTCCACGGGCGAGAACTGTAGATCGACGGGTTGCGTGAAACCCTGCGCCACCGGTACGAGCGCCACGTTGATGCGCGTGCGGTTTTGGTCGGCATCGTTGAACTGTGGCTGCATCGCATTGGCGTCGCCTACGGCTTTATAGTTTTCGGCTGCGCCGAGCACGTGGATGATCTTGATCTTGATGCTCTCTTCGAAGATCAGCACAAGCAGCCCCAGGCTGATCACGGTTGCGATAAGAATTTTCCATTTTGTTTTCATTCAAGGGCTCCTGGTGTGTGCTGCGCGGCTGGGGAAAATGCGGGCACAAACGCAAAGTGGTGAAAGCCGCGTGTTTCGCACACTACTTTAGTAACGGGCCTTTCCAATATTCAAGCTGTTGTCCCAAAACCTGCGGGCCAAATCAGCCGATAGCCCGTTTTGACCGCAGTGTTATTTTATGCCAATTCATTCTGGACAGCCAGGCCGGTCGCCCGTAAACAGCGACACACATGAACACCCGGTATGCGACCCTGGTCGCCGTTTCACTCTTCTTTGGTCATTACCATCTTTCTGCCGCTCCCGCTGTGGCATGGGATTCACCAGAGAAGCGAATGGAAATCGGGCGAAGCATTGCCTATTTCGAAGACCCGGGCAAAAATAAGGACATTGCGCAGATAGCTTCACCCGAATTTGCTTCGCGCTTCGTTGATTCTGAAAAAGAGGTCCTGAATTTTGGCCAGACCAATCACGATTACTGGTTGAAAATTACCTTCGAGCGCAAAGATGGTTCACCGCGAACGCGGGTGCTGGAAATTGACCAAAGCAACATAGACATCGTGGAATTTTACTCCCCGGTCGCCGATGGCAAATTTGACAAGCAGTCCGCCGGCATGCTGTCGCCGTTCCCAGCGCGCAAAATCCTGAACCGTAACTTTGTCTTTTCTATCGACCTTGCGGTCGGAGAGCAGAAGACCTATTTCCTTCGGGCCCGAACCTGCGGCGGCCTGATCATGCCGTTTGTCTTCTGGGATAAAGAAGCTTTCCAGGAATATAACGCCAACGTGCAGCATGGTCTCGGTTTCTATTACGGTATCATGGTTGTGATGATACTCTATAACCTGTTCATCTACTTTTCGGTTCGGGATATCAGCTACTTCTATTACGTCTGCTATATCACAGGCTTGCTGTGGCTGCAGCTCGTTCTCACGGGCCACGGCTTCCAGTACCTGTGGCCAAACGGTACCTGGCTACAGAGAAACGCGTATATACTCTCCTCTAACTTCATGCTGGCTTCGGTATTGATGTTTGCAAAACGATTTCTCAATACCAAGGAGTTGGTCCCCTGGCTGGACAAGACTATCAAAGTTGCTATAGGCATTCTCGTACTGTTGTTTTTCTCCCCTGTTTTTCTGCCGCCGGAAATTACAACCAAGGCGACGCTGGCAGCCACGATACCCCCGCTTCTCATGGTGTTTGCGGCAGCGATCATTGCTTTTGTCAGAAAGTACCGGCCAGCCCGCTTTTTCCTGCTCGCCTTCACTGTACTACAGCTCGCTGGCATCATTGTTGTGTTGAAGTTCACAGGTGTGCTCGGTTCAAATATCTTCACCGATTACGGCTTGTATTTTGGTTCGGCGCTTGAGGTGGTACTACTCTCGATAGCTCTCGCCGACCGCATCAACATCATGAAGAAAGAAAAAGAAGAGGCACAGCGCAAAACACTCGAGATGCAGAAAGTCCTCACCGAGTCTTACGCGCGCTTTGTTCCGCGGGACTTTCTCGCGAACCTCGGCAAAGATTCGATTCTCGATGTACGCCTGGGTGACCAGATACAGAAAGAGATGGCCGTTCTGTTCAGCGATATCCGGTCGTTCACAACCCTTTCAGAGGCCATGACGCCGGCAGAGAACTTCAACTTCATCAACTCTTATTTGGGCCGGATGAGCCCCATCATCCAGCGCCACGGCGGGTTTATCGACAAATTCATCGGCGACGCGATTATGGCGCTATTCGACAAATCGGTCGCCGACGCGGTGGGCGCCAGTATCGAAATGCAGCGCTATCTCAAGGAATACAACTCGTACCGATCTGCCAAGGGTTACCAGCCGATCGAGATTGGTATTGGGGTGCATGCCGGCTCATTGATGCTCGGCACAATTGGTGCTGAAGACCGGCTTGAGGGTACTGTCATTTCAGACACCGTGAACCTCGCGTCGCGTATTGAGTCGCTCACTAAAGTTTATGCTTCACGTATCGCGGTGAGCGAAGCGACGGTAGCCGAAATCAAGCCGCTCAAAAAATTCCATTTCCGCTTTCTTGACCGCGTCAAAGTGAAAGGTAAGACGAAGCCCGTCGGCATCTACGAGATCATCGATGGCGATGAAGATCCCCTGAGGGAGCTCAAACTGAAAACGCTGGACGATTACCAGCAGGCAGTGACCGCGTTCCACCAGGGGCGATTTGCCGAGGCGCGCGAGGCTTTCGCGCGTGTGCTTAAGGTGAATCCCGGTGACCGGCCTTCGCGGGTGTACGAAAGCCGTCTCGCCGCAGGGTAAAAGCTCTCGAACCCGCTTTGCTGTTGGCCTGCGCTCGTTGCCCAAGCCACGCCTTCATGCGGTTTTTTTGGCTGTGCGCGCAGACAATTTCTAACTTGTCCCTCAAAGCATCCTGGCAAGAGCCTCTGCCTGAAGAAAGAATATGAAAAAAATACTCTTTGTCCTTACCAGCAACGACGTCCTGGGAAATTCCGGAAAACCCACCGGTGCCTTTGCGCCTGAAATCGCACACCCCTATGCGGTACTGAAAGAGCATTTCGAGATCGACTTTGCCAGTACGCGCGGCGGTAAAGTGCCGATCATCGGCGTAGAAGAGGCTGATGCAACCACGGCGGCCTTTCTCGCCGACGCGGATGTCATGAAGAGAGTGCATGCCTCGCTCAAGCCGCAGCAGGTCAACGCCGCCGACTATGCCGCGATCTTCTATGCAGGCGGTCACGGCACAATGTGGGATTTTCCCGGTGAAGAGAAGCTACAGGCAATCGCGCGGGACATCTATGAAGCCGGTGGCGTCGTTGCCGCAGTCTGCCACGGCCCAGCCGGGTTGGTGAATATCAAATTGAGCAGCGGCGACTACCTGGTTCGCGGCAAGCGGGTTGCGGCATTCACCCGCGACGAAGAACAGGCGGTTGAGCTTGATAAAGTTATCCCGTTCTTCCTGAGCGAGAAGCTCGAAAGCCGCGGGCAGAGTTGCTTCAGCATCTGCGTCAGGCCCACAACTTCTGCGGATACTCGCCCTTCGCGATCAGTGCGTTGAGCTTTTCGACCACCTTCGGGCGGTCGCCCTGGTACGTGACACCAAACCATTCTGAATCTGTTGTCAGCACCTTGAGCTTCGCAGTACCGCTCGCCACGAGGTTATTCACCACGAGTGGAATAAAAAACTCTGATTTAGGGTCGTTGCCTTTGTCTCGCAAAAAATCCGCAAACATCTTGCCGGAGTGCGTGAAGTAGTCGGGGGTAAAGCCCCACATGTTCATCGACACGATTGCCTTGTCGTCGACTGCGACCATGTTGCCATTTTCGTCTTTGTATTTAATAGTGCCTTCGATGCGCTCGATATGCGTGCGTTCTACCACGGTGGTCAGGTAACCATTCGTATCGGCCGAGCAGACGCCGCGCGAGACAGCACCGAGCTCTGACAGTGTCTTGCCCAGCTGGTAACCGACCATGCAGTAGTCGTTCTGCTTACCCGTGACGCCGGTCAAAAAATTTGCGAGGACTTCAAAGGCATTGCGACCATAGTAGTCATCGGCGTTGATGACGGCAAAGGGCTCTTTGATCACTCCCGATGCGACCATGACAGCATGATTTGTACCCCACGGCTTGGTGCGCTCAGGGTTGAGCTTGAACTCAGAGGGAATCATGTCGAGTTCCTGCATCACGTATTCAACCGCGATCTTGCCCTGGTAACGCTGCGCTGAGAAGACTGCCTTGAAGTCATCGGCGAAGCTTTTGCGAATGACAAAGACGACTTTACCGAAACCCGCCCGAATGGCGTCGTAAATGGAATAATCCATGATGGTTTCACCGCCCGGCCCCAGACCGTCCATCTGCTTGAGGCTGCCGTAGCGGCTGCCCATACCGGCCGCGAGAATGAGTAGGGTGGGTTCTTGCATGCGCCAGAACCGATTTCAGAAATCGGCTGTCAGTGACATTATCGGGTAGAGGATCTTCATCCGTCTCCTTGCGCAGGCATCAACTATGTTGCCGCTGGCGTAATAACTGTCACTAGCCAAGAAACAAATGATTTGACCCCACCCTCATGTAAGGGTTCATGCAGATTCGTTCATAGAATCAACCAGGAAGCCATACATGAATCGCATATACCTCCACCTTGCTCTTGTCGCCGCACTGCTTGGCATCGCTGCCGGCGCCAGCGACCGTAACCCCGAGCAGTTCACCCCCAACCAGGCTAACTGGAAAACGTTTGAATCGAAACCTTTTGCCGGCGGTGTGAATAAAGCGCACGACCCCGATGGCGTCGGCTGGATCTCGAAACAGGCCTGGGATGCGGCAAAATGGGACGGCACCGTTTATGATCCCACAAAAATGACCAAGGCACAATTTGCAAAAGCGATTTGCCCCGGGCCCGACACAATCAGGGGCCTGCGCGAAGTTTTTTATAAGCATAAACCGTTTGCCGACAACAGAAACCCCACGCGTGCCGAAGTCGACGAGTGGCACCGCATTGCGATCAACCACGTGCGCGCGCTCGTCGGTTATACCGGCGCCGACCGCGAGGTGAAAAAGGACCACTGCATGTTCAAGCGCGCGCTGTGGGGCGATGAGCGCAAGTTCACCACGATGTGGGACGCAAAATATCCGGGCAAAACTGGCTCTGCAGCCGGGCCCTGCCAGGGCAGCAAGAATGCGCACTGCGGCGCCAGTTTCTTGCCCGATGCCACCGACCAGTTGCCTTACCTGCCGGCAGGCCATGCGACGTGCAAAGCGCAGCAGGGTGCCGAGGGAGTTTTCAGCGCATCGAAATCGAACATACCCTGGTCGATCAAATGGTCGCGCTCGCTGTGCGCCACGCTGGCCGCTGAAGGTTTTTGGGGTGGGCATACCGGCCCGTGGTTTCACCGTGAAAAATTCGGCTTTAGCTTCTGGGATACCGATCCCAAAAACAACAACAGCAACGCCGTGCTGCGCGCCAAGTGGACCGGCAAGCTGATGCCGAATCTGTACAAGAAGCCGTAAAGTTCGGAATATTTTGTCGTTCGCGCACATTCGCACTACACTGTGTGTATGGGTGATGCGCGAAAAATTCAACAGGTACTGAAGGGGCAGGAAACATCCGACGGCGCGGGAGTCAAACTGCGCCGCTACATCGGCACGCGTGACCTCATGGCGCATGACCCGTTCTTGATGCTCGATGCCTTCTTCAGCGACGACCCCGATTCATACCTTGCGGGTTTTCCCAACCACCCGCACCGCGGCTTCGAAACAGTGACATACCTGATCCAGGGTAAGATGGAGCACAATGACTCGCGCGGTAACAAGGGCCTGCTCGAAACGGGCGGGGCGCAGTTCATGCGCGCGGGCTCGGGTATTATCCACTCTGAAATGCCGCGGCAGGAAAACGGCCTCATGTGGGGCTACCAGCTGTGGGTAAACTTACCCGCTGCGCTCAAGATGACAGAACCGCACTACCAGGATATGCAGGCGCATGAAATCCCCGTCGTTGAAACTGAAAGTTATGCAGCGAAGGTGCTGTCGGGCAGCTTAGGCGGAGTTCAGGGCGGTGCGCGTAATTTCTACCCAATCGATTATTTTGACGTGCAGTTTAAGCCGGGACAGAGCGCCGAGATTCCCGTTGCGGCCGATCGTTCTGCTTTTGTCATCGTGGTCGCAGGCTCTGGCGAAATTTCAGGCCAAAAGATCAGCCGTGGTGACCTGCCAATTCTGGGTTCAGGCGATGTAATCCAGTTCAAAGCCGACGAAGAACTGCGTGTGATCATCGTCGCGGGGAAACCTATCAAAGAACCTGTAGCGCGCTACGGTCCGTTTGTCATGAACACTCCGCAGGAAATCGAGCAGGCCTTTGTCGATTACCAGGCAGGTAAATTCAGTCGGGCTTCGTAAATGCATTTGACGCACGCGCTCTGACTGGCGCATGATTTCGCGATGTTCAATCGCCTGCGTACGACCCGGCTGTATGCCTGGCTATCTCTGCAGAAACTCACCGTCGGCCTGACATCAGGTGAGCTTCGGGCTATTCGTACAACGAATGGCATCCAGTTGACCTTTTTTGTCATCTTGCTTTTGCTGGTGCCACAGATTCTCATCTTCGAACCACCAGAGACCCACATTTTCTCGATGATCATGTTTGCTGAGATTGTCGGTTTCTTTCTGGTCGCGCGCGTCTTCTTGTATAAGCGGTTTTTCGCCACAGCCGGTGCGTTGACCCTGCTGGGCTTTAACCTCCACATTATGGGGCTCTGTATTGCCTACGCCGACGATCCCGCGCACTCAATCTTTTTGCTCCTGGCGCTCTTGCCCTTTTTGGCGGTTCCGCCTGACTTTGCGAAAACGCGCTGGACACTCGTCGCTTTGCCGCTCATCGCCAACTTTGCCGACCAGTATTACTACCGTGTCCTGGGAGGTTCCGCTGTATTCGGTCCTCCCAAATGGGTTGTGCCGGGGGATTACCTCATGCCGCCACTCGTGGTGGTGACGATGTTCTTCATCGTTACCATCAATTCATTCTTCAAGGCCGTATCTTCTGCGGAGAAGCTTTTGGCGGCCGAGCACGCAGCGTCTGAAAAACTGTTGTTGAATATTCTGCCGATTGAGATTGCCGGTGAGCTCAAGGTGAAGGGTAGCAGTGAGCCGCGGTATTATCCTTCAACAACGGTCTGTTTCACTGATTTTGAAGGTTTTACGCAGATTGCTGAGTCGATGTCACCGGCAGAACTTGTCGGCGAGCTTGACCGCTGCTTTTCGTACTTTGACAGTTTAATGGAGCGGCACAAACTCGAGAAGCTGAAAACCATCGGCGACAGTTACATGTTTGCAGGCGGCATACCGATTGAGAACCGAACACATGCGGTCGATTCCGTCATGGCGGCACTGGAAATTCAGGCCTTCATGAACCAGATGAAAGAGATTAAGTCATCTCAGGGTTTACCTTACTGGCAGTTGCGGCTTGGCATCCATTCGGGCAACCTTGTCGCCGGAGTCATTGGCGAGAAGAAGTTCGCTTACGATGTGTGGGGCGATACGGTAAATACAGCCAGCCGTTGCGAGTCCTCTGGCATTGCCAGCGAAATCAACATATCACGCGAGACATATGAGCTGGTGAAGGACTTCTTTGAATGCGAATACCGGGGCAAGACACCGGCAAAAAACAAGGGTGAGATCGATATGTATCTTGTTCGAGGCATTCGGGCTGAGCTACAGCGGTCGAACGAACCGCGTGTACCAAACGAACAGTTTCGCAAGCTGTACGCGACTTTGACTTAGCAGGTTACAGAATCGTATGGCTTAGAACTAAAAAAAATCCCTGCCCTATCAAGATTTGAGAGATCTTGACATACCATCCGGCATGCCATTCACTTAACCATGCGCATATCTCTTCTCTCGGTATTTTTCCCCATGCTGTTTGGGGCAGTCTCATCGCTGGCTGCCAATGCAGAAGTCTGCGGTCCCGACGCACAAAAGGCCGCGGCGCTTGCGCAGAACGGTGATGCCGCAACTGCCATCTGGTGTTACGGGCAAAGTAAGAAATGGAGTGAAATCATCGCGCTGCAGGGCGCCGTGGTACCCTCGGGTCTGGCGCGTCACGGCGAAGGCAACTATGCGCTGGTGATCAGCAACCTGGCGTTGGCACACCTCGAAACCGGTAACCTGCAGGCGGGCCGGCGCGTGCTCGAACAGGGTATGCGGCAGCTGGTCAAGAGTCCGCAGGTTGTGCACGCAGCATACAACGTTTCCAAACTCTTTCAAGACCCGACGATGCGTTTTGCCGAGCGCCAGCGATGGCATTTTCTGCTGTTAGAAGCAATGCAGCAACCGCGACCGAATAACCAGCTGGCCGATTGTCTTACTGCCAATACCTATTTTGGCGTCGACCAGGGCGTGCGTGAACGAAAAATCCGCGAGGCGCACCTCATGGCTCGCACAGCAATTGACCGTCACGATGCTGACATGGTGAAGCACTGGGGTTACCTGCGCGATATGATACAGATTCAGGCGCTGGCACTGGGGCATGATCTCAAACCCTCGCAGCCGAAGCGCAAATTGAAAATGCTCTTCGTCGTCGTGCCTGAAACGCGGCTGGCAACTGGTCACCCCGTGCACGGCAATGTCGACGCAAAACTCGATGAAGCCGATCTGCAGGAACTACTTTTTAATTTCAGGTACTTTGCCTCTGCCTTCCAGGCGCTCACCGGCATTGGTTGGGATTTCAAAATCATACGCCACACGGGCGCCGTAACCAAAACAACCTACGTCTCAGACCCGCCGCGCTCGGTGATGCACCCGATCATGGAATCGATTACTCCTGCATTCAGCGCACTCACACTGCGCGAGATTGAACAGAGCGACGCAGTGACGCTCGTTTGGGCCGGTACGCGCCAGCCGGCAGGTCACCTGATCACGAACGGCAGCGGCACCGAGTATGGTTTCCCGATCAAGGGCAAGAGCCTGCACCGCCTCCTCGTGATAAGCGATTCTAACAAGCGCTACCTTGACGGCAACCACGCGAACTCAGCGCTCTTCTGGTTTCACGAAATTTTTCACGTCATGGAATGGGCGTACTACAAATCACCGTTCCCGTCGGCAGAACATTCATATGCGCGGCGCGACGCCTGGCCTGCAGACTACCAAGGCACAACCGAATGGGATTTCTACCGCGAGACGTACCTGAAGCGTTTTATGCCAGAAGACAGCCTCGCGCGCTTCGAGTGGCGCAGCAACCACGAAGGATTTTATAACCGCAAGGTGAAAGGCAAGTGACATTACCTGAGAATTTCGTATAAGTAAGTCTACGTAGTTTAATTCGTAGGGGTTGCAGAGGTAACTGGCGCGCTAAATCTTTACTCAGGGTGTCACAGCGCGCACGGATATTGCGCTTCAATCTCTACAAACTCCGCCTGCAAACAATTTTGATGAACAAGTGCGCTGCGGAGTATAAAATAATTTCTATTGACCCGCATCGTAGTGCATGTACTCAGGTTGCGTAGTAGTACAGTTGATGCCTAAGGGTTGCCGAGCACTACCAAATAGCAGGGTATAATGAGAGAAATTTTATCACGCGAATATGCAGACGCAGTCCTGCGGGCATTTGATAGCACGGCCATCGTTGCAATAACCGATGTCCGGGGACGCATTCTCGACGCTAACGAGACGTTCTGCGCAATCTCTGGCTATTCGCGTAATGAGCTCGTGGGCAATGACCACCGCATGCTGAATTCAGGAAAACATTCAGCCCATTTTTTTCGTGAGTAGTGGCAGACGATTCTTTCAGGAAATACCTGGCATGGAGAAGTCTGTAATCGCCGCAAAGACGGTAGTCTTTACTGGGTTAAGACAACAATCTTTCCGTTGCTTGATAACAAGGGCGAAATCAAGGCATTCCTTGCTGTGCGTCTTGATGTCACAAAACTCAAAGAGACACAAGAGCAGCTGGACAGCCTGCAGTCTTCGTACAAGAGTATTATTGAAAACGCCCCAGACATTATAGCCCGGTTTGACCGTGGTCTTCGGCATGTTTATATCAACAGAGCCATAGCAAAGGCAACAGGAACGGAGCCGGAGCAATTTCTCGAAAAAACAAACGAACAACTGGGCATGCCCGAGCACCTGGTAACATTCTGGAACGCCCACATGAATTTTGTCCTTGAATCAGGGCAAGAGCGGTCTTTTGAATTTGCCTACGATGCTCCCGATGGTCGCAGGTACTTTGAGGCGCGCATTGTGCCCGAGATCAAACGCGATGGACAGGTCGAAACGATGATCTGCATCACGCGCGATGTCACAAAGCAAAAGGGCGCAGAGGCACAGCTAATGCTTCGTGATGCCCGGCTGCAGGGGATCATCGAAGGTCTACCTGGAGTAGTATTATACTGGGACCGGGAGCTACGCAACCAGTTTGTCAATAAAGCGTACCTTGAATGGTTTGATCGCCAGCCACATGAAGTGGTTGGAGCCCATTTTCGTGATTTGCTCGGTGAAGAACTGTTCCAGCAGAACCTTCCGTACATAGAAAAGGCACTTGCGGGCGAGCGCCAGGTATTTGAGCGTCGTCTGCCAAAGGCTGATGGCACTTCGCGCTGGGTGCAGGCCTATTATGTACCTGATATCCAGGCGGCTGAAGTTCTGGGATTTTTCGCCTTCATTTTCGATATTTCAGCTGTTAAAGAAGCAGAGTTGCGTGCCAAAGAGGCAAACGAGGCCAAGAATCGCTTTCTTTCCAATATCAGCCACGAGCTTAGAACTCCGCTCAACGGCGTCATGGGCTTTGCGCAGCTCATCTCGATGAGTCCCGGCAGCGATATATCTGTCCGCGAGTACGCCGAGCATATTCATGCCAGCGCCGAACATTTGCTGGGATTAATCAATGAACTGCTCGATTTCAGCCGCATCGAAGCCGGTACGCTCAGCATTGAGGTGCGGCAGTCTACACTGGATGAAGTTCTGCGTACTGTCGTCGAACTGGTTCACGTACGGGCGCGGCAGAAGGGCATCCAGTTTGAAAGCGCGCTGGCAGTTTCGCACTCGCAGGTACTCTATACAGATGTTCGCCGTCTGCGCCAGGTGCTACTTAACCTGTTGAGTAATGCTGTGAAGTTCACACGCCATGGCCGTGTCGCGTTGCGCGTTTTTGAGAGAGAAAACCGCCTGCACTTTGAAGTACACGATGAAGGTATAGGTATTGCCCAGGAAAATCTCTCCATGCTGTTCCAGCCTTTTTCGCAGGTCGGGGATACAAGTTTCCGCAGTCAGGGACTTGGTCTTGGCCTGGCGATCAGCCAGCAAATCGTTCAGGCCCTGGGCGGTGAGATAACTGTAAGGAGCGCCCTGGGACAGGGGAGTGTTTTTTCTTTCAGCCTACCTTGCCTGCAGGCGTCAGGTCTACAGCAGCCGGTTGGCGCGACGCTGCAATTGCCGCCGTATTTCAAGAAGCTGAAGGTATTGTACGTTGAGGACGATGAGCATGGTCGCGAGCTCATGCAGGAGTTCCTGCGCCGTTCACAGATAGAACTCTATGTGGCTGAAGACGCCGGCACCGCGATGGAAATCGGAAAACAGGCTAATCCCGATCTCGTTCTGCTCGATTTGAATTTGCCTGACATGTCAGGGTTCGACCTTATGGCGCGCATACGACAGACTCCATGGGGATCTGACAAGCCCGTCATTGCAGTCTCAGCCGATCACCTGCCGCCTACCCGTGAGCGGGCTTTCGACTCAGGTGTAGCAGAGTTCGTAGCCAAGCCAATCGACCTGCAGTTGCTGCAGCAGGTGATTGGCAGGTTTGCTGAACAGTTGCCATAGTGACAGTGGCAACTTTGACTTAACTGCTACTTCTCGTACGCTTCAAGCGGCAGACACGCACAGATGAGGTTGCGGTCGCCGTGCGTGTTATCAATACGGCCGACTGAAGGCCAGAACTTGTTGGCGCGCACATAGTCGAGCGGGTACGCGGCCTGCTCGCGCGAGTAACTACGTTTCCATTCGCTTGTCACAGCCATCGTCGCTGCATGCGGCGCGCCTTTGAGCGGGTTGTCTGCCCGGTCTGATTTACCTTCTTCGATGGCGGCGATCTCTTTGCGAATTGCGATCATCGCATCGCAGAACCGGTCGAGCTCCGCCTTGGGTTCACTTTCGGTGGGTTCGACCATGATTGTGCCGGCCACCGGAAAGCTCATCGTCGGTGCATGAAAGTTATAGTCCATCAGCCGTTTGGCAATGTCTTCCGCTTCGATGCCGGTCGTGGCTTTGAAGACGCGGGTGTCGAGAATCATCTCGTGCGCGCAGCGGCCCTGGCTTCCGGTAAAGAGCACCTGGTAGTGCCTCTCGAGCCGCGCTTTGATATAGTTGGCGTTGAGAATGGCAAACTTCGTCGCTTTCTCGAGACCTTCAGCGCCCATCATGCGAATGTACGCGTACGAAATCAGCAGAATCGAAGCGCTGCCCCATGGTGCGGCGCTGATGGCGGAAATTCGTCGGCTGGTGAGCGCAGTCGAACCACCGACGCTTTTGCCACCGGCGTCCATCTCTACAACGACATGCCCCGGTAAGAAAGGGACGAGGTGTCTGGCGACGCCGATCGGCCCCATGCCCGGGCCACCACCGCCGTGGGGTATAGCAAACGTCTTGTGCAGGTTCAGGTGGCAGACATCGGCGCCGATATTCGCCGGGCTCGTGAGGCCAACCTGCGCGTTCATGTTGGCGCCATCCATGTAGACCTGGCCGCCGTTGGCGTGAATGATCTCGCACACCTCGGCGATGCGCTCTTCGAAAATGCCGTACGTTGACGGGTAGGTGACCATCAGGCAGGCCAGGTTGGCTTTATGTTCTTCGGCCTTCGCCCGCAGGTCGTCGATGTCGATATAACCTTTAGCGTCGGTCTTGGTGACGACGACCTGCATGCCTGCCATCGCTGCACTCGCCGGGTTTGTACCGTGCGCAGAAGAGGGTATCAGCGCGACGTTGCGGTGCGATTCGCCGCGCGCTTTGAAATATTCACGTATGACCATGAGCCCTGCGTACTCACCTTGCGCGCCTGAATTCGGCTGCAGGCTGATACCGGCGAAACCGGTGATCTGTTTCAGGTAATCTGACAGTTCATCGATGATCTGTGTGTAACCCTGCGCCTGGTCACGCGGCACAAAGGGGTGCAGCAGGCTGAAGCCCGGCATCGAAACAGGAATCATTTCGGCCGTGGCATTGAGTTTCATCGTGCACGAACCCAGCGAAATCATCGAGTGGCAGAGCGAAAGGTCTTTCGCCTCGAGCGACTTGATGTAACGCAGCATCTCATGTTCGCTGTGGTACGAGTTGAATACCGGGTGCGTCATGAACGCGCTCTGGCGGATTAGCCCCTGTGGCAAATCAAGCTTATCTGTCTGGGCCATGTTGCCGCCGGCCTTGCCCGCAATCAGTTCGACGAGAGCGGTAATATCAGCTGCTGTATGTGTTTCGTCGACCGATACGCGCACGTGGTTCTTATCGACACGGCATATATTCACCTGCGCGGCGGCGCAGCGCGTATGTACGGCTTCGGCATCAGCCACCGCGATTGTCAGTGTATCAAAATGGTGCGTTGTTTCGACTTTGAGACCTGCTGCGGTCAGTGTTTGACGCAGTTGGTGGCTCAGTCCATAGATTCGGGAAGCAATCCCCCTTAAAGCTTTGGGGCCATGGTAGACGCCGTACATACCGGCCATCACCGATAGCAGTACCTGCGCGGTGCAGATGTTCGAGGTGGCCTTCTCGCGCTTGATGTGTTGCTCGCGCGTCTGCAGCGCCATGCGCAGCGCACGTTTGCCCTGGCTGTCGATCGAAACACCGATGAGGCGGCCGGGCATCTGGCGCTTGAATTCGTCGCGTGTGGCAAAATAGCCCGCGTGTGGCCCGCCGTAACCCATCGGTACGCCAAAGCGCTGCGTTGAACCGACAACGGCATCGGCACCCCATTCACCCGGCGGGGTCAAAAGCGTGAGCGAGAGCAGGTCGGCGACAACTGCCACGAGCACGTTGGCCGATTTCGCCTTCTTCATGAAATTGGTATAATCGATGACTTCGCCGTCGCCGGCGGGGTATTGTACCAGTGCGCCGAAAAAACTCGCGTCGAGTTCAACCTTTTCATGGTCGCCGATCACCAGCTCGACGCCGATGGGCGCCGTGCGCGTGCGCACCACGTCAATGGTCTGCGGAAAACAACGCTCAGAGACAAAAAACTTCTTCGCTGTTTCGTTCTTTGCTTCGGTGAACAGCATATGCATCGCTTCGGCGGCTGCGGTTGCTTCATCGAGCAGGCTCGCGTTCGCGATTTCCATACCCGTGAGGTCGATCACCATTGTCTGGTAGTTGAGCAGCGCCTCGAGGCGGCCCTGCGAAATTTCTGCCTGGTAGGGAGTGTATGCTGTGTACCAGCCCGGGTTCTCGAAAATGTTCCGCAGCACCACAAGCGGCGTATTCGTACCGTAGTAACCCTGGCCGATGAAGTTCTTGAAGATCTTATTTTTCGCCGCGATACCCGAAACATGGCCCAGCAGCTCGACCTCGGTCATTGCCGCGGGCAGGTTTAATTTTTCTTTCAGGCGGATGTTCTGCGGTATCGTCTCGTCGATCAGCTGCTCGACAGATGCGACCCCGATTTCTTTCAGCATTGCCGCGGTATCGCGCTCAGAGGCGTTATGGCGGTCATTAAAGCTGTCGCGGTATTGGCTGTCGATTTGCATGGTTTAAAGCAACGCAGGCGGTGGATTAAACAGCGCGTAAAGCACCTGTCAGCCTTTGGGAAAGGCTATTCAAAACAGTTTCCGGAAACTGCTTCAGGTGCCCACTTTTGGTTAACACCGGAAACGGCGGAATTTAGTATAATTTTACCGCAAAATGGCTAAGTAAAAATACCTATACCAATACGTATGCACGCATAATGAAGAATTTTTCATCTGTTTTTACAATTATTACGGTTGACCGCCAGCGCTACTAAAGCCTGACTCAGGGCGCTGGGACAAAATTCCGCGGCAGCGGGAATTCGGATCGGCGAGGTGAAATGCAGAAATTACTTTCTTCTCCCTACGAGTCCGCAGTTATCGAGGCCCTCGACAGCAACACCATAGTTGCGCTCACCGACCGCGACGGCATCATCTTACACGTCAACGAAACATTCTGCCGTATATCTGGCTATGCTGCATACGAACTGCTGGGCAAAACACACAGCGTCGTTAACTCTGGCTATCACCCGGCGGAATTTTTCCGTGAAATGTGGCAGACGATTCTCCGCGGTGAAACCTGGCGCGGTGAAATTTGCAACCGCCGCAAAGATGGCTCTTTCTATTGGGTCAAGACCGTTATTACCCCATTGCGGGATTCGGAGGGTGAAATCGAATCCTTCCTGGCGATTCGCCAGGATATCACCGAACTCAAAGAGACACAGCAAGATCTTGCCAGTATCCAGCGGCAGTACGCCAGCCTCGTGGAAAAGGCAACCGATATCATCGCGCGCTACGACCGGAACCTGCGAATCACATTCATTAACCAGGCGGTAACGAAGCTATTTTTTAAGCCAAGTGAATACTTCGTCGGCAAGACGAATGCAGAGCTCGACTTGCCGCCGCACGTAATCGCCAACTGGGAAAATCAGTTACGCGAAGTTATGGAATCGGGCAAGCCTTCAGTCATAGAGAGTGCCATTGACTTTGCAGGGCGAAAAATATACTTCCAGACGAGCGCCGTTCCTGAGTTTGATGCGCAAGGCGCAGTGGAAAGCCTGCTCTTGAGTACGCGCGACGTCACTAGCCAGAAACAGGCAGAGATTGTATTACAACAGCGCGATGCCCGGCTCCAGGGTATTATCGACGGTTTGCCCGGTATGGTTGGTTACTGGGATACAAACCTGCGCAACCGCTTTGCCAACACAAGCTACATCGAATGGTTTGGCAAACTGCCGCATGAAATTCACGGTATTCACATACGCGAACTGCTGGGTCATGACTTGTTTGAACTCAACCGGCCTTTTTTTGAAAGGGCGCTGCAGGGCGAGAGACAGATTTTTGAACGCGCAATTCCAAGACCCGATGGATCGACGCGATGGACGCAGGCCTATTACATCCCTGATAATCAGGCAGGATCTATCGTTGGTTTTTTTGTCTTCGTCTTTGATATCTCTGCCATTAAAGAGGCTGAGGTTCGCGCCAAAGAGGCCAACGAAGCGAAGAGTCGCTTCCTCTCGAACGTGAGCCATGAGTTACGCACTCCGCTCAATGGTATCATGGGTTTTGCGCAGCTGGTCTCGATCAGCAGCGATGCGCCAGCCAGTGTGCGCGAGTACGGCGGTCATATCGAAGCAAGCGCCGAGCACCTTTTGGCGCTCATTAACGAATTGCTCGACTTTGGTCGTATTGAAGCCGGGGCGGTACAAATTGAACCCGAGCAAATCACGCTCGAAAGGGCGTTGCGCACCGTGATGGAATTAATTACCGTTCAGGCGCGCGCTAAAGGTCTGGAATTCCTGAGCGAATTCGAAGCAACACCGTCGCTGGTACTGCACGTAGATGTAAAGCGCCTGCGGCAGGTTCTGTTGAACCTGCTGACGAACGCAGTGAAGTTTACGCAGCAGGGTACCATTCGGTTGCGGATAGCCGTGCACGATGGCTCACTGCATTTTGAGGTGAGCGACCAGGGGGTTGGCATTGAAGCTGTCGACCTGCAGCGCCTCTTTGTACCTTTTTCCCAAGTGGGTAAAAGGGCATTCCGCAGCCAGGGGCTGGGTTTAGGTCTCGCCATCAGCCAGCAATTGGTGCAGGCGATGGGCGGAGAGATAACGGTTACGAGTAAGCCAGGCCAGGGCAGCACATTTGCGTTTACACTGCCCTGTATTAACCCTGCGGCAGCTCCTTCCACCGGTTTACGGCCAACGCAGTCGGCCAGGGGTAAGCTCCGCCTTACAGCACTCTACGTCGAAGACGATTACCGCGGCCGCCAGCTAATGCAGGAGTTTCTGCGCAACTCGCAGATTGACCTGCTGCTGGCAGAAGATGCCGCATCTGCGCTCAGAATCGCTGAGCAGTCAGAGCCCGACCTGTTCTTGCTCGATCTGAATTTACCCGACATGTCGGGTTTTGACCTGCTGGCAAAAATTCGGGCGACTGCCTGGGGCAGCAACAAACCGGTGATTGCGATCTCTGCAGATCACATGCAGCCGACACGCGACCGCGCGCTTGAATCGGGCGTAGCGGAATTCGTGCCGAAACCTATTAACCTGGCACGCCTGAACGCCGTACTCAGCCGCTACGCACCGCACGGTTAGTACTGGAACCGATCAGGGGCTTAACTGCTTGCCATCGTAATCGACTGGCAAACTCTGAAGATGCATGAGCTACGAATTGCGGTGGCATCCGGGTGGCGTAACCAAGTATTTCTTCGCTAAAGTGACCAACGAAGATATGCTACTTTCGGTTTATGAGTCGGAAGCCGATCCACGCTTTGAGAACCTGCGCTACGTCATCAACGACTTCCTTGATATTACCGGCTGTGATTTTGAAACACCCATAGCAGAACGCATTGCTATACAGGATCGCGGTGCGGCGTTCACAAACCCGAATATTCGTATTGCGGTAGTCACAACTCATCCGCAGGTGATTGCCGCCGCAGAGGCGTATTCTGCTTCACCGATGAATATCTACCAAACGCGTATTTTTCCAACGATGACTGAAGCGCGGCAGTGGCTTTCAGTTGATTGAATTTTCCCTGCCATAAATTGCATTGATCAGAATCTCTTAATTAGTTTCACCGGCGCACCGAACCTAACGGTTAAAACGTTGCTTCCTCACGTTCCGCAAAACGTGCGGTACGGTTCACCCGTTTCAGGCGCGGGTGAGCGGTAAGCGAGGTTCGCTTCCGTCTCGACAAATGGATTTTTGAGCGCTTTGAGTAGCGACCCCATGACCGAAAGATCACCTGCACTCACGGCGGCCGCGAGGGCCTCTTCGACCTTGTGGTTGCGCGGTATGACTGCCGGATTGACTGCGCGCATATTCGCGAGTGCTTCAGCAGGTGAAATATTCTGCTGTTTTACGCGCGCCCACCATCTGCCGGCCCACGCAGTGAATTCTGCCGCGGCAAAGAGTGCGTCAGTGCCGGGTAGGGCGTTGCCTTTGGTGCCGTAGTTTTCGGCAGATTCCGCTGCGCTGCCGCTCAAACGTCGAAACGTATTCGTATAGTCCGCGGCGTGTTGCTGCATCAGCGTCAACAGATCTGTCACGAGACCTACATCCGCCTCTTCATGGTTCACGAGGCCCAGCTTCGCCTGCATACCGAGCGAGTAGTGGTGGTTAAAGCGTTCGTTGAAGCGCGCGAGCGCCTGCTGGCCGATTGCAATCGCCTGCTGTTCATCGTCGGCAAAAAGCGAGAGCAGTGTTTCGGCGAAGCGCGCGAGGTTCCATGCGGCGATGCGCGGCTGGTTGCCGAATGCGTAGCGGCCGTGCTGGTCGATTGAGCTGAAGACCGTCGCCGGGTTGAACGCGTCCATGAACGCGCAGGGGCCGTAATCGATTGTTTCGCCCGCAAGCGCCATGTTGTCGGTGTTCATCACGCCGTGGATAAAGCCCACGCACTGCCAGCGCGCGATCAGCCGCGCCTGCCGTTCGGCAACCGCATCGAAGAATGCGACGTAGCGATCAGCGCGCGGACCGATTTCGGGGTAGTGTCGCGCGATGGTGTAATCGGCCAGCGCCTCTAGTGGGGATCGACCGCCTTGCCCTTCGACTGCGCTCAGGGCGCGGTTATCGGCGCCGATGCTTGCCGCGTATTCGAAAGTTCCCACGCGAATATGGCTCGCCGCGACGCGCGTCAGCATTGCGCCCGGCAAAACATTTTCGCGGTACACTGGCTCACCTGTCGCCACCACCGCGAGGCTGCGTGTCGTGGGTATGCCGAGCGCAAACATCGCCTCGCTGATGATGTACTCGCGCAGCATCGGGGCGAGCGCCGCCTTGCCGTCCCCGCGCCGTGAAAACGGTGTCTGTCCCGAACCTTTGAACTGCAGATCGAATCGTTGGCCCGCGGGTGTGACCTGCTCGCCGAGCAGAACGGCGCGCCCATCGCCGAGCATCGTGAAATGCCCAAACTGGTGGCCCGCGTAGGCTTGCGCGATCGGCTGTGCGCCAGGTGGCAGCGCCTTTCCACCAAAGAGCTCCGCCAGTTCTTGCTCGCTCGCTTGCCCAAGCGCCAAGCCCAGGTCTTGTGCAAGTGCGTGGTTGAAGATCACGAGTTGCGGTTTGCTCGCCACCATTGGCTTTGCCGCCGCAAAGAACACGCCTGGTAAGGTGGTGTAGGTATGGCTGAGATTCCAGCCGGTGTCGGTGGCGGTTTGGAGAAATGGGCTCATGGGGCTTGAGCAAAAGTAAGGCGGATTGACACCTGCGGCGAATTATCTTTCATAAGTCAGGAGCTTTGCTCAGGTGGATACACTGTCTTTTCAACCGCGCAGCCGGCTTTCTGACCAACCCCCGAATGCGCGAGTGAACAGCGCAATGGATGGCTACCGCCGTCCTTTCGATTACATTGACTTTATCGTGAACGGCAAATCGCTCGCAGACATTTTTGATGTCGACCAGCGTGACCTCGTGGGCATGCTGACCCGCGAACGCCTGCTCGAGCCTCAACCTACCGACCGCGACATCTTCAACCATTTCCATGTGACGGGCCGGCTGTTCCACGAACTCACACTCGATTTGCCCTGCAGGCTTGAATACCGCCGCGTGCACATCTACGGTTGTCCCGAATGCGGCGACCTGTACTGCGGCAGTGTGACGATGCAGATCCTGGAAACGCCGCACTCGGTGATTTGGCAGCGCTTCGACAATGGCCGTGAAGAGATTGCACCTTACATGTCACCCGATAAATCGTACAGCAACGATGTCCTGTACCAACTATGGCTCGAGCGCGGCCGGGACTACACCGTACTCGACGCGTTTGGCCTCAGCAACCTGGAGAACGACTATGAGTTCATGGTTGAACTGAAATACGGCAACCCCGCGCTCGACCCCGGTGGCGACCTGCGCCGCGGGGCCGGCGTTGAGATCGAGTACCCACACGTTGGGCCATTTGAATTCGAGAAAACGGCTTACATGACTGCATTGAATTCGTTGCGACAGCAAGTCGCAGAAGGAAGCCGGTAGAATTCATGCCCGAAAGTATCTATACCATAGAAGCAAACCAATGGTACGAGCATGGTTATATCTACCGTGACGGCATGGTCATCGCTTACGAAACCGACCGCAAAGAGCAGACGCACCGTGAATTCGGCGCTCAGCCTGTCGCGGATTTTGTGGCCGACGAGCAAAATCCCCCCGAAATACGCGAATGGGCAAAAGATTTCGCGGCGGACAAATGACCGCCGAGCGGAATCAGTCGCCTCACTCCCGCAGGCAACAACTCGCTGGTACTTGCTGCATTCGCCGTTTACAGCCTAACCGCCTGTCGCACAGTCGCATCCACTGAAGACCAATGAAGGGCGACAATGAAAACACTTTGGGCATTTGAACCATTCCACCAGGACAAAGAGCGGCTACAGGGCATGCACCGGCTACTGCAGCAACTCGGAACCCCCGATAAAGATCTCGAGGCGGCGTTTCTGGTTACACGCACCGAAGCCGAACTCAATAAGCCCGAACAGCTCGAGCCCGAAGAACGTTACGTGTATCGACCGCGCCGTATCATGGCCGAAACGCTCAGCAAGGCAGGCATTCCGCTCACCGAGAAAAGCCTGCATGTGGTCGATTTTCCCACGCGCTCGGTCTCAGAAGCCGTCACGGTGTTTCTCAAGCTAGCCCGCAAACAGAAGGCAGAGATGATTGCACTCTATACGCATGCTCGGCACGGTTTCCAGCGTCTCGTGATGGGGAGCTTCGCTGAAACGGCAATCCACCACAGTCCCGTCAGCCTCTTGCTTCTCAACCCCAAGGCAAAAGTCGCCAGGAAGATTGCAAAGATCGTTTTTGCCACCGACTTTAGCCCCGAGGCCGACAAACAGTTGCCAAGGGTGCTGCAGCTGTGCAAGTCACTCAAGGCGAATCTCGTCGTCCTGCACCATGCCGAAGTTATCTATGGCTGGTCAATGGACGAGTCGAACCCGGCGATCCAGTCTTATCGCAAGAAAGTCGACAAGAGCAAAGCAGCGATCGTGGAAAAATGCCGCAAGGCAGGCGTCAGCGCTGAAATCGTCATTGACTCAGACTTCGATGCCACGAGCGACTTCCTGCTGCAGTCGGCAGACAAGTTCAAGGCTGACCTGGTCGTCATGAGCGCGAAGGCATCACCGACGCTCGCGCTCATCGGCGGCAGCATCAGCCGCAAAGTCGTGCGCGCGGCCGAAGTGCCTGTGCTGATTCTGAAGTAGTTTTAACATACTCAGGGAAAAATCTGAAACCCGGTTGACCGGCTAAGCCTCGCGGCGCTGCCGGTATCTTTTCTTGCCTACCATGAAAGTCTGCCTATCCGCATTTGTCCTGGCCTGCAGTCTTGCCGGGCCTTTGACTGTGTTTGGCTCCAGCGGCCCCAATCAAAGTGCTGAACTCGCACGCGTCGCAATTCTGGAGTTTCAGGATAATACCGGGCAGCCATCGTACGGCTGGGTAAAGACTTCTTTGCCCGACGCAATACACGATTCGATGAAGCAGCACTTCGAGTTCACGCGCGCTAATTCCGCTGCAGCCGAAAAAAATTCGGACAAGATTCTGGGCTATGCAAAGCAGTACACGCCAGAGATGGCTGAGCAGCTGGCAAAAGACTATCAGTTTGATATTGTCATTTTTGGTGATTATACGTATGACCAGAAGTCGAAGCTGGCCCGAATTGAAGCCAGCGTCTATCACCTGAAAGCAAGGCGTATTATTGGCAAAGTGAGTGAAACCACGAAGCTCAATAATGACGTTTTCACCAAGATCGATCTTATCAGCAAAAAAATCGTTGAGCACATATACCGGTTCAGCCTGGACTTGAGCGACGAGGCTGCAGCCCGCAAGCGCGAAGAGGGCATACGCCTTCTGGTCCTTGTACCCACCTGGACTACCGAAGCACAGAAGCGCACAGCGATGAGCGAGCTGGACATCCAAAAGCGTGAACTGAAAAAGAAATACCAGGCAGAGTTTTTGACCATATTCGAATTTTTCACGCGGCGCAAGACTCCCGTAGCCGAGCAGAAGAATATCGAGACCATGGCAAAGAGCCGCAACGATGCGGCGATAGCCGAATGGCTCAGGACACAGAAAGTCACGAACGCGATGATTGTCTTTGTCAGCGAGAACAAAGTCAGCCTGCGGCCTGTCGTCGAGGGTGAAAGCAAGACCCCGGTAACGTACGCCGTGAACGCGACGCCGGCAGAGAAAGCAAAGAGTATTGATAACGCGGTAAATGATAGTGGCATGCGCGACAACCTGACAAAGACCTCGATTACGCGTGAGCCTACCATATGGGGCAAAACATCTCTGGCGGTTGGCAGCTATTACCTGGTTCCGGTTGGCTCAGGCAGCGACAAAATCTACCCCGCGCTCGGTATTGAATTGCACGGTCTTTACCGGGTCTGGCATGCTGGTTTTTTGCAGTTGGGGGCCGCGGCAAACCTTGCGGCGACGCAGCAGACGCATCTGCTGAATACAGGTGAAGAGGACCTTTTGTTGCGCCACTTGACGGCTGTTGCCGGACCAGCGGTCATGTTTCCCCTGCCTTTCTATCGGCCGGTAGAGTTGCACGCGGCTCTTCTGGCGGGCGCAACCTATGCCAGCCTGCAGAAATACAAGTACGCCGATCAGACGCTCACTTTCAATGCCCTGAGTCCGGCGGTGGCCGTACAGGCCGAAGTGCGCTGGCATATCTGGCGGGGAGTTTTTATTGCCCCGGCAGTTATCTATCAACAGGTATTCTATTCCGGCACTGATATGCGATTTCTTACCGCGAACATACGGGCAGGGTACAGGTTCTGATATGATGAAGATGAGGCAAATGGTAGTCTTCCTGAGCGTACTAATTGTGGCTCACTGTGGCAATACCGGGCTCTATGACGAGGCAATTGCTGTATACCCGCGCGTCGTTCGCCCAGGCCTCAACGAGTGGTTTCCCCTCGCGAATTCGCTGGTCCGCCGCGTCGGTGTGAGTGACGCAACCGCCACGGGTGCCTTTACTGGCGGGACGAACCGTGCCGGTGAGGCCGGTAAGGCGCTTTGTGTGAATTCCGTGCGGCTTGATCTGACCTCCACAAATTTCGGGGCTTCACCTTTTAGTGTGAGCCTGTGGTTTAAATTGAATGTAGTACCAGCGAGTATCAATACGGTCTGGCAAAAAGGGACGGCGATGACGTTCTGGAACGGCCTGAGATTCAACCAGGACAATGCAAACAGCTTTATCATCACTTATGGCAACGGAGCCTCAGGCAGTAACCTGTCGCACCCTTCAGTTGCTGCAGCCACGTGGTACCATATGGCGTTCACTTACGATGGCAGCGCAGGTACTCTCTATATGGCGCCTTATGGTGGATCGCTCAGCAAATATGGCCCCACAACGGGCAACTACGCCCAGAATGCTGCGGCGCTGCAGATTAACCCGGGCACGCTCAACATGTGCGTGGACGACCTCCTGCATTACAATCGGGCATTGCACGCTGACGAAGTTCAGCAGAATTTTGAATCACTCGAATAGCCGCACAGGCGCAGGCAGCTAAGCCGCGGCGGTGCGGGGGCGCTGCAGGCGAAAATAGTTCACGCTCCATAACGTTGAGAAAAACGCCAGGGAGCAAGCGACTGCCTGAATTTCCATACGCCGCGTTACCTGAAAAACAAAAACCACCGTGAGTGCGAGCCTTGTAAGCTCTGACGGCAACAGCCACTTGCGCGATTCAAGAATGCCTGCCCAGTTGATGATACTGTGCCACAACAGTATAGCTCCGACCCACTTCATCTCGTAAGACAGGGGAGATTTCGGTGAGATGACGAACAGCATCAGCACGGCAGTCAGTATCGCGTGGACCACGAGATATGTCTTGGCACCGTCAAACATGACGCTTTGGTAGCGTTTCTGGTTTTGCACTGTAATTTCGGGCGGCAGCGGTTTTCTGCCTTCGGGTGACCAGCTGAGCGGCATGAACCAGATGCGCAGCTTGTTGAAGAGGCCAGGCGCTTTCAGCATTTCCTTGAAAATCACGACGTAGTAGTGAAAGTTGATCTTGATCGGGTTAAACGACTGCGGGTGGTTGTACATGCCGTAGACGATCTTCTCGCGTTCTTCGGCGAACGTGCCGAACATCCTGTCCCAGATGATCAAGAATTCACCGAAGTTCTTATCGAGGTATTGGTAGTTGGCGCCATGGTGTACGCGGTGGTGCGACGGTGTGGTGAAGATGAACTCGATTGGCCGCCACAGTTTAGGAATGAATTCCGTGTGGTGCAAGAAAGAGATGAAGAGATGCAATGCAGTCATGGTATAGATGTCGAAAGGCGTGAAACCCACCAGAGTCAGCGGCCAAAAAAAGAAGAAAGAGAATAAACGTTGCGTCACGCTGGCGCGCAGAGCTACAAAGAAGTTCATTTCTTCTGCCGAGTGGTGCGGTGAATGCGCGGCCCACATGATCTTCATCTCGTGGCCCCAGCGGTGCACCCAGTAAAAGATGAAATCGACACCGAGCAAGAGCAAAATGAAGTTCAGGGGAGTCATTTCGAGTGGGCCGGCGATGCGGTAGTGGGCATGCAGCCAGCCGTATACTTCATAAACCCCCGCCGCGACGAGCAGGTTGGTCGTCTGGTTGCCGAGCGCAGTGCCGAAATTCGCGACCGCTTCCTGGAAGTTGATGTACTTGCGCTTGAAGACGAAGCAGGCGGCTATCTCCAGCAGCACAAAGAAGATCGCGATCGGTGTCAGCAGCGCATAGACGTTCATGGCCCACAGAACACCTCGCCGGGCCGAGCGTCAATGCTTTCGCGTTACGCGTTGTATTCTTCTGCGGCGGCCGCGATTGCGGCGAACTCCGCCTTGAGCTGCTTCAGGTACTGCAGGTCACGCGAGGCGCGGTAGAGCATCACGCAGCCCGTATGCGCGACAAGTATGCGCCTTGCCACCTGTTTGGCAGCGGCGGAGTTCTCGTGGTACTGGAGGTAGGCGCGCGCCTGGAAGCGCAACCAGCGCTCCTGCACAGAATTGAGCTGCGGGGTGAAGAGCGGCCGCTCGTCGAGAGAGAGTTCACTCGCGAACGCGGTGAAGGGGCAGCCAAAAAACTCGCCGCGCTTTGCCAGCACAAAGAGTGCAGTTGCCCATGAAGACAGGTACTTGTCAAAAGTTGAACTCCGCCTGAGCAGGTGGTCGAGCATACCGAACAGCAGCTCAGCCCGGTATTCCAGGTAGGCGAGGCCCAGCCCGGTCTTGGATTCGAAGTGGTAGTACAGCGCCGGCTTCTTGATGCCGCACACCTTGGTGATCTCGTCGATGCCCGTGTTGTTGTAGCCTTGTGCGTAAAAGAGCGCGCCGGCCTTTTCGAGAATTTTCTGCTTGGTATCGATTTGCACGTTTCTTCCCTGGCCCGCGAGGGCCCGCCTACGCAACCCCTTGCTGTGGGCGCGCGCGCTCGTAAAGGAACTCGTAGCGTTCGGGGTGGTGCGCCCGCATGTAATCTTTGAATTCACCGAGCTGGAATGCGCACGGGTAACGGTCGCGGTTCCAGAAATGCACCGGCTCGCCGATGATCTGCCACGGTATACCCACGCGTCGGTGGTATTTGTACACGAGCTTTTCCATTTCGGCAAGCCCCAGGTATTCGGCAGGCTCGCCGGGCAGGTCCATCGTGAGGCCCCTGATGAGGAAATCAAACACGAAGATCGACTTGTTGCGATCGATCGCGAATTTTTCGAGCGCATCCTTATCGACGGCAGTGCGCCAGCCGTTAAAGGCATAACGCGTCTTGTCGGATTTCAAATCGTGAACGATCTTTTCGACAGGCAGGTTATAACGCAGTTCGATCGGAAGTTTAAACACCGTGTCTTTGACTTCTTTTAGAATGAGACCCCAGGTACCGATGAGTTGGCCACTCTTGTGGCGCACCCCGCACACCCGGGCGCGGTGAAAATACTCCGCGGTCGGCTCAGAAATATCACTCACGGGAATCTTGTACGAACCATCGGTAAACGCATCGTTGTAGACTTTGAGCACGAATGCGTTGAACTCCTCGCGGGTTTCGGTGCCCAGCAGCCAGAGTTCGAGATCGTCGACTGTGTCGAGGTGCACCGAACTGCCGTCAGAGATGTGCCTTGCCTGGCTCATAGAACCCTCCTGTGCACACCAAGTCAGTGGTGCGCTACGGGTGTATACCTACCGATCGGTATACTGTCAAGCCGGTTACTCTTTTACGAATACAAGCACGGCAAAAATGCGCCGGTCCAAATTGGGGCCGGCACGTTCAGGTGTGAGGATGGTTTAGCTAAACTGGCAGATCACTCCGCCCATGAGGGCGATCGTTACCAACCAGTAGCCTGTGTTGATGAAGATGTATTTCCAGCTCTTGCGTTCGAAGAGGCCGTTCGTAGCGATGAGCGGCAGAACGAAAAATATACTGAAAAGTACGCCGTGGAAAACACCGTGCTTGAATGTG
Organism: Turneriella sp.; assembly: GCA_046346875.1. Lineage (GTDB taxonomy): Bacteria > Spirochaetota > Leptospiria > Turneriellales > Turneriellaceae > Turneriella. Next base: position 522,791 of record JAXMHG010000001.1, on the reverse strand, counting down.
CGGAAGTTCTGCCCGTGCTCTTTCATAAAATTTTCGAGCATCGTTTGGACGGGTGATCCCGGAACACCGAAGCCTGGTGTCTTCACGAGAATCGAGTAGACGTGTCCCTGGTGGATAACAATCGACATAATTGCCATTGCCATCATGAGCGAGAACACGTAGCTCAGAATGAAGATAAGCGCCATGTTGGCATCTTTCATCTTCTCTTCGGTAAGGCCGGCAAGGTTCATCCATTTTGTCCCGAAAATTTTCGGGTGGTACCAGGTGAAGCCTACCGCCATGGGTATAAGCGCTGCAAGTGCTATAGTTACTAAATTGGGCATCATATTAGTTTAACGCTTAAGATGATTATTGTACACGTCAATCACATTGACGATGCGTTGACCGATGGCACAACGCCTCGATGAACCATGGCAGGTTTGCCCGCTTTGCCGATCTGCTGCGACTTGTTTTTCCTTTGCTTCTGCTGCTCTCGTTGGGCTTCTCCTGGAAATTTCTCGATGCCTCGGTGGCACAGCGTATCAGTGATACAGTCAAAAGTATCCCCAATACCCCTTGGGCTATTTTTGCGGTCATCGGTACCTATTGCCTGCTGAGCCTGTTTGTTTTTCCGATCAGTATTCTGCTCTATGGCACCATTCTTACCTTTGGTCTCTTTCCAGGCATGCTCTATTCTTTTGCCGGTACCATGTCGGCAGCCATACTCAATTACTATCTTGGCGCATGGTTCAGCCAGCACGAGGTATTTCGATTTCTCGAGCGGCGCAAACTTTCTGATCTCAAAGAAGCGCTGCGTAACCCCAGTCTCGCCACGATCATGATCATTCGGCTCACGCCGGTTGCGCCCTTCACCGTAGAAAACTATCTTGCTGGCGCAGTCGGAGTTAGACCGGGCCTCTATATATTGGGCACGTTTCTCGGCCTGACTCCGGGTATACTGAGTATTGGGCTGATCACTACGGCGCTCAGTCCATACGTGCAAAACCCGCTCTATTATATACCGATCTACTTCGGCATGTCGAGCGTGCTGCTCGCGTTGATCGTCGCAGGCAAAAAGATCGCCGGCGCTTGTGCGCGGTTTAGCCTGCATCGCAGGCTTGGCTCGATTATCTACACCAAGCTCGAGCAGATCAAAGGCGTTGACCTGTATTTCAAAGACCATCTGTGGTTGGCCTCTTACATCTCGCAGGTCAGTTATGGCATCGAAGGGCAAAGCTATTTCGTCAAGGTCGGCGGCCCGAACGGCTCCGATGCCCTGCTTTTGTTCCAGAGAATCACCGTGACGCCGAAAGAACTGTTGGGCTATGTCAAGGCGCGCGGCTCACTCGGCAAGAGCGTCGTGCGCAAGGTTCTGCAGTTCTTTCTGCAAAACCGCCGCATCACTATCCTGGTCAATGGCTGCCCAAACCTCACCGGTGATTTCCGCTTTGTATCGAAGCCCGATGACCTGGACGATGCAGACGCGCTCGTCGCCGCGCTGAGGAAACTGAAAAACGTAATCGATTTCGACGCCGTCATTATCAAAGACATACATCCGCCCCTCAAAAAAGTGCCTGCGGAGTTCAAAAAATTCCAGGTAGACCCCAACATGGTGGTGCATAATACGTGGCCGAGCGTCGAGGCCTACGTCGCCGCGATGCGCACCAAGTACCGGCAGCGCTACCAGAGTACGATGAGGAAGAGCGCTGCCATATCAATGCAGAAGCTGAACCTGACGCAGATAGCCGAGCACAAGGCCGAGATCAATGGTCTGTTGGCGAAGGTCGTCAAACAAGACAAATTCAACCTCGAGCAAATACCCGACGACTATTTTCTGCGGCTCGCGGGTATGCAGCAGTTTTCTCTCTACGGCTATTTTCTGGATGACCGCTTGGTTGCCTTTCGCAGCTCCCTCGAAGCGGCAGACCGGCTGATTGCGCACTACGTGGGCTTCGAAAGCGATGTGAACACAGAGCAGAAGATTTACCAGCGCATGCTTTACGACTACGTGGCCGAAGGTATTGAAAAGAAGCTTCCCGCGATCCACCTGGGCCGCACCGCGCTCGAAATCAAATCAACCGTCGGTGCCGAGCGCGAAGATTACTTTCTTTTGTTCCACTCTGATAATTGGTTCTACAGGACTATTGGTAACTATTATGTCGGTCGGCTCGCTGCAACCGAATACGAGGCGCGCTCACCGTTTCGGGAAGAATAAATTAAATATGCCAGCAGATCGCTGCCGGTACAAGAACACTTTGCGACTAGTCTTACTCGTTGAATGACCGGTTCAACATCTTGCCAGTCGCGTCATACGTTATCTTCATTGTAAAAGGATTCCGCGGCCGTTTTAGGCCCATCATCTTCACAATGCGTGCCGGTGCCGAAAACTGCAGGTCAGAGATTTCCACTACGTGGTTTCCGCCGTCCTGATACGAGCCAATCAGCGGATGGTGCGCAAACTGCAAATACCACTGCACTTCGGTATCTTGCCTGGCTACTGCCACGTAGCTGTCTTCAGCGTGTTTCAACTCTTCGAAGACGATTTTGTCGTCCCACAAAGTGAAGTAGGCGCGCTGCACCCCGGTCTTTGTCTGCACAAGCCCACCCCAATCAAAGATACTCAGCGGCAGCGGTAGCGCAGAAATTTTCTGGTACTCGATATGATTTCTGTTCACGGCATCGCGCACGCGTGCATGGGCATGCTGCTGTAGACAGAATGTTCCGACAAGATAGGTAATCATGAAAATCAATCCAATCTTCTGCCAAAGTCTTCGGCGCGCAGTGTTGTATCGGGCAAGCAGGATAAACGCCAGCAGTCCAAATGAAAAATACAGGTCGACGATAAACTGTGAGCTCAATGTGAATCGATGACTGGAGAAAGGCGCCAAGAGCATCGTGCCATACGGGGTCACCAGGTCAGATACGATGTGCAGGTAAATTCCGGCGAGGGAGACTAGCCACAACAGCGTAAAGTTTTTGACGCGGCTAAACCGGTAAAAAACCGCCGCGGGAATGACAGCAAAGAGCGGCGCCGCCAGCACCGAGTGGGTAATCCACCGGTGCGTTTTGATCGTGAGGATCGGATCGCGCAACAGGGCCATGACCACGTCGAGATCGGGAAAGTTCACGCTCGCGATCATGAGCCAGAAGAGCGTGCGTGCTCTCGAAGTCTTATCTTCTTCGCTGCCGCGGTCCACGAACTTTGCCGCGATTGCAGCAGTCATCGAATGTGTCAGGTTATCCATGAGGGGCTAATAGCAACCTCAAGCAGATATCCGCTCACTGTGTCAGCCGAGAAGGCGCTGCACCCTGTCTTACCGTCACATTCCATGCGGATAAAGATTTGACAGGGAACAGAACATGGCTTAGAAACCAGTGTGTCTACCAAGGCCATCGGCATCGGACTGGCTGCAATTCTCGGTTTGTTGCTGTTTGCAGGTGGCCTGCTGTACAATAAATATCGCATCGCACCAGTGCTGGCCATAACCGATCTGGAGGCGTTGGATGCCAAAGGCGCACCCACCAGGGTCTGGTCACAGAACGGCCGCGGAGCAGTTGTCGTATTTTATGCGAGCTGGTGCCACGATTGTGCGCGTGAAATGCCAAAGCTGGCGCAGGCATTACGCGGACACCTGCGCGGCGTCGATGCCATTGCGCTTACCGACGAAGATATTACCGCAATGGTGCGCTACCAATACCGCACCGCGCACCCATTTCGCTTCTACGCATTGCCCGCTGATTTCGGCGCGTATGGAATCCACGCGATTCCGACGACGTATATCGTGAATGCGAACGGTGAGACGATCTATGCGAAAGTCGGCGATGTCGACTGGACTTCACCTGAGATCGCCAGCGCCGTAAAACAGGCCGGTCTTTAATCGGCCAAATGGACCTCGGTCTCAGCCTTGGCTGAACCATTCACCGCAATGGCGATGCGGTGTGCACCCGCATAGTGCTTGCGAGTGGTGAAATCCTGGAAGCGGTGCTTTTTGCGAAAGGCACGCGTCGCACCCGCCGAAAAATCCCCTTCGAAAATCTGGAAAACCTTTCGGGTCGTGTGACCCTTCGCCTTCACAAAATCGACCCAGTACTCAAGGCGCAGGCGTTCGGTTGCCGTGCTTTCGAGGGTAAAATGGATGTGCACCGATTCGCCAATCCTGATTCTTGCGGGTGTAATTTCCAGTTTGTTAATTCTGGCCTTTGTCCTGTGCGGTAAGGCAAATAACGCCAGCGCGCGCTTATTCCCTTTTTTGAGCTCGTTGCGCAGAGCATGCCTGACAAGCGCGTCCGTTGCCTTGTTTTTGCCGAACCAGCGTTCTGCGGTCTGAAGCGCGACCTCGAGGTTATCTTTCGAAATATCGTTCAGGTTATTGGCGACGCTGCGCCTGACATATTCTGATGTGTCGGATTTCAGATTTTCCAATACCTTGAGCACAGGTCGCGGGTCTTTCTTGAATTCGGGCAAAGCCATTGCCCAGGGCAAACGCGGGCGGCAGCCTTCTGAAGCAAGGCGCCGTACGTGCTCGCTTTTGTGCTTCGACCATTCGAGCATCTGCCGCATCATCTCTTGCGGATAACGAACGATAAACGGCCTGACCGCAAATTCAGAACTGCACGCAGCCGTGAACACTTCGAGCGCCCTGACAGAAGTTTTGAAATCCTCCAAACCAAAACGCTCGACAAAGTCGGGAAAGATCATGTCACCGAATGAATTGGTGCCTTCTTTGATCCTCTGCTGCACGATGGGTGTCAGCAAGCGGATAGAACTTTTGTAATCACGGTTGAGAGCTGCGTGCAGGCAGTCGGCGACGTGGTGCATGCGGTCTTTGAGCTCGCGGTTTTTCCATTTGCGGTCGAGTACCTGCCTTGTGAATGCGGCCGCGTCAAAATCTGGCGCAGCGGTTTTTACATCGGCTGCGAGCGTGGTAATGTATGTCTTGCTGAAGAACTGGTCTTTGAGGGGTTGCATCGAATTATCCCATCAGGTGGTAGCTCAACACGGCCGCTGCTGTATAGATAAATGAAACCAGGGCCGCGCCGCAGGTATACCACAGGAGAGATTTTTCTTTCACGCGTCCAAATACAAAAACAATCATGAAGCTCAGCAAGATCTCCGGCAGGATGATATAGCGGGCGACATGGCCCCATTTGATCACATTAATTGCGTACCAAGAGGGCAGCATCCAAAGCAGTTCTTCAGACCCGATGAAAAGAATAGCTCCCACCAATATTGCGGCGGCATAGGCCAGCTTATAGCCCCAGCGCTCATGCGCGACCGAGTAGGCGATCAGAATCTGCGAGGCAGGTATTGTCCAGAGTAGCGCCATGTATCCTGACACGGTGTCCCACTTGAACAGGCCATCGGGTGGAAAGACCAGTACGCCGAGATGCCGCGAGAGTACCCAATCGGGAAATACCTGGAAGACACTCAGGATCGTGGAGAAGAGCAAAATCTGCCGTAACGACGCTGAGTGCGTGGTGCGGGCCCAGCCGAAGAAAAGCACGACCCAGGCGATTGTGAGAAGCAGCAAGTACCTGCCAACCGTTTCAGGAGTACGCAAGAAGAGCGCGACTGCGGTCATAAGGAGGAAAGCAGCCAGCCACGGCAGTCCGCTTTTCAGCTTGAGTGAGGTATATGCTGGCATATTGGTGTTCTTCTCGCTTTCAGTTTGTAGCTGCAACCCAATGCTTATCTTAACTTAGACGCAAGTGCCCCGTAGAATTCCTTAATACCGCGACTGTAAAGGCCGTCCAGTATTGTAAAATTTCCGCTCTGCAATTGTAGTTCGATCGATTGATACTTATATCCTCTGCCACCCTGGATTTCCACCATTCGTGCTGAATGAACGACTTGCAGAGGTATTCGCCGGTCAGCCAGAATCCTGTGCCTGATCACGATAGCATCTGGTTCGAGCGCATACGTCATCCAATTCTTGCGCAAGGTTATGAATACTGAGAGCGCTGTGATTCCCAGAACGCCACCTAGCACCCAATTGACAATTGACACCTCATTTGCACTCAGATGGGGCACGATCAGGCCTCGCACAGGTAGCAGTAACAGACTCGCCATCACGATGAGCGCGAGGTGTAGGTAGGCTTTTGGATGAAAACTGGTACTCAGGTCAGTCTGCTGCATGGACGGTAGCGCCTTGATTCAGCCTAATCTTGCCACCGGCAATGATAAACCCGCCGTCACGGTCATAGAGTACCCCCGCCTGGCCGGGTGTCACTGCCCATGCAGGGGTATCTAATTCAATCCGTAGAGACGCCATTAATGGCGTCTCTACTTTGTATGCCACCGCCGCCAACGGCTGCCCGTTGTAACGAATCTGCACGTTGCACGGTACACCTTCTGACCACGCGCGGTCGTCTTCGGCGACGCCCTGGAAAACCACATCGCGAATATAAAACGTGCGGCGCTCGAGCTCTTCGCGGGGGCCAAGAATGACATCGCCATTCGAGAGAATTTCGAGCACGAACTGCGCTTCGGCAAAACCCGCCACGCCGAGGCCCTTGCGCTGGCCGATGGTTAATCCCACTGAACCTTCATGTTTGCCGAGTATCGCGCCCAGACGGTCGCGAAAATACCCAGGCCGCATCGAGACACCCTCGCGCTTCAGGAACGCCTTGTGGTCGTTGTCGGGTATAAAACAGATCTCCTGCGAGTCGGGCTTGCGCGCGACGGGAATATTGTTCGCCTCAGCGATGCGCCGCGCTTCGTCCTTGATCATCTTCGCGAGCGGGAAAATCGTGCGCGCGAGTGATTCCTGCGACATGCCATAGAGGTAATAGCTCTGGTCTTTCTTGCGGTCGGCTGCGGGTGCGACTGCGTAACGGCCGTTCGGCAGGTGAACGATGTCGGCGTAGTGGCCAGTGGCGATTTTGTCAAAGCCGAGCGCCGTTGCCTTTTCGTAAAACTCGCCGAATTTGATGTAGGTGTTGCAGTGCACGCACGGGTTGGGAGTTAAACCGTTCTCGTAGTCCGCGATGAAGGGGTCGATGACGTTGACCCGAAAGTCGGCCTCCATCTTGAGCGCGTAGAACGGAATACCCATACCGCGCGCCGAACGTTCGGCATCGGCCATATCTTCTGGCGAACAGCAAGAAGTCAGCTTGTTCTTCACCATGACTGGTGTTTCGCAAGCATCCGGTTCTTTATATTCCCAGAAGCGCATGTTCGCGCCGATGACTTCATGCCCCTGCTGTTTCAGCAAGAAAGCAGAAACGGCGGAATCGACGCCGCCCGACATGGCACACAGGACACGCATTCTCAATTAATACTTCGCCATGTTGGGGTCGATATGCGACGCCCATGCATCGATGCCACCCATCAGGTTGCTCACGTTGCGGTAGCCCTGGTTCACGAGAAAGTGCGCCGCCTGCATGGAACGGCCGCCGTGGTGGCAGGTCATAATGATTTCGGCGTCGCGGTCGAGCTCGTTGAAGCGCACGGTCAGCAGGTGCAGGGGTATATGCACCGCGTTGTCGAATTTGCAGATATCGAGCTCGTTCTGGTTGCGCACATCGACGAGGACAAACTTTTCGCCCTTGTCCATTTTTTCCTTGAGGTCGTGGACGGTAATCTGGTCTATCATGTTCTTTCTCTGCTCTCAGGGAGTTTACCCACCGGACAGCTGGCGCAGCCGATTGTGTTCTCCTGTTAGAATATATAATCCAGACAGCCCGTAAGCCAAAATCACAGTAGGGTTACCCCGGCAAATTGCGTTTACGCCCACTCAACGGAGCTTCAGGCGGGCGCATGACCAGCCTGGCCCATTTATCAAAACTTTCAAAGCTCCTGCTGCTAACCATGACCCTGGTAGCCACGCAAGGTATCTTGAGCGCTGAAACAGCGGTGAATCGCAGCCTGTCGCTCATGAACCCCGGTACCAGCACCAGCCTCAGGCTGCGCGACGACCAGGTGATTACCGATGTCGAGTTGATCGCAACCGATGCGACCAGCCTTACCTATCGCAACCAGGCCATGACGGTTAAGATCGAGCGGCAGGATATCTACCGGGCCCGCCAGGGTGAGCATTTCTATTCCGATTTGCCGCTGTCGGTGGCCGACCACGAGAAGTTTCCTGATTATGTCTCATACATCCAGGAGCGTGGTGATATCATTACCGATCTCGAAGGAACCCAGTATGTCGGGCAAATCACCGGCGAAACCGATGCGCACCTCACGATACGCACGCGCGCGGCAAGTTACGACGTGGCGAAGGTGAAGATCGCTGCATGGCGTCGCGATGGCAAATGGTATGGTGATGCAAATGCGCAGAAGCAGCCATCAGGTTCGATTTTGGGATTTCAACCGTACCAGGACAAGACACGCTTACTCAATTACTCGCTCTTCCTGACGGGGCCCTGGTCGGCATTGCCTCAATTTGGCGTGGGAGTAAGTTCAAACGTGAATCACCTGCTTTTTGGCGGGCTTCGTACCTCGCTGGGTTACATCTGGCTCGATACGGCATCGATGGGTATTCTCTACCAGGTCAGCGCACACCTGAATCTTAACCTGTTTCATATCGGCAGCACGCGTATCTATGCCGGGACATCGTATCTCTGGCGCGCGGGTTTTTTGATGCCTTACGGGTATTCCAACCGGGGTTCGCGGCAGTATGACAATGTCTATGCCGACATTACACAGAATGTCTACACGGTTCACCTGGGCCTCAAGTACATGAACCTGATGTTTGAAGCCGGCGTAGAAATGCCGATTATCCGCAAGCAGCGCTTCTCGCGCCCCACTGCCCGGTCGGCTACCGAGGTCACGGACATCGAGAATACTGTGAACAGCCTTCAGAGTGCGATCGACCGTTTCAACGATGTCTCGCGTGTCTATGCGAGCGTTGCGCTGATGTTCTGACTAGCTCGCAAAATAGCTGACCAGTCCACCTGGCAAGTCGACTGGGCTGCATTGCGGTTGACAATCTGCGGCGGGCGAGTCCACTCAGGTCATGCCTACCAAAACAACCTACAGCATTCTGGCAGCCATTCTGCTCGTCCTGCAACCATGGATTGCCTGCAACAACTATGACCTTGCCGAAAAACTCGAAAAACCGGGTAGCTCTGGGGGAACACCGTTGTACGTCGTGTCCCAGAATATTCCGTCAACGCTGTCGACGGGCGGTACTTTTTTGGCGTCGGTCACATTTAGCCGCGCAGTCAACCTGAACGCGCTGAATATTTCGCTGACGAATGGCGCGAGCATCTCGGGGCTTGCCTCACCGGATAACATCACCTGGACATTCCAGATCACCTTTGCCAGTTCGGGCAATCACAACCTGACACTTTCAGGTGTCGCCGACAGCACAGGCTTCGTTATGGCGCCTTTTGGTTTCGATTTTGTCGTGAATTTCGCCTAGTTGGCTCCTGAAAAGGAGACTGTTGGAAGGTTTACAGCACCTAGCGCATAAAGAACTGCAGGCCAAACCAGAACATGTCCATCGCCGTCGGGCTCGTGACTGTTGAAAAGAACGCACGGCGCGGTATGCCGAACTTCAGGTTGAGATCCTTCAATTCGTGCATCTGCTCTGAATCGAGTACCTTCTTTTTAAAGGCGGATTGAGACTGTCCTGAAAAGTTTTCGCGCAAAAGCGTATCGACCGCAGCTTCTGCTGAAATTGTCCCCATCATGAAAGAAGAGCGAATGCCCGAGCCGCCGCGCGCTTCGACCTGGCCCGCGGCATCACCCGCGAGCACGAGGTTCGCGAGCGGCAGTACTTCAGAACCGATCGCGCCCATGGGAATCAGCGTGTTGGTCTCGTAATAGATCTCGCTCCCACTGATCTTTTCGCCGAACACGGTGTGGAGAGTGCCGAAGTTGTCGATGACCCGAGCAATGTGGTCGAAATCCACTTTATTCGGGCGCTTGGCTGCCGAGTCGGTCAGAAACATGTAGAGCACTTCAGCCTCGCGGTTGCCGCGCGGGAAGATCGCGCAGATTGCGGGGTAAGTTTCGTCGACGTGGAAGAAGTATTCGAGGTGCGTGTCGCGACCCGCATAATTTTTCACGAGGTACTTGCGAATGGGAATATCCATTCGAGTCTCAGTACGGGTGGCGGTGTTGATGACAGGGTCACGGTGACCGGCCGTTGCAAAGAAGAGATCCGCCTTGTATTCTTTGCCGCCGGCAACGACTGCGCTGACCCGACCTGCTTCCTGCACATAACGCTCGACGGGTGAAGACTTTACAATCGTCACGCCTGCATCAATGGCCACCTTCGCGAGCGCCTGTACAAACCGCGGGTACTCGATGATCAGGTTCCAGGTTGAGATCTGCCGATCGGCGGTTTTCTTGCCCGTATGCGAGTAGTAAGTCCGCAGGTTGATCTTGTGTATTGTCTGTTCTTCGAAAAAGCCCGGGTAGAGCAGGTTTTCCATACCCTGGTGAAACCGAATCGTCTCGCCACGGCGGTTGACGCCAATCTCGGCCTCTTTCTCAAGCACGGTGACAGCAAGGCCTTTGCGGGCAAGCGCGAGGGCTGCACCGATGCCTGCTGGCCCGGCACCGATGACGACGGCGGTCTGTTGTGGCATTGGTGTCACAAGTTAAAGGTATCGCACGCCTGCAGGTCGCCGCTCTGCATTCCCGTCTTGAACCAGCGCACGCGCTCGGCCGAACTGCCATGCGTGAACGATTCCGGCTGCACGCTTTGGCCTGAACGTTTTTGCAGGGTGTCGTCGCCGATCGAGGCGGCGGCAGTCATCGCTTCTTCGATGTCGCCCTCTTCGAGAACCTGCCGCTGCTTGTGCGCGTGGTGTGCCCAGACGCCTGCATAACAGTCGGCCTGCAACTCCAGCTTTACCGAAAGTGCATTCGCCGTATTCTCCGACGCTCCCTCTTGCTGTTGCCGCACCTTGCGCATCGTGCCGAGCTGGTTCTGGACATGGTGGCCGACTTCATGGCCAATCACGTACGCCTGTGCGAAATCGCCCGGCGCCCGGTATGAAGATTTGAGCTCCTGGTAAAAGGTCAGGTCGATGTACACCTTTTGGTCGGCGGGGCAATAGAATGGCCCCATCGCCGACTTGCCCTTGCCGCACGGTGTCGGTGTCGACCCGCGAAACAGCACGAGCTTCGGGTCGCGGTATTCTTTGCCGATTGCCTGAAAGCGCTCGCGCCAGACATCTTCGGTATCAGCCAGCACAACCGAAACGAACTTTGCCAGTTTGTCGTTCGCTGGTATCTGCTGCACGGGGGCCGAAGATTCGGTCATGGTACCTTCACCGCCGCCGAGTAAGCGCATGATCAAAGTGGGATCTATATCGAAAAAGTAAGCCGCCGCCGCCACGACCAGGATGACTCCAATGCTCTTACCGCGCATTCCGCCGAGCAGCAGGCCACCCAACCCACCCAGGCCGCTGCCACCTCCGCCCCCGCGGCGATCTTCGACGTTGCTGCTTTCCCTGCCATCATCACGCATAGTGGGCAGAGCGAGGGTTGGCGTGAGATCGAGCGTCAACAAAATTGGCTATACGTTTCACAGTAAGCATATGCTGATCTTTAGAGTTTATACCCCAGCAACAGCTGCACCCGCGGAAAAAACAGCGGTTGGTTGATCGCGGCGTCGGCGTCGCTGTAGCGGTAGTTATTGCGGGGGTTGTCGTCCTGGTTGTTGGCGTTGTAGAAGAAGCCGTGGCCTTTCAGTTGCGTGTTGAAGAAATATTCGACAGTGGTTTCGAGGCCGATCACAAAATGGTCAGAAATCGTGAGGAGAGATTTAAATCCCACACCAAAACCCCATGCGTTGGAATAGACCTTGAACGCTTCATTGCCGCCCTGGTAGTCGAAGAAGGCCGCATAGCTCGAGTAGCGCGGCCCTGCGGCGACATTGAGTTCAAAGATTGATTGCCGCACAATCGGGTAGAGCGCGTCGACGCCCAGAAAGAAGGTCGCACCCGATTCGACAATGTTATCGTTGCCACCTGTCGCGTCGTTGATGAAGATCTTGCGCGCATCGACCGCGTTGCCCGGGTCTGACTGGAAAACATAACCGGCGGAAAAATCAAAACCGATCGGAAACCTGGGCGCGATGCGGTGCAGGCCGAACCCCGCATTGAGGCCAAAGCCGTTCATGGTGCCCGCCTCGGCGTAGAAGATTTTTTCGGGGGCAGCCGCAGCCGGCAGGTTGCATATTGCGAAGTATAGAAAAGTCAGGAAAAGGTATCGCGAGCGCATAGTTCACGGCCTGTTTCGGGGTAATGGTGTCAATGCAGTACCCGAGTGCCTATCGCGGCGGGAAAAGTCATCTCTTTAGGATATCATCTTGAGGGCGCGGGATAAGAGCTGGCCCGCATACTCTGCGCAACCTGCCTCGCCCTCCCTCGGCGCCCATGGGGCGAAGTCCTTGTCGTTCGCCGGGGCGTACGGGCCGGGTTTGACTTCGAAGCAGATTGCGGTGTCGCTCTCCACAATTATGCTGTGCCAGACTCCCGGGGCGATGTCGATGCCATGGTTGTCTTGGGCCGAAAGACGCGTCACAGTTTGAAGCTCCCCCACGTCATCAAACGTGATAAAGAGCAGCTGCCCGCGCAGTACCACGAAACTTTCGCTCTTGGGTGGTGTGGTGTGACGGTGCGGAGTGACATACGTGCCCTTCACCATCACGTTGAGAAAACGATTGGGATTCTCTTCAAAACTCTGGTGAAAGTTGTGGTTGGTTCGCTGCCGTTCTGATGTCTTCGCGCGCTCGGTCAGGCTGTCGAGAAGCGCGGGAGTGATGATTTGAACCGGTTCTGCCATTGCTGCTACGCCACTGCCAGTCGCTTCTGTAATGCCTCGAGTCCGGGCGTCTTGATATCCAGTTCTGCCCCGGCCTTGATCCAGGCAGAAAGCATGTCGAGTGACTGGTCGCGCACCTTCGTGTAGTGCCGTTCAAAGAAACGCTCCACATCAAGCGGTGCTATCTTCTGCGTTACCTGCATCATGCCGACCAGCGCCCGTCCGGGAATCAGGGTGCGTTCATATGGTACTCGTGCATTGTTCTTGCGTGCGCCGATGAAAGAAGCCTCGACCATTGCTTTGCGTGTGATCCCAAGCAGTTCTTTGTCCGCTGCGAGTTTTTTGAGACTCCAGCCCGAACACTCGAGCGCATAGATTGACGTCTGCAGCAGGGCAGACCCAAGCGCGCCTTCGAGCTGCACGTTGTTGTGTTTGGCCGAAGGCATGCCGCCCTTGTTGAGCAGGTCAACGATTGCCTGCGTGCGCTGCGCCTCGCCGCTGTACGTGAATTTCAGCAGCGGTGGAAACCAGTAGGCAGTCCCCGGGCGGGCGACCTCTTCACCAGGCAGGGGCGCCGAGTAGCTCATCATGGTAATGAGACCCGTAATGATATTCTGCTCGTTCGTATAGCGTTTCACGAACGCCAGGTCTTCGATACCGACAGTCAGAATGACGACATTCGCGTTACCGATAGCCTTTGCCAGTTCAGCATACCAATCACCGGCCCGCAGGGCCGTTGATGAGGTTGTGAGAAAGACATAGTCCCACTGTTGTTTTGCCACGTCCGCCATATCGGTGAGAAGGCTGAACTTGTCGAATAACACGGGGTTCTGCCTTACATCCTTCTCGTTGAGCGGGTAGAGCGTGAAGCCATCTCTTGCCGCTGCGGCATGCTTCTCCTTAATCAGGAAGCTGACATCAGCGCCAGCCCGTACCAGGTGGTACCCATAGACCTGTCCCACCGCGCCTGCACCTACAATCAGATATTTCATTTTTTGAATCCTCATGCCAGATTGGAACGAAGACCAGCAAACGCATCTCTTTATTAGCTGGCAAACCGCTCGAGCATGCGCTCTATCTGGCTAGCTTCGAACGGCTTGCCAATGAACTCGTTCATACCTGCCTCGCGCGCTAACGCCTGATCTTCGGGCATCGTGTTCGCAGTCACAGCTATGACGGGCAGTGTCGTGGAAACCGTCTCGCGAATCCTTTTCGTGCACTCGATACCGTCCATCACCGGCATCTGGATATCCATGAAGACCACGTTGAAGTCTTTGAACTTTGCAAGCTGCTCGAGCGCTTCCTGGCCATGGTTGGCTACTGTTACCTTGCAGCCTTTTCCCTCGAGCGTCTTTTGCAGAATAATCTGGTTAATCAGGTTGTCCTCGACAATCAGGCAATGCGTGCGCGGCGGAGCTTTTTCGGTTGACTGGCGCTGCACGAGATGGCGGTCAAAGTCGAACCTGCCGAGAAATTCTTCCTTGGATGAAAACAGAAACTTTTCTGCGGTCTGGTCGATGATCTGGTCGACGAGCGAGATGGCCTCGGGGCTCAGGCGCCCGTTCTGGTCGGCCTCGAGCGACAGGTACTGCAGGTTGGCCATCAGGTTACCAATCGAATCCTGCAGCATGCGCATCACGTTGATCAGCCCATGGATGCGGTCATTGTCGAGGTTCTGTGCTTTGCGCAATATTTCAAAGTGCTGCTGCGTCTGCACGAGCATCGTGATGTCATTCTGTACGCCGACAAAGTAGTTCTTGGGCCCGACACTGATCGGGTAGATCGAAAGCCGGTTCCAAAACTTCTGCCCGTCTTTCTTGTAATTGAGCAACGTGACGACGCAGGCCTCGCGTTCGTTGAGCTTCTTGCGCAGGTACTCAAGGGTGCCCGGATCAGTCTCGGTTCCCTGTAAGAAGTTGCAGTTTTTTCCAATAATCTCAGCCGCCGGGAACCCGGTCATTTTTTCAAAACCCTGGTTGGCATAAATAATTGGTCTGCCGGGAATATCGGCGACAATGATGAAGCCTTCCTGGTGTGACCCGACGGCAATGCTGAGTACTTCTTTTATGTTTTCCATGGCCGTTTATTTTATGCCCGCAACTCTGTAACAGGCGCGCGCGTGCCAGCGTGATTACCCTACCTGCAGCGGGGAGCAATTTCCCCTGGCAACCTGCTATGCCCCGGCCCGGTCCAATCTGTCGTTGATCGCGAGCCCAAAACCGTGCTCAGGCATGCGCTCGGCGATGATGATGTCAGCGCCGACTGCATCTAACCGGCGCATCGCGGCAAACAGGTTGCGCGCGGCTTCAGTCAGGTCAGAGTCAGGTGAAAGAACCTCGCTCGCGACAATGTTCTCGCCGCGCATGAGCTCCCACAGCGAAAGCACTGCCAACTTTTTCGTTGCATGTTCATCGAGTAACGTTCTCAGATTGCCTGTGACGAGGCGTGTTCGGGGCGCGTAGTGGGATTTCAGAAGTCCCGGTGATCCTGTACTTGCGGCAGCATGAGTGCGTACTTCGACCGGGCCAAACTCGCGCAGCGCTTCGACGGTGACGCCGCCGGCGCGCAGCACGATGATCTTGTCTTCTTCGAAAGTAACCACCGTCGATTCGAGGCCAACGGTGCAGGTACCCCCGTCGAGAATGTAAGCGATCTTGCCGCCCAGCCCCTGCGCCACATGCTCTGCCGTGACAGGGCTAATGTAACCCGAGGGGTTGGCGCTCGGCGCCGCGAGCGGAAACTCGAGTAACGATAGCAGCTCGTGCGCCATCGCGTGCGCGGGAATGCGCAGCGCGACTGTATCGCCGCCACCAGTCGTGACATCGGGTACAATGGGTTTCTTCGGTAGTACGTACGTCAGCGGGCCAGGAGAAAACCGCTCGGCGAGGCGGTAGGCGAGCGGGGGCACCTCGGCGTAGGTCGCCATCGCCTCTTTGTTCGCCAGGTGTACGATCAGCGGGTTGAACTGCGGGCGCCCTTTGGTGGCATAAATCTTGAGTACAGCATCGGCATCGAGCGCATTGCATGCCAGACCGTAGACCGTCTCCGTGGGTATCGCGACCAGCTCGCCGCGGCGCAGCAGCGCAGCTGCGAAGAGTATATCAGTACCTGTTTCGGTCATTTACTGTTGGCGCAGAATTTTTTCGAGCGATTTACCCTGCGCGAGTTCGTCGACCAGCTTGTCGAGGTAGCGCACTTTTTGTGTCAGCGGGTTTTTGATCTCTTCGACGCGGACACCGCAGATCGTTCCTTTGATCAGCTTTGCATTTTCGTGGAGTTTTGCCTGGCTAAACAGGATGCTGAATGTCACTTTTTGGCTGAGGAGCGTTTGCAGCTTTTTGGCATTGAGACCAGTCAGCCACGCAATGACCGCATCGAGTTCTGCCTTGCTGCGCCCCTTGCGCTCAACTTTGGCCATGTAGAGGGGGTAGACAGTCGCAAACACCATGTTGGCTATCCGCTCGTCCGGGCTACTCGGCTTTCTCGCTGTTGCAGTCGAGGGGGACAGTTTGACCAGCTTACCCTTACGCTTGACGATGTTCTTGTAGTCCCATTGTATTTCGCGGGATTTTTTGAGCCACTGCTTCAGGTCTTTTGCAGATACTTCCCTGGCAGAGGTATAGAGTATAGAAGCGTCTTTAAATTTTCCGCTGCCCGGTACCAGTTTGTCTTCGCCAAAATCTGCCCCGCTCCAGAACATCAGGCGTATGCCAGCTTTGATTTTGCTGTAACCGACAATCGGGTTGCCTTCGAGAAACCACACGGGGTGGCCGTGCCAGATCTTGTTTTCAGATCCTTTGAGCCCGGCATCAATCGTCTTCGCCAGCAAATCGCAGATGGCTCGCTCTGCAGCAGATTGTGTGCTATTGTATTTTTCTATCTCGGCTTGCATATGGCAGATCCTAAAGATTAGCTTCTTCTTTCGTTACTGTTTCAAAACTGCGCCCGCCAGCAACAGGTTCCAGAATCCACACTCCCTCTTTATTCCTTTCAATGACGCGGCCGTAGAAAACATGGCGTTCGCCTGATTTGAGGTAGGGCATCGGCCGCGGGCCGGTAAATCCTTCACGTGGCTGGAAGATGGTGTAGCGAATTTCGACCGTCGCTCCCTTCTTAATGCGCGACTTGCTGCGAAATATACGTTCGACTTTGGCGCGCACACGCGTCGCAACATATTCTTCTTTTGGGAGCGTCTTGGGTTCTACGCCTTCTACCGCGATGGCCAAAAATTCCGGGGCAGATTGCTGCTGACCGGCGTAGTACATCGGGTGAATTTCGGCAGCTATGGTCGTTGCACCCAGCAGAAGCACCAAACCAATCCGCAGCATGCATTCTCGACCTGTTTGCTCAATGCGTCGTCAAGGTTGATTGTTAGCCTCACCCCCCGGCCCCCTCTCCATTATGGAGAGGGGGTGAAAGAGTATTTTGCCGTTCCGAAGCAAACCTATCTTGCTCCCCCTTCTCCACGTTGTGGAGAAGGGGGTCGGGGGGATGAGGCCAGTTAATTATGGACAATTCAGTCGTTTTTGATTGCCATACCTGCCCGGGTTCGTGTGATGCCCTATGCACAAGGTTGTCATTCTCGGCGCGGGCACTGGCGGCAGTATCATGGCCAACCGACTGCGCAAGCAGGCAAAAAAGGGAGAACTCTCCCTCACGGTGATTGATCCTGCTGCGCAGCATCTCTATCAACCGGGGCTGCTGTTTTTGCCTTTCGGCCAGACAACAGAAAAGAAGATACTCCGCCCCAACCGCAATTTTTTTCATCGCAGCGTAAACCTTGTCCAGCAGCCGGTGCAGTCGCTCGATGCAGCTGCGCGCGCCGTTACCCTCGGTGACGGTTCTGTGATTAATTATGACATTCTTGTTATCGCGACAGGTACAAAAACCGCGCCCGAAGAGACCGAGGGGTTAACTGGCGAAGGCTGGTACACCAACCGTTTTGATTTTTATACGCTCGAAGGATCGCGCCGGCTAGCCGAAGCGCTCAAAAAATTTACCGGTGGCCACCTGGTGATCAACATCGTCGATATGCCGATAAAGTGTCCCGTGGCGCCGCTTGAGTTCGCCTTTCTCGCTGACGCCTACTTCAAGAAGCGTGGCATTCGCGACAAAGTGCGGATTTCGTACGTGACACCCCTCGACGCAGCGTTCACCAAACCGGTCGCCGCCAAAGTCTTCGGCGACTTTCTCGCACAGAAGGGTATTGAACTCGTTGCCGAATTTAACACTGGCCGCGTTGAGGGTAACCAGCTCGTCTCCTGGGATGAACGCACGGTCGGTTTCGATCTGCTCGTCACGGTACCGCTGCACAGTGGGGCTGATTTTTTGAAGGGTACTGAGATTGCCGACGATCTGGGCTTCGTGCGCGTTCACAAGGGAACCCTGCAAAGCGAAAAGTACCCCGAAATTTTCGCCCTCGGTGATGCGGCGAACGTGCCGACCTCGAAGGCAGGGGCAGTCGCACATTTCGAATCAGAATCGCTTTCCGATAATATTCTCCGTTATATCAGGAAAGAAGCCCTTCAGGCCGACTTTGACGGCCATGCAAACTGCTTTATTGAGACCGGCCACGGCAAGGCGACGCTGATCGATTTCAGCTACGACACCGAGCCGCTGCCTGGTAAGTTTCCGTATGCGGGTATTGGACCACTGAAGCTGCTGAAAGAGACGCGCATGAACCACTGGGGCAAGCTGGCCTTCAGGTTCATTTACTGGTACATTCTGCTGCCGGCGCGCTGGCTGCCGATTGGCCGCCATTTTACCATGAAAGGAAAATATAGACCAAGTTAAGGGGATGCAGCGCCCCCGTGGAGGTGGGCGTAAACCGGGGCTGCGGCAAAGCCGCAGCACCGGTTTGCGCCATGACCTCCCGAGCGCAGCGAGGGAGGATCATGGCAACTAAAACACTGGGTGGAAAAACCGTCGAGGTAGACGAACAGGGTTACCTCAAGAACACAGCCGACTGGAGCGAAGAGCTGGCGAAAGCCCTCGCGGCAGATGTCGGCATCAGCGAAATGACAGAAGGTCACTGGAAGGTGGTCAAGTTCATGCGCGAGCGTTTCCTCAAGAACGGGGACTCTCCGTCGATACGCACGCTGGGCAAAGACTCGGGCGTCACGACCAAAGAACTGTACCAGCTCTTTCCCAAGGGCCCGGCGAAGCTTGCCGCCTACGTGGCCGGCATTCCAAAACCGCGCGGTTGCATCTGATCGCGCAATGCACTGAAAGGAGAAGCAAATGGAAAATACCATCAAGAAAGTCTCAATCATCATTTCAAAAGGATCGCTCGAGGGCATCTATCCCGGATTGATCATGGCCAACGGCGCGCGCATGGAAGGTATCGAAGCTAATCTCTTCTTTACTTTCTTTGGCCTTGATGCGATCCACAAAAAGAAGCAACACCGTATTAAGGTAGCAACGGTGGGCAATCCCGGCCTGCACATACCCACCTGGCTCGGCGGAATTCCCGGCATGTCGGCGATGGTGACCTGGCGCATGAAGAAGTCGATTGAATCGCTCGATATTCCACCCGTGGGTGAATTCTTGCAGCTGATCCACGATTCGGGCTGCGGCATGTACGCCTGCAAGGCCACGGTCGACATGTTCGGCATGACCAAGGCCGACTTTGTCTCACCGGTCGATGACATTATCACCGTCGGTGAGTTCTACGAAAAAGCGCAGGGCGGAGAGATAATATTTACCTGACACGTTGATTTTAACAACGTGTCAGGATTATGTCTCGTCTCGATATCTCGTTCGCCTCGGGCGAAAAAAACCAACTCTGCCGCGGCTGGCTGTACCTACCTGAAAAGAAAGGTGCCCGTTTTGCCGCGGTTGTCATGGCACATGGCTTTGGTGCCGTCAAGGAACTGCGCCTCGATGCGTACGCCGAGAAATTTGCCGCGGCGGGTTTTGCCGTGCTCGTCTTCGACTA
Source organism: Turneriella sp. (assembly GCA_046346875.1). Lineage (GTDB taxonomy): Bacteria > Spirochaetota > Leptospiria > Turneriellales > Turneriellaceae > Turneriella. Next base: position 503,148 of record JAXMHG010000001.1, on the reverse strand, counting down.
CCGGCATTTTGGCCAAAGTGACGGCGAACCCCGCCAGCTGATCGATATCAGCCAGCAGCTTGAAGATTGGCGCTCGGCAATTAGCTTTGTGCGGCACTACAGCTCCATCGATGCTGGCCGCATTGCCCTTTGGGGTACGTCTTTTGCCGGTGGCCACGTGGTCGAAATCGCTGCGCAGGACCCACAGATACGGTGCGTCATTTCTCAGGTGCCGCACCTCGATGGTTTTGCCTCTGCGTCAGCAGCAGGGGGCACACAGGCCGCCCGCCTCGCGATGGAAGCCGCGCGCGACGCAGCAAGCGGCCTCATCGGGCTTGAACCGCACTACGTCAAAATCGCCGGCGCACCCGGCGAACTCGCCGCCATGAGCTCCGAGAATGTCGCCACCATCTGGCCGCGCATGGTGCCCGAAGGTTTTTCGTTCGATAACCGGGTCGCTGCTCGTATCTTCTTGAACCTGCCACTGTATTCACCCGAGCGCAAGGCTGAGCAATTGATCATGCCGTGGTTAGTTCAGATTGCGACGCGCGACCAGACGACACCCGTCGAGCCGGCAGAGCGGGCTGCCAAAAAGGCCCCGCTCGCAACTCTCACCCGGTACGAGGCCGACCACTTTGACGTCTACCTGCCACCACTCTTTGATACTGTAGTCAAAGAGCAGCTGGAGTTTCTGCAGCGGCACTTGTAGTCGCTACCAGACAACCCGGACTTCTTGTTCCGCTGCAGTATAGCTGCCTCTAGAAAACCCTGCACAAGTAGCCGCGCAGGTATTCGCTCTCGGGGAATGCGAGCATTACCGGGTGGTCTTCGCCCTGCTGCAGCGCCTGCAGAATCTGCACTGCTTTGCCTGCGTCGTGCGCGGCATAGTGCAGCACCTGGCGCAGCTTTTCAAAAGTCATCGCACCTGAGCAAGAAAACGTCGCGAACAGGGCGCCCGGGGCTGCAAGGCGTAAACCCTGCAGGTTGAGGTCTTTATAAGCCTTCTCTGCTGCATCGGTTTTGCTGCGCGAGGGGGCCAGCTTGGGCGGGTCAAGAATAATGAGATCAAATTTCTCGCCAGCAGCTTTTAACCGGCGCAGTTCTTCAAACACATCGGCTTGAATCGTCTTGATCGTCGCATTGGCGGGCAGGTTCTCGCGGTTAAGTTCCTGATTCTGCATTAGCAGCTGCAGTGCATCAGCAGAACTGTCGATCGCAGTCACCTCGTGCGCACCGGCTTTGAGGCAGGAAATGCCAAATCCACCGCTGTAGCAGAAGGCATCGAGTACGCGCCGACCGCGTGCGTGCGCGGCGACGATTTCGCGGTTTGTCGCCTGGTCGAGGTAGAACCCTGTTTTCTGCCCGCTGCCCGGTGCAACCCGGTAACGCACGCCGCGGCTGCGGATTTCCATAGCGGGGCCGGCAGCGGCTGCAACCGGTGGCAGGTTTTCGCGGTTGCGTGCCTGGTTATCAGATGTATCGACGAGAAAATGTGGGTTTAGCAATACACCCAGTGCGGCGACAATTTCTGCCCGAAAGTGTTCTGCGAATGCGCTGTTGAATTGTACTGAGAGGCAATCACCAAAGCGATCGACAATAAGCCCGGGCAAAAAGTCGCTTTCGGCAAATACGAGCCGTACTGAGTTGGTGCCATGGTGTAGCAGGTGGTTGCGCCGTTCGATTGCTGAATGCAGGCGGCATTCAATTTCGCTAACCGTGAAAGGGGGAGCTCCTGCCCTGCAGAGCATGCGCAGCGCAAGGCGACAACCTGGGTTATAGAAAGCTGTACCGAGTACTTCGTTGTTGTGCGCGAGTACGGTTACCAGCCCGGCGCCGAGCGTTGCAGGCTGTATCGCCCCCGAGAAAACCCACGGGTGACCGAAGCGGACGGGCTTGTCGCGGCCGGACAATAGGGAAATCTTCGGCAAACTCATATCGCGCCCATTAGACCATAGCGCGGCGTTGAGCGGCCGCTGCAAGCAGGCTCGCAAAGCGTCTCTTCAGGTTGCTAAATTAAGGTTGCTCAACGCAGATAAGTGCGAGACTTGATGAACATATTTCGGCTGCTTCAGAAATGGCCGCGATCGTGACTGCATCGGCTGCAGCTCGCATTCCGCTGGTTGCGCCACTTGTGGTTATCCAGTCCGAGCAAACGAGCGAGTTCAACCAGTTTGTGTCCAAACCAGACCAGGCCTTGAGGCCAGGCACGGCTGAAAAGCTCTTCGCAAGGGGCAGAACAAAGAGGGAAGAGTCATCTGTGCGGCCTATGTATGCGCCGTCAGGCCTTGCATAGTTTTGCTTTGGTCGCAACGCCCAGTTCAGATTCTCCACCGCACCTCCACCGCAGTTGACAGTGCTACAAGCGCGGCGAGTGTTATAACCCAAAAGCGCCCTCCAAACTCCATTGCCCAAACCTTTCGGGTTTGCCAAATCTTGCCGGCAAATGTTATCCGGACCCGCTACGTTGAGATTTGCTGCATGCGTCGAAGCTGTGACGAATATCGTAAGCGCGGAAAGAGTGGCGCCTGCCCCGGGATTCTCAAGCTGTTCGCGCAGGCCGTAGTTGCTGCAGGCGCAACAGCTGATTATCCAAAAGATGACTTGAGGCAACAAATGAGCAGTCTGTTTCATAACTTATTGCTAGGTTCTACTTCTCCTGCCTGGTGAACTCAAAGGCGACCAGTAACAGCACGACCCCCAGCACTGCCAATACAGCGATGGAAACAAGGTCAGCAGGTAGCCCATAGTCCTTAAAATGGTTAGCAACGTTTGCATTTTTCCTCCTTGATGATCATACTGACGGTTAGTCGGCGCCTCGGGGAGCCAGACCGAAATTCACGAATGGCAAGATCGGAAACAATCCGTTGCGGTTACGGTTGATCAGCCCAAATTGAAATCCGCGCAGCTCGGTCGCATCGTTGTAAAGCCCCGCCTGAATACCCGTGACAGAGATTTCACCGGTGTTGACGAGGCCTGCCTGAATGCCCGTCGCATTCTGCGACCTGTTGATGAGTCCGGCCTCGATGCCGTGTAGTGCCTGGTTGCCATTCGAAAAGCCAGCGTGGATACCGAGCACCTCACTTTGCGCGCTGTGCAGCACGCTCAGCGCGATGCCGGTCACCGTCGTGTGCGGCGTGAAAAGTGCCACAGGTGGCCAGATTGAAAACTGCAAAGGGATGGAGCTATCATCGAATGCCAGGGTTTCGCCGGCCAACGAAGAAGGCTCGCCAAGGACCTGACGCGCAAGCTGGGTCAACGAGCCGTAGAGTTGTCGCAAATCTGGAGCGGTAACCTCACTCTGTCGCAGTACCAGACCAGTCTTTCCCTCAACGCGCCGCGCTGCCAGTTGCCGCTGTCCTGCGACTTCGGCGAGCGAAAGGATAACCAATTGCTGGGCTGTCACGAAACCTTCAGTTCGCGGTTGCGGTCGGGTGACACCCAACTGCTGCAGCTCAGTCTCTGAAAGTACCAGTGACAGCTTTTCTCTTTCGACCAACTGGTATCCGCGCGCCCGCGAAACCTCGCTGGCGAACCGAGCCGCGAACGCCCCGATTTCTCGGCTTTCTCCGTGTTTGTCTGCCGTCAGTATCGCAACGGTTATAGTCGGCTTTGCCAGATCTGGCTTTTGTGCACCTCCTGGCAGCAAACAAGTGAGCGCGAGAAGGATTGCTGCGAGCAACTTATACTTGACCATTTGCAAATGATAACCTGCAAACCGACGCGTGTCAACAGGCGCTGCTTTACCGGCACTAAAAAATGCAGCAACGGCACTGTTTATTTCTGTTTGACTTGTTCGCGAAACTTCCGCGCATAGGCCCGGCCAGCAACTAGCACGGTGTCTTCTTCATCGGCCAGGCGAACCAGGTACCTGCCGCTTCCCTGGGGTTGAATGCTGCGCACGTACGCCGGATTCACCAGGTATCGCTTGTGTATACGTACGATGCCAAAAGGTCGCAGCCGTTTTTCGAGGTCACGCAGGTTCAGAGAAACCTGCACATCATTGGTGCGGCAGGTGATAAACGTCTTGCGGTTTCGCTGTTCGGCAAAGACAATGTCAGAGGCTTCCAGCACCAATTCGCCGCCAATGCCGCGCAGACGTAAAGATTCAGGTGTTTCTGCTCGTTTTATTGCTGCCATCAGAGAGAGTGGAGCAGCGAGCAGTGCCATCCGAATAAGTTCGCCCGGCAGCCGCTGTGCTGTAAGCACCGACTCGAAGGGACTTGCCATGTCGAGTAAGAGCTTGCCGACCATGAAACCAGAAATTGCTGAGACAAAAATAATCAGCGAGTTCATAGGTAACGAAAGCCGGCCACGCAAGACAAGCGCAGCCACATACCCCGCCAAGGCTGGCGAGAACGCCGAAATCAGCTCACGGGCCAAGACCAGATAGGGCCCATGCTCGGCGACCGAGGACCTGAGAAAGTTGCTGGTCGCAAGTATCAGCACGGCCAACGCCAGAATGCGCCAGCGAAACCTATAGAACAACATGCCGCTATATCTGAAACGGATACAAGTGTTGATTCGTAAACCATGTTTGGCATCCGTAACGCGCCATTGTCTTTTTTACTTTCCGTTGCATGGCTCGACAGAAAGCCTGCTGCATGCCAATACCCATTTCGCAACTGTGGGATAACCTGATGCTGTTCATGGTCATCGGTATCTTTATTGAGCTTGCAGTTTCTGCGATTTTCTCCGTGCGGATCATCGATGACCTACTCAACACGACGATGCTGCGTTCGGTAAAAAACGCACTCGTCCTCATTACTGCTTTTGGTGTCTGCGCCAAGATTGACCAGCTGCGCTTCCTTTATGGTACAAAGATTGCGATACCAGAGCTCATCCATTACATTCTCTCGAGTCTCGTACTGGCGCGCATGGCAAACCTGGTGCATGATTTCATCAATTACCTGAAAGCGCGCAGTAAGGCGATGTAGAGCTATTTCTTTCTTCTGCATGCCGCTCAAAAACCTGCCGCTCCGCTACAAACTGATGGTGATCACCTCGGGGTTGATCATCGTCAGTCTTGTTGTGCTTTCCGTAATTTCTATCCGCAATTTTACACAGGACAAGACTGACCTGATCAAGCTGCAGACTAATGATACCGCAAAACTGATCGCTGAAAAGCTCAGGACCGAAATCAGCGCCAGGGTCGAGGGGCTGCAGGTCTTTGATCGGTTTGCCGGTTTTTCAGGCGCCACCGCTAAAAGTAAAAAAGGCGCGCGTCGCAAGCCGGCTGCCGCCGTGACAGACAGGGCAAATCTCTCGGCGGGTTCCGGTGTGCTGCGTGTGAGCCGCTATCTTTTTGATGCAGGTGAAATTCGGCGTGGATATTCCCGCGATATCGTAGCAGAACAGCAGAAGGTAGAAATTGCCCCCGGCGCTTTTGCGCGCGACGAAGAACGTTTGGCAGAAAGACTGAAAGCTGTTTTCAGGGGGCAGACTCTTCTGCTGACCCGAACCCAGTCATTTGGCAAACCGGTGTGGTTTATTGCGTTCCCCGTGATTGAGGGTGAGGTGGCACAGCGTGTCATCACCGCGTACCTTTCGACAGAGGTCCTTGATTCTGCCTTTACTTCACGCGCGTATACGTCATTTTTCGTCGACAGCGACCGGGCCCTTGTTGTGCACAGCGATAAGAAAGAAACCCTCGCAGCCCGCAACTTCAAAGACCATCCGGCCGTGGAGTTTTTGCAGGGACAGGAAACGCGGACTGGTTTCAGTATTTACCGCAACAATGCCACGAAGCATGATTACTTCGGGGCATTCTCCAAATTGGATATCGGCACCACGGCAGTGGTCGTTGAAATGGAGAAAGACCGCGCCCTCGAATCGGTGAACCGGTTGCGCATCACCTCGGCCCTGATTGCGGGTATAATCATTCTTTCTGCACTGCTCCTGGTGTATTTTTTTGCCAAAACGATTTCTGAACCCATTCGCGAACTCAAGATTGCTGCAGACAAGATCAAGAGTGGGGACTACCACCTGAGACTGACCCCTCGTACAGGCGATGAGGTTGGTGCTCTGACGCAGGCCTTCAACGACATGGCTGTCGGTCTCGAAGAGCGCGAAAAACTCAAGGGGGCGCTGGGGAAATTTGTGAATCCTGAAATCGCTGAAAAGGCCATGAAGGGTGAGATTAAGCTCGGCGGAGAGCGCAAAACAGCGACGATATTTTTCTCCGACATTCGTTCATTCACGGCGATCTCTGAAAAGCTTGAACCAGAAGAAGTGGTTGAGTTTCTTAACGACTACATGACCATTATGGTGCGCATCATTGGCCAGCACCAGGGTATTGTCGATAAGTTCATCGGCGACGCCATTATGGCCGTGTGGGGAGTTCCCGAATCAAAGGGCAATGACGCGCTCAATGCAGTTAATGCCACCATTGAGATGCGCAACGCACTGCTCGAGTTCAACAAAGGGCGCGGCTCGGCGAAAAAACCCCTGATCAAAATTGGTTGTGGCCTCAACACGGGGGCTGTGCTTGCTGGCCAGATTGGCTCTGAAGATCGTCTCGACTATACCGTCATCGGCGACGCGGTGAACCTTGCATCGCGCGTCGAATCGCTGAATAAACCATTCGGCACGGATATTCTCATCTCACAGGACACCTACAATATCGTGAAAGGCGAGTTTGACTGCGAGCCGATGCAAAAGATCAAGGTTAAAGGAAAATCCCAGCCGCAGCAAATCTATGCTGTTATCCGCAAAAAATCCGACAAAACGGGGCCGAAAAATCTGAAAGAACTGCGCAAGCTGCTCGGTATCGACATGAAGGGCAAGCCCACAAAGTCGGGTGACGATGAAGAAGTGAAATATGAAATTCTCGAAGGCTGACGCGGCTTTCACGGCGGCTATGGCTGCAGGTATCGCCCTGCTTTCGGGCGCACTCTACCTGCATAGCCGCACGCGTGGTGCGGGCAGCGGCGATGTTATCGGCAAGGTCTATTACAAGCGCGAAGTTGCCATGCGCAAGTTCTCTGACCGCATGGTCTGGGAAGACGTTGATAACGGCTCACCGCTTTATTCACACGATGCGGTCATGACGGGGAATTATTCTGATGCCGAGCTGGTACTCAACTCAGGCCTGAAGCTGAGGCTCGAGGCCAATACCCTTATCGAGCTCGATCTCGAAGGTGAGGGGCTTAAGCTGAAGCTTGCAGGCGGCGGCATTAAGGCTACAGGCGCAGAAGGTTCGCGCACTACGGTCACCACGACCGATGGTCAGGCCATCAGCATGAACGAAGCATCGGCGAGTATTCGTACGAGCGGTGAACAGACAGCTGTCGAGGTGAGTTCAGGCCAGGTTGCGGTAGTCAACAAAGAGGGTTCTGCACAGACCGTCGCAAAAGACGAGGTTCTCGCTGCTGGACAGAAATCGCGAGTCACACTCAAACTTACGGGCCTCGTTGAAGACGCAATTATCCTGGCGGCCGGTAGTAATGGGCGCGTTTCGGTGAGTTGTTCAGGTGATGCAGAAAGCGCAGAGTTTTCGAAACGGAGCGACATGCAGTCTGCGCGCACGGTGAAGCTCGCAGCGGGCAAAGCCACGACGCAATTACCTGCCGGCGACTGGTACACGCGTTGCCGCGGTGCCGGCAATGCGATTTCGGCAGTCAGGCATTTTCGTATTCTGAACGCAGGTTCTTACCAGGTGTATCGTCCCGATGGCGATGTGAAGTACAGCGACAAACCAGAGTTGCGCTTTGAGTTCAAAACCCCGCGCGGCGTAACAAAAACCCGTCTCGAGATTGCGGCTAACGCGCGGCTGGAAAATGCTGTGTTCGATCAGGTCGTGAGCCAGTCGGTTGCGGCTGTTGTATTACCCGGTCCTGGTCGCTGGTACTATCGGCTGACAGCTGCTGAAGATGCTGGTCGTATAGAATCACAGTTACCAGGTTCTTCGGGCAGCTTTGTCATGTCTAAATCTCCCCAAGCCCAAACGCTGTCACTGATCTCTGTCGCTGAACCGGTATTTCCTGTGGCGCAGCTCGAAGCAGGCAAGGCTTTCATTAACTACGATGGTTCTGGCAGTTATCAATATGAAATTGTACCTCGCACCGGTGGAGCGCCGGTTGCCAGTGGCAATACAGCCGGAGGTTCGATTAAGCTCCCACCAGACCTAAAAGGAGGTAATTACGCTCTGCGTATCGCTCGCGAATCGGAGAAGGTGAGCCAGCCTTTTACCGTGCGTGAACGTATGACCGTCCAGCTGCAGTCACCTGGCGATGGCTCGGTGATCTGGATACCGGCAGGCAGTGAAGGCGCATCGGTAGCCGTTAGCTGGAAGGCGAGCGATGAAGTGAATTTGTACCAGTTGATACTGGCTGAAGACAGCGATCTGAAACGCGTACTACGCAAGCTCAATGTCCACCAGGACAATTTTCGTTTTACCGGTCTCAAGCGGGGGAGTTATTATCTTAAAGTTCTCGCTCTCGAGAATGGAATTCCGCGAGCCGAAACAAAAACAGTACGGCTGCACGTTGAAGACCGCCTGCCACCGGTCGCCGAAGTTTTTCCGAAGGATGATTCCAGGGTTGACGTGACCCGCACGGCCGGGTTACAGTTGCGCTGGCAGGCAGTGGTGGGAGCCAACTCATATGAAGTTCGCCTCTTGCAGAAGCGCAGAGGTGAGCTTGTGCCTGTGCAAACTTTGGTGACGAATAAGCCGACAGTCGTTGTGAGTGATATGCGTAAATTCAAAGAAGGAGAGGTTGTCTGGGAAATTCGTGCGCAGCAAGCGGACAAATCCGGTAAGGTTCTGCAGAAAAGCGAACCCGTGCGCAATAGTTTGAACGTTTCGTTCGGCGCAACACCACCTGCGCCAGAAATTGTCCCCATTATTGAAGAGTAGATTGGTTTTTTCAGCCCCGGTGTTATCCGTGTGACACAGGTTTCAGGCTATGAAGTAGGTTGAAAAGGTCGGGCAAGTGGGGTGAAACTTGTCTCTGGTGTCAGAAATTTAGCTGTCTGCCTGTATTCCAGCTCACCTAGGTGATTCTTCTCAGTCTTGCATGAATAAGTAATCAACCTGAAACGGTGGACAGGTTTTCGCTCGGCCTGACGCTGGGACCAATAGCGCGAGTTCCGCTCGCTGCGGGTGCAATTGCGCACGGGGTTGGCCAGCAACTCCTCAAGAATACGCGGCAGATAAACACGTATCGAAAAATCAACCATTCTGGACACAGACTGACCCGAATGTACGCTTCTCTGCCATAAGAGGGCGTAGAGAACTTCCTCCACATACCAAGGTCGTCGACTCCGTTGCCTCGATAACCTGGCCCCGCAGCGCCGGGTTGATGCCGCCTTCAAACCAGATCCTTTCCATCTAACCAGGTATGTTCTGCCCAATCGGCTCAGTAGCTGTGCTTCTGACCATCTGACCCCATTGCGCCTCAGGATCTTAAGGGCTGCGCGCATACGACGGTACGATTCAGGCCGTAATGCCACTGATGTACGGTAGCAGCCTGTGGAGGAAATATTCTGCATTCTAAATATTAAATACCAGCAAACTGCGATTTTTTCTCACTACCCTCGGTGAATCTTTGTGAACAAAGATTCACTTTTCGCTCTGTCGCCACTTTGCACTCTTAACCATGGAATGGTTGAGCAAGAATGCCGAGCTGATCGGTATCCTCTTTATGCCGGTAACGTACGGCTTTATCGGCTGGCTCACGAACGTCGTGGCGCTCAAGATGATGTTTTACCCGCTTAACTTTATCGGTATCATGCCTCCGTACCTCGGCTGGCAGGGTATCGTCCCCCGCAAGGCGACTGGCCTCGCGCTCAAAGTCGTGAACATCCTCAGCGAAAAACTCATCAAAGTTGAAGATTTTTTCGAGAAAATTCCCGCCGACAAGCTGGCCGAATCGTATAAGCCGATACTCCGCGAACATATACCGGGCATGATGCACAAGGTGCTTGAAGCTGTTCCGGCGGAGCTTAAGAGTAAAGTCGCTGCGAACGAGAACAAAATTGTCTCCAAGGCAATCGCCGAATCAGAGCAACGCCTGGTAGAGATCACCGGCCACCTGAAAGAAGATGTCAGCAAGGTCTTTAGCTTCAAGAACATGGTGTTGCGCAACCTGACGGGTGACCGCACACACTTGCTGGTCGACCTGTTCCAGGAAATCGGGCACAAAGAGTTCAAATTCATCGGTGCTTCTGGCTGGTATTTCGGTAGCCTGTTTGGACTTGCACAGATGCTTATCTGGTACCTATATCCCGGTGCATGGACACTGCCTGTACAGGGTATCATCGTTGGCTATGTGACTAACTGGCTCGCCCTTATCATGATCTTCAGGCCGATGGTTGAGAAGCGTTACTTGTTCTTCAAGTACCAGGGCCTGTTCCATCGCCGGCAGCAGGAAGTCTCGGACAAATTTTCATCGATGTTCGCCGACCACGTTCTGAACGGGAAAAATATTCTCGACGAGGTTCTCTACCGCCGCATCAGCCGCACCGTTGTCGAAACTATGAACGAAGACATCGTGCAGGAGCTGCGCGCTGACGGGGCAAATTCGTCTGCGGTCGATGCCTTCGAAAAGGCGAGTGACGAAAGCCGCAAACAGGTTGCCGCCGAGCTTGCGTCGCGCCTGTCGCAGGCCTCCGAAACGATGGAGAAGCTCATCAACCGTTCGATGAACGTGAAGGCCACCATCTACGGCCGCATGAAAGACCTGCCGGGGCCTGATTTTGAATCGCTGCTGCGTTCTGCCTTCCAGGAAGACGAATGGATTCTCATTGTGATGGGCGCTGTTCTGGGAGCTCTCGTTGGTCTCGGGCAGATGTTCTACATGATGGCCTTTTCCGCGGGTTGATTCTGCTCCGGTCATGTTACTGACCGGAGGCATTATGTCTCATTGTCCCGGTAGGAAAATTTTCGCAGGCTCTGAAGGGTTCGCCTGCCGCAGGAAAAATCTCTCTTCATAAAGGACTTGCTCCTTTGACAGCTTGAGGTCGGCTGGGCCATGGCCCGCTGGCGCCACTGGACATTTCTCGCACTGCTCGGCCTGTCACTTGCCTGCCGTGGCAATCCATTTGCCCCACCCGAAAGCTCCATCGAAGGTTTTAATCTCTATACTACGGATTTTGCCGCTCAGGAAGACGGTGGCATGAAGGCTGCACTGCTCGAGGTGATTAACGGCTCAAAGGCCACGCTGCACTGTGCTTTCTCGGCGCTCACCATGTCTGACGTCAGTTCAGCGATCATTGCGCGTTCGCGCGCGGGTGTGCAGGTGAAGGTTGCCTTTGATGCCGACGTGCGCGACAGCGATACCGGTTCTTTGGCTCTACAGGCGAGTGGTGCCTTTGTGGTTGTGGCTACTCCCGGCGAAACGACGCAGGGGCAGTTACTGTACGGCAACAACGGAACCGGGGTCATGCGCCATAACTACTGCCTCGCCGACGAGCGTTATGCCTGGATCTCGACTGCGCCCCCCGATGACACGCAGATGAGGCGCACACCCAACATCGCGATCAAGGTCGGCAGCCCGCAGTTCGGTCTCGCACGCGATTTCTTACGCGAGTCGAGTATGTTCTCACAGCTGCTTTTTGGCGGAGGTAAAGCCAAGACTGACTATACCACGAAATTTGCGGCACTCGACCAGGTGATTGCTGCTTACTGGGGCCCGCAGGAATCACCCATGGATGTTCTGGGTACAGAACTTTCAGAAGCGACGCGCACGGTGGATTTTTATTCTACGGCCTTTCAGGCGACGAACACGAGCTCCACCAAATCGTACCTCGATGTGCCTACAGTGCTCAAAGCGCTTGAAACAGCGAAAGGCGTGACGATTCGCAAATACTTCTCAAGCCAGGCGCTCTTCGACTCGGCTTCGAAGGCTTACACACTGACAAACCCTTCGCAGTACGTGAACAGCAATGTGCGTGTGGGAGCTAACATCTTTGTTGTCGACCGAAACCTGTCGTCGGCAAGAACTTACATCTATACGGGTGCGCTGCGCTCGCAGGGCAATTCTTCAGACGACAGTGTTCTGCTTGAATTGCGTGGCCCGCGCGTGGCGCAGCTGGTCGCCGCGTATCTCGATCGTATTGGCGGTGTGGCGGTGCCGGTCAGCAACAGCGGCGACACGGCAGCGGCAGGGCAGGTCGTCATCAGCGAAATTATCTGGATGGGCAGTTACAGCAATACGCAGACCGGCGATGGTGCCGACGAGTTCATCGAGCTCTACAATAACACGGCCAGCGCGATCAACATCAGCGGCTGGCAGTTTGCCTGCACCACCGATGGCACCAACAACAATTCCGCTATCACCTTACCGCCAGGGGCGTTGATCGCGCCCGGAGGTTACTTTGTAGTGGCCTCTAAGAACACCGGCGCATTTGCCAGCAGCGCCAACCATTTCGACAGCAAGGTTGGTATCACCAACTCATCCCGCGAATGCAGGTTGGGCAACGGCAAGACCGCCGCGACTGTCTATGGCATTGCCAATTTCGGCGATGTGATCGATACCATCGGCAACAACACCAACGGTTTTGATACCGCCGGCTGGAACCGGGGTGTCAATGATGGTAGTCCCAATTTCATCCGCAAGAGCATGGAGCGCGTTAACCCTTCAGCTTCCGGCACGGCCAATACAAACTGGCGCAACAATGGCTACACCTTTGGCCTGAATACCCTGGTTGCTTCCAACTTCCGCAGCAACACGTTCGCAAGCCCCGGGGCGAGCGGTACCTTTACCGAGACCGCTGCTGCCGGCAATGTTGTCATCAACGAGATTCTCTGGATGGGTAGTTATGATAATGGCGGCACGGGCCAGACTGACGATGAATTCATCGAGCTATATAACAACACGGCGAGCAGCATCGATATCAGTAACTGGACCATTTCGGGCACTGGCATCAGCACGATCACAATCCCCACCGGGCAGACGATTGCCGCCAATGGATACTATGTCATCGCACGCAACACGAGTTTAGCCGTAAGCTCTGCAAACTATTCGACCACAACTGCCATGAGCATCACGAACGGCGGCTTTCAGCTGGAACTGCGCACAAGCCTGAACACGCTGATTGATACGGCTAACAACGGGGGAGCTCCCCTTGCCGGGGTCAATGACGCGACCAACCTTTACCGCCGCTCAATGGAGCGCACGACGACAGGCACCGATGGCACACTGGCGGCGAGTTGGCAAAGCGCTTTCACCGCAGGGTCTGGTATCGCCGCGGGTTACAGCAGCCGCACGCTCGCGACACCCGGGCAGGTGAATTCGACCATACCTGCCGACCCGGCCGTGGGCGATGTTGTAGTCAACGAATTGATGTGGATGGGGAGCTATGACAATGCCGGCACAACGCAGACCGACGACGAATTCATCGAACTGTGGAACAAGACAGCCTCGGCGATCAATATCAGCTTCTGGCAGGTTAATGGCACAGGCATCAATGCCGTCACCCTGCCGCCGGGCCAGACAATACCCGCTAACGGCTATTATGTGATCGCGCGCAATAATCTCAATGCCTTCACTACAGCGAATTACTACAAAAGCTCTACTCTTGGCCTCTCTTCGACGACGCTGCAAGTTGAGTTGCGAACCAGTCGTAACACGCTGGTCGATACCGCTAACAACGGCGGCGCTCCGCACGCGGGGCTCAATGACACGGGTAACCAGATTCGCCGTTCGATGGAGCGCCGGCCGACAGCGACCGACGGCACACTGGCGGCGAGCTGGCTGAACTCGGGCGTCGTCGGCACGAACGTGGCGGCGGGTTTCAACACAAGAACCATTGCGACTCCGGGACAGGCAAACTCATTCTACCCGCAGACGGTCAATGTAGTCTCATCGACGAGCATCACCGTACAGTATAACCTGTTACCCACGGCGGGCACTGGAGCTGCCGGTGCAGAAAATACGGCGAACTACACGTTCACGGGAGGGCTTACCGTCTCAGCAGCTACTCTCGCTGGCAATGTGGTGACTCTCACCACAAGTGCCCAGACGCCGGGGGCCAGCTATACTCTCACCATCAGCAACGTTACCGCGAGTGGTAACAGCGCGACGCTTTCGCCGAACACGGCGAACGTGACGGGGTTTGTTTCCAGCGCAAGTGTGTTGATAACGGAGCTCAACGCCAATGTGACATCCAGCTGTGATTTGGTTGAATTAACCGTTACGGCAGCGGGAAATATGAATGGCATAAAGCTCCTGAATGGGGGTGAGCTTACGGATACTGCCATCGTCACCTTTTCGTCGTTTGAAGTCGCCGCTGGTGATATCATCATCGTTCACCTCAATAACGGGGCAACCTGCAATCCAGCGAGTGCCGGAAACGAAACCACTGCGACGAATGAATTTCCCATCGCAACCCATACCCGGAATTACGACACATCATGGGATTGGTATTCGGCAACTGCGGGCCTTACCGGCACCGATGCAGTTGTGAGCCTGACCAATTCTGCCGGAACTGCCTTACAGGATGCATTCGCGTATTCGAATGTTGATGGTACTACTCTGAGTGCAGGCGCTAAAACCGATATGTGCGCCATCTTTAACGGCACAGATTGGACGAACCTGGCGAGTTGCAGTACCCAGTCTAATGCGACCATTGAAAACAACGCTGCCTCAGACTCTGATAATCTGAGTACCGGAATAACGACCGCCTCAGCTTCATTTCAGCGCTTTTACAATACGACTACTTCAGCTTATTGTGATGGCAACAAACCTGCTGACTGGGTTATCTACACGGCTGCAGCACCGCGATCAAGCTTCGGCTCGCTGAACAATATAGTCGGGCCCGCTGTCGCTGCCTGTCCTTAACCACTTATTCAGCAATTTAGCGGCGCAAAGAGGCTATCAGAAACTCTTACCCCAAAACACCGCGAGAAAAATCACGCCGACAATGATGCGGTAGACGCCGAAGACGAAAAATCCCCGCTTTGAAATGTAGCCCACGAAGAAACGTACTGCCAGTAGCGCGAAAGCAAATGCGACCACGGCGCCGATCGCGAGCAAATCGATATGCGTTGCATTCAGCGATTCACGCTGTTTATACAGATCGTAACCGGTAGCAGCCACCATTGTTGGTACTGCCAGCAAGAACGAGAACTCGACGGCGCGCACGCGGTTGAGGCCCATCACGAGACCGCCGCCAATAGTCGCCGCGGCGCGCGAGACACCGGGTATCATCGAAATCGCCTGGAAGAGACCGATGACGAATGCGGTTTTGGGCTTAATCTCGGTGGCGTGTCCCTCAGGCTGGTGCTCATGTTTTTCCGCGAGGCGGTCAAAAAACAGAAGCAGAACTCCCCCGGCGATGAGCGCAATCGAGACCGAGACCGGGTTAAAGAGGTGCGCTTTGAGGTGTTTGTAAACGAGCAGCCCTGCAATGCCGGTAGGTAGAAACGCGAGCCCCAAAATAAAGTACAGACGCATCTCGCGCAAGAAGCGGCGGATGTAGAGCATGAATACGGCGGCAATCGCGCCCAGCTGGATGGCGATTTCAAAGGTCTTGACAAACTCCCGGTCTTTAACAACCATCAGGTGGTCGGCGAGAATCATGTGGCCGGTAGAAGAGATCGGGAGAAACTCCGTAACTCCTTCGATGATGCCGAGAATGATTGCCTGCAGCGGGGTCATGGGTGGGCGTTGGGGGTGAGAAATCAGGGGGTCAAGTTGAATAGCAGAGAGTTTGACGGCGTATCAAAGGTCTATTCTTCAGAGAGCATGCGCTCAGGCTTTATGCTCCTACTGCTGGCGACGCTGCTGGCCAATTGTATGTCGCGTCCGACTGAGCGCATAGACCTGGCAAAAGCGCGTACCAGCCTGCGCCTTGAAGACGGTTCGACGATCTCGCTTCCTGGCTACAGCGATTATTCGCCTGTATTGGTCCGCAGCCCAAGCAACACTGTCATACTGGCATTTATTTCCAACCGTCCAAACGCCGTGGCGGGTTATGTTTCGGGCAATCATTACATATACCTGACAGAGTCAGTTGAGCCCTACTTTGGTTTTGGCGAGTTGCCGGCCTTTACGGCTCCGGTCGCTGTGCAGCACAGCGGTGCGCCGCTGAATGTTGTTGCAGACTCGGCAATCGTCGCGACCTGGATTGAAGGTAATTTGAACCTGTTCGTCAACAGGCCTGCAGGAATTACTGCCCTGAGTTTTGCATCGGCTGATATTTCGACCGGTATCGTAACCTTCACGCCTGACCCATTGCCGAATTCTGCGCGCAGTAGTGACATGCTACTCGATGCGCGCTATAAGGAAGCAAAAATCATATCCCGTTCAGGCAGCAATGTCTATAAGTCAGCAATTGGCACAGTAGACTCGGGTACGCCCGTGACGAATCCCCTTCTGGCAGGCGCGGATTCTATATCACCGGCAAGCTCTCTTGCCTCGGGGTACAGTGATGCCTATTTTATCGCCTCCGGTGGCCTGTTGTATACAGGCACGCTTGACTCAGACTTTGGCGAACACCCGGAGTTCAATGCCGCCCTGGCTTCTAACGGCCTTTATCTGACCAGCGTTGCCCAGATGCAAACATACTTGGGCGCGGCAAACCCGATTGTCTTTTCTGCGACCGATACTTCAGGCGAACAGGACATGTACTTTGTGATCAGCCATGATGCCACCTCGCTTTGGTTACTCACCTTCAATTTTGGATTTGCCCCGGAACCAAACCCGGGTCCCTACAGGGTATTCGTTACTCAGACAGCGTACGATGGTGGTTTTGGCAGCCTTTATGTAGCTGATTACTACTGTTCTCAAGACAGTCGCGCTCCCGATCTCAATGTGCCATATAAGGCGATGCTGGTCGACGGAAGCCAGCGCATTGCATCGATAACCGCGAACGTCGGTGATGGGCAGACCGATTGGGTCTTTCAGCCGTCTGCGAGCTACACCCAGGCCGCATCAGGTGCAGCCATCGGCACTGCCGGCGCAAACGGCCTACTCACATTTCCCCTCTCGGCCGCGTTCAGCTCTTCCGCTGAGGTCGCATGGACAGGCATGAATAACAGCTGGGTGGCGACGGGCAGCGACTGCCAGGACTGGCAGAGCAGTATGGGTTCGGACGTTGGCGAGCGCGGAGCAACCAACGTAACTGGCAGCGCAGTGCTACAGGATACAACAGCTTCGATGTGCAATAATACCTTCAAGCTGTACTGCGTCGAACAGCCATTTTAGTACCCCCACAATTTACGTTTGACGCTCGGCATCAGACCTTTATCCTACGCCATGCGCGCCTTTATTATCGTCGGCATCGTGGCCCTGTTCGCGGCCCATTGCAGCAAGCCCACTATCCGCGAACTCGACGGCAAGATTAAGGGTAAGGCATCACTGCGCCTTGCTGACGGCTCGACCATTTCGCGCGATGATTCTGAAGAGTACCACCCGCAGATTGTCACACTGAGTGACGGGTACCTGGTGTTGGCTTTTGGTTCCGATCGTGCCTGCGGCACCTGCAATCCTGGTGCCCATAACATTTTCATCGCAAGATCCCTTACGCCCTACGATGGTATGTTCCTGCCATTCTTTGATACACCCCTTCCATTGCGCGATGAATTGAATAACGCACTGAACGCACCCGGTGCCATTGACTTTGCCGTCGTGCCCAATGGGGCCGGCGTGAACGTCTACTTCAACGATTTTAATACCTCGTACCAGATCAAGAAAGCAAATATCACAGATTTTGTTACGGTGAACCCAAGTTGGGTTGCGATTGCCAATTCTACCTACGCCGATCACACCGTCATCGGCGCAAACGCTGCCGGCGATCGGCTGGTCACTACGGATTTTAGCGGACAGGCTTATATCATCAGCCCTGACGTGAGTGTGGCCAGCGATCCCTATGGCTTTGGTCTCAATAGCACCAGTTCGGCAATTCAGATACGGCAAGAGACTTCTGGTTCAAACGATGCATACATTGCATCCTATTTTGGCAGTAGCATGGCAACCACCTCTGACTTTCCCCTTGGGCCGGTCTTTCAGTTTGATACATCTCTCATATTCAGTGGCTTATTTCTAAATACCATCGGGGCCTTCTATAGCGATAATGCGTACGGCGACCTTGTTCTATTTTCTGCCTACGACATGTTCACAGGATCAGAAGACATGTACGTTGTAACCAGTCATACGGCAGGCGATTTGTGGGCGTTGGTGGGCTATTTTGGCTTTGATTCTTTTATGCCGCCAGCGCCGATGCCCGACCACTTTTATACGTTTGATGCTGGCTCATGCGGTACAGATGAAATTCTCACGGACCCGTGGAATGTCATCTCAACCTGCAGCAATGTCAATGTCGGTAACACCAATGTCTTTGACGGTACCGACTACGGTGTGTTTACTGGCTCCTCAAACATGAACCTCGGTGTGCGGGATCTGGGGTCGCACTTCACGCTGAGCGCCTGGGTATATCTTGGACCGAGTGAGACAGGGTTGCATACTATTGTCGCTAATGCCGGTGGCACCGGTACAAATAATGGTTTTCGTTTGTACGTAGATGCCAGCAATCAGATGGTCAGCTTTGTAGTTGGCGATGACACAAATACCCAGACTATCAGTTCGTATGGCTTTTCATTTCCACTGGAGTCGTGGAACCATGTAGCCGTTGTGGTTGACACCAGCTTCAATTCCGTATCACTCTTTGTGAACGGCTCTTTCGTCAATGATATGGTCTACGGTTGGGAGGCACCGATATCGACTATTCAAACGAGCACGGGTAACGTCATTTGGGGCACGACAACCGCAGCGCCGACCAACGGACTTATCGGTGATATGGAAAAACTGCGCATTCACCTGCGGGCGCTCAGCTATGATGAGGTCCTCGCTGAATTCACGGACTTCTGATCAGGTGACATCGGAGCGAATGCTGAACTGTTCTCCCTGCCGGATGTATTCATGCACGCAAATGCTGTAATAGGATTATTTTCCGCCGCGACATTCTCAGTAAAATAAGTCACTCCGCCGATTTCGATTGACGCGTATGCGAAGCAGGGGCAGCCTGCAACAATGCGCCGCAACTGCACCTGGGCCTTGGCCCTGCTCTTGTCGACCTACTGTTCGCAACCGACCAACGAAAAAATTGACATCTCGAAAGCAAGGACAGGCTTTCGTCTGACCGACGGCTCGGCAATTTCAACCGCTCTCTACGATGAATACAATCCGCAGCTCGTGCAGCGACCCGACGGAAAGCTTGCTCTGATCTTTGCTTCTGACAGGCCCTGCGGTGGTTGCAGCCCGGGAATGCACAACCTGTTCATTGCCGTATCGGTCGACGAATACCTCGATGACCTACAGATGCCCGAGTTCAATACTCCGGTTGCGATACGGCCAAATGGCAGCACGTTGCTCAACACTGCGCAGCGAATTCGTTTCGGTGCTGTTCCGTTCAGCGGCAACATTGGGCTTGCGTACGAGGTGGGGGCCGGTACCTATTCGTTCGAGCTGAGCCCGGCGACCCAGGTCACCGGTGCAGGTATTGGTCTTGCCGGTATTGGAAACTCCACACGCACCACTGACACATTTCTCGGATTCGGGCCCGAAGTGCCGAGCATGATCTCGCGTGACGGCTCGATGGTCGTGCGCTATTCAAAGGTCGATTCTGCGCACAACGGGCGTTCGCCGGATAATTTCTTGCTTCTCAATGCCGAGAACGTGAGCACGATACCATCTTCGGTGACGGGTTTTAACACATCGATGCTGATTGCCGATGCCGGCGGTGTCTGGTTTTCGACACTGCAATTTCCGCTCTCGCCCGCGTTCGGCTTGAATATTGCCCTGTTCGAAGCAGACTTGCTGCTGAGCAATGCGAATGTCTCCGCTACCACTGCAGGCTTTGCTGACTTTTTGCTTTTTTCGGCAGATGACGGAGTGTCAGACGACTTGTACGTTGTCACCAGTCACTCGATTGCCGATCTCTGGTTACAGGATACGTTTCTTTTTGGCGATTTTTCCGATGCCGCCGCTCCGCGAAATGTATGGACGACACTATCTGCGACGCTGCCGGCGGCCAGGGGGCAGATGGCAGCTGCTGTGTTGGGTGATAAGGCTTACCTGATCGGTGGTACCGCAGACGGTAGCACGGCCACCAATACCATCTACGAATTTGACTTTCTCAGCGAAACCTTCTCTAACTGCGGTTCTACCTGTGGCACATGGCCTTCGAATATCATGAACGCGGCAGCGGTTGGCTATAACGGGTTGGTTTACGTCTTTGGTGGCAGCACGGCGGCGGGCGCGGCAAACAGCATCAACAATAACAGGTACTTTGATCCGGCTGTGCCATCGGTGACAGGCCTGACCGGGCATTCTCTTGCCCGTGCCAATGCAGGCGCGGCACTCGTGAACAACCGCATGTACATCCTCGGTGGCATCAGCAACAGTCTTGACTGTAATGCCGCAACATCGTTTGGTTGTACCAATAACCATTACTACGACATAGGTCTCAACAGCTGGTCTTCTGCGCTCACTGCCGTCTCGCACAACTTCAGTAATGGCGCAACTGCTGCCTTTGGTTCTAAGATCATGGCTTTCGGTGGGCTGACCAATTCGGGGGGAACCGTCACCAACGCGGTCAGCCAGTACGATGCCGACACTGATACGTGGACGAATTGTGGAGCGGGCTGTACTTCGTTGGCGACTGCGCGCGACGGGTTGGCCGCAGCCACGCACAACACCAGCGCGTACATTGTCGGCGGGCAAAATGGGGCGACCTACTATACATTGGTCGAAGAATACGATTTTCTGACGCAAACGCAAAAGGATTGTGACGGGGGATGCCAGCCCCTGCCGGGCCAGCGCAGTCTGGGTAGTCTGCTCGCTTACGGTGGAAAGCTCTATTACTTCGGAGGGATGATCGGAGGCTCAGGAGTAAATACAATCTACGTCTATACACCGTAGGCGATTGCACCGTTAAAGGTGACCAATCTCCATGTCCTCAAACGCGAAGCTCGGCCTGATACCCGGGAACATCCAGTAGCCCGAAAACTGTGACGAGTTGAACACGTTATAGAATTCGGGGTTCTGTTGCGCGGGGCCGGCGATTTCTTTTTCCATCACCATCGAGATGTACTGCTCGATGCCCGACTCCTGCGTGTTGCCGTTGAGGATTACTTCCATACCGGTTTTTTCGGCGTAGGCGCGAATCTCGTTGTTGCGCGATTTGAGTGGTGCATAACTGTCAGCTGAGACGCCGTTTTCGCTCGAAACAAAAACTCCGGCTGGCGTGTTTACGACCAGTGAGTGGTTGCCCATCGTGTGCCCGGGAGTGCGCACGAGCGCAAGGCCTGGGCCGAGCAGCACGTCGTCGTCAAGTAGCACGACCTTCTGCGGGTCGACGCCCGCGATGCCGTTGGGGCAGTACCAGTCTTTCTGCGGCGGTAAAAGACCCGTAGCAGATTCCCATTCCTGGCGCATGACGAGCAGCTTCGCGTTGGGAAAGTAGCCAGGGTTGCCGTTCGTGCCGAGCCAGTTGCGCAGGTCCTGTGTGTGCAGGTGGTCGTAGCTGATATAGTCCACCTCTTCGGGTTTAAGGCCTATGAGCGGCAGCCATTCTTCGACTGTGTGCTCGATCGGGGCGACGAGCTTCTGCGCAGTATCTTTGATCTGGCGCATGTCGTCGCCCTGCAGTTTCTGGATGAATCCCCCTGCGAAGCGTTTAAAGAAGCGTGTTTCGGCATTGGCCATGATGTCGCTGGGAGAGAACAGCAGGGTTTTCACTCCACCGTCGGTCTTGAAGCGAATGAGGAACAGGCGGTTCGTGATATGGATAACGGGCGTCAGGAACGTCGAATCGTTGTAGACCCCGAAGAAGGCATAACGCGTGGGGTAGGGTACATTGACGAGCGTCGCCGCGCGAAAGTAGGGTACCGAACCCGTCTCGAGTAGTTCACCACGGAACTTGCGCGCGGCTTTGCGTACCGCTTCAAGCCGATTGGCCGGCACGTGCGAGTTGCGGGTATCTTTAAAGGTGTCGATGGTCTTGATGAAGCTGAGATCTTTGGCGCTGAGATATTTGGACATATTGGGCTCCTTTCGCCAGTTTGGTAGGTACTAAATCAGGCTCGCAACCCATGGAAAACTATTTAATCGGGTATAGTTTTCACCAGGTTCGACCGACTGTACCTTTTGGTACCTACCCACGTGACCAGCAACACTCCGCCAAGTGATTAACGATTCAGTCGTGCCTTGGGGCTTTTATGCTTTACCCCCTGTTTTTTGCCCCGAGGGTACCCGGACATCTTTCCCCGATGAAAAAACTTCAGGAGAATTTCATGTTCAGACTACGAAACGTAGCCGGCCTTTTTACCGGCCTGCTGGCGGTTTCTGTTTCGCCTCTCATGGCGAGCGAAGCCGACCTCAAAATTCCCGACCTGGCCAGTAAGACCTTTTTGGGTTCTCTCGATGGCCGCACGCTGCTGATGATTGGCCTCGCTACCTGCGTACTGGGTCTCATCTTTGGCCTGGTTGAATTTATCCGCGTCAAAAAACTTCCGGTACACAAAGTGATGCTCGAAGTTTCAGAGCTGATCTACGAAACCTGCAAGACCTACATGATTACACAAGGGCGCTTCCTGGCGATCCTCTGGCTCTTTATTGCAGCGATCATGATCTACTACTTTGGCTTTCTCACACAGGGTGCCAAAGATGCAACCGGGGCTGCTGTACGTGGTTACGGCGTTGCGAAGGTGCTGGCGATCCTGGCGTTCTCGATTCTCGGTATTGTGGGCAGCTACGGTGTTGCCTGGTTTGGTATTCGCATGAATACTTTTGCCAACTCGCGCACGGCCTTTGCATCGCTCGCCGGTAAACCTTTCAGCGTGTACGCAATTCCGCTGCGCGCAGGTATGTCGATCGGCGTGCTGCTCATCTCCGTTGAGCTGCTGCTGCTTCTGGCAATCCTGCTCTTTGTTCCCGCAGACTTCGCGGGCCCGTGCTTTATTGGCTTTGCGATCGGCGAATCGCTCGGTGCTTCGGCGCTGCGTATTGCCGGCGGTATCTTCACGAAGATTGCCGACATCGGCTCTGACCTCATGAAGATCGTTTTCAAAATTAAAGAAGACGACGCGCGTAACCCGGGAGTTATTGCTGACTGCGCGGGCGACAATGCCGGCGACTCAGTTGGTCCGACTGCTGACGGTTTTGAAACCTACGGCGTCACCGCCGTGGCTCTCGTTTCACTGATCCTGCTCGCGGTGTTCCCGCAGTTCCAGGTGCAACTGCTTGTCTGGATCTTCTCCGTCAGCGTTGTCATGATCTTTGCTTCGCTCGGTTCGTACTACATCAACGCGATGATCGCCAATGCCCGTTTCAAGAACTCAGACAACTTCAACTTTGAAACCCCACTCTCGACGCTGGTCTGGATTACTTCAATCGTCTCAGTCGGTTGCACGTACCTCGTCTCTTACCTGCTTATCCCCGATGTCGGCAACGGTACGCTCTGGTACAAACTCGCCACCATCATTTCATGCGGTACACTTGCCGGCGCGCTGATTCCTGAAGTCGTTAAAGCATTCACGTCAACCGATTCAGGTCACGTGCGCGAAATCGTCACCGCTTCGAAAGAAGGTGGCGCGTCGCTGAACGTACTCGCGGGCCTTACCGCCGGTAACTTCTCTGCTTACTGGATGGGCATCACCATCGTTGCGCTGATGGGCCTTTCGTACTTTGTGGCAATGCAGGGTCTCGCTGACCTGATGAGCCCATACGCAGTAGCGGTATTCGCTTTCGGTCTCGTGGCATTCGGCTTCCTGAGCATGGGCCCCGTAACTATCGCGGTCGACTCTTATGGTCCGGTCACCGACAACGCGCAGTCGGTGTATGAACTTTCACTGATTGAAAACGTGCCGAACGTAAAGGCCGAAATCAAGAAAGATTACGGCTTTGACCTCGACTTCGAAAAAGCCAAGTACTTTCTCGAGGCCAACGACGGCGCGGGTAACACGTTCAAGGCTACCTCGAAGCCAGTACTTATCGGTACCGCGGTAGTCGGCGCGACTGCGATGATCTTCTCGATCATCATGATGCTGACGAATAACTTCCAGAATGCACAGGCGATCGCCAACCTGTCGCTGCTGCATGCTCCATTCCTGCTCGGCCTGATTACCGGTGGTGCGGTGATCTACTGGTTTACCGGTGCGGCAACTCAGGCGGTATCAACCGGTGCCTACCGTGCGGTTGAATTCATCAAGGCAAACATCAAGCTCGAAGGGTCTGAAAAGGCTTCAACAAAAGACAGCAAGCGTGTCGTTGAAATCTGTACGCAGTATGCGCAAAAAGGTATGTTCAATATCTTTTTGGGAGTTTTCTTCGGTACTCTCGCGTTCGCCTTCCTCAATGAATATTTCTTCATCGGTTACCTGATTTCAATCGCGATTTTCGGCCTTTACCAGGCGATCTTCATGGCTAATGCCGGTGGTGCCTGGGATAACGCGAAGAAACTGGTTGAAGTTGAACTCAAGGCGAAAGGTACTCCGCTGCACGATGCGTGCGTCGTGGGTGACACCGTAGGCGACCCGTTCAAAGACACTTCGTCTGTGGCGATGAACCCGGTGATCAAGTTCACCACGCTCTTTGGTCTGCTTGCAGTTGAGCTTGCAGTCGAAATGAAGGGCGGAGCGGAAACAGTACGCAGTGTGCTTTCAGTAGTGTTCTTCGTGCTGAGCATGGTTTTTGTCTGGCGCTCATTCTACAAGATGCGCATCCAGTCAGAAAAAGCTTCCTGATTTTTTCTTTAGCTATGGGCTTGGTTCGACAAGCTCACCACGAGTAAGCCCATAGCTGATCAGCATCTAAATGCCCACGCTTGTGGGCTTTTTTATTGGGTTAACATGCGCCGTGAGCGCGACCTGGTATCGTGGCGTGCGAGTAACAGCTTCAGGCGTTCAGTTTTCTTTTTGTCTTTCGAAAATTGCCCGGGGTTCTTCTCATACTCTTTCCAGAGTTGTTCCATTTCGGCCTTCTCAATTTCGGCGAGCTCAGCCTTCTTTAAACGGAATTGTGCATCATTGACCGGGGCCGACCGTGTTTTCGCTTCGGGCATCGCGGGGGCACCGCTGGCCGCAAACTCATCGGCACGGCTTTCACCCTTTGCCTGTTCCATTGCCGGAGCTTCTGCTGCAGCGGCTCGCGTTGCCGCAGGGGCCGGTGCCGCGCGCGCTACCTTTGGCATCGTTTCTTCACTATCGGCCGCGCGGTCTGGCTTGTCTTCCAGCGCTATCGTCGGCTGCGCACGCTTTTTGAATGCGAGGCCAGACTCTTTCGTGTCGGCAGAGTCTTTGTCGAGCCGTTCGGTTCTGCTTGCTTGTTGCTTGCGACCGGCTTTCCCTGCCAACGGTTTCGGGTCGGCGGTTTCTTCATCTTCTGCCTCAGCGGGCTTGCTTTCGCGGGCGGCCGGGGCTGCGGGTTGTTCGAGGGTGGTGGTGGCACGCATCTGCTCTCTCTGCTGGTTCATTTGCATAACCAACGGAACCGAGACTGCCGTGAGCAGCAGGGCCGCAATGCCGACTGTCCATCCACCGCGGCCATAAAGACCGCCTCTGGGCGCGAATTTTTGCAGCACACCTGCCTTGGGCTGGCCAGCGGTAATCTGAGCATCGAGTTCACGCTTCAGCTCTGCGAAGCGGTCGCGCAGGTAGGCATCAAACTTGTCATCTGTTCCCGGGGTGGTGCGCTTCGCCTTAGCCAAGTACGTCCTCCCTTATGCCACGTTCGATCAGCTTCGCTTTGAGCAGTGTTTTGGCCTGGTTCATGCGTGATTTGACCGTGCCGAGATTGATTTCGAGGGCTGCGGCAATTTCTTCATAGCTCAGCTCTTCAAAATAGCGCATCAGTATGAGTTGTTTGTATGTTTCACCGAGCTCGTTCACTGCTTCCATTAGATGCCGCGAGACCTCGGAAAGTTCGATATTTTGCTCAGGTATTGCGCGCGAATCTGCGACCTGCGCTGACCGGTGGCCGAGCGCCTCATCAGAAAGTTCACGTTTTGACCGTCGTGCCACCTTGCGCTGTACGTCGTGGCAGTGGTTGATGAGTATTCTGACTACCCAAGTGTACTCGCTCGATTCACTGCGGAATGTCTGCGCATTACGCCCGGCCTTGATCAGCGCTTCCTGTACCGCATCTTCGGCATCGCTCGTATTGCGCAGTTGCGCCAATGCCAGCCGGTAGAGCCTTTCGCGGTACGGCAGCAGCCGCGCCATAAAGCCCGAGGCCTGGTCGAGTGCGAACGCTATGAGAGCAAGGCCCGGCAGGCGCATGAATACAGTAGGCGGGCAGCTTCTCGCCTGCAGTGTCAATCAAGTATATGCGGTCATCTGGTGAAAACCATTGACGCGCCCTGCGGCGCCGGCGATAGACGAACATGATTAAAGACCCGCGTCTTATGCTGGGTTTGCTTTTCTTGCTGCCGCTCGCATTTTCGGCCTGCCGCAAAGGCAAACTTGTGGAGACGGCAAAAGCAAACGCAAAGCAGTATGGGCTGGCCCGCTGCGAGTGTGACAAGCTGCAGCGCAAGGACCCACCAGGCGACATAACTCTGTGCTTTGACCAGATGCAGCAGGCCAAGCGCTACCTGTCCTTCAACATCGAAATGGGCAAGTTTTCAGCCGCCGAAAAGGCCGAGGTCATGGCGCACGGCGACAAGGTATACCAGGACTGCATGGCACAGCAGACCAGCCCGCGCTGACCTTTCAGATGGCCCTGGCAGATTGCCGATAATCGTAGTACAGGTATGCCTCCGCAGCTCGTGCAAGCCCTTGAATTTGTCTCGACCCACCGCTACCTGTTTATTGCGGGCGGTATTGCTCTTGCGTTGCTGCTGACCGCGATCATTACCCTCGTGGTCGCTTTCCGCCGTCCGAAAACGGCGCGACCAAAGCCGGTGGTTCAGCCTGAATCTGCAGCAAAAGCTCCGGTGAGCGAGGTGCCGGCCCCACGCGTCAACCGGTCGCGGCTGGCCGTAGGCGATATTGTGAGCCCCTGGACGCAGGGCGTTTACGAGAGAAACTCCCCCGAAGCAAAATTGGGCAGTCTGCTGATGGCATTTGCGTTTGACGAAGCCGAGGGCATTCGGCGCGCGCAGCAGGGTGACCTTGTGGCAGGCATAGACCTGGCGGAGCTCATGCGAAACTGCGCGAGCGCCAGCGGCGTTGCCGTGCACGGCGCTTACGCAACGCTCGCTCTCTGGCACGCGGGTGATGGCCGGTATGCCGAGATGGCTCTCAAGGTGGCTAGCCACGCGCACATGCCAGTCGAACAAAAAGATCTCATCCGTTTCCTGTTCCAGGACATTATCGGCATTCGCCTGAAGCCGAGAAACGTCCAGGGCCTTTCGCACTGGAACAACAAGGCTTTCCGCACTGCGCTCGCGCTCTATACCGCGAAGCGCGTGAAAGAATCCGAATGGAAAGAGATGTCGCTCGCCCTGCCGGAATACCTTTATCCCTACTACGAGCTCGAACTGGCGCAGAAGCTGCCCCCGCGCACGATTTACCGCCGCGCGCGCGAAAGCCGTGTCTATGGTGAAGGTTTGTTCCGTCTCAATCTTGAAACGCTCGCGCGGTACCTGAATTCCAAACGCTGGCAGCGCCTGCAGAATTCAGACAAGGCCGCGCGTTTCTCAGCATGGCTGGCTGACCAGCCCTGCCGCAGCGAAGCCGAAGCGCTGCTACAGATCGCAAACCCCGATGTGTTCGAAGCTGCTGATATCGACGAGGCACGCGCGCAGCAGATTCACAGCGTGCTCGAAGGCAAGAACCCCAAGGCCTGGCTGTTTGACGGCGACAAGCCTCCGCGGCTGCACTATCGTCTGCAGTACTTCAAGTACTTCTGCCTTTTCCAGAAGCACAACGAAGCCGTGCGCTGCTTCGCGACACTTGGCGTTTTTCGCCGCGACCGCGCGCAACGGCTCTGGTATGCACGTGCGCTTTTCATGAGCGGCATGCAGCATGAAGCGTGGGCAGAGATGAGTGCGCTCATGACGGATTTTCCCCGTGACGCGGCAGTGCTCAACGAGGCGGGCATCTACGCGCACAAGCTCGGGCGCTTCGACGAAGCGGCAGAAATTTTCGGCCTTGCGCGCAGCTATTTTCCCGACGATGCGACTATTGCCTACAATGAAGCGGTTTTCACCGAGCAGTACAGCAAGAAGCAGGTAGAAGAAAAATGGTCGCGCGTGCAGAAGCTGACGCAGCCTCCGGTTGTTGAAGGCTGAAAAATGAACACTTGTTCACTTTATGTCTTGACGTATTGATTCTCGCTCTCAGATAGCGCCCGCAGGCGTGTCATGCGTTTGATGGAGGCAGGATGAAAGAACAACCACTGGATGTACTCGTGATGGGTGCCGGCTTTAGCGGTATCGGTGTCGCGATCAACCTGAAGAACCAGGGGGTCGAAAACTTCAAGATCATCGACCTCGGCAAAGATTTTGGCGGTACATGGCGCGATAACAAGTATCCTGGTGCTGCCTGCGATGTGCCGAGCCACCTCTATTCATTCTCTTTTGAGCAAAATCCCAACTGGTCGCGCATGTTCGCTACCTCCGATGAAATCCACAAATACATGCTTGGCGTTGCCGAGAAACACAACCTGCGAGACAAGGCAGAGTTCGGGGTAAAGGTGAATGGCCTGACCTACGACGACAACACCTGCCTGTGGACTGCGAGCACCGAAGGCGGTAAGAAGTACGTCGCGCGCGTCGTGGTGTCCGGTGTCGGAGCGCTTTCTGTGCCCGCGATTCCCAAGATCGAAGGCTCAGACGCGTTCAAAGGTGAAATTCTGCACACCGCCCGCTGGCGCAAGGACGTCGATCTCAGGGGCAAGAAGGTTGTGGTCGTCGGTGGCGGTGCGAGCGCGATTCAGCTGGTGCCCGCGATTGCACCTGAAGTCGGGCAATTGACTGTCTTCCAACGCACTCCCTCGTGGATCATTCCCAAGCCCGATTACGAAATTGGCGAAGCGGAAAAGAGCATCTACCGGGCTTTGCCCTTCGTGCAGCAGATTCGCCGCACGATCATCTACGCGATGACCGAAAGTTTTGGCGCGGGCATTGTCTTCAATACACCTGTGACCAAGGCGCTCGAGCGCCTGGCGCGCTGGAACATCGAGCGTACCATTAAAGATCCTGAACTGCGCCGCAAGGTGACACCCGAATACCGTTTCGGCTGCAAGCGTATGCTCATCTCGAATGACTGGTACCCGGCACTCACGCGCGACAATGTCGAACTCGTGGCTTCTCCCGTGACAAAGATCACTCCCACAGGTGTTATCGCTGAAGGCAAAGAATACGCGGCGGACATTCTTATCTATGCAACTGGTTTTGAAGTGCCGAAAGCGGGTTCACCTTTCCCGATCAAGGGTGCGCGCGGCCACGACCTCAACACCGACTGGAAAAACGGCGCCGAGTCATACCTCGGCATGACCGTACACGGTTATCCGAATCTCTTCTACTGCATGGGCCCCAACACCGGCCCAGGCCATACGTCGGTGCTCGTCTATACCGAACCGCAGTACCGTTACATCGCCTCGGCGGTTTCGCGCATGCTGACGGAAGGCATAGCTGCGCTTGAGGTCAAAGCAGAAAAACAGGCAGATTTCACGAGCTTCATTGACGAGCGCATGAAGATCACCAACTGGACCTCGGGCTGCAAGAGCTGGTATTTGACCGACGGCGGCCGCAACACCACGCTTTACCCCGGCTTCGCAGGTGAATACGTGCTCAAGGCGAGTACGTTTCATCTCGAAGATTTTGACCTTGTGAAGAAGTCAGATATTGAACGAAAGGTAGCTTAAGAACCCCCTCCCGGCTTCGCCGTACTCCCCCTTAGCAGGGGGAGAGCTTTGGAGAACCTGTCGAAAGTTATCGACGCGTTGTTCAACTTTTGCAGATTGTCTGTAGCGTTTGCTACAATGCGGCGGCGCCGCGAGGAGCTATATGAGAGAAGTGTATATCATCGGTGCTCATGAAACGGAGCACGGTAGTTTCAAAGAAAAAAACTTTCGCCACCTGATTGCCGAAGCCGGTAACAAGGCGATCGAAGATGCGGGCATTGACCGCAAAGAGATCCAGGCGCTTTACCTGGGCAACTACAACGGCAACGGCCTCAATAACCAGAACACGATGGCAGCCCTTGCAGCCACTTCGCTCGCGATGCCTCATGCGGCTACGCTGCGCTTCGAAGCAGCCTGCGCTTCAGGCGGAGTTGCTTTTCGTAACGCGATGATCGCCGTCGGCGCAGGTGTTTACGACACCGTGATGGTGATGGGCGTCGAAAAGATGAACATCCCCTTCGACGAACTGGCGCCAGAAGACCAGATGAAGGCCGCCCTTTCAGGCGTGGATTACCTCTACGAAGCAGGCCCAGGCATGAACGGTTCAACCATGTTCGCGATGTTCGCTCACCGCCACATGCACGAGTTCGGCACGACCCGCAAACAGCTCGCGATGGTTGCGGAAAAGAACAAGTACCACGGTTCACTGAACCCGTACGCGTACAAGCAGCGTGAAGTTCCACTCGAAAAAATTCTCAAGTCGCCCATCATCGCTTCTCCCTTCAGCGCACAGGAAGTTTCGCTGATCACTGACGGTGCAGCTGCGGTAATTATTACCACCAAGGACCGCGCGAAAGCGCTCGGTAAAAAGAATGCTGTCAAGGTGATGGGTTCGGGCCACGGTGGTGCATCGTTCAGCGTCGCGTTCCGTGCGAAACACACCGAATCAGAAGCGACCAAGGCAGCGGCGGCAGAAGCCTACAAAATGGCGAACCTCAAGCCATCTGATATTTCGGTGGCTGAGTGCCACGACTGCTTCAGCTTCACCGAAATCATGAACGTCGAAGACCTCGGCTTCACCGAAAAAGGCAAAGGCGGATTTTTTGCCGAAGAAGGCCATTCACGCCTCGGCGGCAAGCTCCCCATCAATACTTCGGGTGGACTCACCGCGAAGGGACACCCGATTGGTGCCACCGGCGTCGGCCAGATCGTCGAGATGACCTGGCAGCTGCAGGATAAATCTGATAAACGCCAGGTAAAAGACGCCAAGTTCGCGCTCACCCACGTGCTCGGCGGCCCGGCATCCGTTTCGACAGTCCACATTCTGGGAAGGAGCGACATATGAGTACTATTCCAGCAGTAAAATGCAAGGATTGCGGCACCCCGCATCCAAAAGGCATCGCGGCCTGCCCGGCCTGCGGTTCTATGCACCTTGAAGACTACGAAGCGAAGGGTAGCGGAAGCATCTACACTTATACCGTGAATACCTTCGTGCCGATCGGCAAGCACAAGGCACGCGCGCCCTATTGCATGGCTGTTGTTGAAACTGACGACAAGATGCGCATTACCGCGATTGTCGAAATGCCCGACGCGAATACAGCGAAGATCGGCGACAAAGTGCAGTTCAAGGCATACGAAGATAAGTTGACGCCAATCTTCACGAGAGTCTGAAAGCCTCACCCCATCCCCTCTCCTAAAGGAGAGGGGCTTAAATCTCCCCCTTCTCCCTTAGGAGAAGGGGGTCGGGGGGATGAGGTTATCTTAAACCTAAACAACGCTGAAAAAAACGCACAGGCCCGGTGAGAAATCCCGGGCCTTTTTCATGCGCTTTGTTGGTTACTAATATTAGTGCATGCACCAGCAGGAATGTAGTCACCACGACGACTAGCCAGCCGAAAAATGTTGGCAATGAAGGCAGGTAGGCATTGACGATTCGCAGAATCTGCGGGTGTATAAGGTAGATGCTGAACGTGAGTGGGGCGAGCTTCGCAAGGCGAGTGAGAATGTCCCCCTCCCATCCTCCCCCGAGCTTGGCCTGAGCGGCGTCGAAGGGTGCGGGGGAGGTGCCGGAGGCGGAGGGGGACACTGAATGTAACCACCAGACCACTACCAACGCATAGAGCATCACGCTCGGTCGTGAGAAATGGTTATAATAATCCACTGGCGTGCCCTGCCAGGAGTAGTGGATGTACTCCGACACGACCGTAACCAGCGTTGCGAGTACAGCCAGCAATGCGACCAGCCCTGGCAATGGACGCGGCGGTTCTGCAGCGTGTAATATGCCGAGCATGAAGTACGGCAACCAGTAGACGACGAACGAGGCATGCCAGCCCGGGTGGCTGAGGTTCAGGTTGCCTAAGAGAATCTCAGAGCTGCCTTTGTACAGCAAACCCGACACAAGAATTAATGCAATCCAGCTGGTGTAGCGGAATCCTGCCGTGCTGCGTCCTGCTGCCCACACCAGCAGTGGAAAAAGCAGGTAGCATTGCGCGAGTATGACAAGAAAGTACATGTGGTAATCAGCGCCCCCGGTGCGCAGCTTTTCTGCTACCGTATGCCAGAGTTCACCCATAGAACCATGGTAGTTTTGAAACTGCAGCGTGAGTGCCAGAGCCGAGAAGAATGCATACGGCAGCAGGATGGTCGGCAGCCGCAACCACAGGAAATTGCCCCAGGACGCTAGAAATCCCCCTTGTATACCTTTGTCGCCCTTTGCAAGGCCGTAGCCTGAAAGATAGATGAAGAGTGGCACACTGAAGCGCGCCCACTGGTTCACTAGTACGCTTAAAAAATCCAGCGAGTAGAAGTTGTGGTTTTGCGCGAAGCGTGTCTCTGACTGGCTGGTAGCGTGGATGCCGACGACGGCGATCGCGGCGACCACCTTGAAAGAGTCGGTCAGCGAGCGTTGCATGTCGTACGCATTGGTTTTGCCGATGACACCGCAAACAATTTCGCTTGTCCCGCTGCCAGCGATGCAGGGGCAGGGGGTATGCATGTTTTTATTACGGGCGCAGCCACCGGTATCGGCGAGGCGACAATCGACGCGATTCTCGAGCAGATACCTTCGGCGGGTTTCACGATTGCTGACAAGAACCAGCAGGCGCTGCAGGAAGTTTGCCAGAAACTGTCGCGGCGCGGTGTGCATAACCACGGTATTGCCTGCGACCTGACTGACATCGACGGCCTTCCCGATGTGGTGAAGCGCGCACGCGAGCAGATGGGTGAGGTGGAGTTATTGGTGAACAACGCCGGCGTCATGATCGTCGAAGATCTCGCCCGCATGCCGTGGGAACGTGGCAAACTGATGCTCGATATTCATTTTACGGCGCCGATGAAGCTCATCTATGAAATTCTGCCCTCGATGCTGCAGCGTGGGCAGGGTGGTATCATCAATATCGCGAGCATGGCAGGCAAGGCGCTGCTTCCAGGTTGCACCTGGTACGGTGGATCAAAAGCCGCGATGGGGCACGCTTCAGAAATTCTGTACGGCGAAGTGAAAGACAGGGGAGTTCACGTGCTGACGGTGTATCCTGGCCCGATCAGTACCGAGCTCGAACGAGGCGCGCGCCAGGGTTATGAAGAGAATCTGGTGTCCCGGTTAATGCCAGTCGGCGGACGCGAAGAGCTGGCGCGGCGTATCGTGGCGGCATACCTGGCGAAGCAGCCGGTGCTCGCTTACCCTGCGGTTTACGACGTCGCGCGGCATCTGCATTCGTTTTCCGGCTGGCTCGCGCAGGTCTTCGCCCCGCGCACTAAATCGGCCTGAAGTTATGTCACTTCTCACACTGCTTTTTCCTCATGTAAATGCTATCCACCCTCCGAGAATAAAGGGTGGACCTCAGCATCCGTGTCTATGAAAAAGATGGCGAGTTTGTCGCTTCCTGCCCGGAGCTCGACGTCTATACGTATGGCAACGATGCCGACCAGGCACGCACGCGCTTGCGCCACGTAATCGCCTTTTACGCCAATACGGCGCAGGATCTCGGTTACAAAATCGACGCTTCAGAATTACTGGCCAATCTGCAGAAACCCGTGCAGGTCCGCAGCGAATCGTTTTTGAACTAAACCTGCTCGCGCCGCAGCGCGCTGAGCATTATTCCACACATCACAAGATAGACCACCAGCGACGTACCGCCGTTTGAGACGAGCGGCAGGTTAATACCCTTTGTCGGTAGCAACCCCATCGTGACGCCGCTATTGATGATCACCTGGAGAATCAGACTCAGCAAAAAACCGGTGGCAATGAGCCGCATAAAATCGTCACGCAGGCGCGAGGCCTGCACGATGCCATAGACGGCGATGAAGAAGTACATGAACAGCAACGCGATAACTCCCATCGCGCCGAAGTCTTCGGCGACGATCGCGAGAATAAAGTCGGTGTGGCGTTCCTGCAGGTGGTGGCGCACCAGCTCTTCGCCAAAACCTTTGCCGACAAGACCGCCCGCAAGAAATGCCTTCATCGAGGCGACGAGCTGGAAGCCGGCGTCAAAGCGCGATTCCCATGGGTCGAGAAATGCCTTGATGCGCGTCAGGCGAAAGGGAGTTTTGACGATCACGTAACTGACAGCCGCGATAACGGCCACGAGCGCACCGAACTGCATACTCAGCGGGTAACGCGTGAAGAAGAGCAGGGCGCCTGCGACGAGTACCAGGTGTATCGCAGTACCGAGATCCTGCTCTATACCGATCAGGAATGCTGGCAGCGCGATGATGGCGAGGGTCGTGACGCTCAGGCGGAAGTCTACCTCCTTCGCCTGCGAGTAGATACGCGCCAGCACGAGCACCAGCGAGACCTTGGCAAAGTCTGAAGGTTGTATGGAAAGGCCACCCACGACGATCCAGCGGTTGGCGCCGCCGGCACGTTTACCGATTCCGGGAACAAAGACCAGCACAAGCAGCACCAGTGTTATCACGTATGCAGGCCACACAAGGTGCCGGTATTTTTCCGGGTCGATCTGCGTCATCGCCAGCATACCCAGGAAGCCGACGAAAGCGGCAAAGGCCTGCTTCTTCAGAAAGAAATACGGGTCGCTGAACTGTTCGCGCGCCATGAACGACGAAGAGGCGAGCAGAATGTTCAGACCAAAGGCGACGAGCAAAATGATCGCCGTAAAAAGAAACAGATCTGTGGGATTTACCTGCCCGCTATGGCGTGGCGGTATCATCGCGCGCATGTTAACCCGCGACACCCGCCACGGCGTTTTCACCGGCCCGCATTTTAGCTTCGCGTTCTGCGAGTAAGAGCGCGCCGATCAGGTCGCCCAGCCTGCCTTCCATGACCTGGTCGAGGTTGTGGACGGTGAAGTTGATGCGGTGGTCGGTCACGCGGTTCTGCGGGTAGTTGTACGTACGGATCTTTTCACTGCGGTCGCCCGAACCCACCTGCGCTTTCTTCTCGGTGGCATATTTTTCAGCCGCTTCACTGCGCTGCTTCTCGACCAGCTTTGACATCAGCGCCTTCATCGCCTTGGCACGGTTCTTGATCTGTGACTTCTCTTCCTGGCAACCGACGACAATACCCGTCGGTATGTGTGTGATACGCACGGCTGACTCGGTCTTGTTGACGTGCTGGCCACCGGCACCCGATGAACGGAAGACGTCGATGCGCAGGTCGGCGGGATTAATACTGATCTCGTCTTCGTCGGCTTCAGGTATGACCGCCACGGTAACCGCTGACGTGTGGATACGGCCATTGGCCTCGGTTGCAGGTATACGCTGCACGCGGTGCGTGCCCGCCTCGAGGTGCAGGATGTCATAGGCCCGTTCGCCGAGCGCGAGCAGAATCGCCTCTTTGGCGCCACCGACGCCGGTTTCGTTGAATTCCTGGATTTCGTACTTGATTCCCTCGGCGTCGAGGTAGCGGCAGTACATACGGAAAAGGTCGCGCGCGAACAGGCCTGCTTCGTCGCCGCCGGTACCCGCGCGAATCTCGAGGTAGACGTTCTTGCCGGAATCTGCGTCTTTGGGAATCAGTTCAAGCTGCAGCTCTTCAGAGAGCTGGGCAAACTGTTCACGTAAGGCCTTGAGTTCAGTCCCCAGTTCTGCTTTCATCTCGGCGTCTTTTTCAGCCTGCCAGCCCGCGTCGCAATCGGCAATCTGGTTCTTTAGTTGTAACCACTGCTCGGCGAGTTCTGCCGTCTTGAGCAGACGGGCTCGTTCACGCGAAAGCTCCGTCAGGCGCTTGTTGTCAGCCGTGACCTGAGGGTCGGCGAGGCGTTCTTCAATTGCCCGAAAACTCGAGACAATCGCTTTCAGGTTCTGTTCGTTTAGTTCTGCCACGTTAGTTTCGCTTTGCTCCCACCCGGAGTCGAACTGGGGTCTTCGCCTTAGGAGGGCGCTGCTCTATCCATCTGAGCTATAGGAGCTGCTTCTTTAGTTAAGAGCTTCGACCTGCTCGTTCGCCATTTTGAGACAGGCGCACAATCAGATATTCAATGGCAAGCCCCATCGCAAGGCCGCGGTGGCTCACCAGGATCTTCGACTTTTCGGGCGCTTCGCCCCAGGTCTGTGTTTCGCCGTCGGGTATGAAGATCGGGTCGTAGCCGAAGCCCTTCTCGCCGCGCCTATCTGCAGCCACAGTACCTGTACGGCGGCCGAAGAAGTAGAGGGGATTTCTCCCGTTCTCGAGCAGGGTGACGCAGGCAACAAATTGCGCGCGCCGCTGCGATGCGGGAACACCCTGAATCGCGGCCAGAATTTTTTCGCACCGCTCCTTGTCGGTGGGTGCATACCGCGCCGAGTAGATGCCCGGTGCGCGGCCCAGGGCTTCTACTTCAAAACCGGAATCCTCTGAAATTATGATGCCATCCGCCAGCTTTGCCAGCGCGCGCGCTTTAATGAGCGAGTTTTCAGCGTACGTGAGGCCTGTCTCTTCAGCGACATATTTTTCGCGTACTTCCGGCGGCAGGTCGGCGATGCAGCGCAATTCAACCTGTGGCAGTTTCTGCTCAAAGATGCCGCGGATCTCGTGCACCTTGCCGGGGTTTTCCGTGGCGAGCAGTACTTTCATGGATGTTCCCCTGGCGGTTGAATTTTCATGCCGTAAACCGAGCTGTCGCGCAGCGCCTTGTCGACGGATTTAGCGCCGGGAAAAAGTTGTTCGAGGTGCGCCCAGAACTGCTTTGAGTGGTTGCGGTGCCGCGTGTGCGCCAGCTCGTGGTGAATGACGTAGTCGCGGATTTTCTGCGGTGCAAAGAGCAGCCTCGCATTGAGCATGATTCGATCGTCATGCGTGCAGTAACCGAGGCGCGATTTCTGCACCCTGACAAATACCTCGCGCACGTGAATCTTGTGCTGCCCGGCCCAGTAGTGGGTGCGTTCGATCAGGCTCTGGCTGCCGAGCTTTACCAGCTGTGCCAGCAGGTATTTCTCGAGGTTTGACCAGAGTTTCGCCTGGTTCTCTGCGGCAAAA
The DNA here is from genome assembly GCA_046346875.1 of Turneriella sp. Lineage (GTDB taxonomy): Bacteria > Spirochaetota > Leptospiria > Turneriellales > Turneriellaceae > Turneriella. Next base: position 466,029 of record JAXMHG010000001.1, on the reverse strand, counting down.
AAACCTGGTGCCAGGTGAAAGACCGAACGCTGTTCGGCCTTGCGCCGTTCGACCCGGTACTGCGGAAACGCGAGCTGGCTGTCTTCTGCGGCGATGAGGCTGTAGAACTCGGTGGTAATATGGCTGCCGGGTGTAATGGTTTGCGCACGATCACGCTCCCTCGCCTTACCCCTGATCTTTTGCATCCAGCCGCGTTTCTGTTCGAGGAACTCGCGGATGTAACGCTCGGGGGTCGCTACCGGTACCGAGAGGATAAAGTTGCCATGCTCGGCGTACTTCAGTGAAACGGTTGCACGCCGTGTCGACGAACGGACGACTTCGACACGGAACGCATCACCGTTCAGTTCAATAATCATGGGCGAGCACAAAGACCCTGCTTAAGAAATCGGCGTCGTCGATCTTCTTGCCGAGCACCTGCGTGATGTAGCGGCGGTGGTAGCGCTTCGAGAAATGAGTGAGTACGATTTTTTCGTTTTTGAACAGGTGCCGGTTGGCGATTATTTCGTCGAGGTGGATGTGTCCCCACTCGCGCGCCCGCGACACGGGGCGTTTGTCGTCGATGTAGGTGCACTCGATAAAAAGCACCTGCGCCTCTTGCGCGAGCGGGTTATCCTGCAAAAACTCAATCGTCGTATCGCCCGAGAAGGCAAACACGGGAATATCTTTGTCTTCAAAAATTTCATCGCCGCGGTCTTTCATGCGCTTGATTTCGCGCCCCGGCACCGACAGAAATTCTTCTTTGAGTTTGCGGGTCTTGCGCATCACGGCATAACCCCGGCAGGGTACCCGGTGGTGCGAAACCAGTGCCCGCACATACAGGTCCTTGCGTAGTGAAACTTCATCGCCTGGGTCCATACCCTTGATGGCAATTTCGTAGGTGAACCCCTCGATCTTCTGCCAGAGGTGTAATATTTCGCTGAGCGGTTGTACGATTTCAGTCGGGCAACAGATCTCGGGCATCGGCAAACGCTTCAGGCTGCGCTGGCTGATGTAGTAGGGTAGTCCGGCCGCGTGGTCGAGGTGGCCGTGCGTCAGAAACACCCGCGGAATATCGACCAGCGGATCGGGGCAGCGGCCGGTGTCGAAGGCAATCTGCCACTGCGGCAGCATGTAGCATGTCTCGATGCCGCCGCGGCCAATGGCATCGACGTGAATATCTTTATGCCTGAACTCGATCACCCGGTTCTCTAGAGGGGCGCCAGGAAAGGCATGCTGACCTGCAGGTTCTGCCGGTGAATGTGGATCGCAACCTTGCACTCGAGCTGCTCGGGCTTTGAGAAAGTTTCTGAAACAATCTCATAGCGGAATTTTTTCTTTGCCATTGCCTGGTCGAGGTTCTTCAGGATCGCCGCCGATTCGGCCACGTAGTGTGCCCGCGGTGGATAGAAGCGCGGATCAAGCGTCGTCTTCTGTAAGCCTTCAGGCGGCAGTGTCGCGCCGTGCAGCAGTTTCATCTGTGTCGCGTCGCCGATCAGCCAGCGGTAGAGAGCCAGGATGCGCGCGTTGGTGCAGGCATTGTCAAACAGCGCGCGTTTGATCTCCATCGGCGCGCGGATTTTTTCGTCGATTGCTGCCAGGTTGACTTCCTGTGGGTTGAGCTGGTTGGCCTCGGCGGCCATGACTTCTGCAAAAGGCACTCCGTTCACCGGCTTACGCGCTTTCAGCAGGTTCTGCACTTCGGTATTGTACGATTGAAACTCTTCGTGGTCAAAAGCTACACCGACAGACACGGGAAAAAATGCTGTCTTTGGATCGATGGGTTGTGTCAGGTCGAGCGCGCGACCATAACCCAGTACCTGGTAGGTCGTGGCGTCGAGAAAACCTTCCTGCAGCCGGTCGAGCGGAGCGAGGTAGGCAATTTGCGCCGGCTTGGGTGAACAGGCCGCAGCCACGAGTAGCAGGCTGCTCACCAGCACGAGCCGTAGATGTTTCGTCCGCCGCATGAGACATAACCCCGCGCATCTCGCTGTCACGGCGGCAAGTCGAAATTCGCGACCCAGGCCGCGTTGCGACCCATTATTTTCAGCGTAGAATATAAATCGGGCAACTGTGTTTTTGCTTGACCCAAAAAGTTTCAACCCGGCTCTGCACCATCTAATCCCGGGTCGCTGGCGTCTGCGTTAGTCACCCCGGATCAAACACAGAGAGGAACCCATGGAATATGTAAAGCTCAACGTGCAGACCTATGTCGAAGCAGTGCAGCAGTCGTTCAAGAAGAACGCGGCACGCCTCGCGCTGCGCTACCGCGAAGGAAGCGAAGACTTCAAGACAATGACTTATGCCGAACTCGAGAAACAGGTGAACCTGGTTGCAGCGGGTCTTGCGGCAATTGGAGTTAAACCAAAAGATCATATCGGTCTGATAGCAGACGTGAGCCACTACTGGATGACTGCGCACCTCGCGATACAGCTGAACGGTGCAGCAGATGTTCCCCGCGGTACAGATTCTACTGGTCCTGAAATCGGTTACATCCTCGACCATTCGGGCAGTACGATTGTCTTCGTGCACAACGCTGCGCAGGTGAAAAAAATCGACGCCGGTCTCAAGGGGTTTAAGGGCAAGGTGAAGAAATACATCGTGCTCAACGACGAAAAAGTCAAAGGCACCAACGTCATGACTCTGAGCGAGCTTAAGGCAGAAGGCGAAAAGCTCGTCAAGAAAGGCGGCAAGGCTCTCGCCGAGTTTGAATCGCGCGCCGGCAAGGTAGTTCCTTCAGATCTGTCGTGCATTGTCTACACGTCTGGTACCACGGGCGAACCAAAGGGAGTGATGCTGAGCCACGGCAACTTTGCTTCTCAGATGCGGGTAATTCCTGAAGTTCTGAAGATTGGTCCTTCTGACAGCGGGCTCACCCTGCTGCCTCCCTGGCACGTGTTTGGTCGCATTACCGAGATGATGTTCATCTCTATCGGCGCCGCCATTACCTACACCGATATCAAGCACATCGGCGAAGATATGCGCGCGCTGAAGCCAACGTATGTTCCAGCCGTACCGCGTATCTGGGAAGGCGTCTACAACAAGATCATTGGCAACGTCAAGAAGGCGGGAAAAGAATCGGTCTTCAACAAGTTCAGGACGGCTGCGCTGAAATACAACCACTTCGTGTCGATGCTCACAGGTAAAGAGAAGATCCCACTGGGCCGTAATGTAGTGTCAACTATCGGTGCGCGTGTACTGGGTCTTCTGGGGGCTATCGCATGGTTTCTGCCAAAGAAACTCGGTGATATCCTGGTATTCAAGAAAGTACTCGCTGCAACCGGCGGCAACCTCAAGGCTTCTCTGTCAGGTGGTGGAGCTCTTCCATCTTACATCGACGATTTCTTCCGCGCGATCGGCGTGCGCATTCTTGAAGGTTACGGCCTTACAGAAACTTCTCCGGTACTGTCGGTGCGCCGCATGGAGCGTCTGATTCCCGGCACTGTCGGCCCGTTGATTGCCGGTACTGAGTACAAACTCATCGACCTCGAAGGCCGCGACGTGACACGCATTCCAGGCGCCAAAGGTACACTGCACGTGCGTGGACCGCAGATCATGCAGGGTTATTACAAGAACCCTAAGAAAACCGCTGAAGTACTGACGCCAGACGGCTGGTTCAATACCGGTGACCTTGTGGTCATGAACTACTCGGGTGAAATCAGCATTGTGGGTCGCTCAAAGGACACTCTCGTACTCGTCGGTGGGGAAAACGTCGAACCAACGCCGATCGAAGAAAAACTGAAAGAAAGTCCATTCATCGACCACGTGATGCTCGTGTCGCGTGCCTTTGGCGAAGACCAGAAGGTGCTCGGTGGGCTTATCGTGCCCAATGCAGAAAATCTTGCTGAGTGGTGCAAGAAGAACGGCATCGGTGGCGACCTGGCGCAGTGGGTGAAAGAGCCGAAAGTACACGCGATGTACCGCCAGGAGATCAACAAGTCCATCAACGCTGAGAACGGCTTCAAGAATTTTGAGAAAGTGGGAGTTTTTACTCTGCTGAAGAAGCCTTTCGAGCAGGGCGATGAGCTCAACAATACGCTCAAAGTGCGCCGCCACGTCGTTTCAGAGAAATACGCAAAGCTGATCGACGAGATGTACGCTTCAGAAAAATAAGCATCCTTTCCGGTGCGGTTCAAGCCGCACCGGAAAGTCTATGACATGCTGACCTCAATCATCATCGACCGTGTCGGCAAAACCAACGTTTTCAATATTGTACAGGAAAGCGGGGTCAATAACCCTGCGCTCAAGCCGAGTGAAAGGCTGCAGTCAGTCATTGATGATGACCTGATCGGTGAATACCTCGAAGAGCTGGGCCGCATCGCGAACATCTCTCGCTCCCTCTCGTCGCTGCCGCGCGGCAACGAAGAGCACCAGGCGCTGATCTTCCAGCACCTGAACCTTTCGCACAAGTTGCGCGAAATCGGTGAAGCACTCTTTAAGCAGTTTTTTCCGCCGTCGTTACAGGATTACATACGCAACTCGGAGCAGAGCTACCTGTATTTTCACGTCGATGCCGCACTGGCTTCGTTGCCGCTCGAAATTCTGCACGACGGCACCGCCTTCCTGTGGGAGAAATTCTATCTCGGTAAGGCGATCAAGGGACAGGAAATCGCGGCCAGCGATTTTCACCCGCGCGAAATCATCAATATGCTGATTATTGCCGACCCGCGCGAAGATCTCGACTGGGCACGCCGCGAGGGCGAGATGCTGTTCGAGCACCTCGGGGCATTTGTCAGCCCGAAGAAGATCAACATGACACTGATTGGCGGCAAGACCGTCACGAAGCTGAACATACTGAATTCTATCCTCGACAAAGATATCATCCACTACGCGGGTCACCTGCACTACAGCGGTAACCCAGACGAGAACGGCTGGTTGCTTGCCGACGGCAAAATTCTTTATGCGCGTGAATTCAAGATGAGCGGCGCACAGCCCAAGCTGATCTTCTGCAATTCATGCCTGAGCGCCCGTTCGGGACAGGTGGTCAGCGACGCGTCGTGGTACGCGCACTTTGCCGCGGCGTTCATACGTGCGGGTCGCACGAGCTACGTGGGCACCAACTGGGAGCTTCCCGACCGGCAACCGACTCTCGAATTTACCACGCAGTTCTACGATAATATCTTCCAGGGTAAGTCGCTCGGCGAGTCGCTGCAGCAGAGCCGGTCGTATGCGCGCGAGCATTTTTCGCTCAATGACCTGACCTGGGCCTCGTACCTGCTCATGGGCAACCCGATGCAGACGGTCTTTCGCGCTGAATCGCTGCTGCCTGACGTGACGCGCAACATGCTCGAAACCGAAGATGTCATTGCGCATTACCCTTACCCGATTGCGGGTGCGTTTGCCGGCTTTCACCGTCGCTTTACCGAGCTGAATAACCAGGGCAAAGAAGGCGACGAAGAGCTGCTCAAGTCGCTCTTTCATCTCTATACCGAGTGCCTCTTCTTTCTGACGGGCCTGGTGCTCGCCAACTACCGCGTGTTCAATTTTCCCAAGCCGATTGCGTTTCCTTATCCCAACGTCGAAAAAAGTATCGCTGCGCTTTTTTCTGCGCTCGGCGCGATACGCGCCATCAAGGCACAGCCGCTTGCGGTGAACCTGCTCGAAACATTGTATATACATAAGGACAACCTCGAAAAAATCGCTACCCTGCGTAAAAAATACCAGGCCGGCGAAGTGCGCGATACAGATTTTGAGACTTATACGATTACGGTGCAGTACCTGATGGAGTCGCTGTTGATCGACCTCGACTTTTTACGGCACTACGGCTTCTACCTCATTGTCGAACCGGGGCACCGCCAGTTGAGTTTTCACGGTGTGGAGCAGTACCACACGCACCGCGATATTCTGCTGCCAACGCAGGCAAACGCAGTCACCTATACCGAATTGCTCGAAAAAACTTCGTACCTTGTGGGCCGGTGCGTATTCTATTCACCGGTGAAAAAAACCTTTCTCGATCTGTCGCCGTTTATGCGTATCAATGCCGAAGAAGACGGTTCGTACACCTTTGCCTTCACCAAGGCAAAGGCAGTGTAACTATTTAACCCAGTACTTGCCTGAGTGAAACAGCCAGCTGTTCACCCGCGCGGCGGAAGTTCTGTTTCCATTGTAAACGCGCATCGGGGCCAATGGTGTTTGTCACGGCAATGAGCGCTGTGAAAGGTATCTGCAACCTGCGGCACAGCTGCGCGAGAGCTGCTGCTTCCATGTTTTCCAGTATCGGTCTCGGGTAATCTGGGGGGATGTACCCCGCATTTGAAACAAATTTTGTCAGGTCGGTGCTGACACCATGGTTCTGCAATACCGTAGCAGGGGAAAATCCCCCTACAGATATTGCTGGTTCGGTCGTGAAGGCCCGCTCTAAGAATTCGGGCAGGTCTTCACCGGCGATACTCGGGTAAGCAAAGTGCTGCACGGCAAAGTGCTGCCCGACGGCCGCTGGTTCTGTTGCGCCTGCAGTGCCGGCCAGTAGTATCGCCGCTGGTTTTTCGACCGCCAAAAGCGCAGAAAGCCGCGAGAGCGCAGCGAACTGGCCAACACCCACGGCACGCGGCTGCCAGTCGCTGACTCGAAAATCCAAAAAGCCGGGAATTTCTTTTTCATGCGCAGCCAGCAGCCAGCGCATTTCTCAATGCTCTTCTTTGCCGAGATAGTTGTCGATGATCGCGTGCACCAGGTAGATCACGGGGGTCACAGCGACTGCGATCCCCAGCTTATAGAGATAGTTGGAGCTCGCGACCTTGAGGAAATCAGCCATTGTCCACTTGCCCGGTATAACGAACGCTATGTAGAGCACGATGAAAGTGTCGATCAGCTGGCTGAAAACCGTGCTGCCCGTAGCGCGCAGCCAGAGGTGTGAATTGCCGGTCATCATCTTGAGGCGATGGAAAATGAAGAAGTCGAGAAACTGGCCAACAGCGAAGGCAACCAGTGAACCGATGATGATGCTCTGTGACGTACCAAAAACCACATTGAAGTTTTCGTCGTTGATCGCCGAAAACGACGCTGCCCGGGTTTCGCCCATGAAGAACAGCGCCACGAAAACGTAAGAGATCAGGACAATCGTGAGCAGCGTCACCCGGCGCACGCCGGCGATACCGTAATACTCGTTGATAATGTCGGTCATGATGAAGACTATCGGCCAGACGAGCACCCCGACAGAGAGGTTGGCAGTGGTCTGGGTGAACCAGAGCAGTGGCGGAATATCAAAGGTGAAAATTTTTCCACCCACAATTTCTGCGAGAATGGCATTAGTTATAAAAAAGCCTGCGAGCGTGATATAGAGGCGTTCTTTGCGATGCATAAAGATTTGTTCTCAGGGCGCGGCGCGAAATTCCCGACGGCCTTAACTCACTTTATGAATTTGACACACGCGTCAAAGAAAAAACCTTGCGCCATGGAACACTCTGTCCCCGACAAAAAGGAGCAGCGCAAAATACTGATCGGCAAGCTCGTCCACCTGGGTATTATCATGGCGGTTGCGACGGTGCTGGGCGTGTTCGCCATCAAGATTATCCTGTCGCACTACAAGCTCGACCATAAACCGATGGAGCTGGGGGGAGATGCACGTGGTTTTGCCACCAAGTCGCGCTCTGGTACCTACATGAAGCTCTCTAACCTGAATTTCAGGCTGACCGACGAAATTAACATGCAGGTGAAGGAGCTCGTCGGCGAAGCGGTACCAAAGACCAAGAACGGTATCATCAACTTTGACGACATCAACTCGTTCCGCATCGATATTCTCTCGGGTGAAGCTTTTGTCCGCACCGAGATCATGGAATACATCTTTAATAACCTGGTCTTCAACTATGACGGTTCGCCGCTCAAGAACATGAAGATGGAGTTTTTCGACGACGAGGACAATGGCAAGCCCATGAAGAAGCTGCGCCTGACCGGTGACATGAAGCTCGTGGTCTGGCTCGGCTTCGAGATGGTCGGCAAGATGTACCTCGACCGCGAGAAGACGCTGATGGTGATCGAAGCCGAACGCATCAAGTCGCTGGGCAACCCGTACACCAAGACCCTGCTCGATACTGTCGGGCTCAACATGGAAAAACTGCTGCCGGTGCCATCGGGCCGCGGTATCACGATGATGGGCAACAAGATCATCGTCGAACCATTCAAGATTTTCCCGCCGCCGCAAATCGGCGGCTTTATCAGCGACATGCGTGTGCAGAGTAACGGTTTGCAGCTGTTCTTCTCCAGCAAGACCAAGGTAAACTTTCCACCGCTGCCGGTAAAGGATGTGAAGAACTACCTGTTCTTGTACCAGGGCGACGTCAAGTTTGGCAAGCTCATGATGGTCGATGCGCGCCTGCAGATGGTAGATATGTCGCAAAAGAATGACTTCGACTTCTACCTAAAGAAATACCTTGTACCGCTGGGCGCCGGGCATTCCAAGATTCTGCGCGACGGTTCTGTCGTTGCGTATATTCCCGATTACCGCGACGTAGCCAAGTAGCGGTGCGCTGCGCGGTACCGGGCGTCATTTTACCACTGCTGCTTGCTTTCGCCTGCAGCAGAAAGGCTGAAGTACTGCCTGAAGGCGCTGCGCGTGTCACACGTTCTGACAGCCTGGTTGAAAACGGTAACCAGTCTTACGAGCTGCGGAGCTATACTTTTCAGCTGAAACTAGCCGAAGGCGAGGCTTCGTTCGTCTGCGAGGCAAAAAAATTCACAGGCGCGGCAGAGGCGCTGGCGGCTGCAGAGAAAAGTATCGCCCAGCGGCCCGATGAACAGCAGAGGAATAGCTCCGCCTGGTATGCGCGCGCCGGACTTTCGCAGTGGTTGCTGACCGGCAGAACGCTTACCTGGTGCATGCAGTCTGGCAGCGGCAGCGCTTCGCGCGAAGCAGCACAGGCGAAGCTGCGCGAGGCGTTTTTGAAGAGGTTTCCCGAGGCATGATGATGACAATCTTCCAGCGCATATTCTCTTCGAGAATTGTAGCAGGCGCTATACTGTTGGTGCTTTCGTGCACCAGGCCACAGGCTGAAAGCCAGCGCGTGGCGGAACCCGGCCAGCAGTTCCAGGCGTATTGGAATGCCGGTAAAGCCGAGCTGGCGCGATATGAGCTGAGGCAGGCGCGCTATGGGCAGGTGCACCCCGGCGAGATGGTGGTCATCACCGTCACTGAACCTTTTCGCACCGACAGGCAGGTGAAGGCCGAGTCTGCCGAAGGCGCGCAGCATGCAGTGAATGTGTTGAAGGTGCAGCAGATGCGGCGTTTCGCGACGGGTATTTACGACTATGCACTCACCACAACGAGCTTTCGACCCTTCGCCGCGCAGCCAGCCGCAGTGCTCAAGGTAACCGGCAGCGCGGTGGACTGGTGCGGCCATGCGTGGCTGCAGCTCAACCGCAGAAAAGACAGGTTCGCCGTTGAATCGCGTTCGTACTTTGAAAACCCCGGCGATATGGAGTACTCGGTTTCGGCGGCGCTGAGCGAAGATGAAATCTGGCAGCTGATTCGTACGAACCCGGCTGCCCTACCGGTGGGAAAAATCACCGTGGTGCCTTCGCTCATGTCGGCGCGGCTGCGCCACCGGGCGACACAGGTCGAAACGGCGCGCGCAGAGCTGCAGCAGTTCGCGCGGCTGAAACAGACCGAGTACAGCCTGGTCTATGGACAGGGGCAAGACGACGAGCGGCAGGTGGCCTTTATCTTCGAGAGTGAGTTTCCACACCGGGTGCTCGAGTACCGCGAGCTGTATAGCGACGTGATTGGTGGCGGGGGAAAAAAAGACAAGCTTAGCACAGTAGCGCGGCTCAAGAAGACAATCCTCAGCCCGTACTGGCAGCAGCACGACCTCATACATAAGAAAGACCGAAAGGACTTTGGAGTACGCGGATTTGACTAACAAGCAGGTTACTGAACCTGCTAAACCAAGGAGATCACTGTGAGAGTATTCATCGTAGGGGCCGGTGCAGTTTCCGGCGGGGCAGCGATTGCCGCTGCAAAATCGCTTGGCGCTGAGATAATTGCGACAACAAGCCGGGCAGAGAACGTTGCGGGCGCCGACCACACCATCTATGGCATTGACCTTGAGCGCAGCGATGCGGTCGACAAGATGCTCGCCGACAAAAAGCTCACGGCGAAACCCGTCGACTTCGTCGTCTATATTCCCGCGCGCGGCGCCGTTGGCATGGATGTCACCGAGTCGACCGCCGACATGGTGATGCCGAGCCTCGAATACTCCGTGATTCCGTATCTGAAGCTGGCGAAGGCGCTGAAGCCGAAGCGTACCATAGCGCTCTCAGGCTTCATGGCGCTGCCGACGCTGACCAAAATTTACGGCGCCATGACCTTCACGAAAGTCGCGATGGAGCAGCTCGCGGTGAATAACCCCGACAAGCTGCAGATCATCCGTATCGGCATGTTTCTCAGTAACTCGGTGCGCGGCATCGCGATTCTGGCGCAGCGCCGTTTCATGCGCGAACCTGATTTCCAGCCTGAATGGCGCGCGCAGTGGAAGGCCTCGGGCAAGAAGTTCAGCCAGTTCTTCTACGACATGAACTACGAGCAGGAAGAGCAGATCTACCGCCAGCACAGCAACGGCGTACCCTTCAGGCCCACGCTGCCCGAAGACATCACCAATGGTTTCCTCATGGCGTTCAAGGGCGAACAGGCGCCGATCATCAACGTATTAGGTCCATGGCTGTGGACAGAGCAGCAAATGCCCGAGTTGCCCGAGCACATCATGAGCAGGACGGGGTTGATTCCGGAAGAGATATATACGATGGTGTGACCGCCGCTACGGCAACTGGTCTAACCCCAACTCTTTCAAAAACGCATTATGCTTCTTGGTCGCCTCAGCGATCTTTGCATCTAGCTCAACCAGCTTGGCGTTGACCACTTTGAGATCAACTTCCTCCTCTGCCTGTGCCGTGCTAATATAGCGCGAGATATTGAGATTGAAGTCATTCTTCGCGATCTCATCCATCGTCACGCGCCTGGAATACCGCGGCTCAACGCTTCGGTTCTGGTAGGTTGAAACAATCTTGTCGATATGCTCGTCGGTAAGTCTATTCTGCCGCTTATCTTTTTCAAAGTGTTCGGCAGCATTGATGAACAGCACGTCGTCGGGCTTCTTGCACTTCTTCAAGACGAGAATACAGACTGGAATACCCGTCGAAAAAAACAGGTTCGCAGGCAGGCCGATGACCGTGTCGATATTGCCGTCTTCGAGCAGCTTGCGACGAATGCGCTCTTCGGCGCCGCCGCGGAAAAGCACGCCGTGCGGTAGAATGATGGCCATTGTGCCTTCAGGCCCAAGAAAATGGAAGCCGTGCAGCAGAAAGGCGAAGTCGGCAGCTGATTTGGGCGCGAGGCCATAGTTCTTGAAGCGGAAATCCTCACCCAGGGCTTCTGTTGGTTCCCAGCGGTAGCTGAAGGGCGGGTTGGCAACGACCGCGTCGAATTTGAGCTTCTTCGCGGGGTTCATTTCGTTCAGAATTTCCCAATCATTGAGCAGCGAGTCGCCGTGGTGGATTTCGAATTCGGAATCTTTGACACCGTGCAGCAGCATGTTCATGCGCGCAAGGTTGTAAGTCGTGATATTCTTTTCCTGGCCGTAGATTTTGCCGATACCGTTGACGCCAAGCTGCTTGCGCACGTTGAGAAGCAACGAACCCGAACCGCAGGCAAAGTCGAGCACCTTCTCGAGTTTCTTCTTGGGGCCTGATTTTGGCTCCTGGCTATCGAGCACGACGATTTTGGAGAGAATATCAGAAACCTGTTGCGGCGTATAAAATTCGCCGGCCTTTTTGCCAGAACCAGCCGCAAACTGGCCGATCAGGTATTCGTACGCATCGCCCAAGACGTCGACACTGGTCGAGAATTGCGCAATGCCCTCAGCGATCTTGGTGATGATGGTGCAGAGTTTGGCATTCCGCTCTGTGTAGTTTTTTCCGAGCTTTTCTGAATCGAGGTTGATTTCTGAGAACAGGCCCTGAAACGTGCTCTCGAAAGATTCGGTTTCAATATATTTGAAGCCTTTTTGCAGCGTGTGCAGCAGCTCCTTGTCTTGGCGGCGCGCCAGTTCGGCGATGCTCGCCCAATGGAATTCTGGCTTAATGACGTAGTGCACCTTGCGGCGCATTTGCTTTTCAAAATCCGCTACGTCGCCTTTATTGTTTTCATACCAGATTTGCAGGGGAGTTGAAGTCGCCTCAGCTTTGCTCTCCGGATAATCCTTGCCGAGTTCTTTTTTTGCGGCGGCTTCGTAGTTGTCAGACAGATAGCGCAAGAACAGAAACGACAGCATGTAGTCGCGAAAGTCGTCGGCGTTCATGGCGCCGCGCAATTGGTCGGCGATGGCCCAGAGGGTGCGGCCGAGTTCTTTTTGGTCTTGTTGGGTCATGGTCTGTATTTTACGTCCTTAAACTACTATTTTTAGTATTTTAAGATAATTGATAAACTTAAAATAAGACAGGCGATTCATTTAGGTTCCTGCAGAAAAACCCGGAAATACCTGTCAAATGAGTATACTCTGCCCCTGCGCTGTCCGGTGACCTCGATCAGGATGCCATTTTCTACGAATTGGCGGATCAGTGCGTTAGCTGTGGCTGAAACCACATTCAATTCAGCTTCTATACTCTGCGCAGTCTGTACCGGGTTTGCGTAAAGTATGTGCAGCAGTTTATTAGCCAGTTCAGCCCGCCTACCCATTTTCAACGTCGTAGCCTGAATTTCGTCGCGCAACAGCAAGATCTCACGGAAAACTCCCCGGGCAAAATTGGCGGTTTTCTCTATGCCAGACAGGAAGAATAACAGCCAATGACGCATATCGTTCTGCACACGAACAGCCATCAGCGCATCATAGTAACTTGCCCGGTTACGCTCAAAAAAATCGGAAATGTATAGCGAGGGCTTCGCGAGCAGGCCGTGGCTGATGAGATAGAGTGGAATCAACAGGCGACCGATTCGACCGTTACCGTCCAGAAATGGGTGAATCGTTTCAAACTGGTAATGGCTAATGGCGACACGAATCAGGTGCGGTACGGTAATTTCGCGATTGTGCCAAAAACTTTCCAGATCGCCCATGAGTTCAGGTACACCGTCTTGATGCGGGGGGATAAACACCGCATCGCTGAGGCTTGAGCCGCCAATCCAATTTTGGCTTATTCTGAATTCGCCAGGTCGCTTTTCCCGCCCGCGCACGCCTTGCATCAGCGTGTAGTGTGTATTTTTCAATAAGCGATTGGATAAAGGCAAATCGCGCAGTGCGGTGACGGCTTCATTCAAAGCTTGCACGTAGTTTTGTACTTCAACCCAATCGTCGCGCTTTTCCGGTGCTATCTGGTCTTCTGGCATCAGGGCTTCGTCGAGTTGCGTTTGTGTCCCCTCGATGCGGCTGGAAGCCTGTGCCTCTTTTACAATGTGCATGCGGATGAACTGATCGACATCGGGCACAATCAGAGAAAATGCGTTCAGCTCACCCAATGCGAGGGTCGCGCGCTCTAACTGGGCATTGATTCGCGCGTCTTCCCATTGCCATTGCACATTGATCGGCACGGGCTCAAAACTTTTATACTCAAAGCGCTGCTGCCACTTACCGGCAGTGAAGGTTTCGACTTTCATTCGCTACTGCCTTGCTGTGGAAACAACCCCTGCATCAGCCCCTTCTTCTGCGTCTTGAGCGCCTCGATCTTTTCTGCTTGCGCGGCGATGAGTTCGTCGAGGGAGGTTAGGCAGTCGGCGATGCGCTGCTGTTCGCTGAAAGAGGGCAGCAGGAAATTCAAATTCTGAATCGCTGTCAAATTCATCCCTGCCTTAGTGCCGTTGTCGGTCGACGCGCGAAAAAGACGTTGAGAATTTTCTCCAGCTAGAAAGTATGCGACAAATTTGCTTAGGACGTTTGGAGCCTCAAATCGGACTAGTGCTATGTGTTGGTTAATATACGCAGGTGAAGGGATGCTGGTATCGATGTAGCCGATGATTCCTATATCAGCAGTAATAGAGATAAGCAGGTCACCCATTTTCAGCTGGGTCCGTACGCCTTCACTCGCTGTCGCCGGTAGTTTAACGAATTTTGAATCCGTGAGATCCAGAATGATTGATTCCCGGGAAAGATTCGTAATTCGAACAAATAACGAGCCGGCATCAGAATAATATGCGGCCCAGCCGCGTGAGCCACTAGTGACGAAAGGATTCAGGTCACCAATTTGCTTTTCCTCCCACTCCCCACTATCCCGAAACTCCGGAAACCGCAGCTTGGGGATGAGACCACCCCGTCTGGCTGCGCCAGCCACCCCTCCAGAGGAGGGGAATTCCGAAACTTCCCCTCCTGCGGAGGGGTGCCCCGTAGGGGCGGGGTGGTCCGGAAACAACCCCTGCATCAGGCCCTTTTTGTGCGCCTTGAGCGCGTCGAGCTTCTGCGCTTCGGCGGTGATGACTGCGTCGAGCGAGGTGAGACATTCGGCGATTTTTTGTTGTTCTTTTACTGTGGGTGCTGGCAGAGGCAGACGCATGAAATCGTCAGTTGTGATGGCCATGCGATCATGCCTAGCCCCAGTACTCGAATTGTGACGCATGTAAGCGTGCCAGTGCGTAGATTTGAAATATTGTTCGTAGAAGCGGTTGTCGAAACCTTTGAAGCGGAAGATGGTATAAAGCGGTGACATGACTCCTGTACCGATGCTATTCTTTGAAATTGGGCCAACCGGTGCGCTTGATGAAATGCGGGGATTATAGACGTAATCACCTTTTTCGACCACATAGTAGCCTTCAAGATTCCCTTGATTGGCGATATCCTTTTCAAAATAATCACGTTGATCGAGCACCCCGCGTTCGGCCGAATTTGTCAGTACTCGAGTGTGTTTGCTATTCGTGTTCCTTTCATTGCATCGTTCGGCCAAACTGCTTAAAGGTTTTGTCTGCCACTCATCATTATCACGAAACTCAGGAAACCGCAGCTTGGGCACGAGACCACCCCGTCTGGCTGCGCCAGCCACCCCTCCGGCGGAGGGGAATTTTGAAACTTTATCGCCCGTAGCGGGTGGACTTTTGAGAGAAGATTTAGCCTGAGCATTCCCCTCCTGTGGAGGGGTGCCCCGAAGGGGCGGGGTGGTGTGGTCTTGCGGTGTGGTCGTCAACTTCTTTTCCACGCGCTATACCTTCCAAATCGGACATTCGCGCCAGTCGTCTGTAAAGCCCATCGGCGCACGGGGTACATCCGGGTATTCTTCTAATAACTCCATCAAGCGACCAGGCCAATTGCTCTGCGGTGCTATGGAGTTCATGAAGTATTTCAGAATGGTGAGAATGGCGAAGACGCGATTGTCTCTTATTTCAACGGGTTGATGCCATTGACGATCTTTGCGCGGAATCGTGGGCTTATAGCCTAACTCGCGGTTCCAGAGGCGCGAATGGTGTGCACAGACGTTGCGCACAGCGAGTAGCGCGCGCAGCCACGATTCGAAAACGCGGTCCGAGACGCCGAATTTTGCTCCGATCGCCTGCTTCATGCTCGTCGGAATGCCGCGAAAGAAAGTCAATAATTCGCCCAGGGCCATGAGTTCCGTCACCATCCAAACCGGCAACAAATCATGCTCGTCACCGTACTTATCATGGAAATGTTTTGCAAACGATTCGCGCGATCGGGCATACATGTCACGCAGTTGTGAAATCAGGCGCAAATGGTCTGCGCCTTCGAGATTGGGCATGTTCGCGGTGTTTAGATATCCGAATTGGCCATGCGCATGCGCATGCGCCATGCGGTATGTAACTTCCGTGCGAATAGCAATTTCAGTGCGTTCGATCGCATCGAGTACGATCAGGCGCAACCGGCGATCAAAAGTATAGCGCCGCCAGATGGTTTCAAATGTCGTCCCCGGTTTGAACGTGCTATCGCTGTTTCTGAACGGATACCAATAGCCACTAAGGCGGTAGTAATTGACGCTTTGCAGACGTTCAATTAACGTTACGCGGTTGGCGATGAGCCCGCGGGCCAGAAGCTGGTCGGCTTGTTGCTCATAGGTCAATGCCGGTTTATTATACTGCATAACCCCCGCTGTCGATGAGGGCAATAAAAAACCCGCCAGAATTGAGCGTGCAGAGCAGAGGCTTGGCGGGTATGCTAGGTAAAATATCGCATTTTTTTGTCATGAAGTCAAGTAATTTTGAATAGCAGCTGCGGCACTTGCTGCCCGAACCCAAATCGACCATTTTCCCGACATCGGCAAAATGGATGGCACCGATTCCATCCCTACCGCTCATATGCTCCCAAGCCTGAAATCTCGCGCCCCTGCGCCAGCTTCTTGAGCAAGGGTATGAGGTCTGCCATGAAGGCGAGCTCTTTTTGTGTGCGTGCTTTCCACCCGAGGTCCAGCGGCGCAAAAAGATCGCTCAGCTCCTCAGCATTGAAGACCATACGGTCTCTGATGGTCTGGACAAAATTCTTCAATGTTGCGAGATCGATGCCGTGCGTTTTAGCCACCGCGGCAAGGTTTTGATTAAATTTCTCTTCCTTGAATGTCTGGTAGCCTTGCCGGATTTCCTGCTCTGTGCGGCCTTGCCCGATCTTGAGCGTGTCTATGTAGGCCGAAATGTCTTCACGCTCGTCGATAAATTTGGCATCCGAAGCGATGAGACCGATGAGCTCATCGCGCGTCATCTTGTGCTTTTCTGTCTTTTCCTGCGTAAAGCGCGCAATGAGGCCCATGATAAAATCATAGTCGATGATCGCCGAGGCAAAGAGCACGAATTCGAAATCGATTTGCTGCACAGCTTCGTCGCCGCCCTTTTTTTGCTCGGCCCTGAGGCGCTGTGCGGTTTCGAGATAGGCCCCGCGAAATGCGCGTAGCTCGTCGGGCGGCACAATCTTTTCGATGCTCGCGCGGTCTTCGGGCGTAAGATCGGTGTATTGATCGAGCTGCGTCTTGAGGCGCTGCACTTCTTTGAGCAGGTTCACAAACTGCCCCCGCGCCTCGTCGCCCTTGAGGTTCGCGACTTCTTCAGGAGCGTTTCTGAGACCCTGCGACTCCATGAATTGACTGAGCGCGGTCACGGCCTTATCCAATTTGCCAATAACCACCGGGCCGGGGTCGACGAGCCAAATGCTGCGTGGGCTGTCGATTTTCTCGCCTGAGAAGAGCGCAATCGCTTCTTCGACGGCGTCTTCTTGCTGGCGAAAATCCAACACATTGCCATAGGGCTTGGTGTCGTTCAGAATACGGTTCGTGCGCGAAAAGGCCTGAATCAGGCTGTGGTATTTCAGGTTCTTATCGACATAGAGCGTGTTCAGGTATTTGGAGTCAAAACCGGTGAGCAGCATATCGACCACGATGACAATGTCGATCTTGTGCTCGTGTGGCAGGTCGTGGTTGGGGTATTGCTGATCCTTGATGCGCTTCTGGATATCCTGGTAATACAAGTCGAAATTATTGATATCGTGGTTGGTCCGATAGCGCTCATTGTAGTCGGCGATAATGCTTTTAAGGGCCGCCTTCTTTTCGTCGGGCGCGTCTTTGTTGTCCTCATATTCTTGCGGCAGATCCTCCTGAATCTGCTGTACGTCCTTATTGCCCTCCGCAGGGGGAGAAAACACGCAGGCGATATTCAGGGGCCTGTAATCCGGTTTTTCTTTTTGGTAGTAAAACTGTAAATCTTTGAAGAGCTGGTGGTATTCGATCGCATCGTTGATCGAGGCCGTAGCGAGAATGGCATTGAACTTTCGCCCCGCAGTTGCCGCATCGTGCAGATTAAGTATCGCCTCGACGACAGCATGTTGCGCCACGGTCTCACCTGGGTGTGCCTTCGCATCGCCTTCACCTTTGAAATAGTCCACGTGAAACCGCAAAACATTGCGGTCTTCGATCGCGTGTGTGATCGTGTACGCGTGTAGCTGTTTCTGGAAAATATCTTCGGTCGTCATCATCGACGCCGTGTCGCCTTTGGCTTTCTTGTAGCTGGCGTTTTTGTCGAAAATTGGCGTGCCGGTAAAGCCGAAGAGCTGCGCGTTCGGAAAGAATTCTTTAATCGCCTTATGGTTTTCGCCAAACTGCGAGCGATGGCACTCATCAAAGATAAACACAATACGCTTTTGCTGTAACGGCGCTAATTGTTCTTTGTATTTGTTCTTATTAGTGCCGTCGAGCGCGAGGCCGAGTTTCTGAATGGTAGTGACAATAACTTTGTCAGCGTAATCGCTCGAAAGCATGCGCCGCACGAGGGTTTCGGTGTTGGTGTTTTCTTCGACGCAGCCTTCCTGGAACTTATTGAACTCCTGCCGGGTTTGGCGGTCGAGATCTTTGCGGTCGACGACAAACAGGCATTTTTCAATATCAGGATTGTCTTTGAGCAGGGTAGAGGTCTTGAACGAAGTCAGGGTTTTACCGCTGCCTGTGGTATGCCAGATATAGCCGTTGCCGCGGTTTTGGTGAATGCAGTCGACGATCGCTTTGACTGCATAGATCTGGTAGGGCCGCATCACCATGAGCCGCTGCTCACTCGCTACGAGAACCATGTAACGGCTGATCATTTCACCCAACAGGCATTTTGCCAGAAACTTCTCGGCGAAAGTGTCGAGGTGAGTGATTTTCTTGTTGTTTTCGTCAGCGTACTGATAGACAGGCAAAAAGCGCTCGTCGGCATCAAAACTGAAGTGCTGGTTCTGGTTATTCGCAAAATACCAGGTGTTAGCCCGGTTGCTCACGATAAACATCTGCATGAAGCAGAGTAAGGTATTCGTATAGCCATTGCCCGGGTCGTTCTTGTAATCCACAATCTGCTGCATCGCCCGGCGCGGGCTGATTTCGAGAGACTTGAGCTCAACTTGCACAACCGGCACGCCGTTTATGAGTAAAATCACGTCATAGCGGTGGTGGCTGTTGGCGGTGTTGATGCGCAGTTGGTTCACGACTTCATAACTATTTTTGCACCAGTCCTTGATGTTGACGAGGGTGTAATGAAGCGGTGTGCCGTCCTCACGTTCAAAGGTATTGCGCTCCCGCAGCCGTTTCGCCGTAGCGAAGACATCGGCGTTGACGATGCTGTCTTTTAAACGTGCGAATTCTGAATCGGTTAGACTGACTTTGTTCAGGTCTTCGAATTTTTGACGAAAATTCTTCTCGAGCGATGTAAGGTCGCGAATGTCTTCGCGATACGTGTACTTAAGATCGATGAGTTTTCGAATGAAACTCTGTTCTATTTCGTTTTCGGTCGTCATACTCGGTCAGCTGGCGGCATCGATCCACCATATAGTGCGAAATATAATGTTGAGGATCAATTGCCCATGCACTGTAAAGTATGTTTGCTGCCGCCAGTCTACGCCGCAATTCGATTTTTCAGGTAGTCAAATGAATCTTTAGACTTCCTGAAGAATACTATCTAGGTTATTGTCTCGTGTCGCAGGTCGGTGTTCCCGAATAATTTCCATAAACCAGGGGTTTAAATGTCTGGCTGATGGGGCTCACCCCACCAGCATCTGCGCTGCCAGCTTAATCCGCGCTTCGCTACCGCGCAGGTTCTCTACCAGTTGCAGTGAGAATTCGAGCGCGGTGCCGGGGCCGCGCGAGGTGGTCAGGTTGCCGTCGACGACGACACGTTTTGGCGAAAGTTTTGCGCCTGCAGCCTGCAGCTTATCTTCAAAGCCCGGGTAGCTGGTAGCGGTCTTGCCACGCAGCATGTCCCACTGGGCGAGTGCCGAGGGTGCGGCGCAGATGGCGGCGACCTCTGTGGCCGTCGCGGTGAAATGTTTTGCTTCTGCCGAAGCGGCAATATTCTTCACCCCGGTGCCGCCGCCGGGCAGCACTACCAGCCGCAGTTTACTGCCTCTGAGGCCAGTGAGCAGACAGTCGGCCTTTACGGTGATGCCGTGCCCGCCATGCACTTCAAGGCTGCTGCCGATGGCCGCGACCTGCGTCTCGACCTGCGCGCGGCGCAGCGTGTCGATGATGGTGATCGCCTCTATTTCTTCAAACCCCTCTGCGAGAAGAACTACGGCTTCTGTTCTCTTGTGCATGGTTCAGCGCAGGCACAGAAAGTGGTGGGGCAAGTGTTTTTAGCCACGCCGCATTGTTACTTGACGCTTATGCGACAGCCTCTAGCGGGGCGTATGCGCATAAATAAACGTCATTTTCGATTCATGAGTTCAGCAGCAGTCTTGTTGCTGGTTGCAGGTGCCTGCACAGAGAAAGCTCCCACAACTGACGGAGTCATTGCTGTGGTAAAGGGCAGTGCCGTGATTGAGCATATTGAAGCTGACGGTACGAAGAAGACCCGCGCCGCGCGCGCCGGTGAAAAGGTATTTGCGACCGATGCGATTGTGACTGCCGACAGCAGTGATGTGATCTTTGAGGTACAGGGCGCGCGTATGGAGATACAGCAGAATACGCGTTTTGTTTACGAACGTTCAGACGCCGACAAGCAGGTGTACGTGCAGCACGGCAATGTCTGGACTGAAGTTTCTAAAATCGAGGGCCATCGCCGCTTCGCACTGCGCACGCCGACCACCATCGCGGCCGTACGCGGTACCAAGTTCTTTACCTTCACAGACGGCACGAACACAGGCACGTGTCACTGCGAAGGCAAGATCGCTTTCAAAAACCTGGTAAGCGGCAAAGAAGAAGAGAACGACCGCGACTACATCATGTACTACCGCGACAAGAAAGCGGTCAAGGTAACTGTTGAAGAGCTGAAGAAGATTGGCCTGCCAGTCGGTCACAACCATTCGGAGCTCGACAAGGGTTCTATCGGAAAAAAGAACAACCTTTCGCCCGCGCAAATGAAGAAGATGCAGGATTACGTCGACAAGAAGTTTGCCGCCCTGCGCTAATGCAACGCGAAATTACCCGCAGTTTTATTGAAAAAGAGATACGGCCGCTGTCGCAGCGTTATGCATTCGCACGCGCGCTGTTAATCGAGACCTCTGGACTCACTGTCAGCAGTAACCTGAACCAGACCTTTGTTGAACCGCTGAGCGCGCAGCGGGGTATCGTGGTAAGTATTCTGCATAACGGTCTGCTTTACGAAGGTTCGTCCGTCGTGCACAGCGCGCGTGATGTCAGCCGTACTATCGCCGAGCTCGAAGACACGGTGCGGCAAAGCCGGCACCAGGGTACGGTAAAGCTCATACCTGAAGAGCCCATGGAGTTTACTGCAGGAAATCCGCCCGCTGACGATTTGACCGATAACGACAAAGCAACTTTCGCCGCGCGCATGGCACGCGAGATCAAAGCGCGCAACCCGCTCGTGGCAATGGCTTCGGCGCGCTACAAGCAGGTGAACACGCGCGAGATCTATGTGAGCGGCAGTAAGTCGCTCGAACAGTACCTGCCGCGTTTCGAGGCAATCTATTCGGCCGTGCTGAAAGATAACGCGACGCAGTCGACAGCGCAGATCTATGACGGTTTCAGCCGCCAGGGGTCATGGCACCTGATGGCAGACAACCTCGAGCTGATCGACGGCATGCTGCACGACGGGCAGCGGATTCTGGGTGCGCCGCGGCTTACGCCGGGTTACTATGACTGTGTATTTTCGCCATCGCTTTCAGGCATGCTGGCGCACGAGGCCTTCGGTCATGGCACCGAAGCCGATACGATGCAGAAAGGGCGCGCACGCGGCACCGAGTACCTCGGCAAGATGGTGGCGAGCGACAAGGTCAGGTTATACGATTCGCCGCAGCTCGAAGGTGCCGCCGCGAGCTACCATTTTGATCACGAGGGAATGCCCGCTGCACAGACGCAGATCGTCGAACAGGGTGTACTGACACAGCCAATGACCGACCATGCGAGCGCATCGCGTATGGGCTACCGGCGTTCGCCGAACGGCCGGCGCGAAAGTTTTGACCACAAGATCTATTCGCGCATGACGAATACGTATTTCATGCCGGGCAACGATGACCTGCAGAGTATGATCGCCTCGATTACCGACGGCTATTTCGTCGATCGTGCGACCAATGGCATGGAAGACCCCAAGAGCTGGGGGATACAGCTCGAGGCGCTGGTCGCGCGCCGCATACGTAACGGTCGTCTGACCGATGAATACTTTTCACCCGTGATTGTGACGGGTTATGTGCCAGAGATTCTGCAGTCGATCTCGATGGTATCCGGCGACCTGCACATCAACGGCCTCGGCATGTGCGGTAAGGGTTATAAAGAATGGGTCAAGGTTACCGATGGCGGCCCGTACCTGAAGTTACGCGCTCGCCTCGCCTGACTTAGCCGCCGATGTCTGTTTCAGCCATGCATCGGCGCTCAGCTTCTCGTTGATGCCTTTTGGCAGTTTTGTCGCCAGCCGGCACTTGCCATACTTGCCCGGTTCGATCAATGCACCCGGTCTGCCGGGAAAGCGCGTCGCCTGCAGTATTTCAAGCGGAAACTGGGTATCGTAGTGCTCGCAGCCGGTAACGTGACGGTGGCACATTACCTGGGTACAGCGCGGCGTCGGGTAGGCGATGGCCGAGGGTTTGTGCGGGCACTGGCTTTCGACGGCGCCAATCTCGTAACCGTAGTGCAGCGTCGCAAAAAGTGTCTCCCAGACGCGGGCTGCGATGCGCCTGAACTGCGGGTGAAATTTTCCCTGGCCGAAAGCGCGCCCGAGTTCGTAGAACAATAATTCTGCCGAGTTCATCGTCTCGTCTTTTTTATATTGGGATCTCAACTGCACGAAAATATATTCGCTGAGGGCAAGGGCTTCTGCCGCAATAGACTGCGCTTCGAGCGTAGAATCGCTCTCGGGCTCGTACGGATTGTTCATCCTGTGGTGGTGTTCAATGATGTCAGTCACGCTCACCGGCAGCGCGGGTATTAATGCCTTTGCCTGTTCGGCGCTCTTGCGCGCGTGTTCGCTCTCGGTAATCTTTTCAATATCTTTCAGCAGAAAGTCGTCGTCACCGGCAAGCGCTATGTCGTGCAACAGACCGGCAAATATAGCTGTGCGGATTACCTCGCGCGCGCCGGCGTTCTTGCCTGCGTTACGGCAGTATTGCTCGGCCATTCCGCCGGCAACGAGCGCCACTTCGCCCAGGTGTGGCAGCAGCGGATCTTCGGACTGGTCGAGGCGCATGAAGACTGGCAGCACATCGCGCCGCTGGATAATGCTGACGAGCATCGACCGGATGTTGATTGCCGAAATATCGGTCAGCGCCTGCGCCATGTGAAAGCGCCCGGGTTCAAGGCAGCGGGTCAGCGAGCGCACGACGCGGTCGCGTATCGCTGTGTGCAGCGCCTGGGTGTCGGCGATGGTGATTTTCTCGTTGAGGTTGCCGCGGTCGTAGAACTGCTGCAGGCTCTTCTGCAGGCTGGGCCGCATGTGCACACCTTTTTGCACGAGCGCCGTGCCGGTGCCGTCGAGTACAGGTTCGGCGAATTCGACCTGTACAGCTTCGCCAACATAACTCACGAAATTCAGAAAATCACGGAACGATTCAAAGACGAAGGCTGGTTTGCCTTCGCCACCGGCCTCCTCTCCGGGCTTCCCGGTAGTTTCCGCTTCTTCGGCCTGTACTTGGTCGTCAGCCATGGCGTGAGGGCAAATGCCGGCGCGAGCGACCTGTCAGGAAGCCTTTTTACCGGCCAGCATGCCGCAGGCGCCGTCGATATCCTTAGCGGGAGACTTGCGGTTCACGGCAACCACGTCGCGTTCGACCAGCTGCCGCCAGAAGTCATAGATCTTTTCGTCCGTGGGGCGGTGCATGCCGTTGAATGAGGTATTCATCGGTATCAGGTTCACCTTGGCCCGCAAGAGCTTTGCCCAGCGCGCGAGCTCCTTCGCGTCTTCGGGGGAAATATTGATGCCGTCGATCATGATGTACTCAAACATCAGCTGGCCCTGCTGCATCTCGGCGCGGTGTTCGCGCAGGTACTCGAGCACTTCTTCGAAGGCGAATTTCTCTTCGATGTCCATGATTGCCCGGCGCTTTTCGGGGAAAACTGCGTGCAGCGAAAGCGCCAGCCGGTATGGCTGCTTTTCTTCGATGAAGCGTTTGATGCCGGGCAAGACACCCGAGGTACTGAGTGTAATGCGACGGCGCGAGATATTCATGCCGTGCTGGTGTGCGAGCAGGCCCGCTGCTTTGATGGCATTGTCGTAGTTATAGAACGGTTCACCCATGCCCATGAAGACCACGTTCGTGATGCGCCGGTCGTACAGCTGCTGCATGCCATAGACCTGCGAGAGAATTTGCCCGGTCGTGAGATTGCCCTTGAAGGCGATCTTGCCGGTAGCGCAGAAGCTGCAGTCGAGCGAGCAACCCGACTGCACCGATATGCAGATCGACTGCCGGTTTTCATAAGGCAGCCAGACGCTTTCAACCTGTTTGTTGCCGAATTCGAACAGGTACTTCGCTGTCTGGTCAGAGGGGGATTTCGTCTCGTTCAAAATTCTGAATTCAGGGAATATGAATTTTTCCGTCAGGTAATCCTGGAACTCGGCTTTCAGGTTGCTCATCTGCCGCACGTCAAAGACCTGCTTGAGGTGCAACCACTGGAAGACTTGCTGCGCGCGAAACTTCTTGTGCCCGTCGGCGACAAGATACGCCGCAAGTTCGTCTTCGGTTAATCCTAAAATTTCTGGTTTTGTTTCGATTGCCAAGGGGGTCTTGCCTTGGCCTATAGGGGTAGGATTAATCCTACCCCTATAGGCGGTTCACTATCTCCTGGGTCATCTCTGCCGTTGAAATGGCCTTCGAAGCATCACCCGTCAGATCGCGTGTGCGCGCGCCGGCGGCGATCGCCGATTTCACCGCATTCTCAATCTTCACTGCCTTGTCTTCGAGTTTGAGTGAGTACCTGAGCAGCAGCGCTGCCGAAAGAATCTGCGCGATCGGGTTCGCGACGCCCTGGCCCGCGATGTCGGGAGCTGTGCCACCGGCGGGTTCGTAGAGACCAAACTGCAGGCCGTCACGGCCCCACTTGCCGGCTTCGCCGAGCGAAGCTGAGGCTAGCATGCCGATCGAGCCGGTGATCTGGCTCGCTTCGTCAGACAAGATGTCGCCGAACATGTTCGGGCAAAGCACAACGTCGAATTGATTCGGCCAACGGATCAGCTGCATCGACGCGTTGTCGACGTACATGTGGCTGAGTTTCACATCGGGGTACTGCTTGCCGACCTCAGTTACGACTTCGCGCCAGAACACCATGCTGGTGAGCACGTTCGCCTTATCGATCGAGTGCACTACCTTGCGGCGCAGCCGGGCGGATTGAAAGGCGAGGTGCGCGATACGCTCGATTTCAAATCTCTTGTAGATCATCGTGTCGAGGGCTTCTTCGTTAGCGCCTTCACCCCGGCGAATCTTGGGTTCACCGAAGTAGACATCCCCAGTGAGTTCTCGCAGAATCAGCACGTCGAGGCCGTCACCGACGATGTCAGCACGCAGCGGCGACGCTTCTTTCAGTTCTTTGTAGATGATCGCCGGGCGCAGGTTCGCGTAGAGCGCGAAGTGTTTACGCAGCGGTAGAAGCGATGCACGCTCGGGCTGCTCAGCAGGAGGCATATGCTCCCACTTGGGACCCCCGACCGAACCGAACAGGATCGCGTGCGCCGATTCGGCGGTCTTGAGAGTTTCGGGTGGCAGCGCCTTACCGGTGGCGTCGATGGCCGCGCCGCCGACCAGGGCTTCTTTAAAATTGAACTGGGCGTCCTTGTCGGCGACTTTGCCGAGCACCTCGAGGGCCGATTTCATGACCTCGGGGCCGATGTAGTCGCCCGCGAGCACTGCGATATCGTATTGCATGGAGGAGAAACGGGCCGTGCGGACAGGCTGTAAATCGAATGGCTATTTAGCCGTAACCACCCGGTTACGGCCGGTATTCTTTGCCTCGTACATGGCGTTGTCAGCGCGCCGCAGTAAATCTTCGGCGGTCTCACCGGGGACCATTTGCGCCGCTCCGAAGCTCGCCGTGATAATCTCTGGCGCTTCCATCTTGGTGGAGGCGATGCCCTGCCGCAGCCTTTCGGCCACATGCGCGGCCTCAGACCGATCTGTATTTGGTAATATGATGGCGAATTCTTCACCCCCCACGCGGCCAAGGCAGTCGGCGGGTCGCAACAGACCTTGCCAGACCTGTACTGCATGTTTGAGTGTTATGTCACCTGCTGCGTGACCGTAAGTATCGTTGATGCGTTTGAAATGGTCTAGGTCAGCCATCAGCACGCAGAGGGGAGCTTGTGCGCTACGGCTCTTTTCCAGCAAACGTGAAAGCTCCGCCATAAAGCTACGGCTATTGAGAGCATTGGTGAGCGGATCGTGATCAGAGAGTTCGCGGTATTGCAGCGCGAGGCGTTCAGCTGCAGCGAGTGAGGAGTTCTTTTCGTCGACGAGGCGTTGTACAATCAGCAGTATCAGGCCAAAATAACCACCCGTAGCGCAGACGGGCGCGAAAACAAAAACCAGTATGTAGGTGAACCCCTGGAATGGATGCCCATCATTGAGACCGATACCAGCGGCCGACATCACCAACCGCACCAGGTTGATGATTCCATAGATGCCCCAGGCGCCGACCGCAAACGCCATCAGGGTCTTTCTGCCCCGCGTGTGGTGTAGAATCAGGTAAGCAACGTAGAACGAATAGGCGGTAAGGAATAACGAGGCAAGGGCCACCCGCAGCGAAAAGCTATCGTGCCACCAGAGCGCCCATGACATCGCTGCTAAACCTGCTGCAATCAAAGCGCTGTGTCGCAGCCAGTGAAAGCGTAAGCCGCGATAGCTGAACAGGCCCGCTGGCACCAGCATAATCGAGAGAAAGTAGCCCAGATTCTGCAGCAGCAGCAGACCTTTCCACGGAATGACCTTGAAAAGAAAAAGAAATCCCAGCCCAGAGAAGGTGAGCAGATTCGAGATCGCCCAGAGGCGCAAAGCAGCGATGCCGGTGACCTGCCAGGCAATCAGGTTGGCAAAAAAATTCAGCACCAGGCTAAGGGCAAAGGTGATTAGAGCAACCGTTACGCCATCCATGAAGCAACCGAAGGTTAGCATGAAAAACAAATACCCGGCGGCGTAAACTGTATTCGGGAAATTGTCAGTGAACCCACCGGGTATCCACTTACCACTCGACAGCCCATTAACTGCCCCGGTTACTGAACCATGTCGGCATCACAAATTACGCTCCACAACGGCCAGAAAATTCCGCAACTCGGGTTTGGCGTCTGGAAAGCAGCTGCGGGCGAATGCTACAAGGCCGTACGTACTGCGCTCGATATCGGTTACCGGCACATCGATACGGCGCGCATCTATGGTAACGAAGAAGACGTTGGCCGTGCGATTCGCGACAGCGGCATTGCGCGTGAAGAAATCTACGTCACAACCAAACTTTGGAACAGCGACCAGCCCAAAGCGCAGAAGGCATTTGACGACAGCCTTGCCCGACTCGGTTTAGATTACATCGATCTCTACCTGGTGCACTTTCCGGTGACGAAAAGCCGCGCGCAGGCGTGGAAAGACATGGAACACATTCTTGCGTCGGGCAAAACCCGTTCGGTGGGGGTGAGCAACTACATGCCCCGCCATCTCGACGAATTGCTGGCCGCGTCTTCGCTAAAGCCAGTCGTTAACCAGATCGAGCTGCACCCGTGGCTCAGCCAGCAAGAGCTCAAGCAGCACTGCGAATCACGCGGCATTCGTATTGAGGCCTACAGCCCCCTGGCACATGGGCAAAAGGTGGGGGATTTATCCCTCAAACCGATGGCTGATAAGTATGGCAAATCTGTCGCGCAGCTGATACTGCGCTGGTCGATCCAGAAAGGAAACATTGTTTTGGTAAAATCGGTTTCACCGCAGCGCATTGCAGAGAACTTCGCGATCTTTGATTTTGAAATCAGTGTGCAGGATATGGCGAAGCTCGACGCGCTCGATGAAAACCTGCGTACCTGTTGGGATCCTTCGAACACTCCTTGAGAACCCTCACCCCCCAACCCCCTCTCCCTGTTAGGGCGAGGGGGGGCCAGTACCCTCCCCTAACAGGGGAGGGCAGGGTGGGGTTTACTTCTTAAGCTTCTGCCAGAAATAAAAACTCACCGCACCGACACCAGTGATGCCGATTGCCCACAGTGACTGCTCGGTGCTGTAGATCAGTGACGACAGCATCATGAAGAGCGAAGCGGCCAGGTAGACCAGCGGAAAAAGTGGAAATAAGGGCGAGCGGTACGGCCGATTGGCGATGATGCCTGTCTTGTGTACATAGGACGCGTAGACCAGGCCGAACACTGTCAGCCACGGAAAGAAACTCAGCGCAAAACCCATGAAGATCAGCAGCTTGAGTGTACCGCCAAAACCAAATGCGAGAATATAGACGACGCTGATGGCGGTCTGCAGCAGGATCGCAAAAGCCGGCGTACCGAGCTTCGGCTGTACCTGAGCGAGCTTGCGGAACAGCAGACCCTGTTCGGCCATCGCGTAGTAGACACGCGGCCCGATCATGACTTCAGCCGATACAGAAGAGACAAGAAAGAAGGCTACCATGAAAGACAGCGCGGCACCACCGGCTTTGCCGAGCAGCGCAGTGAAAGCGCCGAGCGCCAGGTCTGTGGTCTCGCGGTTGAGCCCCGCGAAGCGCAGGAAGTTCAAATTGAGTAAGAGGTAAATTACCGCGGTCAACAATGTACCTATGACCATCGCGCGCGGCATGTTCTTGATCGGGTCTTTGATCTCTGCGCCGAGGTAAGATGCCGCGTTCCAGCCGCTGTAAGCAAACATGACCGTCAGCAGCAGGCTGCCCCATTTCCAGAATTCGGGTGTTGTTGCCTGCGGCAGTATGGGGGTCGAAGCCGGAGCGGAGACGAAGAACAGCGCGACGGCAATGACGATAATCAGCAGCGTTTTGACCGCGGTCAGAACGTTCTGAAATCCCTCGCCGAGTTTGACGCGCGCAATGTGGAAGAAAGCCAGCAGAACGGGAATAAATGCCGCCAGCAGCTGTAGTTTGAACGCTGAAACAGAAACCTGCTCTGCCTGCAGCTGGTTGATACCGCCAACCACCAGCTCGATAATGACCAGCGATGTGAAGGCGATCGGCGCAGAAAAACCTACCGTCAGCGAGATGAAACCGGTGAGAAAAGCCGGCAGCTTGCCAAAGATACGATTGAGGTAGGCAAATTCGCCGCCCGCTTCGGGGTAAGCTGCAGCCAGTTCTGCGTAGCTCAGCGCACCCGCGAGCGCGACAAGCCCGCCGATCGCCCAGAGTGCGAGAATTGCCTGCGGAGCTATCTTCGCGTCAAACAGCAGCTCGTTGCCCGTGCGAAAGACGCCCGAGCCGATCATGCTGCCGATCACCGTGAAAGCCGCGGTGACGAAACCGAGTTGCCGTACGAGTCCTGCCATGTCAGTTCTTCCTGTGCGCGACCATCAGGTTCGAGCGCGGCGGTTTGCGCAGCACGCCATAACCAAAGTGGAACGGGAGCGTCGGCGGTTTGCGCTCTGCATACAATGCGGCGAGTTCGGGTTGTACCGGGTTCTTTGGTATTACCGACATACGAATCGCCGGGCCGACAAAGTCGCCATAGATCGAAATGTCGAAGTAAGGCTTCAGATCAACGTAACGGAAGCCTGAATCATCCTGCACGATCACATCGGGAATCGCCATGAACCGCTCGCGTACCGACCGGTAGTAGTTATTGTGCATGAGATAGACTGCAGCCTTGAGCATCATCATGCTGCCCTTTTTTTCATTGAGAAATTTGGTCAGGGGGTAATCGGGTGCCACACTTGCCGAGTCGAGGTATTGCTCGATGTAGGTCAGCGAGCGCAGCCTAGGGTCATCTGCCGTGCGAAACCAGATGCGCACACCGCGCGGCCTGAAATCCAGATTCTTGTCGTCGAGCGCCACGGGCCGCCCGTCGGGGGCCAGATAGATCTTCTCCA
The DNA here is from genome assembly GCA_046346875.1 of Turneriella sp. Lineage (GTDB taxonomy): Bacteria > Spirochaetota > Leptospiria > Turneriellales > Turneriellaceae > Turneriella. The sequence continues at coordinate 436,261 of JAXMHG010000001.1, read as the reverse complement.
TGTTCACGATGCGCCAGCCAAGCCCTGAAGTGAATGCAAGCAGTACCGGCGCAATACCAGGAACTTCTTCATTCTTGATGATGTTTGTCTTCATGTGTGCAGAGAAGAAATAGTTGCGGTCGGCAATGTTGTTGATGACCGACCGCATGCGCGAGAGCCCCTGGAAGTAACTCGCTGTCTGCTTTTCAGGGTGCGGAATGTCGCCGGCTTTTTCGAGTGCAATCATCACGTATTCGCTTGCCTGCGGGCAAATGGTATAGAGGTTGATGATGTCCGCGCCGCATAGCGGGTAAATAGCTGCACGGTCTCTGCGGCAAACCGGGCCATTAGGATTACGGTTGAGTGTCGATTCGCGCCATTCGGTAATGGGTTCAATACTCTGCGCACGCACACGCTCCCAAAAGCGCGCCATCTTCTGCCGGTGTTCAGTGTACTCAGGGCCCTGCGTATACGGCATCAGGTTGCTGTCGCCCGGCAGGTCAAAGCCTGCGAGGTACCGCGCCATATCGTCGTAGTAGTAGCCTGTAGTGCCTTCGGCCTGTGCTCCGGCGGCGCGGCCGGTTTTCTCGTCGACGACTTTAGAACTTTGGCAGGCCGCGAGTAACGCTGCGAGCGCGAGAGCCGGCAATAGCAGTTTTTTCATGGGGAGAACCTTGGTTTAGTTTTTTTTCAGCTGTCTGAGATATGCATCGATAAAGGGAGCAAATTCGCCATCCATAACATCCTGCACCTGCGCGGTTTCGTGACCCGTGCGCAAATCTTTCACCATGTTATAAGGATGGAAAACATAACTGCGAATCTGGTTACCCCACGAGATGTCTTTCCGCTCGCCGCTGCGTGATTCTATCTCTGCTTCTTTCTCGGCGCGCGCCTTGGCGTAGAGCTGTGCCTTGAGCATCTTCATACAAGTCAGGCGGTTCTGTATCTGGCTGCGCTGCGTCTGGCTCGAGACCACGATACCTGTGGGTAAGTGCGTCATGCGCACGGCAGATTCGGTTTTGTTGACGTGCTGGCCACCGGCGCCGCTCGCACGGTAGACGTCGACGCGCAGATCTTTCTCTAGTACTTCAACTTCAACGTCGTCAGAGATTTCGGGTGAAACATGCACCGCCGCGAAAGAGGTGTGGCGGCGCTTGTTTGAGTCAAACGGCGATATGCGCACGAGGCGGTGGATGCCGTTCTCGGCCTTGAGATAACCGAATGCATTGGGGCCCTTCACAAACAGCGTTGCATTCTTGATGCCCGCTTCTTCGCCTTCCTGGTAATCGACCATCTCGACTTCAAAGCCCATTTTTTCTGCGTAGCGCGTGTAAGCACGCAGCAGCATGTCGGCCCAGTCCTGCGATTCGGTGCCGCCCGCGCCGGGGTGAATGTTCACGAACGCGTTGTTCATGTCGTCGGGGCCGTTGAGCAGGCTCTCGAGGTCGAGCTTGTCGAACTCTACCCGCACGGCATTGCCGCGCTGCAGCAGTTCGTCGGCCATGTTCTCTGCGCCTTCCATTTCAGCGATCTCGGCGTATTCGAGCGCATCGTTGATTTCGTGCTTGATAGCGTTCCAGGCGCTGGTCTTGCGTTCGAGAAATGCGATGCGTGTCTGCAGCTCGCGCACCTGGTTCACCTTGCTGTCATCGGCGAAAAGCGCCGGGTCTTCCATCTTCTGGCGCAGGTCACCCAGCTCGGCCTCGACATCCTGCAGGTTCAGCTCGGTGTAGCGCTGCTCGATCTGGCTCTTCAGGCCGCCGAGCTCGTTTTTGACTTCTTTTATGGACTGCGCCACAGGGGGTAAAACCGGCAGCGCAGACGGCGCGGAAAGTAAAAACAACCGGGAGAATCCGCGTGGTGTGACGCTTGCGGCTTGCCGCACCGTCTCGCAATGCAAATGGCTCGCCCGTGCCCCACGCAGACGGCCAGCTGATCGGCAAATACCGCAGCCTGTTGTTGCCCGCCGAACAGCTGGCGCCTGAAGCCAGTTTGCTGCAGCACGACCTGCAGTCCCTCGCGCAGCAACACCAAGAGGGCAGAATTTCCGATGCCCTTTATGCGACGCTCTTTGTTCTGCTTTTTGCCTTCCGGCGTGCCCTCGGGCCTGAATGGTTACAGCACCACCGCTACACCTACTGGGCACACGTGGTGCAAGGTGTTTCAGGGGGAGTTATCCCTGCGGAAACGGAAATTGCCCTAAAACTGAGAAAGCTCCCCCTGCGTGGCATGCCCGGTTTCGTGTTTGTGACTTTGGCCGATTGGCTCGAACGCCGCATTGACCTGCGCCTTTCCCGCTCACCCGTTTCGCCAGCGCAGATGCTGGCCGTACAGGCAGCAGGCTCACGTTTTGTCACGGTCGCGCTGGGCGACGCTCTTGCAGGTAACCTGATCGATAACAAGCGCGACGCGTTTGAATTCTGTCTGCACGACATTGGGCACGCGTATACTTTTTTTCGCGTCGAACACGACCCCGCCGGGCAGTTGCGCTTCTTCGCGCAGCTGCAGAATGACCTGACGCAGCTGGAAGGCCTGTCGTCTACAGACGCCAAGTTCGCCGCCGATCTCGAGTACTGCATGAGCGACATGAACAGCCACCCCGAGCACCTGCGGCAATACCTGCGCGGCGTCATCGTCGAGGCGTTTTACCGGCTGCGAAAGAACGATACGCTGGGGCAGTATAGTGAAGAGGAGTTGAGTCGGTTTTTGGCGGGGGTGGGGGCAGTGGTGTAGGTGAACCACCCCGTCGCTTCGCGACACCCCTCCTTGCCAAGGAGGGGAGAGGGGTTGTTCTGTCGTCATAGCCACCGAATTAATTCGGTGGCTATGACGGTGCTTGCGATGGGGGAGTACGGCGAAGCCGGGAGGGGGTTTGGGAGTTACAGCAAACCCTCTATCTCGCCATTCACCATCCGTATTTTGCCCGCCTGCGGCACCTTGGGCAGTCCCGGCATGCGCAGCATGTCGCCCGCGACCGCGACCAAAAAACCGGCGCCGCTGTTGACGATGATGTCTTCGAAATGCACATCGAAGTTTTCCGCGACGCCGACGAGTGCCGGGTCCTGCGAAAAAGAATATTGTGTCTTGGCAATACACACCGGGTATTGTTCGGCCTCGGTGCCCGATAGGCGCGCCAGCGCATTCTTTGCACGCGCGCTGAAGCTCACGGATTTTCCGCGGTAAATGTGTGTGACTACTTTGTGCAGCTTGTCTTCAGGCTTTACTGAAAGTTCGTACGTGAAGCGCAGCGGCGCCGACTCTTTCTTTTCGATAGTCGCTATGACCTGGTTTGCGAGGTCAAGCGCACCTTCGCCGCCGCGCGCATAACCGTCGTTGAGGGCGAAGCGCGTGCCATGAGCTGCACACCAGTCTTTGACCATCGCGATTTCTTCGGCGCCGTCGAAGTCGTAGCGGTTGTAGCCGACAATCACGGCCTGGCCGAACGACTTCATGTTTTCAATGTGGCGTTCGAGGTTTTTCAGGCCATTCTTCAGTGCAGCCGAATTCGGTTTACGTATTTCGATCTCTGCTGCCCCGCCGTGGAGCTTGAGCGAGATCGAGGTTGTGGCAATCACTGTCACGGCGGGTTCAATGCCTGCGAAGCGCGATTTGATATTCAGGAACTTTTCCGCACCCAGGTCTGCGCCGAAGCCAGCCTCGGTGATGGCATAGTCGCCATAGGTCATTGCCAATCGTGTTGCTGCGATGCTGTTGCAGCCATGCGCAATATTGGCAAACGGTCCGCCGTGTACAAATACCGGTACACCTTCGGTGGATTGCACAAGGTTCGGGTGCATGGCGTCCTTGAGTAACGCCATGACCGCACCCGTCGACGCCAGTTCAGAAAAGTGGAAAGGTTTACCCGATACGCGGTAGCCCACGAGTACGTTATTAATCCGCCTTGCGAGGTCTTCGTAGCCCGTCGCGAGGCAGAGTATCGCCATGATTTCTGACGCCGCCGTAATATCGAAGCCGGTTTCTTGCGCGCCGCCGTTGCCGTCGAGGCCGGTGATGATCGCGCGCAGTGCGCGGTCGTTCATGTCGAGTGCGCGCTTCCACTGTATTTTCTTGAGCGGATCGGTGCCCTTATCGTAGTAGCGCGAATTATCGGCGAGCGCCGCGATGAGGTTGTTTGCGCTGGTGATTGCATGAAAGTCGCCGTTGAAATGCAGGTTAATGTCGGCAGTCGGGTGCACCTGCGAGCCGCCACCGCCGGTGGCACCGCCCTTCATGCCAAAGACCGGGCCCAGCGATGGCTCGCGCAGGGCGACGACGGCTTTTTTGCCGAGGCGGCGCATGCCCTGGCCTAGTGCCACCGAGGTAGTGGTCTTACCAACGCCCGCTTTATTGGGCGTAGTCGAAGTGACGAGAATGAGCTTTGCTTGTTTCGCCTGAGCGGCGTCGTAGAGCGAGTAGGGCACCTTGGCCTTGTGCTGGCCGTAGAGTGTGAGCGCTTCTGCCGGTATGCCTATACTGGCGGCTATATCGTTGATGTGTTGGAGTGCAGTTTCCATGGGGACAGGTCTACCGCCAAGATGGCTGCGCGCGTCAGCGCGCAGCCCATTTTTTCACAAACTCTTGTGCGATCCGTCGCAGAACGGGCCTTTGCCGGTCTGTTTGCACTGGCAGAGCCAGTGGGTACCGGATTTTTCGGCTTCAAACTTCAGGGGTACAAACTTGCTTTCCCCTTCGGGCAGTGCCTTGTTCACTGCGTTGTGCGACCCATCGCAAAAGGGTTGATTCTTTGAGTGACCGCAAGAGCACCAGTAGTAGCTCTTGCCGGCTTCGAGCTCAACCTGCGCCGGTTGTTTTGCAGCGATATGGGCAGCCATCGTTATGCCTTCATCAGCCGCGCAATCGCCCATGCGCCGCCAACCATACCGAGGTCTTTGAGCGTTGCCATCATCGGCGTCATGCGTGCCATTGCATCTTTCGCGTTGATCACGCCCGGCAGGTGGATTGCCAGCACGTAGACGAGAATCAGTACACCGGCAAGAAAGGCTGCCAGGGAACCCAGGCCTTTAAAGTTGGTGATGATCGCTACAGCTGCGGCCAGCATCGCTACACCAGTGAAATATACCCAGAACGCGCCGCCGGGTACGGGTACCATGCCGGCCATCAGGTCTGCCATGGTCAGGTGGTTAATCCCGAACATGATCAGAGGTATCGTGAAGATGTACCTGCCACTTTTGCTTACGCTGTCGATTATTGAATTCATTTTAATCTCCTTTTTATTCATTTTTTAATGAATACGTGAGACTCTTGCCAGTTTTGCGCAAGAGGTCATTCAGCTGCTTCTGCTCGTCTGCCGTGAGGTCTTTAAACAATTCGTCCATGGCCGCGGCAAATTTAGGGAAAATGGTACTGATGCGCTTTTCCCCTTGCTGGGTAAGCGCAATACGATGGCAGCGCCGGTCACCAGGCTCGGAGCCGCGTTCAACCAGGCCTTCCTGCTCCAGCTTGTCGAGAATGCGGGTAATGTTTCCTGGGGTCTGCAGCAGCTTCGCTGCCAGTTCATGTTGCTGCATGGGGCCCAGGTGGTAGAGTGTCTCGAGAATGCCAAATTGGCTGGGTTGCAGGTCAAAACCGGCAATCAGCGCGCGCAGGTGGGCCGACAGCGCGTCGTGCGTACGCATCAGCTTGATGAAGAGATCAAGCGCTCTTGTTTCTGCCCCAGTACCTTTGAACTTTGTCGCCATTAGTTGCTTTTACAATAGTTTACAATACAACTATTGTGTCGGCAATAATTTTTTGAGAGGTTTTTGCTGTCTCGGGACGGGTACACCGTTAGACAGGCTGGCTATGCCAGGAGTTTTGTCGCGATTGGCCGAAGTAACCAGGTCGAGCTGAACCGCTTGCCGTCACGAGTACCTATGCCAGGCACAGGCATGAAACTGGTCCAGAACGCCGACAAACAAACCTTCACCGCGACCGAACTTTCGTTTGGCGAAGTGAAGGCAATCCGCGATGCGCTGAAGGCTTTTGCCAAAGGCGGCTCAGCGCAGGCCGCGAAACTGGCGGGTGAGATCGAGGCGGCGCTCGACAATATGCAGGTCTGAGAGATCAGAGTGCAAAGTAGGGCGTGAGCAGATCTTCGAAGTTGTAGAAGCCTGGCGCCTTGTTCTGCAGGTTCTGCGCCACAAAGATTGCCCCGTTGCCAAATGCCTCGCGGGCAATAGACTCGTGCGTTAGTCGCACGGTCTGGAACGGAAATCCACAGACAATTTCGTGGCGACCAATAATGCCGCCTGCGCGTACCGATTTGATCTCTTCGGCAGGTATTTCCAGGTTCTCCGCAATTACCCGTGCCGTACCAGAAACCCCGGCCTTGTCGCGAAAGTGCTCTTCCAGCACTACCATGTCAATTCCCGGGGCAATTTTGCGCAAAAAACGTGCTGCCATGATCAGGTAATTGACGCCGATCGTGATGTTCGGTGACCAGAATACCGGGGTTTTCCTGGAAAGGCTGCGGAGCACCTTGAGTGTCGCGGCCGGGTAGTGTGACACCGCGCTAATGATCTTGATGCACCGGCGGGCGGCCTCTTCGCCGTAGTAGCGGTAGCCTTCAGCAGACGAGAAGTCGATAATTGCCTCAACCGGTTGCCGGTCGAGCAGCTCGCCCACGGGCATTTCGTCGATGGAGTGAATTAGCCCCGGGTTATCTGACTCTTCGCCGAGGAACTCAGGAATCGAACGGTGCTCCAGTTTGTGCGAGCGGCGCAGTACCCATTCGAGACGAAAATCCGCGTGGCGCAGAATGGTCGTGGCCACAGCCTTGCCCGTCTTGCCAAAACCCATCAGCCCTACTTTCATCTGCCCTACTGGCACCCCGGAACGGTATGAAAAGTCATTAATATGGGATTTATATCCTATTTTGATCGTTCTACCGTGCCTGAAAGGGCTTCCAAGCCCCCTTTTCCGGCAGTCTTTAGTAACTACCAACGGAATCATGGCTAAAAAGCCGGGGAATTTCCCCTAAAACATGCCATAGACGGTCTGCGGCCAGCCGCCAGCCTGAAAAAACGGATCTATAACGAACACTGTTAGATTTTTTTGCAACCCGATTGAGCTCCCCCTCATCAAAAGGGTACTATGGCAACGATACTCATTTTCTTTGCGGCCCACTGGCTGGCGTCCGCTTTCGCGCAGAGCTTCTTTCTGCACCGCTATGCTTCGCATAGCATGTTCACCCTGAGCAAGGGCTGGGAGAAATTCTGGCACCTGTTCACGATTATCGCGCAGGGCCCATCGTACCTGAACCCGCGTGGATATGCTATTCTGCACAGGATGCACCACCAGTTTTCAGATACCGAAAAAGACCCGCACAGCCCGCACCACGCGAAGAATTTCTTCGACATGATGCTGAAAACGAAGCATGAATATGACAGCTATGCATACGGCAAGGTTGAAGCGCCAAAGGCCTTCTCTGAAAACACACCGTCATGGCCGGCAGTCGATAACCTCGGCAAGTCATGGGTGTTCCGCATAGGCGCAGGTGCGCTCTACGCATTCTTTTACATGGCATTTGTACCCGAAGGTATGTGGTACCTGTACCTGCTGCTGCCCCTGCATTGGCTGATGGGGCCAATTCACGGCGCACTGGTCAACTGGGGCGGTCACATGTACGGTTATACCAATTACAAACTGAAAGACGAGTCGCGCAATGCCCTGCCGATCGACTTTCTCGTGGGCGGAGAACTCTACCAGAATAACCACCATGCGCTGGGCAACCGCCCGAACTTTGCGAAGCGCTGGTTCGAGCTCGATACTACTTATCAGGTGATGCGCGTACTCGACCTGCTGCACATTATTCGTATCAAGCACCCGGCAGCAGAGCCGCAAAATTCTGAATCAAAAGCCAAGTCGGCGTCGAAAGCATCAGCCGGTCGTCGCCCGGTTGCGGCGTGAGATCTTGGCAGATTCCGGAAAGTCTCCGCGCCCGCCGCTTTTGGAGTTTACGTGCCGGTGACTGTACAGGGTGATCTTCTCGAAATGAAGATCACCCCGGTTGACCGGGCGCTGCGCATCAAGGCGTTGCGCGAAAAACAAAAGGTGGAGCGTGACCGCAAGGTACGCGAACGCGCCGAACGCATCGCCGGCAAACGCGGCGATGGTACCAAAGACAAGAAAGAAAAACCCCCGCGGCGCGCCCGCGGTTCGCTCAGTCGCGAAGAAATCGTCCAGGCGGCACTCGACATTATTCGCCACGACGGCGTCGAAGGCTTAAGCATGCGGCGCATCGCCGAACGCCTTGGCTGTTCGGTTGCCAGCCCCTACGCGCACTTTGAAAACCAGGAAGAAATACTGCGCCTGCTGATTACCGACGGCGAGAAAATACTCACTGCCGACCTGAAAGCAGCACAGGCAAGCTCCGACGATGTGTACTCGCAGCTCAGTGCCATCGCGCACGCCTACTGGAACTTCGCGAGCGAAAACCGCCAGTTGCACCGGTTGATGTTCAGCGCGGCGGGCGGTAAACTCTACCGCAGGTCGTTTCCGACGCTGCCGACCTCATACCGTGTCTTTCTCGAAACGATTCGCCACGGCATCACTTCGGGCGCCATACCGCACCCGCGCAAGAGCTACCCCGCGATCGCGCGCACCATGTGGGCATGGATGTACGGGCTTATCGTGCTCGACCTGAATGAAATGATACGCCATGCGCGCGGGGCAGACCCCGTGGCCGAGGGCATCGACTATTTCACGCGCATGCTGAAACAGCCACAGTAAACAGGCTTCTTGACCGAATTCTCGCTCCGAACCCAAAAATTTGCTATATTGAACGGACTATGGCAAAAGTAACCCTCAGAGGCAACGCCCTCACCACTATTGGCTCGCTACCGGCCGTCGGCAGCAAAGTTCCCGATTTCCGTCTGACAAAACAAGACCTGTCAGAATTAAAGCCCGCAGACCTTGCTGGCAAAAAAGTTATCTACAACATTTTCCCGAGCCTTGATACGGCGACCTGCGCGACTTCGGTACGCAAGTTCAACGAAAAAGCTGCAGGGCTCGATAACACTGTTGTCGTCTGCGTTTCTTCTGACCTGCCTTTTGCGCAGAAGCGCTTCTGCGGTGCAGAAGGTATCGCTAACGTTGTTACCGGTTCTGATGTGCGCGACAAAGAGTTTGGCAAACGCTGGGGCCTGGTCTTTACCGATGGCCCACTCGAAGGCCTCATGTCGCGTTCGATCGTCGTCGCCGATGGCGAGGGCAGAGTTATCTACACGGAGCAGGTAGGCGAAACCGCCAACGAGCCTGATTACGACAAGGCGCTCGCCGCGGCGAAATAGCTGACAAAAGGCAACCGTGAAGAGCCAGCTGAAGCGCTGCTTCTTCACGGTAAACTGCAAGGTCTGTCATCACTGTTCCCAATCTTCGAGCTGAATGCCTGGAATGCGCATGAACTCGCGTGTATTGTGTGTAACTAATACCAGGCCATTGGCCAACGCGGTTGCTGCAATAAGAAGATCATAAGGCCCTATTGGTTTACCCAGCTTCTCCAGCATAGCCCGAATTTTACCGCAACTGTCAGCGACGTCATTTGTTACGGGCACACTGGCAAACGCACTCGTAAAATTTTGAACTAAAGCTACCTTTTGCTCCGGGTTGCTGCTTCTCCATGCACCATAGACAAGCTCAAAACGTACAATTGCCGGGATGCCAATTTGGTCATGGCGAATTGCAGCAATACGGCTTTTTATCTGCGGCAGTGAGCCACGCAGAACCTGTATACAAACATTGGTGTCCAGAAGATACTTCAAAGGGATTCGCGGTTATCCGGTTCTCCCTGGTCACCGCGATCAGGACAGTCCGGAATGGACCCAAAGAAATCCAGAAGTTCTTTGCGGTTATCAACCGGGGTTTCTTCGACAATGACGATAATTTCACCGCGCCGGTGAGCCATCTCTTTCGGGATATTGAGGGTCACTGTTTCCGGCAGATCGTCGTATGTTGTGCGCAATGCATTCATCTGTAACCGAACATCAACTTGCCGGTGGGGTAACGAGCTGTCAAGGAACAGCAGAAATTTGCCAGGCTGCTTGAGATTCTATCAGTAAGGATTATTGGCTACCAGACACGATATAGCCTCACGCGCCATGGCGAATCTCATAACACGCGTGGATCCACTTGTTCCTGAAGTCTTCAGGAATCGTCTGCGCCGTGATGTTCTTCACCTGCGTCTTTTGGTAGCCATCTCCCTCTTCGGGAAAACGGATGCGGAATTTGCGGAAGTTAGTCGAAAAAAACAGTACTCCCCCTGGCTTGAGCACGCGCAGGCAGTCACGAATCAGCTGCGGGTGGTCACGCAGCACGTCAAAGTCGCGTTCCTGTTTGCGGCTGCGTGAAAATACCGGCGGGTCGCAGACAATAATATCGTAGAGTTGCGCTGGCGCTTGCTGCAGGTATTCGCGCGAGTCGAGCCGGATATTTTCATGCGGTGTGTTTTGCAGCCCGTTGAGTTTCAGATTCTCTTCGAGTATGCCAAGGTACTTCGCAGAGAGATCAACGCTGTGCACCAGCGAAGCTCCGCCTGCCGCAGCATAGACGCTGAACGAGCCCGTGTAGCAGAAGAGGTTGAGCATCGCCTTGCCCTGAGCCAGTTCACGCACACGCGCGCGCAGGTTGCGGTGGTCGAGAAAGAGCCCCGTGTCGAGCCAGTTCTCCGGGTAGATGAAGAACTTCAGGCCGTTCTCATGGACGATGACACTTTCACCGTCGGCGAGTTTTTCGTACTGCTCACCTTCAGCGCGGCGAAATCGGGTCTTGAGATGCAATTTGTCGTGGGGGATTTCCCAAGTGCTGCGGAAGCGTTCGACGACTTCGGCTTTCCACGCGGCGTATTCGGGCCGGCTCTGTACTGCTTCGCTTGCCAGCTCGGTCAGAATCATGTGGTCTTCATAAAGGTCGGCGATGAACGGATATTCCGGAATATCGCGCTCGTATAGCCGGTAGCACGTGATGCCGCGGCGGCGCGCCCACTTGCCGAGGTGCTTTTTCATGCGCGTGAGGCGGTTAGCGAGATCCTGCATATTCAGAAGATTGTTTCGACCAGGGCTTCGAACCAGTTACGGGTTGGGGTCTTCTTGAGCGCCACTTTTTTCAAGCCCCGCGCGACGGCCTCACCCGTACCCCACAGGAACAGTAGTCCGGTTGTTGCGCTGAGCGCCAGGGATTGCCTGTCGACCTGATACTGGCTTACCCAATAATTCAATGGGGTAAGGCCCATGATGCCAAAACCGAGCGCCACTATGCAGCCCATCATGATCAAAGAGCTTGCGTAAATGAAAACAAAATTGCGCAGGATCGCGAACTTCGACGGTGTGTTTGCCCACCAGACACCGATGACAAAAAAGAATAAGCCTATGGAAAGCGAAATCTTTGGCGCCAGTACCGATGCCAGTGCAGCGCCCGCAAAACCCACCAAGGCCACGGCAGCAACAACCGCCACCATGGCGAAGTGTACGGCATACGAAAAGATTGACCCGGCTATTTCACTGCCCCGGGGGTAATGACGAGTTCCAGTGAATCAGCATCTGCAACCTGGCATTTGATCTTTTTTTTCACCTCAGAGCCCGCCGGCACACCGGTTTTGAACGGGCAGTTGGCAACCGTGTAGCCCTTGGCGCTGTTCTTCGCAATGACTGAACCCGAAACTACTGTATCTTTTTCGCCACCGTTCAGCAGTACAACCACCACGTGCTTTTCTGAAGAACCGTACGATTCTGTATGGCCGCGTATGCTCTCATAGGTAACTTCAGCTGCATGCAGACGCTGCTTTTTTACCGCGTAGGTAGTTGCTACCGACAGGGCAGCGACCAGGATTGCCAGGGTCATTTTTTTCATGATGTCTTCTCCAGTTTTTTGCCATTCCATTTTAAGAGGATTTTCTCTCTTTTTACGGATTGCGGATCGTCATGGTCGCCGTATTCCTGCTCGAGAATAACGTAACCCTTGCGGCCAGCTTTGTCTGCGGGAAATATTTGCTTTTCTGTCGCGTAGTGCGGTGCGTCGGCACCGTCAATCGAGCTGTGGGCATGCAGCAGTTTCTTGCCGTTCCAGAAGAAAAATATCGTGTTTCCTTTGCCGGCGCAATACTCCTGTATAAACGTTACGGCAAAGATGTTATTCACCCCTTCGAGACCACGGCCGCCGGAAAGCACGGTTTCATAGCGCGCTTCAAACGATGTACCCTCTTTAATCTCGAGGCGAGCAAGTTCGACACCATCAAGCGCCACGCGTACCTGCGAAGTGTATTCGGTACCGACGGAGATATCTTTCTGTCGGCGGCCGGTGCCGAACAGGAATACCTCCCCCGTCTTGCTTTCAGCAAATGCCCGTGCAATCAGGTTGCCCCAGACATAACCTTCTGAATGCCCCCCGTCACGGGAATAGCGTACTTTGTACCACGGCGCCTGAACGCCATCGACCGTCATGGTGCTGCTGGTTTGCTCCAGCGGCACAATTTCGATGCCAATAGAGAGCTCCGCCAGAACTTGTGCTTTGCTATCCGGCGCGCTGCGAACGCGTACCTTGTCACCGATCAGCCGGTGCGGTGTATTGAGTTTGAGCCAGGTAAGCTGCCCGTCTTCGGCGAAGAGTGTAAGCGGAAGTATAGTAAGCAGAAGAGTCAATAATCGTTTCATGTCCCTCACCCGACTGCAAAACGTTTGAGCAGGTCAAGATCAATATGTTCGATTACCGAGACATGCGTGGCTTCGAGCACAATGCGCGGCGCCATGTTCGCATTATACGCTTCGATCCAGCGGGGCATACACAGGCACCAGCGATCGCCGGGCTGCAGGCCATCGAACATATATTGTGGCACCGGGGTCGAAAGGTCGTTGCCGGCAGCTTTGCTGAATTCAAGAAATTCTTCTGTGACTTCGACGCAGACGGTGTGCATACCGACATCTTCCGAGCTGGTATTGCAGCACCCGTCGCGGAAAAAACCCGTCAGCGGCTCCATGCTGCAGGGTAAAAGTTCGGTACCGAGGACGTTGAGTGCCATACTTTCTGCATTTGCACGCTTTGTGCGGCGTCAACGCAATTGGCAGGTACTTATTGCTTCTTATTCAGCTGCTCGCGCATACCCTGCTGTTCGCTGATCAGGTGGTCAATCTTTTCGTGCAGCATGCGTATTTCGAGTTCGGACTTCAGGTTAACCATGTAGTCTTTCTTTGCCCGTTCGCGGTCTTTTTCGTCCTGGCGGTTCTGGCTCATCATGATGACCGGTGCCTGCAGCGCGGCGAGGCAGGAAAGAATCAGGTTCAGTAGTATGAATGGATAAGGATCAAACGAGCGATGAGAAAGCCACCAGGCATTGGCAGCTATCCAAAGAGCAAGGAAACCCATGAATGACAATATAAAAGTCCAGCTGCCGCCAAAATCGGCGACCTTGTCGGCGACACGCTGGCCGAACGTCAACCCTGCTTCGCTTTCAGCGTCAACCTTGTCAGTCAGCGTTTTTTTTCCGGCCACTGCAGAAACGACCTGCTTTTCTTCTTCGGTGAGGTCACCGCTCTGCTGTATCAGGTATTCCGAAAGGTATTTCTTGTGGTAATGATTCAGTTCACTCGCAGAAATCTGGCTGTCGTCGCCAAAGTGCGGATGTTCTCTTTGGATGACGGCCATGATCGTGTCGCGAATCACGCTCCCCGGCACCCGGTCATGGATCGGGTATTCACGGCCCGATATATCGCTTCTAAAGGTTTGCATCCTGCTCTCGCCTTAACGCAAACTGCCGGTAGATATGCCATTCCTTTCCATCGTGGCGCAGTAGGTTGATTTCTGTGACCGGAAATCGTGCATAGAATTTTCGCGTTTTGAATTCGTTCCAGATGTGCCTGTGCACGTCGGGCTCGACATCGCGGTTTGCGACGGTCATGTGAGGCTTGTAGCCGGTATGAAACGGGGCAGTTTCAATAATCGCCGGCTGCGCACGCAGGCAGTCGCTCAGCCGCTGGTGCATTTCGAGCAGCTGCAGGTTGGCTGCGACGTCGATGAAGATGACGTCGTCACGGAATGCGCCGAAATCGCGTAGCTCAAGCACGAATGCACTCTCGGTCGCAAAGAATGCCGAGAGCCTTTCAGACATCCAGTCAGCGTCGGTGGCGTCGCGGCGAAACGGCGGTTCGACCGTGATGTGCACGGGGATCTTCATCGCACGCCGCGGCCCGAAGTTATCCGCGATTTCCTGCTGGATGTCGCGTACCCGCGATGAAACGTCGGCCGGCGGCAGAATTGCCAGAAACCAGAGTGTGTAGTTATTCACACTTCAAAAGTTGCAACCAGTCCATAGTGATCAGACGCCCAGGCTCCCAACCCGGTTAGTCCCGATAGTGGCCGGTCAAGAATACGGCGAAAGCCCGAGGGAGTGAATGCCTGGCCAGTCTCTGCCGGCCGCAGGAAAATGTAGTCGATACGCATCGGCTCGCCTTCTGCTTCAAAAGCATGCGCGAGGGGATTTCCCTCGGGGTGCGGATGGTATGTTGGCAGGTCAGATTCTGCACCGAGATCAGTGAAGCCACCGAGTGCTGCAGTGAGGGTCTTGTATTCACCCGATTCGCGGTCTGCCGCCATGCCCTGGATATTAAAATCGCCGCACACGATAAATGGCCTGCCCGAAGAGCCCAGCCACTTAATCCATTCTGCGAGTTCAGCGAGCTGCGCCGCACGCACCGCGCTTGAAGCTGCATCCATACCTGACTGCAGGTGAACGGTCATCACGTCGACCAGGCGGTCGGCATATTCAAACTGCGCATAGAGTGCGCCTTTGCGAGCGTATTTGTCCCAGCTGGTGCCGCGGCTTCTGAAGGGTAGAAAGCGCGACTGCAGTTTGCGGGTCTTTGCGCCTTCTGTGGCTGGCTCACGCGCGGCAATGCCCAGCCCGCTGCCTCTTAGCGAAAGCAGGCCGAAGCGGTTATGGTCGCGCAGCGCAAACGGAAAGTAGCGGCGCACGAGATTGTCGAAAAAGACCTGCGAGGCGCGCGAGAGCAGTTCTTGCACACAGAGCACATTTGCCGACGAACATTCGTCGATAACCTCGGGGCTGCTGAAGCGCTTGCCAAACGGTGCGCGCAGGTACGTGATAACGTCGATAACCGACTGTCCCATGCCAAAGCAGTTCCATGTAGCGATTGAAAAGTTCATACTTAATTCTCGACCTGTTGCGTGTGGTTTACCATCTGTTTACAGATAAGCAAAGATTTGGCCAACCAGCAGATCGTCCGCCCCTATTCGGTGTCGTCAACCAGTTTCTCGTAGTATTCCCATATGGTGGGATTTTCCCTGGCAATGACGCGCGCTTTGCCTGTTTTGAGCTTGTACAACCCACGCGCGCTTTTTTCAAACCAGCCATAGTGGTTGTTATAGAGAATTTGCCGTGCGTTCGCAGAAACTCCCACTTTGACGAGCTGCGCGGGCTGCATCGCCTTATGTTTCTTGAGCAGAACGCTGATGTGGATCGCCGACTCGAGGTACGCGGTCTGCAGCTTAACGCCTGTAACTCCCCCGGTGTTTTCTGAAACACGCCGCCCGTGAAATTCTTTCAGGACCTTGTTCTTGTGTCGCGCGAGCACGCGGCCCGTGAAGTCGCCCGGTTCGGCGATGACCATCACCTTGTCGCCGTCGATCACCAGCAGGCCGATGTTGAGCCGCCGCGCGAGGCTTTTGATCATCTGCCAGAACGACATCTTTTGCCGGCCTTTCGGTTTATAAATCACCGCGTAGACCTGGTCGGTGATCGCGAGCCGGCGCACCGACTGGTAGAGGAGCTTGATATTGAATGTTTTCTTTAATTCGGCGACGATGATCGTGTTATCTTTCACCGCCACGAGATCACAGCCGCAGACTTCGCCTTTTACCTGGAACCCCTGCGCGGCAAAGTAGCGCGCCGCGATCGGGTAGAGGTCGGCTTCACTGGGTTCCGGGGTTTTGCCTGCCCGGCGATGTGACATAAGACCAGACTCTTTAGTACCTACTAAACGTCAGTGAGAAAACGGTACTCAGGCGAGGTGCGCGAGATGCCGAAAATCGACGAGCTTACACTTCTGCGGAAAAATCGAGTAGGTAATCGAATCTGCCAGCGAATCGTAGTCACCGCCCACCTGTATCGGTGTGGGCTTCTCGTACGTGATCTTTACTTTCCGCACCAGGAAATCCTTCACGCCCCGGCCGCGGTAGGTGCCGTTCCAGTAGTCGCGCATGTTCGCCACGAGGCTTACGGGCTGTGCCAGTAGTACGCGCAGGTTCATGAAGCCCGGCTTCATGGTCGCGAAGGGGAATGCGCGCACGTTGTAGCCGTAGAAGGGTTCGGTTGCGACGGCGACTGCAGTCGATGGGCCCGAGTAGAGCAGCGTCGATTCGGTGGCGACTGCCTGGTCGCGGCCGTGCGTGTGTTTCACGTAGAAGCCCTGGTCGCCGGTTTCAATTTCTACCCGCACCTCGC
Organism: Turneriella sp.; assembly: GCA_046346875.1. GTDB lineage: Bacteria > Spirochaetota > Leptospiria > Turneriellales > Turneriellaceae > Turneriella. The sequence goes on along the minus strand of JAXMHG010000001.1, from coordinate 419,835 downwards.
CGCGGTCGGGTTTGATGATCGATTCGGGTACGGTTTTACCCAAGCCCGACCAGAAGTAACCGACCAGGCCCGAGAAGTTCTTGCGCGCAGCGGGGGTCTTGAGGCTGTCCATGAAGTCGTAGTAGTCTTTCAGCAGGCGCGCGTCGAAGCCGCTGCCGGCGAAGTGGAAGATGCGGTCGTTGCGCTCAATGAGGGACATTTCGAGTGTATCGAGATGGTGCGCGTGCAGCGAGCGCTCGAGCAGCCTGGTGCCGCCGCGCGAACCGACAAAACTCGAGATACCGTTACCGGTGCCGAGCTTCAGGATGCCGAACTGCGGCAGTTCAGGTTCTGCTTCACCCGGGCGTTTCTTGCCTTTCAGGTAATCGCGCGCGAGGTTCAGCAGGTGCACGAAGCTGCCGTCGCCCCCGCCCGAGAAGATTGTCGCGTAGCGATTGTCGATGATGTGCTTCACATAGTCGAGGGCTTCTTCTTTAGTATGGCTGAGAAACAGGTTCGCCCTGGGTACAATGCGCTCGAGCGAGCGTTTGACCTTGTCGGTCACGAGGCGGGCGTTGGCATTGAGCAGCACCGCGACCTGTCGGCTGCTATCGGTAGAGTGAGTCACTACCCGGCCAATTTGACTTACTGACGGCGGTGTCAATTTTTTATATGGTTAACGTCGTTAACTATGCTATCTCTCGCAAGGTTGCAGTTGGCGAAGGAGTTCAATTTTTCTTGACGCAAGGGTTGTCATAGGAACTTTTTTCCCTCTTTATGGCTGTGCAGGGATACCGAAAGCTGGGCTGCGAAGAATGCCTGAAGCCTGAATTACTTGGCTTTGATTTTACCATGGCATTCCAGCCGGTCATTGATGCCGAAACCCGCAGTGTCTATTCGCACGAAGCGCTGGTGCGCGGGTTGAACGGCGAAGGGGCAGCGAGCGTGTTGGGTCAGGTCAACGAATCGAACCGCTACCGCTTTGACCAGGCCTGCCGGGTCAAAGCGATTGAAGCAGCATCCCGTCTGAATCTTAAAACATTTCTCAACATCAACTTTATGCCGGGCGCGATCTACAATCCGCAAACCTGCATAAGAACAACCCTCGAAGCAGCAGAGAAGTATGGCTTTCCCAAGGAGCGTATTGTTTTTGAGGTTACCGAAGGCGAGCGCGTGACAGACAGTAATCACCTGAAGGCAATTTTTGCCGAGTACCGTAAACATGGCTTCCAGACAGCGATTGATGACTTTGGCGCAGGCTTTGCGGGCCTGAACCTGCTCGCCGAGTTTCAGCCCGAAATCGTGAAACTCGACATGGCGCTGATTCGCCAGCTCGATACCGACCGCGTACGACGCGTGATTGTCGGTGCTATTCACCAGGCCTGTACCGAGCTCGGCATTCGCGTTGTCGCTGAGGGTGTAGAGAGCATCGCAGAGTACCAGGTATTGCGGCAAATGGGAGTGCGCTATTTTCAGGGTTACTTGTTTGCCAGACCGGCATTAGATCCTATGTCTGCGAGCGTCAATATTCCCGCAACGCCCTGATAGCAAAAATTATTCGATATCTGCTCCCAGCGTATTTGATTTGAGCAGGGTATTACTCCGATAATCAAACGCCGGCCTATGGATCATTTAAGGGGTAAATTCACGATTCCCAGCGATGTCAGGCAGGGCGAAGAACTCAGCGGCCGGCTCACTGCACTGCTCAACGGCCGGCTCGAAACCCATACGCTCAATACCCTGCGCCTCGGGTTGCGCGAGATACTGATCAACGCGATCGAGCACGGTAACCTTGAAATCTCCTTCGAGGAAAAAACGACCGAAACCGACAAAGACGACTACCTCGCCTTCTTGGTCGAGCGACAACAGCAGCCTGCCTATGCAGGCCGCAGTGTCACCGTCGAATACCACATTGCCCCGCGACGCGCGGCGTTTCGCATTTCCGATGAGGGTCGCGGTTTTGACCACCGCAAGTATAACAGCCTGACCGCAAAAGGTGACACCGAACTTGCGCATGGCCGGGGCATACGCATGACGTTGCGGGTTTTCGACAGGGTACGCTACAATACCCGGGGCAACCGGGTGACGTTGCTGAAGAAAATTTCCTGATTCTTAATCTGCCCGGCATGGATAGCAGATTGGGTTGACTGCCCGCGCGCCTGCGGCAGTCTATGGTCTGAATCTCCTATGTCTGTGCTAACCGAACCGAAGTCGTACCCGCGCTGGCAGGCATGCACCGACGCGGCTGCAATTCTGCTGTTGCTTGCTGGTCTCGTTTATCTCGCATTCTCACACTTTCTCGTGCGAGTGTCTGTTCCACTGGCGCACATCACCCTCGTTGCCCTTGCCGCATGGGGCGCGGCTGATTTCGTTTCGGGTCTGGTACACTTCTTAGCCGACACCTACGGCAGCGTAAATACTCCGCTGCTCGGTAAGACATTCATCTTCCCGTTTCGCGAACACCACGTCGACCCGCTCGCGATTACGCGGCACGGCTTTCTTGAAACGAACGGCGCCAACAGCATCATATCGCTGCCGGTGCTGTGCATTGTGCTGCTGGCAACTGAGGCAGAATCGAGCCCGCTGCTGCGTCTCTGGATCTTCTTCTTTTTGGGAGCGATATTTCTGCATCACCAATGGCTGGCTGAACCTACCACTCAAAAAGCTCCGATTCTTTCGCCTCATCAGGCGATTTCTCAGCTAAGTTCAAGACCAGCCCAAAAGGCAGAATCGCTGTTTCCATCGCGCCGCATTCTCTGCAAGCAGGCCGACTCAAAAAGTTCGGAGGTCAAATGAAGAAACTCGGAAAAATTCTCGGCTGGGGATTGCTCTCCCTGACCATACTCATTGCCGCAGCGGTTACTGTCATTTTTGTGCTCAGTTCGGCTCGCATGAATAAAAAATATGACGTGGCTGCTACACCTGTTCCTGCCTTTAAAGCTGCTGCAGATATTGCCGAAGGTAAGCGGCTCTACATTTCACGCGGGTGCGCCGACTGCCATGGCGACGACCATGCCGGCAGGGTATTCATCAACGATCCCGCAATTGGCACCATGGCTGGGGCTAACCTGACCGCCGGTAAAGGTGGCATTGGTAAAGAACGCAGCGACGCCGAAATGGCGCGTGCAATTCGCCACGGTGTCAGCAAAAACGGCCGGGCGCTGGTTTTTATGCCTGCAACAGACTATACGGGTATGACGGACGAAGATACGGGCAAGCTGATCTCGTACCTGCGCAGCGTGCCAGCAGTCGATCGTGAGTTTCTGCCGCCCAAAGCTGGGCCCCTCGGTCGTTTTCTTTTTCTAATCGGGGAAATACCTGTGTTTGTTTCGGCCGAAAGAATCGATCACAATGCAAAACCTGTAACAAAAATTAATCCCACTGTAAGCGTCGAATATGGTAAGTACGTCGCCGCGACCTGCACGGGTTGCCACCGCGACAATTTTGCCGGCGGCCCGATACAGGGAGCACCACCCGAATGGCCACCCGCACAGCCGATCACTGCAAAGGCACTCTCCAGGTGGAATGAGGCACAGTTTATCGCCGCGCTGCGCACAGGAAAACGCCCCGATGGTAGTATGATCAAATTTCCGATGCCCTGGCAGAGTCTCGGTAAGCTGACCGATACTGAGATGAAGGCGCTCTGGAAATACCTTCAATCTATCTAGCTAACTTGTGCAACCGGCAATGCCGGTTGCACAAACGTTTTACATCGCGGTCAACCCGCCATCGACCACGATGATCTGACCCGTAATATAAGCAGCTCCGTCTGACGCCAGCATCAGTGCGGGCGCGGCGATGTCTTCGGGCGTGCCGAGCCGCTTGAGCGGAATGTACTCGAGCATCTTCTGCATTACCGCTTCGCGTTTCTTGATCATTTCTGTCATGTCAGTATCGATAAAGCCAGGGCAGATCGCGTTGACGCGAAAACCCGAGTTCGCCCATTCAATCGCGAGTGCCTTGGTCATCGAAATCACAGCTCCCTTGGTTCCCGAATATACCGAAGCGAGGGAGGTACCCACGATGCCGAGCACGCTCGAGATGTTGATAATGTTCCCGCCGGCCTTTCTCTGCATCTTGTAGTAGCTCTGGCAGCACTGGAAGACTGCCTTAAAATTGGTATCGATGATTTTTGCGATTTCATCTTCGCCGAGCGAAGATGCCGGCGTGTTCGAGGCAACCCCGGCATTGTTGATGAGGCAGTCGAGCCTGCCGTGCTTCTCTTTTATTTCGGTCATGATTGCTGCCATCGCTGCCTGGTCGGAGACATCGGCCTGTTTCAGAATGATTTTCTTCTCCGTCGCCCAAGACGTATCAGAAAGATTTCTGCCGGTTCCATAGGTGATGTAGCCGGCATCGGCGAATGCGATCGCTATACCCTTACCGATACCGCGCGTGGCCCCGGTGATGAGGACTGTTTTTTGTGCAGACATTGGCTTGCCTCGCCTTTCAGGCCATCGGGTCAAGAATTCTCCTTGACCCGACCACCGGAGTTAACAGGCAAAACCATGTTCAATTTCCTGAGCCGGGCTGGTCTGCTGGTAGTAGCACTGACCGCAGGTATTTCAGCGCAGGCAAGGCAGCCATTTTACACCGAAACGATGAATTTCCGCATTGAATGGAAGGGTATCCGTGCGGGCGACGTGACGATGCGCAGCCGCATCGAAGGCAATAACTTCTTAACGATCAACGCCAAGGTGAATTCTCTTCCGGTCATGCACGGCATCTATTACGTGCAGGGGGTCTTCGCCGCGAAATGGAATTTTGCCAGCCGTTCGCCGGTCATCGCCTACGAAGAAGCCTACCAGGGCGATACGTACCAGCGGCGAAAATTTCGATTCGGCGGGCGTAATGTCCGCGTCGAAAAAAATGAAAAACGCTTTCACGAGCTCAGTTACCCGCACAGCGAACCGGTAAAGTCTCAGTCTAACGAAACGTACGATGTCAGCACGAGCGGCGGCTACCAGGACCTGCTCGGGGCATTCTACTATGTCCGCAGCACCGGCAAAGTGCCCAAAGTGGGGGAGGTCCTGCGGGTACCTGTCTTGCCCGCAGGTTCACGGCGTACGCTGGTACTGAAGGTTCTCGGGCGCGAGAAACGCAGCGACGTGCCGTTTTTCGGCACGCGCGAAATTATCCATGTGAAGTCAGCGCTGGCAGACGAAGGCAAGGGCAAACAACCTCAGGGCAATATCTTCTTTAATACGCAGTCGCAGATCGATATGTGGATCACTGCCGATGAAAGTTTTGTCCCGGTTAAAATCTGGACTGAAGTGCCATACCTCGGTACGGCCTACATCCTGCTAGAAAACTACTCGCAGCCGTAACGGTCAGTCTCTCTCTCTCTCTGCGTTCGGCTCGCGCGCTGCATGGCATCGTACCGGAATTTCCTCTTCTTCGACAAAGAACAGGAGCCTGCCTTTGCCGAGCTGCGCCGTGCCGTTGATACCTTCGCGCAAAAACAGGGTAGACTGGTGTCGGTCATGGCCGACGACCACCGTCTGCGCCTGCAATTTGAACCCGAAGTTTATGCGTTCTACTTTGCCATCTGCGCAGAACCCTGGGTACGCGAAGAATCAGACGACCTCGCGCGCAGCATGCAAAGGCATCCGCAGGCAGCCCAACTGGCCGGTAAGACCTGGCGCGTGGAGTTCTACGGCGACGACGATACCGGTATGGACTTTTTCAACGACTTTTTTGCATTGATGGAGAGTATTTCTACTCTGCCCGGCTGCGTTGTCTACGATTACGTTAACGGGCAGTTCTTCGGTGAAACTTAGCCGTCTGTCAGACGAGCGTACGATCTGCCGCTGGCAGGTGCGGTACGTTGTTGAAAGTCTGTAGCTCCCATTGGCTCTTGTCGTAGACCAGCGCGTGCAGCGACGTGTTGTAGATACGCCGCATGAGTCCGAGAGTTTTTGGCTGCGAGAGCCCGAGAGCCTCGCCCGTCAGCAACGCAATCGGGCCGCCCGAAGTTACAGCCAGGATCCGCTGTGCCTTGCCTGAAGCGGTCGCCGGCGTGGCCTGCAGTTCCAGTGCGCCGAGCACGCGCCGCCGAAACGCGGGAAAACTTTCTGCTTCGGTAAAATGCTCACCCATCGCCACCCATTCGCGCAGAATGATACCCGTCAGCTGCTTGAAGATGTCACCTTTGTCGGGAGAATTCTCATGCCGGGCGCGGTTCCATTGTTTCAGCAGCTCGGAAAATTCAGCATGCCCGTGCCGCAGTTTGCCGGCGATAATTGCCCAGACGCGCAGGTCGAACTCGGCAAACGCCGGGTGCAATTCCGCCGCAGGCAGATCCTGCCCGTGCCGTGCATAAGCTGCGGCAATTGCCTCCAGCGTCTCTTGTTGCCGGCGTAGGCCCCCGTGCAATGCACGCGTGAAAGTATACCCCCGCTCGGCCAGCCATTCGCCCACAAGGCGTGCCTGCTCGTGGCCGGTTTCCGTCAGCTGGTCGTAGTTATCGCCAGCGCTGTCGGCCTGGCCATGGCGGACGAGATACAGTTCAGTCATTGCAGTTTATCCCGGCCATGGCGCGCCATCCGTGGCTCAGGCCGACCACGCACGTCCGTGTGCTCTGGTCAGCTTGCCCATGCCGAATAAGAAAGAGTTCAGTCATTCCACTCCATATCGCGGGTTTGAGATCTGCAGGTTGTCGGTAAGCAGCTTCTTCACTGCGTGCCACTCAGCGCTGCCGGGCATGGTTTGTTCAGCGCGTACCTTCTGTGCTGCTTTTTTCGCCAGCGCCTGTGCCTGTTGCCACAGCTCGCGGTCTCCAGTTGTCTGTACTTCTGCCTTCTCGCCCAGGAGTTCTGCCAGCAGTGTCGCGTCGGCCTCCAAAAGGGGCCGGCCATTTTTCAGTTCGCGCGAGACTACGCCGAGCATGTTCCATGACACAAGTGTCTTGTAGGCCAGTGCATCGTTCTCTTTGACGAACGGCAGAACTTCTTTGAGCAGGAATTCCTGTATCGCGTCGATCAGGTCGTTATTTTGCGGACGGTATTGCATGAGTTGGTTCCTACGCTTGCTCGATGAGGCGCATGGCCTCGAGTTCCATTTCTGCCACCCGGCGGCCGATCGAGGCAAATTCAATGCCGCGGTCTTTACCTGACAGGTGACGCTCGCCCTGTTGGGCTGCACCGATCGCCCAGCGCAGGTTGCCCATGATCTCCCAAAAGCGGATCTTACTTTCATCGAGCTTCACTTTCGCCTCTGCTTCATAGTGAGGGTAAAAATCTTCAGGCGCAGCAAACCCGCCGATGGGATTTTTTACTTTGCCAAAGCGCCAGTCGCGCATGCGTATGTAACCGATGTCTTCGTGGCGATCGCTCCAGTGCGCGAATTCCCAATCTAAGACGCCGGACAACCCACCCCCTCCGGGGGTGGGTTGTCCGGCAGAAACCATGAAATTGCCACTGCGGAAATCACCGTGCGAGAGTACGATCGTGTCTGTGATGGGCGCATTGGCCTCTGCCCAGTTGAGGCAGAGTTCAATACCAGGGTAGCCGCCCGGCAACTCGTCGAGCAGGCGTCGGCAGTCGGCAATGGCTGTCAGCGCCACATCCTTTGTGCCGGGCTTTAGTCTTCGGTCGAGAAACGGCAGTGTTTTCGGGTCATACTGTATGCTGTGAATTTTGGCAAGGTTCATTGCGAGCTCCGCCGCAAGGCGTTTGAAATCGATTTGCCTGCTCTTGAGAATTTCGCGCGCGTTCGCCGTACCCTCAATTTTTTGCATGAGGTAGAACGGGTGCCCAACAATCGCCGTGTCTTCACTGAGCCATTTTACAGCGGGGGTCTGCACACCCGCTGCCACCGCGCGTTCGATGACCTGGTATTCCTGAGGCCGCGTGAGCGAGCCCAGCAGCGCGCCTCCTTTGTCGGTGCGCAGGACAAGATCTTCTGAGCCACCCGCACTTTCTATTCGCGCCAGGTAGTTATCCTGGCAGGCGCCGCCCGACAGCTGGCGAAATTCGGTAATTTTCGCAGGCGTACCTGATTTTTCGGTAAAGTAAGCTGCCAGTCTTTCAGTTCTCATGCTGTACCTCTATGCCGATCTTACGGCTACTTCTTCTGTGAGGCGAGAAACGATTTATACCAGGCTGCTGTCTGGCCCGGGGCTTCCATCATCGGCAGATGTCCTGCCTCAGTTGCCAGTTCGGCTTTAGCTGTAGGCAGTTTCTCCCTGAGCGTGGTCATGCCTGAAAAGTCAAAGATACGATCTTTGGCTCCCCATAAAATACCAGTCGGAGCACTTACTTTGCCGACAATGCCATCGAGCAGGTAGCGGTCTTTGAGCTGCTGGTTCCAGATGCGCCGGTTAGAGACTGCATTTTTGAGAGCTGTCGATTTCGCTTCATGCAGAATAGGGTATGGCAGAAACGGCTGTTTCGCAAACAGCAACTGCATCATCGCATCGAATTCAGCGGGCGAAGAGGCAACGAGTGCAGCGCGACCTTCGGCAATCATACGATCCATGTCGCTTTGCTTCGTGCTGCGAATGCCGTGCGGGGCACCGATGAATGCCAGGCTCGTCACCGCCTGTGGATTTTCGACAGCGAACAATGCCGCAATGGTTCCACCCATTGAGCTACCGGCAAGGTGTGCCTTGCTGATACCCAGCTTCTGCAGAAGCTCGGCTAAACGACTCACCTGGTTTGCATAGTCGTATACCTCGCTTTCATTGCGGCTGCTTTCGCCGAATGCGGGCAGATCGGGAATTACGACCCGGTAGTGCGGAGTAAGATCGCGGGCGAATTCGACCCAGTGGTCTTTTTCGGCAAAAATTCCATGCAGCAGAACGACTGTCTCACCCTGGCCGCCCTCGAGGTAATGTACGGTGTGACCGGATATCTGCGTCGTCTTCTCGGTGAGTCTCGAAAGTTTGCGGTTCAGGTTCACGAGCGGTTCAAAAAAAACCGACGGAAAAATATACCATGTGAGAATACCCACCAGTACGGTCATCATTGCCAAAAGGCCCAGTTTCTTTTTCATAATATGCATTCGCCGATGAGTCCGGCAGGGTCCAATAGCTATGGTGGGTTGCTCGCGTAAACTGCTACAACGCTTCAGGTACGAGTGCCCGATCGTCGTAGACCGGCAAAATTTTCCCTTCACAGGTATAGCATGCACATACAGTAGATTTACCCTGCTCATCAATGACAAGCTGCACATGGTGGTGCATCAGCCTGCCTTCATGCCGAAAAATACGTGGCCAGCGCGCCGCATTGATGTACAAGACCCCGTCTTTCATGGCCCACCACTGCTTCGGCTTCTTGCCGTGTTTTGTCGGGTAGTGCATGTGTCCGGCAATCACGGCGAGCGGTGCCTTGCCTGAAGATTGCGCATAGGTAACAGCTTCGGCAAGATCAGCATCGCCGAAGTCGGTTTCTTGCGGCAGAAAGTCCGCACCCCACATGTCGGTCGCCTGGCTGCCCAGGCCAAATGGGCCGTGGTGCGCAAGAATGATGTAGGGGGAGTTTACCTGGTCAATGAGGCTCTTGATCTTGTCGCGGCTCTGTTCAACGGTCGAAACGCCATATTCTTTCTCGAGAAAGGGCCTGAAGTTGATTGTCCTGTTGGTGCTACCCATTGAAAAAGGCCGTGCGGCCACCATCTGCAAATTGCCCGGCAGCGTATGCAGCGAATAGCCGCACAGCGTTGCTCCCGTGAGTTCGGCCTTCAGCCGCTGCATGCGGCCCGGTTGTGAAGACGCTCCGAAGTTGATCAGGAACTGGTTCTGCGTGACTTCGCCGATAATTGCCCGCACACCGGTCGTATCGTGGTTGCCCGGAATCAGGAACGCTGGTTTGGTCAGCCCATTGATAACTGGCAGCAGCCTGAACATGCTGTCAGGACTTTTGGATGCAAGATCGCCGACAAAGAGTATAGCATCATAATCTGATGCATTGAAGAAGCGCACGTCTTCTTCATCAAACTGCATGTGCGCGTCGCCGATGATGGCAAGTTTTGTCATCGCTTTCATTTCTCTAACCCCGCCCGCCAGAAGGTAATACCCGCAAAGCCGTGTTTCGCTACGAGCTTTTCGTAATGCGCATAGAGAGATGGTGCGGGGTAGTAGGTCTCGCTGGCGCCGGTCTTTTTCATACGGCAACCATCTGCTTCGGTTTCTTGCGCCACGATCTTTTCAAACCCGCGCTTCGACAACGCGGTTGCCTTTTTTCCCGTAAATTGGTAACCGTAAAGTGGCGCTCCCAACCAAATCTTTTCAGGTGGGAGCTTAGAGAATTCTGCGACATTGGCATCGAGCCACGAAATGGGACTCACACAACCTGCGGCTGTACCGTTGCGGTGCAGATCATACAGCATGAACACAATGCCGTCGGCGAAGTGCGCCAATTGTTCGGGAAGAAAGAAGGCGCTCCACTTCTGCGGCATACCGACCGGGGGGAAAACCGTGACATAAAGGCTCACTGGCTCTGGCAGCGCAGTGTGCAAAGTGTGGACAAATTCAACGTACGCTTCGGCGAGGCCCGGGCCATTGTACTCAAAATCCAGGTGCACCGCACGGATGTGAGGCATGCCCACGACAGCATCGCGCAGATTATTCGCCGCTCGCTTTGTGGCAGCGCGCGTGTTCAATAACCGGTTGCCTTCATCGACTGAAGCCTCTGTGAGGAGTAAATGCTGTTCGAGGTCGGCGCGCTGGCGACCCAGCAGTTCGACTGCATCGCGGTGTTGCAGCCGCAGGCTGCCGTCGCCCTTGAAGCTGGCGGCAAGCCATGCAACACCGGTTGCCTGCATTCCCTGCACACGGTAATCGTACTTTTCGGGCAGCTGGTCAGGCAGAGCGTACAGAATGTGGCGGGCAGTGGGTGGCTTTTTCGCTTTCGGGGGAGCGCATGCGGCAAGTGCCATCAGGCCGCAGCAGGTCAAAATTCTTGCCAGGCGCATCATTTTCCGAGGTAAGACGGGGGTCGCTTTTTCTGAAACGATTCAATCGCTTCGCGAAAATCTGCCGTTTGGTTGAGTTGAAATTGCTCGCGCAGTTCAAACTGCTGCGACTGCTGCAAAAACGCGGCGTATGAAAAATCGGCTATGCGCTTATTGAGTGTTACCGCGAGCGGCGGCAATGCGAGAATCTTTTTCACAAGGTTTGCACTGGCCGCCGCGAGTTTTTCTTCTGCAACAATTTCGGTGAGAAAACCCCATTCGAGCATCTGCCGCGCGGAAAAATTTTCGCCCAGCATTGCCATGCGTTTCACCGAGGAAACTCCCACCAGGCGCGTCACGCGGTGCAGGCCCATGATGACGCCAATGCTGCGCTTCACTTCGGGCAGCGCAAAAACGGCGCGCTCGGTGCTGATACGAAAGTCAGCACACGCCGCGAGAATCACCCCAGCGCCGATGCAGAAGCCCTTGATCTCTGCGATGATCGGGCGCGAAATCGCCTCGAAGGCATCGATACATTTTTGCCCCGCGCCGAGGTGTTCGGCATAGGGTTCATACTGCTGGCCGGCCATTTGCCCGATCACGCTGACATCCATGCCGATCGAGCTGTGTTTGCCCTCGCTGCGCAGAACGACAACACGCACTGCCGGGTTGTGTTCAATCTGCTCGCTGAGCTGCCGCAGCTCTTCGAGGCACTCGATATTGATGTTGTTGCCGTGTTCTGGCCGGTTGAGCGACAGGGTTGCAACCCCGTCGCGCACGCTGAACAGCCAGTGGCGCGGCGTCATGCCTTCAGCAGCTTTTCGATATCGCCGGCGATATCTTCAGGCTTGGTGTTGGGAGCATAACGCTTCACGGGGTTACCATCTTTATCAATGAGAAATTTCGTGAAGTTCCACTTGATCGCTTCAAGGCCCAGAATGCCCGGCTTTTCAGATGTGAGAAATTTATACAGCGGGTGCGCGTTGCTGCCGTTCACGTCGATCTTGCCGAACATCGGAAATTTGACGCCGTAGTTGACCTGGCAGAACTGTTCGATTTCTGTCTCAGAGCCTGGCTCCTGTGCGCCAAACTGGTTGCAGGGGAATCCGAGGATCACAAACCCCTGGTCTTTGTATTTTTCGTAGATTGCCTCAAGACCGGCGTACTGCGGGGTAAAGCCGCACTTACTCGCGGTGTTCACAATAAGTACTACCTTACCTTTGTATTCTGCGAGGCTCTTTTCTTTACCGCCGAGAGTCGCGGCGCTGAATTCATGTATTGTCTGTGCCATACTGGTTTGGAAATTAATTAAACAGGTGCGGAATAGCAATATTTGATTTCGGGTCTGGACTACCAAGTCATTTACACACACTTGACCCCTGCGTCTTTAACCTATGTCTCCCGATATCAACTACGCCAAAGCCGACGAGCTCGCTATACTCATTGAAGAACGGTTTCTGCAATTAGTTCAGGAGGGGGCATTCGCCGATCTGGAACCTCACCTGACGGCATTGGCGGCGACGGGCAATGAAGACCAGGCGGTGACGCTTTCGCTGCAGCTGCGCCTTTCTGATTCAGAACGCGAGCGCGAAATCATCGTCAGTGAAACCAGCCGCGCCTGGCTTGCCGACGGTGAGACGATGGACTTCAATAACAGCGATGCAGCCGTGCGCTATCTCTGCGACGGCGAGATCAGGGTGTTCCAGCATTCGAGTTGCCCGCACTGCTGGGGCGAATGGGAAGACAAACACCATAATCCCACCTGCCCCGACTGCGGCTATGAACTCGGCAACCAGGTAAAAATTCTCATGGACGATAGCGTCTGCCCATATTGCCTCGAAGGCAAGGTCTCGCGCCAGGAACCGCAGTGCTCAACCTGTGGCGAAGTCGTCGAAGAACGTTTCGTGAGCTGGGGATGAGGTTTCGCAACTTCGTTCCGCTCATTCTCTTTGTTCTGTTCACTCTGCCCGGCGGCGCAGCATTCCTGTTCGCGTGGGTGGGATTTCCCCTCGTCATGAGCCTGATGCAGGTTGTGCACGCCTTGCTCATGTTCCTGGTATACCGCGCGTCGCTGCGCAGTGCAGCGAAAAACTCTGACAGGCCGATCGCGGTGCCCCGGCAGGCATACCTGCCGCTGAAGCTTAACCTGGCACTGTATTTCATTGTTGGTGCGCCACTCGTCTGGTTTTTAGCCAACAGCCTGACGGTGCTCCAGACCGGGTACTTGTTGCAGCAGTTGGGTTATGCCTTTGCCTGTTATTCGGGCATGCTTTTCGTGACACGTTCGTCTTCTTAAGTTGCGTTGACGCGCGATGAGCGCTGCGCCCGCTGTGCCATGCGCTTCGCGAACCGCCGCGCTGCAGGCAAACTACTGGCAGAGCAGATCAGTCTTGATCTGCCAGCCGAGCCCCGCCTTACCCCTGTTGTGCTCGGTCTGCCGCGCGGCGGAGTTCCCGTGGCTTACGAAGTGGCGCGTGCACTCGCGTCACCGCTCGACGTCTGGCTCGTGCGCAAGATCGGCGTGCCGGGGCAAGAAGAGCTCGCCGCGGGCGCGATTGCCGACGGCGGTGTTGCCACGTGGAACAACGATGTACTCGCATACGAAGGCCTGACCCCCGCTGATCTTGCGCCAACTGTCGCACGCGAACGCGCAGAACTCGAACGCAGGCGGCATGCCTACTGCGGCGACCACCGGCCGCCCGCGGTGAAAAACCGGCGTGTGATACTGGTCGACGACGGCATCGCCACGGGTGCGAGCCTTTTTGCCGCGATTGAATCTCTGCATCATGTGGGAGCTTCTTCTGTCTGGGTTGAAGTACCCGTGGCGCCGCCTGACACCGTGGCGCGTTTACGCACCCAGGTCGAGGGAGTAACCTGCCTGCTCATGCCTGACAATTTTCGCGCCATCGGTGTTTGGTACGATGACTTCGCGCAGACAGGCGACGCAGAAGTCGTGCGCCTGCTCGCCGATGCACGCGCAGCGCTGGGGTAGGTTATGGCACGCGGCAGAGAAGTGACGATACCGCTCGAGCACGCGCAGATCGCTGCGACGCTGGGTCTGCCCGCTGCTGCGCGTGGCCTTGTGATCTTCGCTCACGGCAGCGGTTCGTCGCGCTTCAGTTCGCGCAACCGCGCGGTTGCTGAGCTTTTGCAGCAGCACCGGCTCGCGACGCTGCTTATCGATTTACTCACCGAAGAAGAGGCGGTTGTCGATGAGCGCACGCGGCAATACCGTTTCGATATTCCACGGCTCGCAGCGCGCGTCGTCGCGGGTATCGCCTGGGCAAAGCGTGAAAAATCGCTGCAGCACGTGGCCGGGCACATTGGCCTTTTTGGCGCGAGCACGGGTGCAGCAGCAGCGCTCATTGCGGCGGCGGAGTGTCCTCTTGATGTGGAGGCCGTCGTCTCAAGGGGAGGCAGGCCCGATCTCGCGGAAAATGCTTTGCCCAAAGTGAAAGCTCCCACGTTGCTGATTGTTGGTGCCGACGACGATGCCTGCATACCACTCAACGAATCTGCGTACCGCGGGCTGTCGTGTGAAAAGAAGCTCGAACTTGTGCCCGGCGCGACGCACCTCTTTGAAGAGCCGGGCACACTGCGACAGGCGGCCGATCTTGCTGCCGCGTGGTTTGTGAAACATTTGGGTGGCAAATAGATGCAGATGAAACTCACCAGAGCCGCGGAAACCCTGGAGAAGCTCGGCAATCGTCTTACGATGAAACATGAAGACTTCGATGACGGCGGCGTAGATACGCTCATCTGCGCAGGAAAGAATCAGTGGCAGGTTGCAGTCAAATGTTCGATGATGGGTTACGGCATGTTCATTGACAATTGGCTGCTTGATCTCGGCGACTATATCGGGTTTGTTCAGCTCTACGAACATTCACGCGGCGGCCACACAGACCCTAGTATCACCATAGTTGACTATACAGGTGCAGTCCATTGTACCATACCGCGGTATGCGGGTGATTTCGAGACCGCCGCATTCGACGACAATAAACTCTGGCTGCGCCACACCGATGCCCGCGAATACCGCGCTGCGGGTTTGCCAAATTTCACCGGGACCTGCATCATGCAGATAGACCTGCAAAGCGGCAGCGTCGAGCGTGAAATACCTGTCCAGGTGCCGCAGGAATATATCGCTGCACAACAGCTCGCACAAGCTTGGCTGACGAATGTTGGCCTCTCGGCGCTACGAGTTACTTTTACCGAAGTTGAGGCTGGGGTTGCTCTGGATGTCTCGGTGGTGAATTACCAGAGGGCAGAAGGCCGCGAGTATCAGTCACTGCAGATTCCGCTGCGGGATTTTCTCAGCACAATTTCATGATGTTCTAAGATACCATTGCTGGCCCGACATACGGTGTCGCCCCGTTAAACGCTCGTTCTGCGTGCGCTACACCGCCGCGATCACGCGCTTCAGCTTCTCGCGCACTTCTGCTGCCGTAGCTTCCAACTGTGGATTTTTTACCGCCATCATCGATGCAACCGGGTCGATCGCCGAAACTTCGACACCCCCCTCGCGCTGTTGCAGCAATACGTTGCAGGGTAGCATCAGGCCAATGTAATCTTCGGCCTGCAGCGACTTGAGCGCAAAAGGCGGATTGCACGCGCCAAGAATCTTGTACGGCCGAATATCGGCATCGAGTCTCTTCTTCAAAGTGGCCTGCATGTCAATTTCGGTCAAAACACCAAACCCTTCTTTTGCGAGTTCTTCCCGCAGCCGGACTTCGGCGGTGGCCATGTCGGTCGAAACTGTTTTGCTGATTGCGTAACTCATACTGGCATTATAAGCAAGAACCGGCTCGCTGGCAAATAATACTATACTATGTATAGTATAGTAAGAGAGGTTCTGTTTCCCATTTGAACTGACGGCCTGTTTCGGAGGCGAATCAGAGCAGCATGTACACACCCGCGGCTTTTGCTCTCAAGGACATCGATCTTATCAAACAGTTGGTGCGCGATTACGGTTTTGCCACCCTGGTGGCCCAG
This sequence comes from Turneriella sp., assembly GCA_046346875.1. Lineage (GTDB taxonomy): Bacteria > Spirochaetota > Leptospiria > Turneriellales > Turneriellaceae > Turneriella. Next base: position 403,974 of record JAXMHG010000001.1, on the reverse strand, counting down.
CGGGGCGATGACTTTGAGGCGACGCATGTTCCGCTGTTGTGGCGCGACAGTGTACTGATTGGCCACCTCGCGCGGGCAAACGACTTCTTCACCGAGGGGCAGAAGGTGCTCGCGGTTTTCCAGGGGCCACACGCTTACATCTCGCCGGCATGGTATGAAGAGCTGCCCGCGGTTCCGACCTGGAACTACATTGCGATCCATGTTCACGGTCGGCTGTTTGCCGAGAGCGACTCGGCGGCCGCCGCGCAGCTCGAGGCGATGGTGAAGCAGTACGAGGGAAAATCCTCAGCTTACGATTACCTCGCGCTGCGCGAAGACTATCGCAGCAAAATGCAGAAAGCCATTCGCGCGTTTCGTATTGAGATCGAGCGCGTCGAGGCAAAGGCGAAGCTGTCGCAGAACCACTCGCCCGAGCGCGTCCGGCGCGTTATTGCGCAGCTGGAAAAGAGTGCTGACACAACCGAGCAGCAGCTCGCGCAATACATGCGCCGGTGGGCCCTCCCTTAGGCGAGCTTCACACAATTGCGGCCGGCTGCTTTTGCCTCGTAGAGCGCCTTGTCCGCCCGGTGCAAAATCACATCGATATTCGCATCCGCCTCCGTGATGGTTGCCACACCCAGCGATGCGGTGAATTGCACCGGTAGACCATGCTCCAGCGGTAGCTTGGCGATGTCGATGGCGGCACGCAGTCGTTCAGCGGCATCGGAAGCGTGGGCCCGGTCGGCGTTAGGCCAGAGCACGGCGAATTCTTCGCCCCCAATGCGGCCTATTAGGTCTGATTCGCGCAGCGTCACGCGGCAGACTCTTGCTACCTCTTTCAGCACCATGTCTCCGACCTCGTGACCATAGGTGTCGTTGACGAGTTTGAAATGGTCGAGGTCGATCATCGCAATCGCCAGCGGTTCACCGTAACGCCGTGCGCGGGCAAATTCTTTCTGCGCCATTTCAAAAAAATAGCTGCGGTTCGGCAGGCCGGTGAGGTAGTCGGTGTAGGCCATGTGCGCGAGGCGCCGTTCAAGATTCTTGTGCTGCGTGATGTCGGTCGAAATGCCAACGAGTCCCTTGACCTTTCCGGCTTCGTACAAGGGCGCTTTGACTTCCCAGTAGATACGCCGGCCCGAGCCGGTATCGGCAACTTCGATCTCTTCGCTCGTGCGTTCGCCCCGGAAAACCCGCCGGTCTACTTCGTGCAACCTTTCGACCGCCTCGGGCGGAAAAAACTCGCGGTCTTCGCTGCCGGCGATCGTGTCTTTCGTTTTGCCGAACAGTTCAAGCGTCATCGCATTGGCATAAGTGTAGCGGTGCTCAAGGTTTTTCATATACACCAATGCTGGCACATTGTCGAGAGCTGCACGAAACTGTTCTGCCTCGGCGAGCGCCTCGTCGCGTTCTTGTTCTACGTGGTGCCGCTCGGTGCGGTCGATTAGCATCGTTAGCAGGCACGGTTCGCCGCCAAAATCGGTAAGTTCTGACGAGACCTCGACATAGCGCAGCGAATGGTCTCTCGCACGTAGCGGCACCTGCATATTCTGCACGCGGCCCGAAGATTCAATCTCGGCAACCAACCTGCTGCGATCGGACGGCTGCGGCCAGATACCGAGGTTGAGTGCCGTCGCGCCAATGATCTCTTCGCGTTTATAACTTACAAGAGCACAAAATGCATCGTTGACTTCAATGATAACCGAGTCGCGGCGGCGTGTTACCGCCAATGCGGCGGGATTATGGTCGAAGACGAGCTGAAACGGGCTGAGCTGTGAGCGCGGCATATTGGAAGGGGGAAATAACTGGTACGCTTATACAGACAGGTCGTAAACGGTGAATCGCTCTCGTTTGCCACAGACTTGCGACCTGGGTATCGCTTCGCCTTGACCCCTCGACTACGCTCGGGGCAAGCCCCTACCATGAATCTCGCCATCTCTGACCGGCTGAAGCCAATGCTCGCGCAAATCGAGGAGTTCGTAACGAAAGAGCTCATTCCGCTCGAGCCGCAGTTCTTCTCGAAGCCGTTCGAGGAGCTCGTGCCGCTGCTCAATGAAAAGCGTAACCAGGTCAAGGCACTCGGTCTCTGGGGGCCACAAATACCCACCGAGCTCGGTGGTGTGGGACTAACCCTCGTTGAGCACGGATACGTATCAGAAGCGCTCGGCAGAAGCCCGCTTGGGCACTATGTCTTTGGCTGCCAGGCGCCCGACGCGGGCAATATCGAAATTCTGCACATGTTCGGTACGAAGGAGCAGCAGGAAGAATGGCTCGAGCCTTTAGCACAGGGGAAAATCCGCAGCTGTTTTGCGATGACCGAAGTCGACACGGCCGGTTCTAACCCGACGCTGCTCGAGGCGCGCGCGGTGAAAGATGGCGATCACTATGTTCTCAATGGCCGCAAGTGGTACACGACCGCCGCCGAGGGTTCGGCGTTTGCGATCGCGATGATGGTCACAAACCCCGACGTTAACCCCGCGATGCGCGCGAGCATGTTCATCGTGCCCACGAACACACCGGGTTTTCGAATCTTACGCAACATACCGATCATGGGCGAAGCAGGCAGCGACTATGCCAGCCATGCAGAGGTCGTGTTCGAAAACTGCCGTATACCGAAAGAAAACCTGCTCGGCCGCGAAGGCCAGGGCTTCAAGCTCGCGCAGGAGCGCCTGGGACCCGGTCGCATTCACCACTGCATGCGCTGGCTCGGCATTAGCGCGCGTGCGTTCGAGATGCTTTGCCGCCGCGCGAACCAGCGCAAAATTCACAATGATGGTGGCACACTCGCCGACAGCGAAATCACGCAGCTCTACGTCGCCGAGTTGGCGGCCGAGCTGCACGGGGCACGCCTCATGACTCTGTCGGCAGCATGGGCGATTGAACACCTCGGCATGTCGAAGGCACGCGACGAAGTTGCCATGATCAAGTTCGTCGTGGCGAACGTCATGAACAAAATACTCGACCGTTCACTGCAGATCCATGGCGGGCTGGGGATGTCAGACGACACGATTCTCGCCTACTGGTTTCGGCACGAACGCGCGGCGCGTATCTACGATGGCGCTGACGAGGTGCATAAGGCGAGTTTGGGAAAACGCATCTTACGTGATTACCGGCGCTGAAAGACAGCCGATAAAATAAGGTACCATGCGCAATTGGCTGGCTGACGTTCTTGGGTGGGCTACCTTTCTGCTGGTCAGCGTCTTCGCGGCTTGTCTTGCCTGGGAGACAGGTTTTTTGCCAGAGCATGTCCGCCTGCCCCTATGGCCTTATCAGCTGTTGCTCGTCCTGGCGGGTGCATTTCAGCTAGCCGCGCTTATTTTGCGCAATGACCCCTGGCGCATCAGCCGGCAGCGGCGCCATTACCCGATCGCATTTTCCGCGGCGGCTGCCATTGTCTCGCTTGCAGTCTTGCTCTGGTTGAGCGACGAGCACGTTGCCCGGCGGATTATATATGTATTACTGGCAATTGAGACCCTCAGTAGCATGGCATCACGCATTTCTTTGGTCCTGCGCCTCAGGCTCAGGCCGCAGATGATTCTGGCTGTGAGTTTTCTGGCGGTCATCATTCTCGGTACCCTTGCCCTGCTGATGCCCAATTCGACTACAAGGGGCATCAGCCTGATCAACGCTCTGTTTACGTCTGTGAGCGCCGTGTGCGTAACGGGTCTGACGGTGGTAGATACCGCAACCGCATTTACGATGCTCGGCAAGGTGATTATTCTCTGCCTGATACAGGTGGGCGGGTTGGGTATTGTTATGATATCATATTTGCTGATCAGCCTCGTGCGCATGAACATCAGCATCCAGGAAAAAATTCATCTCAGGGAATTCTTCACCGGTGACAGTCGCGCTCCCCTTGCAAGAGCGCTTAAGACCGTCCTGTTCATGGTTATAGGTATCGAGCTGGTCTCAGCGGGCTCGCTCTATCTGGCCTGGCAGAATGAATTTCCGCAGGGGCAGGCAGCAGTCTACGCCGTGTTTCACGCCGTCAGCGCTTTCTGCAATGCAGGGTTTTCGCTCTTTCCACAGGGTTACGAAAACCCCGTCGCGAAAGGAAATGCCTGGATTGTCAGCATCACCGGCCTCACCATATTTTTAGGGTCAGTGGGATTTCTGACCCAGTATGATGTGCTGGCACTCATTAAGGCACGCTGGCAGCGACGCCGTTACCGTTTGTCCGTCTCAAGCCGCATTGTACTAACCAGTTCGTTTATTCTCGTGCTCTCTGCTGCTTTCCTGTTCTGGCTCGGCGAGAGAAATAACGCTCTCGCCGGGTTGCCGGCGGGCGATGTCATTCTCCATTCGTTCTTTCAGTCGGTGACGCTGCGTACTGCCGGTTTCAGCACGCTCAACTTTGCCGCCTTCGCCCCGGCAACCCTGCTGTTCATGTTATTCTTCATGTTCATCGGTGGTGCTTCGATTTCCACAGCCGGGGGGGTCAAGATCAACACCGTGGTCGCGACGTTGCTTGCGGTCCGCATGACGCTCAAGGCTGATCGCGCGATGAACCTCGGTGGCCGGCGCATACCTTTCGCCGCAGTGAACAAGGCGCTGGCCATACTCTTTTCTGCGACGGTTGTACTGGCTATGGCAATTTTGCTGCTTGCTGTAACTGAACCAGTTCTGGCGCGCAACAACCTGGTGGCGCTGGTCTTTGAGGCCTTCTCGGCCCTCGGTACGGTGGGCCTTAGTACGGGCATTACCGCTGAGCTGACCGATTACAGTAAGCTGATACTTTCTGCCGAAATGTTTGTCGGCAGAATTGGCCCCATGACGCTGGCCTTGCTGCTCACACGTCCCGAACGTTTCACAGATTATGAATTCCCCGATGAAGACCTTACGGTAGGCTAAGATGAACTTTTTCCGCAGATTCCTTTTCAAAAAGCGCTTAGAGCCGGCCCCGGGTTTCAAAATTGCTGTCTTAGGGCTCGGCGTTTTCGGGCAGGCGGTGACACGCGCGGCCTCACAGAACAATATCGAGGTTCTGGCCATTGACCGCGAGCGCGACAAGGTCAACGCGTGCAAAGACTATGCGACTGAGGCGGTGATTCTCGACATTACCAACCAGGAAGGTTTAAACAAATTCCGCCTGCAGGAGTACCATGCCGTGATCGTTGCCGTCGGAAAACACTTTGAGAATAATTTTCTCGCCACTGCTTACCTCAAAGAACTCGGCGCCCCCTATGTGATTTCACGGGCTGCGTCGGATATTCATGCCCGTATTCTCTTCAAGATTGGCGCTGATGAGGTCATTAATCCTGAAGAGGAGATTGGTGAAGATCTCGGCTTTCACCTCGCCAGGCGAAAGAATATTCATGCACTCACCTTGAAAGGCGATTACGCGATTATCGAGGTTGAGGCCCCGGCCGAAATGGCAGGCGAGGCTCTGCCGAATACCTTATTGCAGGCAGGAGAAACGGCGCGGGTACTACTGGTTTCGCGAGTTGATGAAAAAGGGGTGCTCAATACGTTTCCTGCTACGAATGACCCGATTCATGCAGGCGACCGGTTAACGGTACTCGGCACGAGCGCACAGCTCGAAGAATTTAAGAAAGAATACCGGCTGTAGCATTGTGAGGTGCTACAGACTGTGCGAAACAATAATCACGCGCTGCGCCGGCGCTGTGCATACCGTGCGCGGCTGGGGGTGTAGCCTTCGTGCAGCGGAACTTCAACGCGCGCGAGGGTATGCGTGCGAAAATCCGTCGAGATAGAGAACAGCCGCGGGTCAATCGAAGACGAGCGCATGGTCGTCAGGCACAGCATAATGCCTAAGCCCGCCCCTTCGGTTTCGTCGGCGTTGTCCATGATGAACTGGCCCATGTCTTCATAGGTCATTGCCAGCCGCAGCTTTTCGCGCGCGCGCTTTTCTTCTTCGGGCGTCATCGGCACGTTGTTGCGTATTTCGAGAATTACGCGGTCGGGGTCATAGTCGACAGATATCAGTACGAGCAGCTCAGAGGCCTGCGCCTTCTGGCGGTATTCAATGAAGATTTCTTCTGAAAATGTCTCGCGAAAGCGTACCACACCCTGCTCGTAGTGCTCGGGGTCGTCAATGCGCAGCTGGTTCTCGGCAAAGAAGATCTTCTTGAAATTCGCTTTCGCGGCGTTGGTGCTCAGCTCTTTGAGTATGATTTCGAGTGTGGCCGAAAGCTCCGGCCGGCCGGTTTCCTGCAGTACACGGCGCAGGTAACCGCGCAAAAAATCTTCGGTCGACCGGGTCAGGCCATATGCGCGTACCACCAGGCGGTTTTCGTTTTCAATAATTTCGTCGGCCGCTTCTTCGTCGGCGCCCGGGGCCCAAATTCTCGTCATTACCATGTTCCCATGTCTCTTTTTTCTGTTTCCGAACTTCCTTTTTCGGGCGGGTCCGTAGCAAATACTACATCCCTACATAACTATATCGTGTACGAAAGTTCACCGAGGCCAAAAAAGTAGGGGGAGTTGCCTAGTGACGGGGCGGCTTCCTCAGAGGGGGTATTTTGTTTTGACGCGACGCGGTGCACAAAAACAGGGTCAAGGCAGTTATGCAGATCAAAGGCAATACCTTTCTCGTCACCGGCGGCAGTTCTGGCCTGGGCCTTGCGACCGTGCAGCGGCTGGCTGAACACGGGGCCAATGTGGTTGTAGCCGATTTAGCTCCCCCTGCTGACCTCAAACACAGCGGTGCTGAATTCATCAAGACCAGCGTGACCAACCCTGACGAAATTCAGGCTGCGGTTGACCTCGCCTTTAGCCGTTTCGGTTCGCTGCGCGGAGTGATCAACTGTGCGGGCATCGGCAACGTGGTGAAAACTGTCTCCAAGAAGAAATTCGGGGCCCTCGACGCGGCGCGGCAGATTGTCGAGATCAACCTGCTCGGCACTTACAATGTGATCAGTATCGCTTCGACACCGATGAGTAAACAGGAGCCGCTGGCAGAAGGCGAGCGCGGTGTCTTCATTAATACCGCGTCGGTCGCCGCGTTCGACGGCAAAGTCGGCCAGGCGCCTTATTCAGCCTCGAAGGGCGGGGTTGCGAGCATGACGTTGCCGCTCGCGCGCGAAATGGCGCAGTATGGTTTTCGCGTCATGGCCATTGCACCCGGCGCATTTGAAACCCCGATGACCGCGCGCCTTCCTGGTAAGGCGACTGAAGAACTCGTCGATACGATTCCGTTTCCCAACCGCATGGGACAGCCCGCCGAGTTCGCACAACTGGTGCAGGCGATCATCGAAAATACCTACCTGAACGGCGAGGTCATTCGCCTCGACGGCGGAATCAGAATGACATGAAGGCTCTGCCGAAGCTCAAGGTGCACTGGGGTATCGCGGTCGCGATGCTCCTGGTTTCGGGGTTGCCGGCATAGTGGCGGGTTTCGTGTCGATTTTTGTTGGCGTGGCGATACGCGAATAGGAACTTAATCCTGCGATGAAAAATTTGCCGCCGTACACGATGCGCTACCCGGTTGCGGGCCTGCTCGAGATACGCGTGCGGCCGCGCATCTTTTTCCCTTTACTTGTGCTCGGCATTATGCTGCCGCTTTTTCTCTTTCGGTTGTTCTTTTCGGTGGAGTTTAAGGCGTTCTGGCGCATGGCGCTGCGGGTATTCGGCACCGATTTCGCAAATGAAGAAGCCGAAGACATCTACAATACTTTCCCGGTGTTCTCCGCGCTGTCTTTTCTGCTGCTCGGTTCATGGCTCGTGCTGCACAAGCGTATCGGTTTGATACAGGTGACACGTGAAGGTGTGCGTATCTTTCGCAATCCGCACTTTTTACCCCGCTCGCAGGTCTGGATACCGCGTGCCGAAATAAAGAGCCTGCGCGATGAAAAGCTGGCAAGCCGCAACGACGACATCGGTTACGTGCTGCAGCTTGAAACACACAGCCTGGGTAATTTTGAACTGGTACGCATTTTCGGTTCTGGAAACGACGACCGGCAGCGTTTTGGCCAGCTTGGTAATGAAATACGTCGTGTGCTGGGCGGCATCGGTTAATTTTCCATTGACGCCCGATTTACCGACAAGGTAAGTCTTTTGCCTATGCAAGCAGAACAAGTTGCCGCGCTCAACAAGATCATGTCGATCATTGATCAGAAGGCCTCAGAATACAAACAGGAATATATGCGCCTGCCGCAGTCAAAGCGGTTCGCTAACCGCAAGCTGATACTCGACCTAATCGATGATGCGACAGAACTGGGCAACGCAATGAAACCCGCGCCGCGCGATGCGCTCGAAGACCTCAAGCGCCTGGCAGAGCAGCTCAACAGGTTGGCATAATATGCAGCGTTTTGCTTTATTTCTTCTTGCAGTACTGCTTGCGGGCGCTGCAACAATGCTGGGCGTCGTCTCGGCATTTGAGCGCACGGCTGCAAACCCCGAATACTACTCGAATGCCATAAACCAGATTGGCCTGACTGGGTTTGCTGTGCCACTCGCCGAAAAGCTCACCGGCCAGAATGGCAAGGTAGCTCAGGTGCTGCAGCTCGGCATGAACCGACTTGAGCCGCAGCTGAAGCAGCAGACAGCCGCACACTTGCAGCAATTCTTTCAGTATCTGCGCGGCAAGACCGAGAAGTTTGATCTTGTCTACGACATGACCACGCTTCAAAGTGATACTGCATTCACCGGCGAAGTCGTTGAAACTTTGCAGAAGGACAGCAAGTTAGGCCTTTTGCCCAGAAGCCTGTTGCAGCCCGTTGCGCAGAAGCTCACGAACCAGCTGCCAGGTAAGATTGACCTGCTCAGTCTCGCAGGTCGTGATGAAGGCTCCATGGCCTCGCTGCGTAAAGATGCGCAGGCGTGGTTGTCGACTGCTGACAGGTGGTTAATTATCAGCGCGGCGCTTTGCCTGCTTTTTGTCGTCCTGATCTTTTTGGCTGCGCGTTCGATTCCCCGCACACTGATTACGGTTGCCGTTGGTCTGCTGGTTGCGGCTGCCGTGCTCATGCTGCCTTGGGTTTTTTCCGACGCGATTCTCGCCATGCTGCGGTTGAAAGGCGCGATCTATGAATTTCTGCAGCAGACCGGCCTGTGGCAGGCACTCGCAGCTGAGCTGAGCAAAGAGTACCTTGTTTCTCCGGTCACCGCAGCGGCAACCGGAGTTGTCTTTCTCGTTGGTGGCATCAGCCTGCGCCGGTTTGTTCCCTATTCTGGCAAAAAATAACAGGGGCAACCTTGGCGCGCGTCCTGAAACTGCCGCTGCTTCTTACGCTGCTGTCTCTTTGGCCGGCACTGCAGGCAACACAACCACGCGCGGGTGTTGCCTTTTCGCCCGGTTACCTGACGGCGCAGGGTACCGTTGCCTACGCTGCCAGCGCCGAATGGGAGTTCTCCCTCGGGGCTCGCATCGCGCTGCGCAGCGACGTCCACGCGCTGCTTGCGCGTCCACAGGACAGTAATCTCACGCAGAACTACCAGGGTTTTGTCGGCCTCCTTTACTATTTCGATCAATGGTTTGGCAGCCAGCCTTTCGCCGGCTTCCAGCCAGGGTTTGGTGTCGGCAAAGTGAATACTCCTGCAAACCCGGGGTTCAGGCTTTACCCGGCTATGTCGCCGGTCTTCGGTCTGCATCTGCCGTTGTTGGGGACGCTTCAGCTCACATTCGCGCTGCGCTACGTCTTTGGTGAGCTGCACTACCGCGATACTGGTGCTGTCTACCTGAGTGAACTCAGAATCGCGCTTGGCTTGGGCGCTAACCTGTGAGAGATTGTTAGTCAAATGGCCTGAAGACTATGACGAAAGGGCGTTGCGTCATCTCGTCAATGCACCGTTTTTTCTCAGTATCATCGGCCTTGTCGGCTGGATCTACGCTGGCTTTTCGACTGACGATCTTTTTGTTCGGCACCGCGCTCGCGCCCATTTCGATTCTTGGCCTCGCGGCGATCAGGCTGAGCGAAAAAGTCGGTTCGGGAAGCGACGCGCCGGTGCGCATCGTGCTGCTCATTGCGCTCATGCTCGTATTGGGAATTTACCTGAGCCTGTTACTGGCCCGCACATTGCGTACTCCCTTGCGCGAGCTGCAGCGCGCCGCAGCCCAGATACGCGGCGGCGATTACCACGTGCGGCTGCCGGTAACGACCAACGATGAAGTGGGCCGTCTCACGCAGGGTATCAACGAAATGGCTGCCGGCCTGCGGGAACGCGAACATATTCGCGAGACATTTGGTCGCGCTGTCGCCTGTGCGCTCGACATGCTTGCGACACTCGAGCGCCTCAATGCAGAGCTGGCTGCAGAAAAAATTCCCGAAGTCAGAATTGGCATCGGTCTGCACTGTGGTCCGGTCACGGCGGGTAGTGTTGGGTCTAATGATCGTCTCGAGTATACGGTTATCGGCGACACGGTGAATACTGCCTCACGCATTGAGGGCCTGTGCAAGAAGGCTGGGCGGCCTCTCTTGTTGAGCAGCGCGGTTGCGCGGGCTTGCGGCGATGAGTGGGAGTTCGTGCGTCTTGGCAAGGCGCGCGTCAAGGGCAAGACTGACGCGCTGGAAATTCTGACAGTTAAGTCATAAGCTGGCTAGACAGACCCGCCAGTTTATGACTCCTCGTGTAGCGATTGCTACAGAAATAATTGACGGATTGTTCATCTTTCTGGGTGAGAGACGCACAGCGGCCGGCGTTGCCCGCCGCAGGAGGATACACCATGGCAATGACTGTCAGAAAAAATAAAGAAACATTCGCAGAGCCCGTACCAGCGCACTGGGCAGGCAAAGACGCGCTGCAGAGCCACGTGCTCAATGTGCTGAGCCTCATGTTTCCCGATGGGGAAGCATTCTTTATACGTTCTGTGAAACACTTCGCCGACCGCGTGACCGACCAGAAAATGCAGGCAGATATCAAGGCCTTCGTCGGGCAAGAGATGCAGCACAGCATGGCTCACGAAAGGTTTAACAAAGCAGTCGCCGAAAATGTTGGCAACATGGATTGGTTCATGTGGCTTTTTACCGTGCCGACTTTCGAATGGCTAGAACCCGTTGTTCGCAAGAATCTCGGTTTCGAGATATTGCACAAGTGGGCGCTCGCCATCACTGCGGCAGCGGAAAACATGACCGCCGGTTTTGCGCAGTCGCTCTTTCAGCCGGGTGAACTCGAAAAGATTGCCCGCCCCGACGTGCGCGAACTCTATGCATGGCACGCTGCCGAAGAGATGGAACACCGTGACCTGGCGTATGACCTCTACCAGCAGGTGGGTGGCGACTACGCGACGCGCATGGCCGGTATGGCATTCGCCTACGGCATCATTGCGGCTTATGTTGCAGTGGGTACCACGTACCTCGTGCTCAACGACAAACAGTTTCCATGGGCGACTCTGCCACAGCAGCTGGTTGACCTGGTCACGAAAGAGAATTCACTCGGCCGCGTTTTTCTCGAGGGTATGGTCGATTACATACGACCTGACTTTCACCCCAGCCAGCACCCGATGAATGCCGAGGCGGTGGCGTACCTGGAAAAGATGGCCTCGTAAGCGCTGTGCTTACGCTTGTATTTTATTAAACGGCCTCTCGGCCTCGAGCAGGTAGGCAATCTCGAGCAGCGTGCGTTCGTTGCCGTGCGCTGCCTGAAACTGGATACCGATGGGAAGACCTTCAGCGCTGTGGGCAAGCGGCAATGAAATTGCCGGGCTGCCCGTCGCATTGTTCAGCGGCGTGAACATGATGTAGCGCGACAGTTTTTCCATCAGGTCATCATAACCCTGGCCAGGGTTGAGGTGACCAAGTTTTGGTACCGTATGCCCCAGTACAGGCGAGAGTACCGCGTCGTAAGGTTTCATTATTTCTGCGTACAGGTTAGCCGAGCGGTGCAGGCGCCAGAGCGCCGCTGGTGTGTGCAACAGGTTCTTGCGGTAGTGCTGCACGAGGCCCTTGCTAAACGGGTCGAGCCTGTCATAATCAAAATCGCTCCCTAGCAGAAATTTGCCGAGTGAGCCCATCATGAATGCCAGCATTGCCCAGTAGAGGGTGAAATCGTCGATAAACGTCGCCGGCAGATTCAGCGTGATTGGTTCTACGCGGTGGCCGAGCTTTTCCATCAGGCGGGCAATGTCTTCGACGGCTGCGCGCGTTTCGGGGCAGGTCGGCGTCCCCGTGATCGAGTCGATCACCAGGCCAATGCGGAGTTTTTTCTGTGACGGTCCCTCAACCTTACCGACAGGTTTGAGTCTCGGGTTCTTGTAGACGGACTCCATGCCATACATGAACTGCGCCGTATCGCGCACGCTGCGCGTGACGACACCCTCGCTCACGATATTGATCGGCATCGACTGCGCCGACTTGTTGTTGAGGTGCCGGTTGCGCGTGGGCTTCAGGCCGACAAGGCCGCAGCACGCAGCAGGTACGCGAATCGAACCACCACCATCGTTCGCGTGTGCAATGGGCACGACGCCGGCCGCCACCAGTGCCGCTGAACCGCCCGACGACCCACCGGGCGAATAGTCGGTATTCCACGGGTTGCGCGTGGGGTGGTCGCCTTCAAACTCGGTCGAGGCGTTAAAACCAAATTCGGGCATCTGGCTTTTGCCGAGCACGGTAAAGCCCTGCGAAAGGTATTGTGCTGTATAAGGACCGTTTTCTTCGGCTGCTGCCGGCGTGAAGGAACGAGTGCCGTTACGCGTGGGAAATCCCTCGAGGTCGGCATTGTCTTTGACAAACGTGGGAACTCCCGCAAAGACGCCCGGCTTCGCAGGCAGGTGCGTCTGCGCCAGCGCCTGGTCGTATGCCGCGATCTCGATCGCATTCAGTTTATCGGCGACGCTGCGTGCGCGGGCGATTGCCGCCTTGGCGACCTCGGTCGCATCCAGTTCGCCCTTGCGGATGAGTTCAGCGAGCGCAACGGCGTCATGTGTGGCCATCGCGTCATCGGTGAAGGCGTGCACACGTTTCGAAGTATCTGCTGCCGGGGTCGCTGTGCTCTTAGCCATAGCGACAGCCCGGCTCCGCGACAGGCGCGGTCAAGAGCAAGGCAGATTACTCACCACGGTATCTCTTTCTTATCACGCAGGAATTTTCCTGTTGGTGGTTTTTCGGTTGTGGCGAGCCAGACAATTGTTTCAGCACCCTGTTCGACTTCGCGGGTCGCGCGCTCGCCGCCCATGTCGGTCTTGACCCAGCCAGGGCAGACAGAGTTGACGCTGATCTTGTCTTTTGCCAGGTCATTGGCAAAGATACGCGTTACGGCGTTGAGCGCCGTCTTCGAAATACGGTAACCCGGGTAACCGCCATCCATCTCGGTGAGACCACCCATGCCGCTCGAGAGGTTGATAATACGCGCATCGCCCGATTTTCTGAGCAGGGGCAACAACACTTCAATCATGCGGTAGGGGCCGAGCACATTGGTGTCGAAGGTTTGCCGTATGATGTCGATGTCGGCTTTCGTGCTGTCGCTGCCGTCCAGAAAGATGCCGGCGTTGTTCACGAGCACGTCGAGTTTGCCGTAACGCTCAACGACAGATTGCACGAGCTTGCGCACCTGCGCCTCGTCGCGCACATCGCAGGCGAAGGCATCAGTAATGACACCTTCGGCCGCGAGGTCGTCCTGCGCGTCGCGCACATGGTCGGCGTTACGTCCGGTGAGAATCGTCTTGTGACCCACGCGCGCCAATTGGCGAATGGTTTCTTTGCCGATGCCCCGGTTAGAACCGGTGACGAGAATAACTTTCATGGAGTCAGTTTATTCCAATACGCTTAGCGTGGCGAGTGAAAACGGCTAATGTCCCCCTCCCGGCCTCCCCCGCAAGCGGGGCGCTCTGGCGGGCAGAGCCTGCGGGTGCCGAGGGCGGAGGGAGACGAAGGGAGAAAGCATTTCAGCCCTAACACAAACCTGTTCTTTGGCAAATAACATGTCTACGCGCGCCTTGATTCTTTCTGGCGGTGGTGCCCGCGGCGCCTACCAGGCTGGGGTCTACCGTTACCTGTCAGAAATCAACTGGAAACCTGACCTGATCAGCGGCACCTCTGTCGGGGCTATCAATGCGTGCGCTATTAGCTCAGGTTTTGATGCCCAGAAGCTGCAGACGTTCTGGCTGAATATTGCACAAGACCACGTCTTCGCGTTTTCGTTTTGGAGAAAGATCTGGCATTTTATTTCACGGCGGGGTTATTCAGCGGTGCTCGATACGACGCCCCTCAGAAAATTTCTGTCGAATAATATCGATATACGCGCGCTCAGCGAGAGCGATATAGAAGTTGTCATCTGCGCGATCAACATCGTGCGCTCTAAGCTCCGTTTTTTTACGAACAAAGAAATCGGCGTCGAAGAGATTATGGCCTCGAGTGCTATACCGCTGCTTTTCCCGTGGCAAGAAATAGATGGTGAACCACATTGGGACGGCGGCATCATGGCGAACACGCCTATCTTACCGGCGTTGGAGCGCGGGTCGCGAGAGATCGTTGTTGTGCTGCTTTCGCCGGTAGGCGGCATGAGCATGGCGATACCAAAAAGCAGAAAGAAAATTGCTGAACTGATTCTTGAACAGTCGCTTCTCGGGTCGTACCAGGCTTTTATGGCGGGAATTCATTCTGAAAAACAAATGCACGCTGAGCTGCGCGAGCAGGGTATTCTGGGCACATTACAGAGCATGATTCGGCCACGCATCGTTTCAGGCGATACGAAAATTCTGACCGTGGCGCCCCGAAAGATGCTGGGCGTTGCCTCGATGCTGAATTTTTCGAGAGCGCAGGCAGAAGAACTGTTGTGGCTCGGTTATGAAGATGCGAAAGAGCAGCTGGATTTCTAACAGGCTCCTGAAAAGAAACCGGTTAGCAGGCCTGGTAAACCCCAGAGATAAACGGCAGACCATATTCAAACTCATCGTGCGTCGCAGCGCGAAAGCCTGCTGCCTCGATATTCGCGTGTGTATCGCGGTTGAGCTGGCAGCCTTCGGCGAGGTGACGCCAGAACGGGTTCATCAGGTTCTGCACTGTCTGGCCGAACCCGCTTTTTGAACGCACGTGCTCCAGCACAATGAGTTTGCCACCGGGCTTGAGAAAGCGGTGCAGCAGCGCGAGTGTGCCGGCCGGGTCGGGAACCGTGCAGAGCACGAGCGTACAGACCGCCGCGTCAAAACTGCCGGCAGGGTATTCGGCTGCAAGGCGTTCGTCTTCGAGCAGCCGCGGTTCAACACAAATGCGCGCGGCGAACTGTTCTTTCTGCAACTTCTCCAGGGCCTGCGCGCGCATCGCGTCAGCAGGTTCAATCGCCAGCACCTCAGCCTCTGCGGGGTAGAATGCAAAATTGATACCAGTGCCACAACCGAGTTCGAGTACTTTGCCTGTCAGGTTGCTGAGCAATGCCTGACGGCGTCCGCTCAGCGCGTTCTTTTCGACTACGCTCATGAAGGGGTCGTAGGCTGCAGAGAAGACCTTGTTGTACCAGCCGTTGTGCTCATTACTCATCGCTGCGGCGAGCTTATGAAGGCAGCGCGGGCGACAAGCGGGGTTGTGTCACAGTCTAGTGTCTGCCGAGGGGCATTTGGTCTTTACGCGACCGGCATGGCGAGGGGGATTACCCCATGTTACGAGCCATTAGTTTCTTCGTGCTGCTTTTTACCGCACTGCCGTTAACTGCTGATCGGCACCCGGTTGAAGATACTGTCGTATCACTACCCGATGCCGTCTCGCTTGGTGTCGGCGGCAGCGCGAAGCTCGATTTGGAAATCCGCGTACCGAAGGGGCATCACGCCTACATTCGCCATGCGAACGCAAACGGCCGCGCAATTCCGATCAGTTTTCGCGTGCCTGCAGCGACGGGTTTTCAGCTCTCGGTTTCAGCTGAGCCAAAGGGTGTGCGCCTCGGCGATGAGATCGTTCTTCGGGGCAAGGGTAGTTACGCGCTCGAACTGTCAGAGCTCGCGATGAATGAATTTGGCAAGACCTACGCGGTGCCCGTGCAGATTCGTGTACAGCTGTGCGGCGAAGGTGAAGCCGCGATCTGCTACATGCCCGAGACTATTGAAAAGCAGCTGCAGGTTAAACTCGATGCACCGGAAATACTGCGCCGTGCAGAAGTCGACACCAGCCTGCCATGGATAGACAACCGCGCGGCCGCTATTGAAGCTGCGCAACTGAAGAAACAGAACATTTTTGCCCTGATATCTGATCCCACGCGATGCGGCGCCTGTGTGCAGCTCGAAACAAAAGTCCTGCCAAATCCTTCGGTTAATAAGCTGCTGCGTGAAAAATTTGTGCTCTACCGCGTACCCAAAAATGAGTACAGCTATGCTCCCATCAAGGGACGTTTCGGTATTCCGTTCTATTTCGTGGTGTCGCCCGACGGTCAGAATCTGCAGAAGTGGGTTGGCGTGCCGGGGCCGATGCAGTTTGCACATGGTATCGAACCCTATGCTCTTGCGAGCAGCACAACTCCGCTGGCAGCTCCCGTCGCTACAAATGCGATTCCGCTCAATTCAGGCGGCAGGCAGTGCGTGATTCCTCTGAAGCAGAGTTTTGCCTTTCAGGCAACGCAAAAGGGAGATTTTAAAAGTTCCGGCAATATACGTTTCGTGCCCAACAATTCGGCACCCGGTACGTACACGGTGCTGACGCTCGATCGTACCGGCGAAATTGAAAACTCGAACAGCGCACGTATTGCCAGCGGTACTCTCGTCGTCGAACGCTACCTCGGCGGCAGCGATCTGGTGTTCGAGTGTTCGCCGCATGGCATTGCGGGCCAGGTGACTGCGCAGTCGCTCGCGGTACAGATTGAACTTCGTTAACCTGTTCTTACTTTGCGTCGCACCGGCAAACTGCAGCCGGGCAAATGCTCATTCGACCGGCAGACCCGCAACGTGATGCGCAGGCAGTCGCGGGCCTGATCTACGACACCGATCCGTACGTTTTCCCGTTCATGTTCGGCCGGCGTGCGAGGGCGCTGCCTGTGCTGGCCCAACTATTTGCGCTCAAAGCAAATTCGTTCTCGCACCGGTACGTGACCGTAGCCGAAGCAGACGGCGAGATCGCCGGCATGCTGATCGGCTACGAGCCACGGCAGATTGACAAGCATGCAGAAGAGGGGGATTTTAAGTGCGTGCTCTCCGCTTTCGAGCAGCTGCTGATGATTCCCAAATTCTGGATACTGCAACCGTTTCTCGACAAGAGTGAAATCACCGGTCGCTATATCCAGAACGTCTGCGTCGCCGAATCGCACCGGGGCAAAGGCGTAGGTTCGGGGTTAATCCGCCACTTCTGTGCACAGCAGCCAGGCGCGGTCTGGCTCGACGTCGAGATGGGTAATAAAGAGAATAGAGCGATCTATGAGCATATGGGATTTCGCGTGGTGCGCGAGATTCCGATCTTCCTGCCGGGCTTAGGCAGTATACGTATGGTGCGTGAATAATTAATCACTGCGGCAGGGCGAAGGTTCCTGGGGCACCTCCATTGGGTGAATGATTGACAGGGTGACTAAAAATTGCGCACTGCATCATATGCTTAGATACAAAGCGGACATTTTGTCAGTATTTTACATGATCATCACGACGGCGCTGCTCATCGTGAACTGGAATCTGCCAGAATTTAACGTCTGGCTGTTTCTGGGCTCCATTATGATGGCGACCAGCTGCTTCGCTATGGCGCACAATCACAACCATATCCCGATGTGGCGCATCGATTTCCTCAACAAGCTGACCGACTACTGGCTCACGCTGTTCTACGGTTTCCCGGTCTACGCGTGGATCCCAACGCACAACATGAACCACCACCAGCTGAACAACCGCGAGGGCGACTATACCATCACCTGGCGCCTGTCAGAGAAGAACAACTTTTTGACGATGATCACGTTCCCGATTGTGAGCGCGATTTACCAGCAGAAGCCAACATCTGACTTCCTGAAGCACTACTGGCGCACCAACAAGCCGAAGTTTTTCTACTACATTTCGCAGTACGTTGTCTGGGGCCTCTGGATCGGTGGCGCTCTGTACCTCGATTCACGCAAGGCACTGCTCTACGTGATCACCCCAATGGTCGTTGCGACACAGTTCGTTCTGATCATCAACTATATCCAGCACGTTCATACCGACGAAGAATCGCAGTTCAACCACTCGCGCAACTTCACTGGTCTCTATAACCGCTTCCTGCTCAATAACGGCTACCATACTGCGCACCACGAGCAGATGGGCCTGCACTGGAGCCAGCTGCCCGCTGCACACGACAAGATCAAGCACCGGATTGACCCTTCGCTCAACCTGAAGTCGCTCGGCTGGTATGTGGTGAAAACGTACTTCCTGGCGCCTTTCATCCCTTCTTTCCGCAGCAAATCCATGCGCCTCGAGCGCTTGGCTCTTGCCGGCGGCGGGGCAACGGTACCTGTAGAAGAGTACCATCCCCGCGCCGTGTCGGTAGCCCGCGTGCCGGCGAAGAGGACTAAGGCAAGAAAGGCTGCACCTAAGAAGACAGCCGCGAAGAAGACACGTAAGTCTCGCTAATTTCAACTGAATGTCCCCCTCCCTGCCTCCCCCGCAAGCGGGGGAGGTGCCTGAAAGGCGGTGGGGGAAGGAGTTCCCTTGGCGTCCGAATCCTCATTCGACATTGTTTCAGAAATGAACTGGCAGGAGCTCGCGAATGCGATTGACCAGGCGCAGCGCGAGATCGGTAACCGTTTTGACTTCAAAGGTACCAAAGTCTCTGTAACCCTCGAAAACAAGGAGCTGATTCTCATTGCCGACGACGAGGGCAAGCTCAAGCAGCTCAAAGATGTCGTCGAGACGAAGCTCATCAAGCGCGGCATCGCGCTCAAGTCGGTCGACTACCAGAAGATCGAATCGGCGCTCGGCGGCACGGTTCGGCAAAAAGCCATCTTCATCAACGGCATTGCGCAGGAACACGCGAAGAAGATCAACCAGCTGATACGCGATTCGAAGCTCAAGGTTCGCTCGCAGGTCGAAGGGGAAAAGTTGCGCGTGTTCGGCAAGTCACGCGACGACCTGCAGGAAGTCATGAAGCTCTTGAACGGAGCCGATCTGGCTATACCGCTGCAATATACCAACTACAGATAACGATCCCGGCTTTGGCCGCGATCGTTATCTGTTAATTCGCTTTCCCCCCTGACTTCACTTTCCCCTCTCTCCGGCCATGGCTATCGAAAACCGGAGTATTTCTGAAAGTTTCAAATCGAAACCACTGACAGCCGCTCCGCGCGGTTTTCGTAGCTTCATCACCAATGCCGGCATAAAAGATACCAGCCTCGATCTTGGTGTCGTGGTCTCTGAAGTTCCCGCCACCGCTGCAGCCATTTTTACCAAGAACCAGGTAAAG
Organism: Turneriella sp.; assembly: GCA_046346875.1. Classification (GTDB taxonomy): domain Bacteria; phylum Spirochaetota; class Leptospiria; order Turneriellales; family Turneriellaceae; genus Turneriella. The sequence goes on along the minus strand of JAXMHG010000001.1, from coordinate 384,772 downwards.
GGTAACCCGGTACAGGTCGGCATGAAGCACATCCGTGGTGGCAAAGTTACCGCGCTCATCGTGAACTCGAAGAACTCGAACGTGGCGACCGGCAAACCGGGTTATGCCGATTGTGTGCAGGTATGCAAGGCTGTGGCCGATGAACTCAAAATACCGGTCACGCAGGTGTTTCCCTCGTCGACGGGTGTAATTGGTCGTCGGCTGCCGGCCGGCAAGATAGTCTCGGCCCTGAAGGGGCTTGGCGGCAACCTCAGGGCAGATGCCGATTTCGCAGGTTTTGCCAATGCGATCATGACTACCGATACCTTCCCGAAGTACGCAGTCCGCAAAATCGGCAAGGCGACCCTGGTCGGCGTGGCCAAAGGTTCGGGTATGATCGAGCCCAACATGGCGACTATGCTGTCCTATTTTTTTACCGACGCTAAACTCTCTGCGGCAACGCTGAAGAAGATACTCAAATCGACGGCGGATGCCACCTTCAATTCGCTCTCAGTGGATACCGACACTTCTACCTCCGACACCGTCATGGTGATGGCCAACGGCCTGGCTGGCAGCGTCAGCGAGACGGCATTTGCCAAAGCCTTCGGCGAAGTGGCGACAGAACTCACGCGCATGCTGGCGCGCGACGGCGAGGGTGCTACAAAACTCTTTACCGTCACGGTAAAAAATGCCGCCACCGCTGCGCAGGCGAAGGCAATCGGCAAGAGCATTATCAATTCGCCGCTGGTAAAGACCGCGATCTACAAGGGTGACCCCAACTGGGGCCGTATCTTTATGGCGGTCGGCAAGACACCCGGTGTACGGGTTAATCCTGAGAAGATCAAAATCCGCTGGGGTGGAAAGGTCTACACGAACGACCAGCTGGCCGAACTCTCCAAATACCTCCAATCCAACGAGGAGCTAAGGCTCGAGGTGTCGCTGGGCGTGGGTAAGGCCTCGTGGACCGTGTACGGCTGCGATTATACAGAAGAGTACGTGGCAATCAATGCGTATTACACGACCTGATCGCCGACGCAGGGCTCAGAGAGAAAAAGATGACTGAACAACTTTGCGCAGTTCTGTCTGGATATCTTTGAGCGCACGCTTTTCTTCGACGCACTGCTCCAGGTGCTCTTCGACATAGGCCTGGGCGAACTTTTTGATAGCGTTCGAGGCAGCTTTCGCCAGTTCAATGGTCTTGAGGCAATCCGCTTCTTCGGAGGCTGCTATGCGCTTGAGCGCCTCAATCTGGCCCTGGATGCGGCTGAGACGATGGACTAACTGCGGATTCTTCATTACGTAAATTTACCTATTTTGGAATTATTCATCCACTTTTTGGTGCGATGCGGTATAGTCTTTTGCTTCGGCCGTAGGTCTGCTGTGCATTGGGAAAGTGAATAAAAGTGCCGAAAATAGAGTGTGGTCCCCTGCCGGTTGCTCGCCTTGCTATTTCTGCCAACCCTGCTGTTCGCTGCGGGTTTTCGTACAGTTGCCCGTGTCGAGCGGATAGATCCCGTAACCCAGGTCGCCGAGGTCAGCGCAGGGGTTGTGCTCGAGCCTGGAAAAGAATATACTGTATTGAATGAATCGGGTGAGGTCATTGGCGCTGCGAAAGAAGTGAAGCGCATTGGCAATGGCAACTCGGTCTTCACTTTCACAGGCAAACGGCGTGCGCTCAGCGCCGGACGCAGAATCACCCTGGTTGCCGTAAATTCCGGGTTTAGTGCATTGGGCGACAGGCCACGGCAGCAGTCACAACCACAGATGCGATTTGAGCTCAAAGACCGTGCTGTTATGGTCTTCGTGCCAGAAGGGCCCTTTATTCTCGGTGGGCAGCAGGTGAACTCGCTGCATTATATTCCTGCGCGGCAAGAGGGCAAGGTTGCCAACCGTGCCGACGTGGCGGGATTTTTCATCGACCAGCATGAGGTGACCGTGGACCAGTACCGGCATTACCTCGAAGAAACGCGCCAGCGTATTCCTGATGAACTGGCAGAAAAGAGCGGCCTTTTGCCGGTTACCCACGTGACTTACCGTCAGGCAGAGAGTTATTGTGCCTGGACCGGTAAACGCCTGCCCACTGAACTGGAATGGGAAAAAGCTGCGCGCGGCAGCCAGGTCGAAACCGTTGCCGATGAAACTTATACCGATATTCGCAATTACCCGGTAGGCGATGCGGCGGCCGCGGAGGTCTGTGTTACTGCGCAGAATAACTCTGAACCCGTCGAGGTGAGCAAACTAAAGGACCAGAGTCCTTATGGGGTTGTAGGAATGTGCGGCAATGCTGCCGAGTGGACTTCGAGCTGGCTTTTGCCGTACCGCGGCAACTCCGCACGCGACGAACGATTTGGCAAACGCTACAGAGTTATACGCGGCGGTTCATACGAGCATTCACTCGAACTGGCGAAAAGTTACGTGCGCATGGCAGGGGGAATTCCCACGCTCGCGCGCGATCGCCGGGCAGGCTTCAGATGTGCCAGGAGCGAATAGCCGATTGATGATTCGGGCGAGCATCGCCCGAATCATCAATCAATTAAATAGTGGGGTACTGATCAGCTTCTGCAGTTTTGACTTCGCGCCTGCTTTGATTGCAGGGCCAAGCCCGGTGATAGCAGGGGAAGCTCCCCGCCAAAGATGACGCAATGCAGGCAGGAAGCTGGCTGGTGTGACACGGTCGACCCTTGCCAGGTGTTCGCGCCAGTCGCGCAGTTCACCGTGATACAACCAGGTACGCGCATTGTAGCTAGCGCGGCGGTACGCACTTTCCATGGCGAGTTCAATACCACCTTTGAGGCCAGATTTGCTCTCTTCAATTTCGCCGGCGTCGATGCCGCTGGCCAGGGCTTCGAGTTCACCGATCGCGGTTTCTACCGCGGTCGAATACTTTTCAGGCGAGGTCGCACAGAAAATGCCCCAGACACCTTCGCGCAGAAATTGAGAATGAAAGGTGCTGACCGAATAACAAAGTCCCTTTTTCTCCCGCAGTTCGACAAAAAGACGCGATGACATCGTGCCACCGAGGTAGTGCGTGAGTACCTGCAGGTCTGCAGGCTGGTCGATTTCATTGCGTTGGCCGGGCAAAGACAGCACAAAGTTCACCTGTTCAAGGTCTTTGGACTTGTGCAGAAAGTGCCGCTGTTTGACCGGGCGCTCGGCCTGAAACTCAGGGCTGCTGAAATGGGGGGAGCTATAACCGGGCTCACCCTGCAGCACGTGGTCGTGCCGGTCAAAATTCTGCCGGATATTCGACAGCAGGTCATTTTTTTCCTTCGCCGAGCTCCACAGTGCGCCTGCAAGCGAGAGCACTGTACCGCGCGGTCCGTAGTGAGACCGGTAGTATTCGTAGAGACCGTCGCGTGTGCTGCGTGAGATGTTCGTTGCGTAACCCGCGACCGGCCGCCCCAGGGAGTTATCACCCAGCGCGCTTTCATAAAACAGGTCGAAGAGGTAATCGTCAGGCTGGTCTTCGGTCATTTTCAGCTCTTCGAGAATGACCTTCTTCTCCGAGTTGAATTCTTCTTTGCTGAACTGCGAATCGAAGAACATGTCGGCCAGGACATCGAGCGCGATAGGAAGGTGGCGCCCGCTCAGGCTGACATAGTAGTCGGTGATTTCTTTGCTGGTCGAAGCATTCATATGCCCGCCCAGTCGGTCAATCGCCCGGGAAATTTCGGTATAATGCCGCTTCTTGGTACCTTTGAAGAGCATATGCTCCACAAAGTGCGAGTAACCTGCTTCGGATTTCTTTTCGAAACGCGAGCCTACCGGCAGCCAAAGGCCGACGGTAGCGCTCGTGCGGTGGGGAATGTTTTCCAGCAGAACCGTCAGCCCGTTGTCGAGCGTTAGGCGCTCGACAGCTGCCGGGCTGGCTGCTCTGCGGAACATCATGATGCCTTATTCCGCGTCGCGGATCGACAGCGAAATTTTGCCCTGGCGGTCGATCGCCAGTACCTTCACCTTCACTTTCTGGCCTTCTTTCAGGACTTCAGAAACATTGGCGATGCGCTGCGCGGAGACCTTGCTGATATGGCAAAGACCATCGCGGCCTGGCATAATTTCGATGAAAGCGCCGAAGTCGGTGATCTTGCGCACAGTGCCTTCATAGATCTTGCCGATCTCTGCTTCGGCAAACTGGCCTTCGATCATCGCGCGGGCTTTGCGTGCCGATTCTGCGTCATTCGAAGCGATCTGCACCAAACCGTTATCGTCGACATTGATCTCGACGCCGGTTTTTTCGATGATCGAGCGGATGTTCTTACCACCTGGTCCAATAAGCTCGCCGATGCGGTCACGTTCGATCGTCATGGTAGAGATGCGCGGGGCATTATCTTTGAGCTGCGGACGCGGCTTCTCGAGCGCTTCGGCCATCACCTTGAGAATGTGCTCACGGCCGGCTTTCGCCTGGTGAATCGCTTTCTCCATGATTTCGTAGCTAATGCCCTGTACCTTGGTGTCGAGCTGGAAGCCGGTGATGCCCTTAGTGGTGCCGGCGATTTTGAAGTCCATATCGCCGAAGTGGTCTTCGAGACCTGCGATATCAGACAAGACGGCAAATTTGTCGCCTTCAGTGATCAGTCCCATCGCTATACCGGCAACAGGTGCCTTAATCGGTACACCGCCATCCATCATGGCGAGCGCACCCGAGCAGACTGTTGCCATCGACGATGAACCGTTCGATTCGAGAATTTCAGAAACGAGGCGCATCACGTACGGAAAGCGTCCTGCATCGGGCACCACTGCTGCCAGGGAGTTTTCTGCCAGCTTGCCGTGACCGATCTCGCGGCGGCCTGGGCCCATGAAGCGTTTCACTTCGCCCACGCTGAATGGTGGAAAGTTGTAATGCAGGTAGAAGCGGCTTGAAGATTCACCTTCGACGTCGTCTGTTCCCTGCGCGTTGCTTTCAGTGCCGAGAGTGAGAACTCCCAGCGACTGCGTTTCACCGCGCGTGAAGAGCGCCGAGCCGTGTGCGCCGGGCAATACACCCACTTCGACCGAGATCGGGCGGATTTCGTCGAGTTTACGGCCGTCTGCGCGCACAGCGTCGTGGAAGATTTGGTTGCGCACCACGTCAACCTCGAGGTCGGCGATGAGAGATTTCACGAGTTTTTCCTGTTTTTCTGCCGCGTCTTTTTCGAGCGCAGCAAATTCAGGCTTAAACTGCTCGAGCACGCTCTTCTTGGCGGCGTCGATTGCCGCCTGGCGTTCGAATTTGCCCTTGATTTCGTTGGCCTGCTTCATTGCAGCCATGCCGAGGTCGGCAATGCGCTTGCGCAGTTCAGAGTGGTCTGGTGCTGCCGGAACGTCGATGCGCGGCTTGCCGGCTTTCGCCTTGAGCTTCAGCTGCATTTCGCAGAGGCGCTTGATTTCTTCGTGGCCATGTTTAACTGCCGCGATCATGTCTTCTTCGCTCGCTTCGTCAGCAAGACCCTCGATCATGGTGACTGCCTTAATCGTGCCGGCGAGCGCGAGGTTGATGTCTGACGCCGCGATTTCGTCGCGGTTCGGGAAAAGGATGAACTTGCCTGCGACGCGTGCGATACGCACACCGGCCACCGGTCCGTCGAATGGCAGGCCTGAAATTGTCAGCGCTGCAGAAGCCGCGGTAATCGCGTGCACGTCGGCGCTGAAGTTCTTCTGTGCGCTCAGCAGCGTGATGAAGATCTGTACTTCGTTGAAGTAGTTTTCAGGAAAGAGCGGGCGAATCGGGCGGTCGATTACGCGCGAGACCAGGATTTCTTTGTCAGAAGGACGATTCTCGCGCTTCAGGAAGCCACCGGGAAAACGGCCACCCGCGTAGTACTTCTCGCGGTATTCAACTGTCATCGGGAAGAAATCGAGACCTTCGCCCGATTTTTTTGCCCCGGTCGCATTCGCCATGAGCAGCATGTTGCCCCAGCGCAGCAGGACAGAACCATCTGCCTGGCGTGCCCATTTGCCCGTCTCGAGTTCGTAGTCGAGACCGTTTACCTGGACGCTTTCTTTGTGAATCTTAAAGTCGTGTTGCATATGTTTCTCCAATCCAATGCCCGCACAGGAAGAGCCCTGTACAGAGGTCTTCCTGTGCGGACAGTTCTTAGGCCGGGAGGTCCCTTGCGTTGCAAGCGGGCCTCCTGAGGCCCCGTCACAAGGGTACGTTACTTACGGAGATTGAGTTTTGTGATCAGCGTCTTATAGCGCTCAACGCTATTACGGCGCAGATAGTCGAGCAGGCGGCGGCGCTTGCCTACCATCTTCAGCAGGCCAACGCGTGAGTGGTGGTCTTTGCTGTGTGTCTGAAAATGGCCCGTCAGGCGATTGATCTTTTCGGTCAAAAGCGCTACCTGGACCTCGACTGAGCCGGTATCCCGTGACGATTTTTGGTGCGTTGTGATCAATGCTTTCTTTTCTGCAGTTGCGAGCATAATTTCCTGTCTTTAACTTTCCCTTGTGTTTGTGGCAGCCTCTCAGGCCGAAACAGGCTGACAAGCGATTTGGAGGTCGTTGGCCGGTCAGTAGTCCAGCCCCCGGTTTCGGCCAAAGGTATAGCGCATGGCAAGCTCCACCGTCGGTCCGGAGAAATTGTTTGAGTCATTGCCCGAGTAAAGCAGGGCATGTGCCACCCCGATACGCGGAATCAGCGAAAGTTCATGGCTCAGCAGTATCTCGGCGCTAATTCCCAGTGCCGCATACAGGCTCGTCACATTGCTCGTTTCCCCGGTGGTCACCGTTTGGTTGAACGGGAAAAATGGCTCTGTCTGGACCACCGGCACCCGCAGGCGTACCGAGATGGTACCAACATCCACAAAGGGCAGAAGTGTGATGAATGACGGCAAAAGGACAATGCGACCCTCTGTGCGCAGGGTGGGATTGATGATTGTTCTCTGGTTTAACCCCGGCTCGGCGATCATTCCCGCACCCCGAAGGAAAAGGCTGAAATCGCGGAATGCATAGCCTAGCCCCAAACCTCCCCCCAGGCCGGCAGGTTGTGCACTGGGTACAAGCACCTGCCCGCCGATATCCAGCATTAGCCGATCAACGAAGCGTTTTTCCGTTGTCTGTGCCGACAGGGCGGTGCCCGTAATCAAAATCGCCGCGCTGACGATGAACCAGCGCCTTATCACCGTATACCCCGCCTTGATCGAATTTGCTTTTTCAGCCATGTTGCTCTTGTTTTGCATCTGATTCCCCGTTTACTTGTTCTGAGTCTGCGTCATGTTAAAAATATCCTGAACGATTCCCTGAGAAATTTCGTCGACCACGTTGAATAGTCTCACGTCTACGGGAGATTCGGTCGTCGAACCCCCAATAGCCTTGTTCTTCACGAGATCATATACTTTTGATTCGATAACAATATTGCCGTTTTGCGCGTTAACCGAATAAAAGCCGAAGATCAGGTAATCGGCACCTGTCTGCGTTTGAAATTCCTTGAGGTTTTTCGGCGTGATGTCAGAAGGTGTTTTGAATATCCGGGCTCCTGCCTCTGTGCTTTTCTTTTCGTTTGCGCGGTCGTATTCAAAGATTTTCTTCATTGAATCATCGACCGCAATAGAAAGGCTGGTGCTCATCCAGCCATAGAGCGGTGAGTTGGTTCGGTCATAAAAATCGAGAATTGCTACGCTTGCGAGGCCACCTGAGGCACCCTGCGCAGCCATGCGGTCTTTTTCCTGTGCAATCTTTTCGAACTGCGCTTCGTCGAGTGTTTTCATCGGTCGCTGCATTTCAGCTATCATTGCAGCAAGCACTTCGCCCGGGGCAGAAGACTTCGAAGGAAATGTGTCCTGGAACCAGGCCAGGCCACCCCGGTTCAGGTCGAAGCCGCGCGCGAACGGATTTTTGCCATGTGGCTGCAGGATGAGCAGGTAGTCGGCGTTGGTCTTATTTCTGAAAGAGGCAAGCGTTGACCCCAGGCTGCGCTCAAAACCTGTCAGTTTTTTACTGTAGAGGGCCGCAAACTCGTTATACTCTTCGCGTTCTGCTTCATTGTCGACTGCCGCCGAGAGCGGGGGGACAGTCAGCTCATAAGGGAGCGCGGCGGTGCTGTATGATATCGCGTTGCTGCGTATTTCGCGCAGCGGTTCGAGCTCTTGCGGCTGCAGTGTTTCATAGTCGTTGCCCGAAGCCATGCGCACATCAAATTTGAGCTCCATCAGGTAGGCCAGAAAGTTGTTCAGGCTGACCGCATCGAGCGGTGCTACCACGGCGATTTTGCTGCCTGCTGCGATGGGGCGTACAATATAGCGGTCTTTTTCGAGCGGCAGCAGGTGACGCACAAGGTCGATCACTATAGTCTCGGGCTTTGAATAGACGCTGAAAGAGGCGATCTTCCGAGTTTCTGAATTGTAGTGGTGAATACGCACGAAGACCATCTTTTCTTTGGGAATATCGACGGCCGTCTCATCGTCTGTTTCTTCGCCGGGTTTTTTCGGCTCGTATTCGTAAATCTCGCCCGTGACGAGCGAACCACCATTCAGTACCTTTGCAATCGCCGCGTACTCGTCGGGTGTATAGAGTATCTTCGATGGAATCTTGTTTTCTTCGCGCAGCCTGATAAATTCGTTCGGGTACATGATGCGGCCTTTCTGCGCCCGCGTGTACGCCTTGCTCAGGAATATCGGAAACCGAAGGATAACTTCTTTCGAAACCGGGCTGTCGAGACGGCGCGTGAATGTACCAATAGCCGTTACGGGCGCAGCGAATAGCGCACTGCTGCCCGAAAGAACAGCGACAAGTATGGCAAGGCGCAGATTCATCTTCAGCGCAGAGGATTGTCTGCTTACTTGCCTGCCTGCATCGTGCTGATCATACTGCCGATGACGCTCTTCAGGTCATCTTTGCGGCTGACATTATAATTTTGCACATAAACGAGCTGCATCGTATCAAGCTTGATGACACGCGCCCATGTATAACCGGCATCCCACCGTGAAAGCGAGAGGAGTATGACGTAGCGGATGCCGAGTTTTTTCTGCAGTCCCTGCAGCATCTCGAGCTTGAGGTTCTCAAAGTTGAAGATGTGTAGTTTGTAGATATTCTCAAAAACTTTGTCGGCAACGGCAACCTGGCGCTGCGAGTTTTTCGGGTCAAACAGGTTCGTGACGAAGGCGGTCTTTTTCAGCGAGCGCACATCGAGCACGTCATCCGTCGTATAGAAGTCGGTGGCATTGAATGCCTTTACATCGTAACCGCCGCGCATGAACTCCATGAACACGGCATTCTTGAAGTCGTTTTCCCCTTCGACCAGGACTGCCACATTGGAGTTCTTGGGAATCGGTTCTTTGATCACGTAGTTGTTCGCGGCAGATCGACAACCGGGCAGGGTAAGCGCGGTAGCCAGGGCAACCGCCAGAAAAACGGACGCTTTTGTCATGTATTATGCCCGTCCGATCTCGTATCACCCGTCAAGAGATAATAGGGGTCGCGGGCAGGTCACCCCCAGCGACCGCCCCGGGTAGCCTTACAGCTGCGAAATCATGTTTTCCCAGAAGCTGGTCGCAGCAAAGCGTACGTTGAGGTCATACGAATCGGCGATGGTCTCCGCCACATCCGCCAGCGTCGAGCGTATGCCCAGGTTGGCCTGCCGCCTGGGCCGGAACATGCGCGAGTAGACCAGCAGCGGAACATACTCGCGGGTATGGCTGGTGCCCTCAAAAGTGGGATCATTGCCGTGGTCCGAAACGATATAGAGCATGTCCTCATTTTCCATTGCGCGGAAGATACGCGGCAGGTAGGCGTCGAGCGCCTCGAGCGCATCGATGTAGCCCATCGCGTCGCGGTTGTGCGCGTAGAGGCTGTCGAGGTCCGGCAGGGTAGCGACGATAAATGACTGCTTGTTGCGGTTCGTGGTACCTTCGCGTATTGCCTGCGTCAGTATCTCGAGGCAGTCTGCATTGTTCTTCACTGCATACTGTTCAGTGATGGCTGCACCCTCGAGCATTTCGGATACTTTCCCGATTGCATGCACGGGTATACCTGCGTGCGCCAGGTTCGTGGCGAGCGTGGGAGCGCGTGGCGGCGAGTGGAACATGCCCGTTGGCATTGTTTCGTCAGGGGCAAAAGTCGCGAGGTCGCCGGTAAAATAGTGCAGGTGCAGGCGGCCCAGCCCGTGCCGCGAGAGTACCTCCCACGCGGAATGCCCGAGCAGGTAAAACTCGTCGGGCTGGAACTTGTCGGGGTGCACATAGATATTGATCAGCGAGTCGTCGGTGACCAGAAGAATGGGAGCGCCCGTGTCCAGGTGCGTTTCGCCGTATTTTGTCAGAAATCCCTGTTGGACGTCGTTGGCATTGCCCAGGAAAGAACGGCCAGTGATCGCCGAGAGTTCGTCGAGAATTTCGGGCGGCAACCCGCGGGGAAACGTATGGTATTTTTCTTCCTGGTAGATGCCAAGAAGTTCACGGTGGCCACCGATGCTGTCGTTGCCCTCATTGCGCTGCGTTACCTTCGCGTAAAAACCGATCGTGTCTTCTTCGCGCGGCCACGATTTCAGGTATGTCAGGTTGGTGATTCCCATGCGCGACAGATTGGGAATCTGCAGCGGCGCTTTGAGCTCGGCGATGTGCGAGAGGGTGTTGGCCCCGCGGGGACCATAGAGGTACGCATCGGGCTGTTCGCCCACACCGAGCCCGTCAATGACGAGCACAATTGATCTGCCAATACCCAGCGACACCCGGGGCGATCTCGCGCGCAAGACTCTGCCCGGCTATAAATTTATGCCAACTTGCTTGCCAATGGCGCAAACTCTGCCAGTCTGCGCGATGCCTGCCAGCCGGTTTTTGCCGCCCACCCTGCTATTCGCCGCATTTTTCACCGCGTGTCAGCCGCAGAAGCGCCTCGAAATTGCACACGCGCAGGGCAAGAAGCAGGTTTCCCTTTCCGAGCTCCGCCAGCGTGTCAGCGACCGCGAAGTTGAGGTTGATGACCATTACCTGCAACGCCGCACCAGCTACCGCGCGCTGCCGCTGGCGCCGCTCTTGCGCGCCTGGGCCCCTGCCGGGCCTTATGACGAAGTGCTTTTCCATTGCGCCGATGGTTATGAGGCGCGCGCGAGCAGGGCCGACCTCGAGCAGGGTCGACTCGACAGCTTCTTTCTCGCCTACGGTGAGGGCGGGGAGCGTTTTCGTTCGATGATACAGCAGGGCAAGTCGCAGGTTTCGCCCGAACCGTTCTACGCGGTTTCGACCGACCCGAAAGGTTATGCGACGCTCAGCTGGCCGTACGAAATTGTGGGGGTGGAGTTTATTCGTTTTGCTGACAAATACCCCGGGCTTTTACCCGACGCCGTGGCGCAGAATGCTGTAACGCGCGCGGGCTTTGACCTGTTTCGCAAAGAATGCCTGCGCTGCCATTCGCTCAACCTGATGGGCGGCGAAATCGGGCCAGAGCTCAACGTGCCGCGCAACATCACCGAGTACCGCGATGACGCTTACCTGCGGGCATTCATCCGCAATGCCTCGGCTTTCCGCGCGCGCTCGAAGATGCCGCCTTTCGCGCAGCTAACCGATGCAGAGCTCGGGAAGGTAATCGGGTACTTGAAAGTTATGGCGCGCTTTAAGGTCCCTAACTAGCTGCGCAGGCGCAGCTGGTTAGGGACCAATATACTTCTTCTTCGCCGCGTTGTGCTCGCGGAAGTCTTTCGAGAAGTGGTGCGCACCGTCACCCTTGAGCACGAAGAACTTGTAGTCAGTCTTCTCGGGGTTCACTGTCGCATCGAGCGCAGCGATACCCGGTGAGCCGATCGGGCCTGGGGGCAGGCCGCGTACCTTGTAGGTGTTATAAGGTGATTCGACTTCGAGGTCTTTATAAAACAGCCGCGCCTTGGGTTTTTCGAACAGGTACTGCACCGTCGCACACGATTCGAGCGGTTCACTGTCACGCATGCGGTTGTGGAATACCGCCGCGATCAGCGGGCGCTCTTCTTTCAGCTTGGCTTCGCGTTCTACAATACTCGCGAGAATCACGGTCTGGTGAATCTTTTGCGGCTCTGTCGGGAAGTTTTTCACCTCTTTGACTTTCTCGTAGAAATGTTCTACCATGTGCTCGATAATTTTGTCCTTGGGGTAACCCTGGGGCAAGTGGTAGGTGTCGGGAAAAATATAACCCTCTACGGTCTGCGCCGGAATCTTGAATTTGTCGAGTATCGCTTTCTTCGAAGCATACTGCAGAAATTCATCGCGCGATGCGAAAAACTTTTTCTCCACGAACAGGTCGGCGATCTGGCGGTTGTGCAGACCCTCAGCGAGTGTAATACTGATCGTCTTGGTTTTGCCGCTCGTGATCGCCTGCGCAATCTTGCCGGCAGACATGCCGTCGTTCAGGTCATAGACGCCAAACTTGATGCGCGCTGCTTTGCCCGTCAGGCGCATGTACATCTTAAAGAAAAACTGGCTGTGGATGAGATTCGCCTCAGCGAGCCGCGAGGAAACAGATGATAAATTTGAACCGGCTTTCACGGCGAAATCGACATGGCGCGAGCCATCTGAGACGCTGCGCAGCGAAAGCCAGAGCATTGCCAGTAAGAGAAGCGTGACGGCACCCAGGCCGCCGCCGCCAAACAGGAGCAGTTTGCGGAAGTTTTGTTTGTTGTCTTGCAGCATAGGTGGTGCGTTCTGCCTCCTGCCGGCAAGTGATTGACATGCTGTAAAGCGGCAACGGGAGCTGAACAGTCTCCATGCAAAAACTCCTCTCGCCGCTTGTGCTCATACTGACGCTGGTCTTTCACTGCCGCTCTTCGGGCAGCGCCGATCTCGCGCGCTATGCCGGTAAAGGGGCAAACAGCGAGAATGGTTACCTTACCTTCTACGCGCAGGGGCAGAAGCTGAGCGCCCGCACGCAGGCAACCGGCAAACTACGGGCATACCTGCTGGCGGCGATGCGCGAGCCAGATCTGAAGCTCTCCTGTTCGGCGTGGGACTGCGTTGCCGCTGCGCTTTCGTCGATGAGTAGCTCTGATCGTTCGCCGCTCTACGCCTACGCGGTTTACCACCTGGCGGCTTTTGCCGAGCAGCAGAACTATCCGCGCGAGGCATCGGAAATACTCGCCCAGGTAAGTGATGCTCCGCAGCCGCTCGCGCGGCGTGTATCTCTGCTGCAGGGCCGTCTTTTGCTTCTGACTGCGGTGGCTGCTCCGGCGCGCGCCGAACACTGGCAAAAGCATGCCGACAAATTCAGCGATGCCGAATCACTCTACCAGGCGGCGCATGGCCTCGATATGGCCGGTGACAAGCGGGGGGCCGGGCAGCTGGCGTGGCGAGCGCTCGAAAAGCCCGAAGCGGACTTTCCTTTTGCCCAGAGTGGCCTGCTGCTGCGTAATCTGCTGGGGCAGGCCATCTACACACAACCGTCAGCCTTGCAGCGCATCCGCCTGATGGAGGCCCTGCGCGTGGCGAAGGACAGGGCAAGCGCAGCGAAACTCTGGCAGACACTCAGTCGCGAGCGGCTCTCGGGAAAAGAACAGTTACTCTTCACGCAGTATGCTGCGCGTCTGCTCACCGACAAGGGCAATTTCGCTGAACTCAGCCGCACCGTGGCCGGCGCAGGGGCGGAGTTTTTGGCTGCTGACAACGAAAAACCCGCGCTGGATATCTGCGAGCGCTTACTCAAGAAGAAGCAGTTTGCCCTTGTACGCAACCTGTTCCCGCTTGAACCTGCGACCAAAGCAGCCTACCAGTGCCGCCTGCGTCTTGCACAGCGCAGCTCCGACTATTCGCCGGCAGCCCGCTCGCTTGCCGCCCGGTACATAGCAGAATTTGATGCCGAATCAACTCTCGCCGAGCGCATCTTCCTGCGCTCATGCCTGCCAGGAGTCGGCACGCACCACGAAAACTGGGATATCGCCTGCCTCGAAGAGCTGCGGCAGGTATCGGTGCAGAAGAATCTCGGTGCGGGTGCGCGCTACTTTCTCGCGCGGCACTACGATAGCGCGGGCGATACGGCAAAAGTCCGTGAACTGCTGACTGAGCTGGCGCTGAACTATTCCGATGACTATTATTTCTACCGCCTCATGGAGCGGCCGATCAGCGCGCAAAAAACCTGGGCACAGAGTTATCGCTCCGAAGGTACCCGTCTTGGTTACCTGCTCGAGGTACTGCTGACAGGCGACGTGGCGCGCGCGCGTGACCTGCACCAGATGGCAGAGCTCAGTAAGTTTGAAAGCGAAATCGCACAGCTTGCAGGACGGCTCGACGACGACCGGTTGATGGCGTTGTTGCTGCTCGCTGCAGACAGCCGCGACGAAATGCGGGAGCTTCTGCGTTCTGAAGAAAAACCCGGCATTTACAAACTGCTCGCTGCAATGGGTGTGGTCGCGCAGAAACCGGATATGGCGCTCTACGGTGCCAAGATGCTGGTACGCGATTCGAAGCTAAGGCCATTCCTGTTTGAAATACCTGGTACTCTGCGTGCCATGCTCTATCCGCAGGCGTATGGTGCTTACGTTGAAACGTATGCAGCAAAAAACCAGCTCGAGAGAGCCGAAGTTTTCGCTCTCATCCGCCAGGAATCGCAGTTTTTTGCGGGGGCAATCAGCGTGGCCAAAGCACAGGGTTTGATGCAGATACTGCCTTCTACCGCTGAACTGCTCGCGGCCAAAGAAGGGTTAGGCGACTACAACCTGCTCAAGCCAGAAGATAATATCCGGCTGGGTACCAGCTTCATGCGCGACATCCGCAAAGCTTATGCTGCCGACTTTACCGGGCTTGCTATTGCCTACAATGCAGGGCCTGGCCGGCTGCAGCAGTGGCGCAAGAAATACAGCAACGACGACGATATCTTCGTCGAAGAGATACCGTTCCAGGAAACCTACCATTATGTGCGGGTACTGCTGGCCGACCGGGCACGCTACCGCGCGTTGCTCTCCGGGAAATGAAACCGCGCAACCTGGTCGACGTTGCCCGTCGCAGCCCCCTCTTTAAGGGTATCAGCGAAGCGCAGTGCAGGCGTGTGCTGAAAAACTTTCACATGCACCAGCTGGACAAAGGCGACGTGTTGTTTCGTGCCGACCAGAAAAGCCGCGTCATGTACTTCGTCGTCGATGGCAAGCTGCGCGTCGAAAAGTTAACTTCCCAGCAGCAATTGGTGCGCATTGCTTCTCTGCTGCCAGGTGACGTCGTGGGTGAAGTCGCGGTGCTGACCGGCGAGCGACACTCTGGTCAGGTGCGCGCGATGACCGACGCGCAGCTCGCGGGCATCACGCGGCATAAGCTCGTGAAGGTTCTGCGCCAGTATCCCGATGTCCTCTTTAACCTAACGCGCATAGAAGCACTGAGGCTAAGAAGCAACATCGTGCGGGAGCACAGGCGGCATAATGAGCTGGGTCTTGTGCTGCACCTGTACTGTACGACCTCTGCCGATTACCAGGCTGTGCAGGGTCCGCTGTTCGATTCGGTCGCCGCGCAGAGAGTCTCGTCGATGTTGATGCTCCCGCCGGTATTTCTGAACGGTCTGGCAGAGCAACCCTCAGTGTTGCGACAGCGCGTGAGCGCAGTACTGATGCGCCATGCATCGGCGTACCTGCCGCTCAACATTGCCGATTACCCTCTTGAAACAGTCGCAGCGCTGCTGCAGATGGCGGATCGCCTGATTCTGACGCTCTCTGAAGATGCCGGCTCGGTGAGGCGCCTGCAGCGCATTCTGGCCCAACCGGCACTCCGCGGCAAGGTCGCGATGCTGGCACCCGTGCTGTCGCTGGTGCACCATGCCTCGCCCGATAACCTGACTGTATCGCAGATCGAACAGAAACTCGCGTTGACGGTGCGCTACCGGCTTCGACTCCGCAAAGACTTCTGGCAAAAAGACGACATGCATTTGTTGCACCTGCAGTGCACCACCCTCTCGCGCATTATCTGCAATACGACGCAGGGTATTGCGTTCGGCGGCGGGGGAGCTCGTGCCTTATGTGAGATTGGCGTCTTGTCAGAGCTCGAACGCCACCAGATCGAATTCGACCACGTTGCCGGGACAAGCATGGGCTCGATCATTGCGACCTTCTACGCAATGGGGCTTAACGCACGGCAAATGAGCGAACGATTTCGTGAGTTTTTGCCCTCTGACAAAGGGCTCTTGCGCTATAACCTGCCGTTCGTTTCATTTTTTCGCGATCGCAGCGTGAACCGCATATTGCGGCGCCTGTTCGGCAGGCTGCGCATCGAAGACTTGCCAAAACCGCTGACGATCATTGCGGCTGACCTTATCAGCGGCCAGGAGATTCGTATGCAGAAGGGACTCGTGTGGCGTGCGGTGCGCGCAAGCATGAGCTTGCCGGTTATCTTCGCACCGGTGCGCTATCATGGGCACTACCTGGTCGACGGTGGAGCGATAAATAACGTGCCCGGCAATGTGCTGCGTGAGCAGGGTGTGCAGTCAGTTCTGGGTATCAACTGTACGCCGCTCGCAGACGACAGCGTCACACGGTATCTCGACGAGACGAACCTCTTTCAGCTGTTGAAGCCGGGTGACCGGTTCTGGGCAAACCTGCTGCGCTTTTTCAAAGCCGCTAAACTGTTTGTGACGCGGCCGCCGATACTGCAGATCGCAAACCGCGCGATGATGCTCGAGGGTTCAGAGTTGGTGCGGCAGAAGTCGCGCGAGTTTGACCTGTTGCTCAGTCCTGACTTGTCGCGCTTTGGCCTTTTCGAGTTTGATCGTCGTGAAGAGATTATCGATGCCGGCAGACACCACGCCCGTGCGCAGGCGGGTGTTCTGAAAAAAATGTTCAGGAGTTCCTGATAGGGGTAGGTTTAAACCTACCCCTGTCAGGAACGAATTCGCGTCTGCTGCAGGGTGTAATCCGTACCGGCAGACATCTGCTCGATTTCGAGCATGGTTTCGCGCGTCGTCTGCATCTTCTCTGAGATAGCAGTCACCTGTTTCGCGATGACGTTGGCGTCGAATACCTGTACCGACTGGTCGCGCAGATACTTGAGCGTGTCTTCGACCATTTCAATCTGTGCCAACAGCTTCTGTTTATTCTGCTCTGCGTCTTTCACGATTGAGGCACGCTTCTCTGCGAGCTCTACCCGGCGGGTCAAAGCGTCGCGTGTCTCGGCGGGGGCGTCGGCTGCCAGCGCTGCAAGGTCGCTTTTGAGTTTCGCGACTTCGGCATCGTGGCCGGTGCCGGCAGTCTTCTGCATGTCGTCGAGGCGGCAATAGCCGTTGAGCAGGTGAATGAAATTTGCTTCGAGCTCATCGAGTCCAGTCAGCATCGCTTCGCTCGACTGCACCGATGCCTTGCTGTTCTGCCGGGTGTTCTGCCTGATCTGCCGTATCAGTTCTTCGGCAGGCGACATCTTCGATTTCAGAGCCGAGCGCGAACCGTAGATAGCATTGCGCAGGCGGCGGATTTCATCTTTTTCTGCTTCACGCCCCTCGAGCGCATTGACTGCCCGCTGGAAACGTTTGTTGGTCGCTGTACCGATGAGGATCACCGCCTCGGCGGCAAAGAGGACCGGGTAAAAAAGAGGCAGGCTCCAGCTGAAAAAAACGCCCGCGACCAGTCCAGCTCCCAAAAAGAGCAGGTTGAGTTTATGCTTAAATGCATGCCAGATATACATCATCCGATGACCTCCTTTGCGACCTGCGATGCCAGTTTACCATCGTACTGGCCGTCGTGGTTCGCTTTCAGGTATTTCATGACTTCGCCAATGTTCGTGGCGCCCGATTTGGTAATTGCTGCCTTCAGGTCTTCGGCGCTCATCTGCTGCGGCAGAAATGAAAGCAAGACGTCTTTTTCGACCTTGAACTGCTCGGCGCGCGAGGCGTCCATTTTACCCTGCGCGGCGAGCGCCAGGTTTTCTTCGCATGACTTGAGAAACTGGCGGACGACTTTGAGTACATCGGCGTCGTTAGGTGCCCGGTGGCCGTCGTCTATGGCGAGTGCCTTCACCTGCGAAATGGCGGTAGTGAGTACGCCTGCGCGCACGGTATCGCGCGCCTTGCGGGCTTCAAGGCTCTCTTTCTGTAAGCGTTCAAAAAGCATGGGGAAATGCGTGTCGGCTATGGCCGATGTCAAGTGTTATGAGAGCAGGCCCGGCGCCTGTCTGTTGCACATCTTTACCGGACAATTTGGCGTCTATTATCCTTGACCGAACGTTTACCGCTAACTGCCATGAACCGTGGTCTCGCATATCTACTTTGACCCTGCTCTTTCGCGAATCACGCTGGAGTCATTTCGGGATCCTGTGCTTTTTGCCACCATACAGGATAATCTTGCGATCAAGCCGAGCCACCCCGACGAAGAGCATGCTGTCGTCTGGCTGTTGAGTTCCGCCGCGCTCACCGAAAATGCGCAGCTGGTGTCCAACTGGTTGCAGAAGTACCCACAGCACCGTTCGCGCCTCGTCGTGCTCGGCGACCACGAGTTTTCTGAACTGCTGTTTGCCCCGCTAAGGGAAGACCAGATTCACCTGTACCTGCCCGCCGCGATGCCAATGGCGCAGGTGCGCCGCGCGTGCGAGACGCAGATCAACGCGCTGCATGCCGAGTATGACCGCCTGCAGCTGCAGGAAAAACTGGCAAACAGCTACATTGAAATACGCCGGCTGACCGCAGTGGGCCAGGCGCTCGCGACCGAAAGGGATTTTGACCGCCTGATTGAGCTGGTACTGAATTCGGCAATTGAACTTACTGCCGCCGATGGCGGCTCGCTCTACCTTGCGGAAAAACACGGCGAACGCGATAAACCGACACACATCCGTTTCAAGAAATCGGCGATGCAGCTTGACGCCGACGAGTTCTTGCTGCCGATCAACAAAAAATCCATCGCCGGTTATGTGGCGCTGACCGCCGAGCCGCTGCTCATCGACGACGTGCACAACCTGCCGGTCGACGCGGGTTATACGTACAACTCGGAATACGACAAGGCGCACAACTACTACACCAAGTCGATGATGGTGATTCCGATGAAGAACCACCACGACGAAGTGATCGGCATTATACAGCTGATCAACCGCAAACGCGACCCCGAGATGAAGCCCACGCTCGCCGACCTGAAAGGCGACGCGGTGGTTTCGTTTACCCGCAAAGACTATTCGCTGGTCAGCGCGATGGCCGGCCAGGCGGCCGTGGCGATCGAGAATAACCAGCTGCTGCAGGATATCCAGAACCTGTTTGAAGGGTTTGTCAAGGCATCGGTAACGGCCATCGAACAGCGTGACCCGACCACCAGCGGTCACTCGTTCAGGGTAGCAGACTATTCAGTGAATATCGCGCTCGCGGTGAACCGCGATACCGGGCCGCGCTTTAATGCGACCCGCTTCAACCGCAACCAGATACAAGAGCTGCGTTATGCTTCGCTGCTGCACGACTTCGGCAAGGTCGGGGTACGCGAAGACGTGCTCGTCAAGGCGAAGAAGCTCTACCCCGCGCAGCTTGAGCTGATCCGCTGGCGTTTCCATTATATCAGGAAAGATATCGAAGCTGGCATGCTGCGGCAGAGCCTTGCAGAAATGCAGAAATCCCCCCGCGAGCTGTGGCCCGAGATACAGGCAAAATTCCAGGCTGAGCAGGAAAAGCAGCAGCTCGAGGCCGAGCAGATGTTCTCGGCTATTCTTTCGGCTAATGAGCCGACCGTGCTCGCTGCCGGTTCATTCGATTTTCTCAAAAAAATTGCAGAAAACAAGTTGCGCGTCTCGGTCGATGAGGAGCTACCTTTTCTTACCGACCAGGAACTCGTGATGCTGTCGATACGCAAAGGTACGCTCGATGAGCGCGAGCGGCTCGAGATCGAATCTCACGTCACGCACACGTACAACTTCCTGCGGCAGATACCCTGGACGCCCAACCTGCGCTGGGTACCCGAAATCGCGTACGGCCACCACGAAAAACTCAACGGCGCTGGTTACCCGCTCAAACGGCGTGACCCGGAAATTTCGCTACAGACGCGCATGATGACGATTGCCGACATCTACGATGCGCTCACCGCCTGGGATCGCCCCTACAAGAAGGCGATACCGCCCGAGAAGGCGCTCGATATTCTGCACATGGAAGTCAAAGACGGCCACGTCGACCCAGACCTGCTGCAGGTTTTCGTGCAGGCCAAAATTTTCGAGCGCATCGAAGAGTTGCGCGCACTCGGCGCAGGCTAAGAGTTCAGTTCACCGGGCTTGAAGCCGTGGCGTAGAGCTTCGCCGGTATTGCGCCTGCGAGGTACGCCGCACGGCCAGCTTTGATTGCATCGCGCATTGCCGCCGCCATCAGCACAGGATTTTTCGCTTTTGCGATCGCCGTATTGAGCAACACGCCATCGGCTCCTAGTTCCATGGCACGCGCGGCGTGCGAAGCGGTGCCGATACCCGCATCGACGATGACCGGCACGCGGCCGCGCATCATTGTTAGCAGAATAGTGAGGTTGGCTTCGTTGGCAATGCCGCGCCCGCTGCCGATCGGGCTCGCGGCGGGCATGACGCACTCGGCGCCGGCGTCGGCGAGCCGGCGCGCCATCACGGGGTCGTCGGTCGTATAGACCATCAGGTAGAGGTGGCGGGTATCGGCATGCGCCTTGATCGCCTCGACCGACTTAAGGGTTTCGAGCGGGTCGGGCAATAGCGTCTGTATGTCGCCGGTCACTTCAATCTTGAGGTGCGTGTTGCCCATCGCGGCGGCGATGCGTGCCTGGCGCAGCGCGTCTGCGGCAAAAGCCGCCCCCGATGTGTTGGGTAAAAGTGCAATGCGGTCCAGGTCGATGAAATCGAGCAGCGAATTTGCCGAAGCGGCCGCAGGTTTAGCCCCAAGCGAAGCTCCGCCTTCGTACCGCCGCATCGCCACGGTGACCATCTGCGTTTCGGCGACCTGGTGGCAGCGCCGCATCTCGTCGAGGCTCGCGTAGCGTCCCGTACCGACGATTAGCCTGGATTCGAGGCATAAATTGCCTAGTTGGAGTGGATCAGCTTGCGCCGCGGAACTGGGTGTGGCGGCAGGGGAATTCAGTCGTTTTCTTTTTCGTCATCGTCAGCGACAATGACGTTGTCTTTGCGATCGTAACCGTAGCGTACTTTCTCGTCGGCCAGCATGCTGAGCGTCTGCACAGCGCTTTTGCGGCGCTTCAGGCCCTTCGGGATCTCGAGTTTGAACAGGTGATCGACTACATCGAAGCTGGCGCACGCCACCTCGTATTTTTTGCTTTTCGCGAGGTATAGTATCTTGGCAATCTCGATGTCTTTCATACGCAGGTTTTGGGGAATCTCACCCTACCATTTTTCCCATACCTGCTGTAAACAAAAATGAAGAATTCGCCCCTCATCAAGCACGTCTACCGGCTGTTATTCGGCCATTGGCCGGGCGAGAACCTGCCGGTCACGGGCCGCCTGGTCCTTTTCCCGAAACGGCTGCCCGAGCACCTGGACGCGATCTACTTTGAAGAGTACATCAGGGCGCTCCGTATGCCCGTTATCTGGGCCACGATACTGGTGTTTGCGATCATACTGATGGTTATCTGCTTCTATACCTCGTCTTTCAAATATATCAACGAGTGGTTTGCGCTGGCGCTGACCGGGGGAGCTTTCACCGTACTGGAAATCTTCTGGTTCTGGGATATCAGCCGCCGCTGGGGCTACCGCACACAGCTCACCATATTGAATGTCACTCTCGGGGTGCTGGTGAGCATACTTTCCTGGGGTATCATCGGCGCCTGGGAAACTATGCCGGCTAACTACATCGGCATGATGACGACGATCATCGGCGCGATTCTCGGTGCGGCGGCCGTCATACTGTCGCATTCACGGGTAAGCTTTCTGGTTTTCATGTTCTCGTGGATTGTACCGGGTATCATCTTCATGTTTAGTAAAGACGACCTGTTTTTTCACCTGATGGGCTGGTTGTTCGTCAGCGGTATCTTCTCTTGCATGATCATCAATACCATGGAATATGCGAAACAGCGGCAGCTGTTCGATGCGCGGCAGAAACTGACTGAATTTAATGCCGAGCTCACGCGCAAAGACGCCGAGCTCGACCAGGAACTCGTGTTCGCGTCGCATATCCAGATGGGAATTTTCCCGGAAACCAAGGTCAATGCCGGCCCGTACACATTCCAGACGACGATTCTGCCGCTCGGGCGTATTTCCGGCGACTACTGCGACATTGTTACCCGCGGTGATATCACCTACGCGATCGTTGCCGATGCTTCGGGGCACGGTGTGCCGGCAGCCATGCTGACGATGGCGGCAAAAAATGTTTTCAGCAACCTGCTTACCGACCGCGTTTCGACGGCGTCGGTGATGGCGCGCGCCAACCATGAAATCCTGAAAATGATCAAGACGCAGGACTACATGACGGGCTTCCTGCTAAAGCTGTACCCGTCAGGTCTTGTCGAATTCACCAACGCTGCACACCCGACTGCGATCTTCCAGTCCAGGCAGGGTGACATGCGCATGCTCGATACCTCAGGCTTTATTCTCGGCGGACTCGACGACGTCGACGCGCTGTACGAAGGTGGCAGTGTGCAGATGCAAAAGGGCGACCGGATCTTTCTTTATACCGACGGCGTCGTCGAGTGCTCAAACCCCGACGAACATTTTTACGGCGTCGACCGCCTCGAAAAAATGCTGCGCATCACGCGCGGGCTTGAACTGTCCCGCGTGACTACGCGTATCTTTTCCGACATGGTAACTTTCTGCGAGGGCGTACCCTTTCGCGACGACATCGCGATGATGGTTGTGGAGTTTAACCCCTAGCGCAGGCCAATCACCCGGTCTGCTTTCTGCAGAAAGACCGACTTGCCCGTGACAAGCAGGCGCTCCCCACCCAGGTCATGCCGATCAAACAGCAGGCCGCGGGCGCTGCCGAGCACCAGCCGGCCTGACGCATGCGCGTGCAGGCAGCCCGTTTCTGTGCCGAGCGAGACGGTCGCACTTTTCCAGCGGTCGTGCGTTGAGCTGTCAGCGGCAGAGCGGGCCGGGCCCAGCGGCACCATCTGCGGTTTGTCTTTGCGGTAACGGGTGAAGTACAGTGCGGCTGCAGTTTCATTGCCGTCAGCAGGTGCCGCCTGGACAAAGCAGATAATATCGGGAGTTACGGTAATAGCCGAGGCGGTAACCGTGCGCACGGGCATTTCTGATTCAGAAACAACTTCAGCCACCTGTGTTGTCTGTCGCAATGTTTCTGCCGGGGCATTGTCATCGCCGGCCAACACATTAAATTTTAGCCGCAGAAGGAAATCTGCCTGGCGGTTCTTGCCGTCTGTGCTGACAGTCCGCTCGACAATGGCCGCCATGTCACCCGTGGCAAAATTACACGACAGCGCCTTGAGCGCATAACCAAGCCGTTGCCGCGAATAGATTCTGCGGTCGAGGTGCAGTACGATGACTTCGCCATCGAGCGAGCCGAGGCAGGCCTGGCCATATTTCAGGCCGGCATCATCGTCAGCACTGAATTGGGTGAAGAGAACACCCTGGAAATCGGCCTGCACCTTGAAGTCGGGGTTCATGAAGACCATGCGCGAGTGGTCGCCCGCAGCTGCGAGAATGAAGCGGCCGTGGCGCAGGACCTGCAAATAGCGGCTTTCTTCTTTTTCCCACAGCAGGCTGCCGCTTTCGTTGAAGACGTAAACCTGGCTGCCCAGCTGCGGGTACCAGATGAAAAATGCGCCATCTTCGGGACCAGTCAGGTAACCTTCTTTACCGCCGAGGCTGACCTGGCTCTGGTCTGCCTTCGTGAGCGTGCTTCCCGGAAGGTTAAGTACCCGCGCGATGCTGCCCGCAGGAGTCAGTCCGTACGCAGCGTACTGGCCTGCTTCGGTCTTGCGGTAAAAGAACAGGGCCGGGTTGCCCTCTGTCTCTGCCAGGCCTGCGAGTTGCGTTGTGGCGAATACTTCGGGAATAATCACCGACTCGCTGTGCGAGAAGGGTATCTGCCAGAGCAACCAGGTGGCAGCAATGACGGCTGCGACGTAACGCGCGATCATTTTGCTACGGCAGCTTCACGCTCTTCTTTCATCTTCTTCATGACGTCGATGTACGTGCCGTACTTGTCACGGAAGTCCTGGTATGAGTAGATATAGTATTCGTAACCTTGCTCGGTCAGGAAGAGCTGGCGGTTACGGCAGAACTGTTCTTCGCTCGACTCGTTGGTAATCACCGAATAGAACAGCGCCTGGTTCCCGTTGGGTTTAGGGCGCAGAACACGGCCGAGTCGCTGCGCTTCTTCCTGGCGGCTGCCGAAAGTACCTGAGATCTGTATCGCGACGTTTGCATCGGGAAGGTCGATGGAAAAGTTTGCAACTTTGGAAACCACCAGCGCGCTGATTGCCTTGGTACGAAAGGCTTCGTAAAGGTGCGCACGCTCTTCAAGCGGCGTCTTGCCTGTAATAAGAGGTATCTTAAAGCGTGCCGAGACACGCTGCAGCTGGTCGAGGTACTGCCCGATAATCAGCACCTGGTCGTTGCGGTGGTGGTAGAGCAGGGTACCGATAACGCGCTGCTTCTCGGGATTTTCTGACGAGAGGCGAAATTTTTCGCGGTCGTCGGCGACTGAATACATACCGCGCATCAGCGAGCGCAGCGGTACGCGTATTTCGACGCAACGCGCTTCGGCGATCCACTTTTTCTTTTCGAGCTCTTTCCAGGGCACGTCGTATTTTTTGGGCCCGATCAGCGAAAAGACGTCTTCTTCGAGACCGTCTTCGCGCACGAGCGTTGCAGTGAGGCCCAGCCGGCGCTTTGCCTGCAGCTCACTCGTCATACGAAAGACCGGCGCCGGCAGTAGGTGAACCTCGTCATAGACGATGAAACCCCAGTTGTTGGACGAGAAGAGATGGAAGTGGGTGAAATCCCCGCCCTTCTTCTTGCGGTGCGTGAGGATGTTGTACGTGGCGATGGTGATCGGTTTGATTTCTTTCTTGTCGCCCGAGTATTCGCCGATCTCCGATTCGGGAATCGTGGTCTTGTCGAGAATTTCGTTTTTCCACTGGCGAATCGACAGGGTGTTGGTCACGAGAATCAGCGTCTGCGCTCCAACAGCATGCATCGCCCCGATACCGACGATCGTTTTACCGGCACCGCAGGGTAGCACCACAACGCCCGAACCGCCTTCGACGCTGCCGTCTGCGTAGAACGCGCGAATCGATGCGTCCTGGTAGTCGCGCACCACGAAGTCGTTGCCGCTGCCGAGTGTCTTCCTGAGGTCGAATTTGTATTCGTTGCCCTTCTCATAACCCGCGACGTCTTCTACGGGAAAGCCGATCTTGATCAGCGCCTGCTTGATGTGGCCGCGGTAGTCGCCTTTGACGTAAACTTCGTTCGGGTTCTTGGGACCTTCGATATACGGTTGGACTTTTTTGTTGCGGATAACCTCGGCAATGTAGCGCGCATCGGTCGACTTGAGCACCAGGTCGCCGCGTTCGTCACGGTCGAGCTTGAGTTTGCCGTAGCGTCCCATCTGCGTGTAGATGTCGGCGCTGACCGCCTGCGGCACAGGGTACTTCGAGTACTTGTAGAGCGCGTCGACAATCTGCTCTGCCTTGAGTTTAGACGCCGCCGCGTTCCAGAGCGACAGGGGGGTGATGCGGTAGGTGTGCAGGTATTCGGGTGACTTTTCGAGCTCCGCGAAGCGCGAAATTTCTGAGCGACAGTCTTCGAACATCGGGTGATCGACTTCGAGTAGAAGAGTCTTATCTGACTGGACTATGAGGGGTTTTTCATCGAGTGCTGCCATGGTTATCCTGCCTTTTCCGCAACTGACAATCTAACTCTGGCAGGCGCTGCCGTGGGAATTTTTTCCTTCACAGGGGTGCAGCGCATGCGGGTAGTCGCAATTTTCGGGGCGGTATGGCCTCGAGGACAAAGACACCCTGTAAAGGAGAATAGGGGGTGAATTTTTCGTTATATGAGAAGGCGACCACCCCGCCCCTGCGGGGCACCCCTCCAGCGGAGGGGAGGTTGTGACGTGACATTTTCCAGGAGGTAAAAGTTCATTGCAGGTTTCCCCTCCCATGGAGGGGTGGCCGAAGGCCGGGGTGGTCGTCCCAGGCCATAAGGCTTCATGCGCAGAACCAAGAGCTATATGGAGTTACCCTATAATCCGGCGCTGAAAACGCGCGCGCGAATTGCGTAAGGCTGGCAATCGTGCAGAGATACTATTTTGGAACCAACTGAAACAGGGAAAATTTTCTGGTCTAGATTTCGACCGACAAAAGATCATCGGCAATTATATTGTCGATTTCTACTGTGCTGAAACGAACGCTGTCGTGGAGGTCGATGGTTCAAGCCATGACGCTAAGCATGAATATGATATGCAGCGTGACGCATTTTTGAATGGCTTGGGGCTTACTGTCATTCATGTCAGGGCGGAAGCCGTAGTTGCAGATACGGCGCAGGTTATAGCGGAACTCCGAAGGAATCCTGTATTTGAATACCGGCGTTCCGTTGCGGAAACGCAAATGTAAACCCCGCCCCTGCGGGGTGGTCGTCCAACCACAATGGCTTTTCGTCCTATCGCAAAATACGATTCTGCGACCATGCGCCACGTCCTGCTTGTTGTAGCATTTGCTACGATGGTTTATTCTCCTGTCGCCGCTGCTTCGCATGCGAACCAACCGGGCCATTTTGGTCTCGGCGGAATTCTGGGTGAGCCAACAGGTGTGTCGGCGAAATATTCCATCGACCGGCAGTTCGCCGTGCAGGGTGCACTGGGTTTGAGCCTCGTGGAAAAGGGCGTCTGGCTCAGCACCGATTTCCTGATCCACATTCACAATGTCTTTGGCGACGGTGGCAAGTTGCCGCTCTATGTCGGCGGCGGCCTGGTCATTCAAGACCGCGGTAACTCGGGCAAGAATGCCGTGCGCGAAACCTCGCTTGGTATTCGCGGCGTGGTGGGTGTCGAATACCTGGCGCAGGACAGGATTTCCATTTTTGGCGAGGCTTCGGCGCAGCCGTTTCTTTTTCCCTCATGGGGCCTTGGCATCAGTATAGCCGCCGGCGCACGATACTGGTTCTAACGGCTCCTGATAAAGGAGCCGTTAGAAGGTTCCGAAAACCGCTAATTTGCGCACTGAGATTCTGCAAACGCTAAAGGCTTGTCCGCTTGTCCGTTGAGTCCTCAACGGAACATGCGGAAAATCTGGCGGAATGTCTATAACTGGGGCGATACAGAAAAGAAGATCGACCCCACCATACAGCACCACATCGACCATTTTAAGCACCTGCTGCACATCGAAGGTGAAGCGGGGGAGCTCCCCCTCAATGCCAACGCGCAGCAGGAAGTCACACTCGCCAAAAAAAGCCGGCTGAACCGCCTGCAGCTGCGCGAACTGATGAAGCTCGTGGGCAGCGACAACGTGCAGGTCGACGACTTCAGCCGCGCGCGCCATTCGTTCGGTAAATACTACGCCGATATCCTGAGGCTGCGCATGGGTAAAGGTATCAACCCGCCCGATGCGGTAGTTTACCCGCGCAGCGAAGAAGACGTTATCAAAGTTATCAACTACTGCAATGCTAAGCGTATCGCGGTCATTCCGTGGGGGGCTGGTTCATCGGTCACGCGCGCGCTCGAAGCAGTGAAGGGCGGCATCGCGCTCGACATGAGCCGCCACATGACCGACATCCTCTCGCTCAATGCAGAAGATTCGACTGTGACTGTCGAAGCAGGTATCCTGGGACCCGATATCGAGAAGTACCTCAACGAGCGCGGCTACACCTGCGGACACTTTCCGCAGTCGTTTGAATTTTCAACAGTCGGCGGCTGGCTGGCGGCGCGTGGTGCTGGCCAGGCTTCGACCGGTTACGGTCGCATTGAAGACATGGTGGTGGGCCTAAAGGCAGTCACTCCGGCAGGCGTGATCAGCGCAGGGCATTACCCTGCTGCTTCGGTCGGCGGCGACATCCGGCATTTCCTGATGGGCAGCGAAGGTACGCTCGGGGTGATCACGCGCGTCACGCTGCGCGTGCGCAAGTACAACGCCGCCAACTCAAAACTGAAGTCGTACATGTTCCCGTCGTTTGAGCAGGCCGTGACCGCGATGCGCGAGATGATGCAGTCGCAGGTAATGCCACCACACTTCTTTCGTATTTCAGACCCTGAAGAGACCGAAGCAGGGCTCGGCATGAAGGGCAAAGACAAGGGCATCACCGGCGCGCTGCTGAATGCTCTTGGCTTTAAGAAAGGCGGGCGCTCGCTGATGTATGCTATTTTCGAAGGTGAACCTGCGCAGGTCGCGTTGGGAGTCAAAACGCTTGGCCGCATCGTACGCAGGCACAAGGGTCTTTCGCTCGGCTCTTATGCGACACGCAAGTGGCTCGAGCAGCGCTATTCTTCTGCCTACATGCGTGACCCGATGATGGATGCCGGCATACGCATCGATACGCTCGAAACCTCGGTGCACTATTCACGCCTCACCGAACTCTGGCAGGCCGTGCGCGCATACATCAAGAAGGACGGACAGACGATCTGCCTGACGCATATCTCGCATACCTATGAGACAGGTGCCAACCTCTACTTCATTTTTGCTTCACCGATGCAGAGAAAAGACGAGCTTTCTACTTTTGAGAAATTCCACGCTGGTATCATTGATACGTTCGTGGCGCACGGCGGCACGCTCTCGCATCACCACGGCATCGGCCGCCTCGGGGCTCATATGCTGAAACACCAGCACTCCCCCGCGACACTTGCCGCGTGGCGGGCCGTGAAGAAGACGCTCGACCCGAAAGGTATTATGAATCCTGGAGCGCTGGGGCTTTAATCGGCCCCAAAAGTTTCGCCACTTCCAAGTAGACCTGATCGGCCGTAAGTTCGCGGCCGCAGCGAAAATGTTTTTTCGGGCACTCGGGCAGTCCCTTGTGGTTGCAGGGCCGGCAGGGAATATCGCGGGCGGCCAATACCTGCGCGTGGTCGTTCAACGGGTAAAAACCGAATTCCTCAACCGTGCTGAGAAAAAGCGAGATCATCGGTGTCTTTGACGCCGAAAGCAGGTGCATCAGACCGCTGTCATTCGTTACGATTGCCGCACAGTGATCGGCGAGCTCGACCATTTGCCCGACGCCGAGCACACCTGCCAGAAACAGCATGCGCTTGCGGTGGCGGCGCAGGTAAGGGTGTTCGGCGAAGAAGCTGAATGTCTTTTTTTCATCTTTGCCGCCGAGCCAGACCACGTGGCACGTGGCGTGTTTCTCGAGCAGCTTCGAGGCAAGCGAAACAAAGTACTCTTCGGGCCAGCGTTTAGTTGCCCAGCGCGCCCCCGGGGCAATCAGTATGGTCGGAGCCTGTGCGAACTTTGTCACTTCACGCGGCAGCTTGTCGCGCTTCAGTTCAATGCGTCCTGTGAGCGGCGGTTCGACGATCCCCTCGAGCGCTTCGAGATACCGTTCGCTGATCTTCTTTTTATCTTTATAGCGATTGCGCTTGAGGTAAACGAGCAGCAGCCGGTTAAAGTACGGCTTGCGGTAACGGCGTTTTGTACCGGCAGGCAACAGCAGCGATAACACACGCGACTTGAGGTTGCTTTGCAGGTCGAGCACCAGGTCAAAGCGGGGAGCTCTTGCGGCGAGGCGTTGCCGTACCGTGAAAACCGTATCTTCCTTTTTCCACGTGATGATGTTGTCCTGGTGAGGGCATGCGGCGATAAATTCTGCGTACTGCTCTTTGACCAGAAAATGGATGCGAGCTTCAGGAAACTGGGCCTTGAGCTGCTGCAGAACCGGCGTTGTCAGCAGGACATCGCCAATGGCGCTGAAGCGTATGACCAGGATTTCTTTCATAATTTCTTTTTCGCCGCAACGGCGGCAATTTTGTCTGCCAGTAGATCAAAATCTTCGTCTCCCAAGGCATGGGCAAGTTCAATGACCTGCACCTCGGGACGTGATTCACGCAAGAGCGTGATCGCCGTACCGTAGTTGTGGGCTATCAGGTTAAGGCGGGTTTCGGTTTCAAACACATCAAGCTGCCGCCGTTCTTCGAGGCGCATCAGCGCAGCTTCAACCGGCAACGTGAGGTGTATGAGAATATCGGGCATACGAATGCGGTCATCGCCGAGGTAAGACTGCATGATCGCCTGGACATCTGTGGTATTGGCTGACTGGTAGGCAGCCGTGGAAAGAAAATAGCGGTCGAGCAGCACAATCTTACCGGCTTTCAGCGCGGGAATGATCTGGTGCTTGAGATCCCACAGGCGATCAATGAGAAAGAGGTCGAGCAGTTCGCGGCTGACCGCAGCATCGACGCTTTGTACCGTGCGGAGTATGCGCCTGATTTCGCGGGAGGCATCGGTCTTTTCCGTCGGCTCGCGCAGAACTACTGTTCGCAGCGAGCGTTCTTCGAGCCGGCGGGAAAGCTCGAGGGCAGTCGTGCTCTTGCCGCTGCCATCTATACCTTCAAGAACCGCGAAAACGCCTGTTGCCATACAATTGTGCAGGCCACTGAAGGCCTGCTTTTTGTGGCATAAGCAAAAGTCTTCCTGAGGCATACACCAGTAAATTAGATTGCATCTCTGTGCTGAGTTCGCAGAAGTTCCCATGGCAATACTCAACAGGTACACGATGTACGAAATGGTGAAAACCACGGCGGAGAAGTATTCACGCCTCACGGCGCAACTCTACCGCACCGACAAGAACTCCCCCTATACTGCGGTCAGCGTGGGCGATTTTTTCGACAAGGCGCGCGCCATCAGCCTTGGTCTCGACGCGATTGGCCTGCAGCGCGGTGACAAGGTGGGTCTTATCGCCGATGTCGGGCCGCAATGGTTGCCGATTAGCATGGGTATCACGGCAATCGGCGGTGTCGATGTGCCCCGTGGTACCGATGCAACGGCGCAGGAGCTATTGTATATTTTTAAGCACGCCGATTGCCCGATCATCATTCTCGAGAATGAAAAAGTTTATGCAAACATTTCTGCCTCGCTCAGCGAATTCGCCAACCTCAAGACGATCATCTTCGTGAATGGTGCGCAGCCGCAGGTACCTGGCTCTATCAAGGTGCTGGGCCTTGACGCGGTTATTGAATCTGGTCGTGCTGCGCACGCCGCGAATCCCGGTCGTTATGCAGAGCTCGGCTCGCGCGTCGGCGAAAGCGATCTCGTGACGATTATCTATACGTCGGGTACGACGGGAAATCCCAAGGGCGTGATGCACACGCATAAGTCACTTTGCTGGGAAGTCTGGCACGTTGCAGATGCCCTGCCCATCACGCCCGGCGGGGTTACCATGGGCTTTTTGCCGCCCTGGCACGTGGCGGAGCGCCTGATTGAATCGGTGGCCTTTACGCGTGGCGTGGCAATTGCTTTCACTTCGGTGGCAACCCTCGCGAAAGACCTGCAGGAAGCGCGACCAACATTCCTGCTCTCGGTACCCCGCGTCTGGGAAAGTTTCTACAACAAGGTTATGGACGGCGTCAAAAAGGCATCGCCCGTTGCCCGCGGCCTGTTTAATTTTGCCCGGTCGTCCGCCGCGCACTATTCGATCGAGAAAGATATTCTCACGAACAATAAGTACCGCCTCGACAAACCTTCGGTACTGTTTCACCTTCTGCGCCGGCCGCTGGCTGTGCTCAACCTGCTTCTGCTTTTTGTGCCTAACCTGCTCGCGCAGCTGATACTCGGTAAGGTGCGTCGCGGGCTTGGTGGCCGCGTGCAGTTTGCTCTCTCGGGTGCAGGCGCGCTACCCGAGCACATCGACAGGTTTTTCTATTCGATCGGCATCGCCATCGTTGAGACCTATGGCATGACCGAAACGGGTGGCGTGACATGCCGGCGGACTTATCCCGGTACTGTAATTGGCACGGTGGGCAAGCCAATTGGTGGCACAAAAGTGAAGCTGCTCGACGAACAGGGCAACGAAGTGACCAAACCCAACACGAAGGGTGTGTGCTGGCATTACGGCCCGCATATCATGAAAGGCTATTACAAAGAAGACCAGAAGACGGCCGAGGTGCTCAAAGATGGCTGGCTGAACTCGGGCGACATCCTGGTCTATACCGCGAACGGCGAGCTCAAATTTGCCGGCCGTGCAAAAGACACCATCGTACTCTTCGGCGGAGAGAACGTCGAACCGCAGCCGATCGAAGACACGCTGATCCAGAGTGAATATATCCACCAGATTGTGGTTGTAGGGCAGGACCGCAAGACACTCGGTGCGCTCATTGTACCGGCGAAAGAAGCAGTATTAAAATATGCCGAAGAACGTAAGATCAGCCTGCCGGCAGAGATACGCGATTGGCCGCTCAATGCAGAGATTCAGAAGCTCTACAAGACTGAGATCAAAGACCGCGTCTCAGAAAAGGCCGGCTTCAAAAACTTTGAAAAGGTTACGACCTTCGCCGTGATTCCCGATGAGTTTAAGATTGGTGAAGAGCTGACACAGACCCTGAAGGTGCGGCGCAACGTTGTCTTTGACAAGTACGCGAAGCAGATCGACGAAATGTACAAGTAAGGCAATTCCTGGCTGCGGGCTTATGCCTGCAGTCAGATAGTGCGCAGCAGGCCTTCAAGCTGTGCTGAAACGCTTTGGCCGCGCCGCTGCATCATGCGCCCGGCGTCGCGAATAAAAAGTCCCCTGTCGTAACTACCTGCTCTGCCCCAGGTGAAGGGGGCAATATCACCCGACCAGTGGCTGTCGCCGAACAGGTTAGCTCCCACCCCGACAATGCTGCCGGTGCCTAGTAATGTGCCGATGGCGGTCTTGGCATAGTCGCCGATGATCGAACCAAACTTGATCGTACCCGTCGTGTAAGTTTTTCCTGAATAGTGCAGCCTGATTTCGCCGTAGTTATTCTTCAGGTCTGATGTCGTCGTCAGTGCACCCAGGTTCACCCAGTCGCCAACCAGGGAATGCCCCAAAAAGCCGTCGTGGTGCTTGTTCGAAAAATCGCCAATGATCGAATCGGCAATTTCGCCACCGAGGCGGCAGTTCTCACCGGCGATACTATTCGAGAAACGGCACTGGTCGAGCTGCGTGTTTCTGCCAACATAGGCGGGACCCTTGACGAAGCTCAGTGCGCTGATGCGCGCCTGGCTGTCGATGACGACAGGGCCTTCGCTGCTATCAATCACAGCGTGGCGTGAAACTTTCGCTTCGGGGTGTACATAGAGCTGCTCAACGCTGCCTTCGAGCTGCAGATCCTTAGGGTGGAGGTATTTTTCGGGTAGGAGCCTGCAGTCCTGGGTGATACGTTCGCCGATGCGGGAAAGCAGATCTGCAGGTTGCAGCGGGTTATTTGCCGGGGCCTCGTCGAAATGACCAAGGCCGTGCAACGCGCGTAACTGCGCGAGCTCCTGTGCGGGGCGTTGGCTCGAGATACGCAGCCCGCGGTCATGTTTCAGCAGCACGCGTTCGAACGGGTTCAGTATGCCGTCGCGCAGAAGAAAGAGGGGTTTAAGAGTGACAAGCGGCCTGAGCGTCTCTTCAAAGCAGTCGTTCAGGGTACGGTCAGGCACTATTTTATAGTCTGTATAAGGTCAAACAGGCTGTAGAAATACGAACCCAGGCTGTGGCCGCTGAGCGCCGAGTGCGTGCCAATCATCAGCAATGATGCGCCGACGGGAATCGTGAGGTTATCGTCTAGTAAACCCTCGTGGCTAACAAACTCGATCAGTAGCGCGGCAATTGCCCCGATGAACAGCATCACCCAGTTTTCGAGGCGGATGCCGTGGTTATCCCACAGAAGGTATTCTGACGTCACACCTGCTGCAGATATGAGGATGAGAAAAATCAACCCTGCAAGAAAAGCTCCGCCGATACCGCCGAGTGTCCCCTGCAGGCTCTTGCCGTTATAAAAGCGGATGGTGCCGTACTTGCCGCCCACGAGGGCCGCGGCCGGGTCACCAAAAGTCAGGAACAGCACCGACAGGATCGCGATGTCGCGCGGGAAAAAACCGACGACCACACAAAGCGCAAGGATGTACGGCACGCTGCCGTGCATCTTGTCCATTTCTTTGCCCTTAAGCATCGGGCCCGCCACCTTGACAAACAGGTCTTGCCAGAACTGCCAGCGGAAGCGGAGAAACTCGATCAGCAGGAAAAAGACTGTGATGACGCCGGTAATCCAGAAGATGAGCGCGCGAGTCGTTTCTTTAAATACCCATGGGCTGATGGGGTCGAGCCAGGTAAAAAAATAGCCTACGGGTATCACCAGCCCCAGCAAGTGGAAAAGTTTGCGCGCGTAGTTAAATTTTTCTCCAGGCTTATTGTCTTTGCTGAAGAGTTTCTTGGTTTCTGAAGACATAGATTAATCCAGTAGTTTTTCGGCGCCCAGCCGGTTGGGAGCATACGAGAACATCTCGGTGAACCCGGTCATGCTGATGACCTGCTGCACGCGAGCCGAAGGCTGAATGAGTACCAGCTTCTTGTTGCCGCGCGAGAGCTGTTCGCTCATTTCAAACAGCAGCCCGATGCCCGTTGAAACAATAAGCTCCACCTCGCTCAGGTCGAGCAGTACATGGCTGCGCGTTGCCGCATCGAGAAAGCGGCGGCGCACTTCATGCGTATTCTGCGAGTTCATCGCACCCTTCACCTTAAAGAAGGTGTACGTCTGGGCTTTTTCTTCAGAGACGTTAAAATGTTGCTCAGCCGGGGTCATCCGGCTGGCAATCTGTCAGGCATAGCCAGACCTGCAAGGAAAAAAAGCAGGGTTTGCCCCGCCGGTCATTCGCACTTGACGCGACGCACCAACGCAGAAGTAGGCGGGTATGCTTGCCCTCGTCAGGTCGATCATCTATGCCGGGGCCGATCTTGATCCGCACCGCCGCCGGTATGTCATCAATACCAATGTATACGCGCTCATCGTCATTCTCATCTCGATGCCGTACCCCTTCGTGTATCTTTACCTCAAGGTTGACATCGAACCTATTTTGCTTTCGGGCAGTCTCATTTTTGTCAGTAGCTACGTAATCGTCATTTTGCTCAATTACTTCAAGCTTCATATGCTGGCCAAGCTGTTGTTTTTCGGTACGGCCGTCTGCCAGCTGTTCGGTATCTGTATTGTCTTCGGTAAAGAAACCGGCCTCGACCAGTTCTTCTTTGCGGCATTCGTGGCAGTTTTTTTTGTTCTCGACCGGCACCAGAAAATCCTGATCTTTCCTGCGTTGGCCGGGTTTGTTGCAGAGTACCTGTTGATACAATATATACTGGCTTACATCGACCCGGTTGCCAACGTCACCGGAGACTCTGCCCGTATCATCCGATATATTACCTCGGGTGCCGTATTCGCCATGCTCGCAGCGCAGTGCGCGCATTTCTACTACAGTAACCTGAAGGGTGAGCTCGAAATAGAAAAGGCTCGTCACCAGTCCGATAAACTTCTGCTGAATATTCTGCCTGAACCGATTGCCGATGAACTCAAGCGCACCGGTTCTGTTGAGCCCGTCGAACATGACTCAGTGACCGTGGTATTCACCGATTTTGTGGGGTTTACCGCGAGCTCAGAATTTCGCAATCCTTCTGAGCTGTTGCGCGAGCTCGACGACTGCTTCTCGGCGTTTGATGCAATTATCGAAAAGTACGGTCTCGAAAAGCTCAAGACAATCGGCGATGCTTACATGTTCGCCGGGGGAGTTCCGGTGAATCTCGAAGAGAACGCCGTGCGCTGTGTCCAGGCCGCGCAGGAAATAGTAGCCTTCGTCGCGGGAAGACGTACCCATGACCCCCGCTTCTGGCAGATTCGCGTGGGCATGCACACGGGTAAACTTGTCGCCGGTGTTATCGGGCGCAAAAAGTTCATCTACGACGTTTGGGGTGATACGGTCAATACCGCGAGCCGGCTCGAAGCCGCCGGTGAACCGGGGCGAATCAACACATCAGAGGAAACGTACAATCTTATAAACCAAACGTATCGCTGCGAATACCGTGGGGAGATTTCCGTGAAGGGCAAAGGTGCTTTGCCCATGTACTTTGTCGGCGACCCGGTCTGAATGCAACCGGGCCGGTTAGGTCAAGCCATCAAACTTTCGGTCAGTTCGAGGTTACTGTACACGTTCTGCACGTCGTCATTGTCCTCGAGTGCCGATATCAGCTCGAGCGCTTCTTTACCTTTTTCACCGTCGACGGCGATAGTCGTCTGCGGAATGTACTTGAGTCCTGACTCGACAATCTTGTAGCCCTTGGCGGTGAGTTTGGGCTCCATTGCAGCGAGCACAGCATGAAAGTCGTTGACCGCGGTCTTGACGGCGAATACCTTTTCATCGTCTTTTTCAATGTCTTCGGCGCCCGCATCGAGCGCGATTTCCATCACATCATCTTCGGTAATGTTATCGCCCTCGACCAGAATGAGTCCCTTCTTGTCAAAGAGATAGGCAACAGCGTTCGCTTCGGCCATCGTGCCGCCATTGGTCTTGAAGGTACTCTTCAGCTCAGGCACAGTGCGCGACTTCTTGTCGGTCAGTACTTCGACCATGATGGCGATACCGCCGGGGCCATAACCCTCGTAGACGCCCTCTTCGTAGGTTACGCCCTCGAGTTCACCCGTACCTTTCTTGATGGCGCGGTCGATATTATCCTTCGGCATCGAGTTCTGCCGAGCCTTCAGTACCGCGGTGCGCAGGCGCGGGTTGGCAGATTCGTCACCGCCGCCGAGCTTTGCCGCAACCATGATCTCTTTCGCGAGCTTGGTGAAGAGCGCACCGCGCTTTGCGTCAGCTGCACCCTTGCGGTGCTGGATATTTTTCCATTTACTATGGCCTGCCATGCGCGGATTAATCGCGGCGGCGATTCCAGACGAAAAGTAGAAACGCGGCCCGGGGGCCTACGAGAGAATCTTCTGTAGCAGCTCGGCTTCTGTGACTTCGAGCTTTTCCCCTGACTGGCGCAGCTTGAGTTCAATCTTGCCCGATTCGACGGTCTTTTTGCCGACTGTCACGATAAAAGGAAACCCGACAAGCTCCGCGTCGTTGAATTTCACGCCAGCGCGTTCGTCGCGGTCGTCGAGGTAGACGCTGATGCCCTTGGCCTGCAGCGTTGCATACAGCTTGTCGACGTAGGCAGTTTCTGCTTCACCCTTCGCGAGCGATACCAGGTAGACAAGGAACGGAGAAAGGTTGCGGTGCCAGACCAGGCCGCGTTCGTCATGGTTTTGCTCAATGGAAGTCGCCATCGTGCGACCGACACCGATGCCGTAGCAGCCCATCGTGGGCGTGAGCGGTTTGCCGTTCGGGTCGAGCACCGAGAGCCCCATCTTCTCTGAGTATTTCTTGCCGAGTTTGAAGATATGGCCAACTTCAATACCGCGCGTTTCAGTCAGTTCGGCCTTCTTGCATTGCGGGCAGATGTCGCCTGCATGTGCGTTGATTAGGTCGTGGCCCTGTGCGATCGTGAAGTCCCGGCCTTCGGCGACGTTCTTCGTATGAAAATAAGTTTTGTTCGCGCCGGCAATCAGGCCACTGCGCCCTCTGAGGTGGTTGTCATAGAAAATACGAAGCACCTTCTTACCGACCTTGTCGCCGTCTTTATACTTCAGCCGAACAGGCCCTGCGTATCCAGGGTCAGCACCCGTGATTGTCTTAATTGTTTCTTCAGTGGCAAGCCAGTATTCGGCCATACCGGACAGGTTCTTCATTTTTACTTCTGAAAGTTCACGGTCGCCCTGGATAAAGCAGAGTACAATAGTGGTGTTGTCTTCGTAGATGACAGCTTTGATGAAGTTGCGCGGAGCTTCACCGGTGAGTTTGGCCACCTCGTCAATGGTCTTGAGTTCTTTGGTCTCGAAGTCTTCAATGCCCGCCTCGACTGCGCTCGGCGAGCGGTCGGTGACGCCGCTTGCGGTGTGTTCCAAAAACGCGGTTTTTTCCTGGTTTGACCGGTAGCCGCATTTTTCGTCGCTGCAGAGCAGCAGGGTCTCTTCGCCGATCGAAGAAGCTACCATAAATTCTTCAGAACCACTGCCGCCCATGTTGCCCGAGTCGGCCTCGACCGGAATCGTTTTCAATCCACAGCGTTCGAAGATGGCGCGGTAAGCTTCGCGCATCTTCTGGTACGTCTCATCGAGCGACTTGTCATCGACGTGAAAGGAGTAGGCATCTTTCATCACGAATTCGCGGCAGCGGATCAGGCCGTAACGAGGGCGAATCTCGTCGCGGTACTTGCGACCGATCTGGTAGAGGTTGATCGGCAGCTGCTTGTAAGATTGCAGAAAGCTGCGCGCGAGATCTGTCATTGCCTCTTCGTGAGTAGGCCCGAGCGCGTAGCCGACTTCATGCCGGTCCTGCATGCGCATCATCTCTTTGCCCATGACATCCCACCGGCCAGATTCCTGCCACAGCTCGGCGGGGGTGATAACGGGCAGGGTGACTTCGACGCCGCCAAAGCGGTTCATCTCTTCGCGCACGATCTGCTCGATCTTGCGGTGGACCATGTCGCCGAATGGCAGATAGACATAGAGCCCCGAGCCCTGTTTGCGTATATAACCCGCGCGTGCCAGCAGGCGGTGTGATGCGACCTGGGCATCGTTGGGGTCGTTCTTAGAGGTAAAGAGGGGCAGTTGGGAAGCGCGCATGAAAAGGAAAATCCGGCAGGCGAGATGCAGCGTAAAGGCCCATATGAAAACAGAACTGTCCTCTGCCGTGGGGCAGAGGACAGTTCTGTTATTTTTTTAGAAACCGGTAAGCTCCCACCCCCGCGACGGAGTACAGCGCCGGCAGTGTCAGCATCGTCAGCGAAAACCAGAGGGGATTCTTACCCCAGTTGGTGCTCACGGGAATCAGCACGATCGCAATCATCACGGCAGCAAGTGCGGCTGCATGCAGCAGGTTATGCTTTCTGCCCAGCCAGATGGTGAACCACGCACCAATTGTACCGATGATAAAATCTTTCGCAATGGCAAGTAACAACATGCCCGTGGTGTTTCTACCTTCTGCGTAGACACCAATTTTGAGCAGCGCATATTCAGCGAAAAGAGAGAGTAATAGAATCGCGACAAAGCCCGCGAAAACCGCGGCAATGCCATTGAAGAGTCCTTTGGTCATGAGGACATTCTGCATTTCAATTTGGGCGTGGAACGCCCAAATTGATATTTTTTTTGGTTAGCGCGACTGGTTGAAATCCACCGCGAACCAAAGGATCAGCAGCGGTGAAGAACCATCGCGCTTCCACATCGCCGGGCCCATCCAGACTCCTGGTGAAACTTCGCGGATTTCGTCGTGGATCTTCGCGATGAAGAACGGGTTCTCGGGTTGTTCGTAGTCGAGGAACACGCAGGGCTTGCCGTCGATTGCCGATGGCACAATGCGCGTCTTGAAGGGGAACCAGTCGAAGTTGGCAAACAGCAGTTTCACGCGGTTGATACCTGTGCCCTTATCGCCTTTCTCAAAAGCAAAGCTCTTGCCGTCCCATGGGAAGACGTTCATTGCCGCGAAAGCTTTGATGCCGCTGAAGACCGGTGTGCCGTCGGTGTGGTCGACAGTCAGCATGCGGCCCTTCGGGCGGCCTGTCACCTTGTTGAGGCTCTCGGGTGCCGGGGCTGAACGGTAGAGATTTTCGAGTTCGGCCGATGTCATTTCGGCGAGGCTGTCGAGCGAGTGCCTTGCATTGTAGACGCGTGCCCCCGAAGCCGAAGAAATTCCGCCTTGTTGCTTTGTTGCTGTTGTTGTGCTCATAGAAGAGACTCCTTATGAGTGGCATATAGTGGCCGCCTCATGCGCCTTTTTTAGCGCAATTTCAGAAGAAAATCGACCGGATTTATAAATTTGGGCACAAAAAAGGCAGAAGGGCCAGGTTAACCAGTGGCATTCGCGTTTTGCCGGCGGTACTGCAGCGGTGACATGCCGGTGGCTTTGAGAAAGACGGAGTTAAAGTTCGATTTCGTGCCGAAACCGGAAGCGAAGGCCACTTCGATCACGCTCATGGCTGGTTCGTTTGAAAGCAGCGACTTTGCCTCTTCGATGCGGAATTCGTTCAGCAGACCCGAGAAATTCTTACCATGGTGAACGTTGATGAATTCAGAAAGCTGGTGCGTTGTCACCTGCAGCAGGCTGGCGAGGGCTTTTACTGAAAGTTTATCGTCGAGGTAGATTTTTTCTTCACGCATGAGCAGGTCGAGTTTGGCGGCGAGGGCTTTGACGTCGACGTTCTTCAGGTGTGAAGACTGGTACTTCTGCTTCTGAGCCTCGACCTGTAGGGGCAAAAAGAACTCGGGGTAGCGTATTGAAGCGATGTAGCCACCAATTATAGTCAGCGAAATCAGCGAACAGCTGATCTTCAGTAGCAGAATCTCGTGCGTCAAAAGCGATGCCATCGCCAAAAGCGGAGTGATTACCGAACCTACCTGGAACAGCGCGACATAGCGAAAGATGCCGCTGAAGTCGGGTGAGTTCAGCCGAAACAAAAACCGCGTCTCGTAGACATTCCAGATGTAGTAGCCGGTGTTCACGGCAAAGGCCGAGATGGCGATCAGGTCGTGCGTGTCGGTGGGTCGCGTGGTATAGCTCTGCAGCAGGTGGTCGACGCTGAGGTGGCGCTGTGGGTACCAGGGTGAGGCGATGAACATGAGGCAGAGTGCCGCGGGCAGCCACTGCAGCAGAATCACCTTTGGCTTAATATCCTCGTCGGGCAACAGCGAGAATTTCAGGAAGTAATGGATCGAGGGCCCAAGCGCAAAAAGCGCCGGCAGGTGCCAGTGCAACAGGCCCGCCGTGGGAAAAACGCCCGGCGCGATCGCGGTGCCGGCGAAATACAGAATGTAGGCCAACGTCGCCAGGGTGAGCAGCAGGTAACGATCACGCCGGCTATGGTTGCCGACCATGAGACGCGCCACCAGCTGTATGGTTGCAAGGAAGGCGGAAAAAATAAAGAAGTGCCCGAGCATCTAAAACTGCGCCTCGAGCGCCATCAGCGCTGACATACCCTGGTAGAACAGGCCGCCCTCGCTGCGGCGCGTGCCGAAGAAACCGTTCACGAGAAACTGCAGGCTGAACCGGTCATTGATGCGGTAGGTCAAATCGCCTGCCGCGAGTCCCGAGCCGTCTGTGACAAGGGTCGATGCATACACTGCGGCCTCCCACTTGTTTGAGCCAAAGAACTCGGGGTCGGCGAGGCGCATAAAGACGTAGTGCTGGCCCATCGAAAGAAAATTGAAGTTCTGGTTCGCCGCCAGCAGAAATAACCGGTACGGGTTGCCGGCTGGCAGCACGAACGTGCTGTTCGCATAACGACTGCCCGCGAGTTCAAGCCCGTTCGCATAGGTCGCGAGCTGCGAGGCTGAATAACCTTCGCCGTTATAAAAGTACTCGGTCGAAAGGTTGAGCTTGTTTTCAAAAGTGTATTGGCCGCCAACGAGCACGCGCGCATACCAGGTCTCGCCGGGGCGGGCCTCGAAGTCGTAGAGCGCGGGCTGAACGAGTGTTGGCCCGATATAAACATCTTCAGAACGTTTGTAGGGAGTCAGCACCGAACTGCCGCGCTGCGTCCTGCCTTCGGCATGCAGCTCGAGTGCGTCGCCGAACACCTTGGCGACGGCAAGGCCGATATTGTGGCGCTGCCGGTAGAAATAGTGCAGCGAGAGGTCATAACCGGCGACGAGCTGGTAGACTTTTGCCCAGTGCGCGTCGCTGCGGTTAAACTGGGTGAGCCGGTCGATCTCGGTGCGCAGCTTGTGGTCGGTGGCGTCACTTGGCCCTAACTGTGGCACGTACGTGTATGAGACAGCTCCCCCTTTCCAGAGGTATTCGCCGCGCGCGATGATGCTGCCCTCGCGGTTTCTCAGGCGAAACCGGTTGTCGAAGTTGGCGCCGGGCAGCGTCGACGGGTTGGCGAGAAAGTCGACCGGGTTGCGCGAGTAGCCGACGCCGTCGGTGAGGTTGCGCCGCCCGAGGGTGAGCAAAAAATTTCCGGTGGGGCGTACGTTGAAGTAAAACTCTTTCAGAAAGTTGCGGTAGTCGGCAATCTGCTGCTTCGCCAACGTCGGCTCGCTGCCCTCGTGCTGCAGGTAGACAAACGTGTTGGCGACGACCAGTTCGGCGATCGGGTTGACGTTGTTGCCGCCGACGATCGGAATCTTCGCATCAAAACTCGCCAGCACGCGGTTCTGCAAACGCGGCATACCCAAAATATCATCGGGGTTCAGCAGGCTGTCCTTTCTGCTGACAGAAATGCCCGGCTCTTCACGAAGCAAAAAATCAAAGATAGGCCTGAAGGTCTGCTTGTCTTCTTCGTCGGTGCTGTTATCCTGCGCCTGCAGCGGCAGCACACTGCAGGCAACCAGCAACGCGGTGAGTGCGAGTCTCGTTGTTATACCAAGTGCCGCCCGGGCGACGCGCACGCGTTACCTCAGGTCGGGCAGCGCCGATTGCTGGAAAATACTGTCGGGAAAGGTTTTCGCTCCCATCGACGTGTAATGGATTTCGCTCTTCCAGTCGGGTTTGATGCCGTCGACGATGTGTACCAGGGTCGGCCGCGCAGAGCCCGCGATCGTCTTATAACCGGTGTACGTCGCGAACTTCAGTGGCTTGCCCGAGACGGCAAAGAAGGTAGCCTTCACGGGGCGGTAGGTCTTGTGTTCGACCCAGTAATGGATTTTCGAATAACTCACCTTGGTTTTGGCAGTGAGCTCCAACAGGTAGCAGTCTTTGCCGTCCACCTTGTCGCTCTTCTTGACCATGGTGGAGTTATAGTCGTCGGCGAAGTTGACACGTGCAACGTCGGCATTCGATACATCGCCCATCAGGCGCTGCTGCGGTGAAATACGAAACGTGCGCTTTGAACCCGGGATATACATCCACAGGTCGTCGTTAACCATCAGCATCGCCTTGCCACGCTCGCGGGCAGGGTCGGTGAATTTTACCACCGAGGTGGTGCGGTCTTTGACATACGTTTCCAAAAACATCTCTTGTTTTGCCTGGTCGGGTCGTTCAGAGGTGACCTTGATCTTCATGCGAAACGAACCCTGTGGCCCGCGTACGGCATCTGCCTTGCGCACAATGGAGTTTGCATCTTCTGCGGAAAGAGCGCCTGTAAGCAGGCAAACCACGAATAGTATTTTTTTCATTTGTTCTCCTTAAACATGCCGCAGCGCATCGACAACTTTCAGCTTGGCCGCTTTCATTGCCGGGTAGATCGAGGCGACGAAACTGGCGCCGACCGCGATACAGAAGCCCATGGCAAAACTCGACGGGTAAAGCCTTAACTGCAGCAAGAAGCTTTCGCTGCCCCCCGGTGGCGGCGGTAGCAGTATCTTTGCATTGTTGACAATCACGCCGACGAGACCACCCGAGGCCATGCCGATGGCTCCGCCGATTAACCCCAGCATGATACCCTCGATAATAAAGAGGCGGATGATCGACGCACCTTCGGCGCCCATGGCCCTGATCGTGCCGATCTCCTGCACGCGCTCGAATACCGACATGGTCAGCGTGTTGATAATCGAGAAGACCACAACAAAGACAATGATGGTCGCAATCACCATGAACATGCGCTCAGGAAAACCATGACCTGCTTGTAGTAGTCGGCAAGCTCAAACCAGCTGACCATTTCGAGGTCATAACCTTTATCGGCGAATGCCTTCTGAAGTTCTCTCATCGCGGCATCGGTCATTTCGGTCTTCTTGAGCATGACCACGAGTTTCAATACATCTTCGGTGGCGGAAAACCGTTTGGCATCGGCAAGCGGCATGATCGCTGCCACCTTGTCGTATTCTTTCGACACGGTCGAGAAGCAGCCTTTCCAGACCAGGTCGGTCGCGTTCAGCGCCCCAATCGCACTCGCGCCCATCAGGCTCAGCATGTCGCCGTCATTCACGCCGAGTGCTTCGCACAGCACGTTGCCCAGCAAAACGGAACCGGCTTCATTGTCGCTCAGCGACTCGCCACGCCGCACCTTCAGTGCGCTTGAAGTACCGTCGTCGAGGGCTGACATCTTGCGCTCTGCTTCAACTTCGATTCCCTGCGCGATGAAGTTAAATGACTGGCCACCCTTGGTAATGAGGCCATTGATTTCGAGGCGAGCGGTGACGACCTTCAGGCGGTCGCCCAGGGTATCGGCAACGGTTTTCTTGATATCTTCTGAATTGGGAATCAGGTAGGCAAAGGGATTCATACCCTTCGAAGCCCGGTAACCTTTCTTATAGATCTGTATGTGGCCCAGTTGCGACCGGATATACATCTCGCGCAGGCCCCAGTCGGCGAAGTTGCGGTAACCGTCGAAGTCGATCAGCGCCGCAGAGCCGAGTACAATCGACGATAGGGTCAGCAGCGTGCGCCGGCGGTTGCGGAAGACGTTGCGGAATGCGATCTTGATGTCGGTGGGGATTCGCAGCTTACTCATTTGCGTTTACCTCTTTTTGTAGCGGCGGTTTTTGCCGCACCCTTGTCGCTTTCGATCTTACCGTCGTGTATGCGTATCTGCCGTCTCGCGAACGAGAGCACGTCGGGGTCGTGCGTCGCGAACACAAACGTGGTCTTATGCATTTCATTCATGCGCCGCATGAGTTCGAGAATCGATTTGCCCGTAGCTGAATCGAGGTTGGCGGTTGGTTCATCGGCCAGCACCAGCCGCGGGTTCGTCACGAGCGCGCGGGCAATCGCGACGCGCTGTCTTTGCCCCCCCGAAAGCTGGTTGGGCCGGTGGTGTTTGTGCGCAGTGAGGCCCACCTGTTCGATGATCTCGTCGACGAGCGCCGGCCGGTCGGCTTCGGGCACCTTTTTGAGTATCAGCGCGTACTCCACGTTTTCGTAGACCGAAAGCACGGGGATCAGGTTAAACGCCTGGAAGATGAAGCCGATGTTGTTGCGGCGAATGTCTGCGAGTTCTTTTTCGCGCTTCTGCGTCGTGTTGTGCCCGCAGATTTCGACTTCACCCGTCGTTGGCAGGTCGATGCAGCCCAGCAGGTTCAGCAGCGTACTCTTGCCCGAACCAGAGGGCCCCATAATAACGGTGAATTCGCCTTCAGAAATGTTGAGATCGACACCGCGTAGCGCGTGCACCTCGTATTCGCCGAGCGGGTATGACTTCTGCACGGCGCGTAAGCGCACTACATCGGCACTGGTACCTGAAAGGCTCATGACGGCCTTTCTATGCAGGCCGAGAATGCGTAAAGATGTATCCGCCCGGTCAGGCTT
Source organism: Turneriella sp. (assembly GCA_046346875.1). GTDB lineage: Bacteria > Spirochaetota > Leptospiria > Turneriellales > Turneriellaceae > Turneriella. Next base: position 339,873 of record JAXMHG010000001.1, on the reverse strand, counting down.
TTTCTTTTTCCGCGCGCTGCTTGATGACCTGCAGTATGTTCCACTGTATCTCGCTCATCAGGTAGCGGCTCCAGAGACGCGCGTAAAAATTAAAATGGGTTGAAATGCGGTGCTGGCTGTAGAGTACCAGTTCGCATTCCCTGGCATTTAGCCGGTGGATTTCGTAAGTACCCGAGAGTACGTCGAAGAAGGCGCCCCCGACGGTGACGTGCTCGTCGAGAGTCGTCAGCGGGGTCGCCTTCGGATCTGCCTCGATGCTAAAGCCGAGTTTCTCATTCGCCTTCCAGTCAGTCACCTTCTCGACGAACTGCAGACCCCGTTCGAACGTTGCCAGCCGCGTCTGACCGACACCGTCGCCTGAGAGCACAGCTTCTATCGGTTTAGGAAATCCCATGCTGAAAAAAGGACTGTCCTGTGGTTCGGTAATTTTTTCGACCCGCACTATTTTGCGCCAGATTACTTCGGCCGGGGCTTCGATCACAATGGAGTTTCTCACGACCTGCATTTCCTGTGGCAGTGGTACCAGCTGCTCGGCCATAGCCAGCGGCAGTGGCATGATGGTGAATGCGGCAAAGACCAGGTTCCTGTTCTTCAGGTGGAGGATAATACGCATTGCCAGCCCGCCGGCCATTGCAAGTGGTAACATAACAGGTATTGCCATGATCAGGCAGATCGTGCCTTCCCAGCCGATGAGCATCGAAATACCCAGGCACAGGATTGCCGGCAAAAGAGGTTCTGCGATTGCTTTGGCGTAAGAGATGGCTTCTTCGCGGCTGCGCATCCAGACGTGGACCATACCGATGACAGCCGGCAGGAAAAAAACATAGGCCATCGACATTACCATGAACGCCGAGGCACCTGGTTTATCGTAGGGGCCCGGCGTTTTGATCGTGCGTGCAAGAAACTGCGCTGCCACGCCATAAATAACGCCAATGCAGGCGGCGAAAAACATCGAACGGTTCAATGGGCGTTGTGGCAGTCGAATCATGGGACAGCAGTCCAAGCAGTCGTCAGAAAGCAATCTCTTTTGCCGGAATCACTGCACGGGTATTTTGTCAGCCAAATGGAGACTATTCGATAAAGCTTGACGAAGCAGTTTTGTATGGGTATTCTTACACCACCTATGGAAAAGCCCGCGGGCAATGTTTCACGCGAGATGGCTCTGCTGAAAGAGCGCATGCTCCAGCACCAGTATAAATCCACCCCGCAGCGCGACGAAATTGCCGAGTGGGTGTTTCGTACCCACGAGCACTTTACTGTCGAAGAACTGATCGCGAGTTTTCGCTCCAAGGGCAAAAAGGTTTCACAGGCCACGGCGTACCGGGTTATCCAGATGCTGCTCGATCTCAAGCTGATCGAAGAACACGACTTTGGCAAAGACTACAAGTTCTACGAGCATACACCGGGTCACGAGCACCACGACCACATCGTCTGCATGGATTGCGGCAAGATTATTGAGTTTGCCGATTCGAGCCTCGAGACACTTAAAGAAAAGATAACCCTCAAAAATGGTTTTCGCATGCGCAAGCACCACCTGACCATCTATGCCGAGTGCACGACTTGCCCGCCGGGAAAGCGGGTCCTGAGTAACCGGCAGTAGTTCTTCACCGGTATCCGGATTCTGTTCACACCAGCAGGGCCAAAAATCTTGTCCGCCTGATTTGCCCTCCTGCCGTGGTGATGTGGGAGACATCGGCGGCATTATACTTTCCGATGGGCGTCAGGTCTATGCCGGCCTGCATAACTCGTTCACACCGCAGCGCGACGCGCGCAAGAAGAAATACCTCTATATCGCCATGGGTATCGTGCTGGCGGCCGAACTCATCACGTATATTGCGGTGAGCTGGCAGGGCGAAGCGCGCGAGATTCCTTTCTCGACGATGTCGATTGACCTGGGCGAGTTCAAACCCCGGGCACGGCGCGCGCCCGTGATCGAGGTCGACGAGGTTTTCGGTAACCAGTTCGTCAAAGAGAAGAGGGCAGATGCGACCGTTGTGCCTGCCAATGAAGCGGGTGGCTCGATCGACGGCGAGGGTGTCGTTGACCTCGATGTCGAAGGCGGCGGATCAGGCGGCAGCGGACCCAACATTGCACGCTGCGCGGTACGCAATTTTCCTCCCGAGGCGAAAGCTTACGTAGAAGAAGCCCTTGTGCTGGTAAACATCCTGGTCGACAAGACGGGGCTCGTGCGCGACGCAAAACCTCTTTATGTCAGCTTCAAGAAGAACCTGCCACCCGAGCTGAAAGAGCGCATGAAGAAGCTGTTCATGCAGGCGGCACGCACTTCTCTGCAGGGACGCCGCTGCCCGGTTTATTATGCTGCTGGCGTTGCTACGGGCTACCGGCTCGAAGTTCCGCTGAGTTATGAGCTTTACAACTAGCCGACCGCTCTGAAACACCCTGCAATGACCAAGCGCAATCTGCTCATCGTCTCACTGCTTGCTGTTGTCGCAGCGCTCATTTTCCTGTTTTTGAAACCATGTGCACCTGCCGAAGTAGGCCAGGCCAATGAGGGGGGATTTCTGCCCGCATTGAAGAATAAGCTGCGTAAAAAGCCGGCGGCAAAAGAAACGGCACCGGCTGAGGTTCCCGTAACGGAAGCCGCTCCGGCGCCTGCTGCGGCACCGGCCGAAGTCGATACTGCACCGCCCGTTAACCTGAGTGGCAGCGACGAGATTCCCAATGTCGCTAAGTGCGTGTCGGCGAATTTTCCCACCGAAGCAAAGCCGTATGTAAAGACGGCCACCGTCAACGTGCGCCTGGTCGTCGACAAGTATGGCAACGTGCGCTCGGTCAAGACAACTTCTGTCGAATTTCCTGAAGAGCCGGCCGAAGACATGCTGCCGATGTTGCGTAAGCTCTTTATACAGGCAGGCAACCGCGCGTTCGGCTCAAAGAAGTGCCCGCCGCACGTGGTCAATGGCCAGAATGTCGGTTATGCCATCGAAGTGCCGCTGCAATACAGGCACTGACAAGACTATGAAATACCAGTACTTTGCGCTAGATATCGACGGCACCATTTTTTCCTCCGAACATATCATCTACCCGGTCTATAAAGAATCGATTGAGCTTTTCTGCCAGGAGCGCAATACCACGCTCGAAACACCGGGGCACGAGCGTATCATGCTCGAAATTGGCAAACCGGTGAAGAAAATCTTCCAGAACCTTTTCCCACAGCTCGACGAAAGGGACCGCGATTTTCTCTCTGATTCAGTGCTGCGGCTGCTATGCGAAAAGATTGCTGCCGGCGGCGGGGAGTACTATCCTGCCGTGACAGAAACGATTGAGGCGATTGTACAGCGCGGCGGAAAGATTTTGGTCGCTTCGAACGGCCGGCGTCCGTACATTGAGGCCATTCTGGCTTACTGCAAGGTGCTGCAGCACGTGATACATCCCACCTATATTGACGGGCAGAAAATTTTCACCAAGAGCGATATCATGCGCCATTACGTTTCGCTCGGTATCGAGCCGCGTTCGGTCGTCATGGTGGGAGACCGCCTCAGCGATCTCGAAGCTGCGCAGGCGATTGACTGCGACTTTGCCTGGTGCGCGTACGGCCACGCCCCGCCTGGCGAAATTACGACCTGGGCAATTCGGCTCGAGCAGTTTTTAGACCTTGCACAATACGCCTGATGCCTGGCAGTTTTTCTCTGCATCCCCAGCTCGAAGCCGACACGGCGCCCTTTCGCGACCTTGAATTATCTGCCGTACGCGTCATGGATAACGCGTCGCTGCCCTGGTTGATTCTTGTCCCGCGTGTTGATGATGCGCGTGAACTGATCGACCTCACCGAAAGGCAGCAACAGCAACTGGTCCGCGAGATCGCTGAAGTATCGCAGGTGTTGAAGATGGCATTTAAACCCGACAAGCTCAATGTGGCTGCGCTGGGTAACATGGTGCCGCAGCTGCACGTGCACGTCATCGCGCGTTTCAGTAACGATTTGGCCTGGCCGAAGCCTGTCTGGGGTAACCTGCCTGCAGCACCGCGCTCCGAAAGTGAGTTCGAGCAGTTTTGCGCACTGCTGAATCAATACTGGCGCTAGAACCATCACCTCCTCTGGCCATTTTTTACGAGCTACCAGAGAAACAATACCTTGACCACAGAGGTAACTGGTGTTTTATGCGCCATGAAAATTATCAGCTATTTGAGTGCGTTTATGCTTTTGCTTTTTGCAGCAGGCTGTAAATCGGGCCAGAGCCAGACGTGGGAGGGATCAGTGTTTACGGGACAGATCGACGAGCAGGTGGACAAACTTCTTGGCGGCAGGGATATCTACGCCGACCCGCAGCGGGTTGTTCCCGTGCTGGTGAATTCAGAACAGGATTCTGGCGCCAAAAAAGAAAACCTTGAAGGGTATGTAATCAAGCGCAAGGGCAAACTGCTCTCGCCCGAGCAAATCAAGAAGCTGCAGGCAGTTATTTTTGACGCGAATACCTATGATTTTAAACACTCGAAGCGCTGCATGTTTGTGCCTTATATCGGTTTCATCTTTGAGAAGTCTGGCAAGCAGGCGCATGCGCTGTTCTGTTTTACGTGCAACGAGGTGAGTTTCGGGCGTGGTGGAGCGCAGGGTAACCTTGAGGATTTCGACGCGAAACGCCGTGAAATTCTGCAGCTCGCCCGCGAGCTTTTTCCCGATGATGCACGCCTGGCGGGCTTGAAAGAAGAGGGTATCGGTCAATGAGACGGTTGATTGTTTTTGCGGGTATTTTCTCTGCAGCCACAGTTCTGCTGGCGCCGCTTTCTGCGGCATCGCTGCGCGTCCTTATTGTCGGCGATACGAATGACCGGTCAATCGGCAAGTCTGTCGTGACCGATGTGGCAAATTTCGAGGCTTTCGCGCGCCAGGTCGCCAGCCGCACCGGGCTTACGCTCGACATGAAGACTATCAAGGGCGGCGATCTCAAATCCAAAAATATCACCAACGCCGTGAACAGCCTCAAGGCAGATAAAGAAGATGCCGTTATTTTCTATTACTCGGGGCACGGTTTCCGGACACAGAAGGTTAAGACTCGCTGGCCGCTGCTCTATATTCCCGATGCGGGCCAGAAGGGCGTAGATTTCCAGTGGGTCATCGATACCATAAATGCCAAAAATCCCCGCATGTTGCTGGCGATTAGCGATTCGTGCAACAACTTCATCGATATGCCACAAGCAGGTATTAATTCGCGGGCCATGCTTGAAGACTCGGACGAAGCGTGGCGTAAGCTGTTCGTCGAATTCTCCGGCCGCATCTATGCGTCGGGCTCGACCGTGGGCCAGATGTCTTTTGGGCAGGATGCGGTGGGCGGCGCCTTTACCAGCCGTTTTCTTTCGATTGTCCGTGCCGAAGTAAAAAAGGCCGACCCCAAGTGGGACTACATCATGCAGATGGCAACACGTCAAATCTACATTGGTAGCCCGCAGCAGAAGACGCAGGACCCGCAATACGAGCTGGTCAAGGGTGCCGCGGTTCAGCAGCCGCAGGCAGAGGTGACGCAGGCGCCGCAACAGGCCCACGAAGAAACCACTTCAGAGCGCGAAGAGGAGTGTAAGTCCCTTAGTGAGTTTGAGGCAGCGCTCGTGAGCGTGAAAGACTCTATGCCCGTCAAACTCGATTTCAGGCGCCAGCGCGATGACGTAAAATCATACCAGGAGTTTGTTGCAGCGCTGCTGCAGGCGGGAGGCGACCAACAAATGGTCAAGCTGGCAAAGACGATGGACCAGGGGCTGAAAGGCCGCAACTGGCCACGCTTCCGTTCGGCCGTCTGGGCATACCACAACCGCGTTTCAAAGATCCACAAAGATTACTGCACGCAGTAACCTTTGTGTTTAGTCAGGCTGCGCTTCAGGCCAGGGCAGCCTGCGCCGCAGCCAGGCGCGCGATCGGCACCCGGTAGGGCGAGCACGATACGTACTCGAGACCCACGCGGTGGCAGAAACCGATCGAAGCGGGATCTCCCCCGTGTTCGCCGCAGACACCGAGCTTGATTTTCGCGTTCACGCTGCGGCCCTTTTCGATCGCAATTTCAATCAGTTTTCCCACGCCGCCGGCATCGAGTACCTGGAACGGGTTCTGCGGGTAGATGCCTTTCTCAATGTAGTAAGGCAGGAAGGCTTCTGAATCGTCGCGCGAGAAGCCCGAAGTCATCTGCGTCAGGTCATTGGTGCCAAAGCTGAAAAACTGCGCATGTTCGGCAATTTCATCTGCGGTCACCGCGGCGCGCGGCACTTCGATCATGGTGCCCAGGCTGTACTCAACTGTCACACCTTTCTCTTTCTGTACTTTGTCGGCAATTTCGCGGATCACTTTTGCCTGGTTCGCGAGCTCTTTGTGGTGGCCGACCAGCGGCACCATAATTTCAGGATAGACCTTCTTGCCTTCTTTTATTAGTTCAGCTGCTGCTTCGATAATCGCGCGCGTCTGCATCGCGGTGATTTCGGGGTACGTCACGCCGAGGCGGCAGCCACGGTGGCCGAGCATCGGGTTAAACTCTTTGAGGTCGCCGATCTTCTTGTGCACATACTGTATCGATTTGCCAAAAGCCTTCGCCAGCTCTTCGATCTGCGCTTCTTCGTGAGGCAGGAATTCATGCAGTGGTGGGTCGAGCAGGCGCACGGTGACGGGTAAACCTTCCATGGCAGCAAAGATACCCTTGAAGTCGGCGCGCTGGTAAGGCAGCAGTTTTGCCAGCGCCTTTTCGCGCTCTTCGAGAGTTGAAGAGAGAATCATTTCACGCATCGCAGCGATACGCTCTTCGGCGAAGAACATATGCTCGGTACGGCAAAGGCCAATGCCCTGCGCGCCGTAACTGCGTGCCACGGCCGCATCTTCAGGTGTATCGGCGTTCGTGCGCACCTTGAGGCGGCTGTATTTGTCTGCCCACTGCATGATGCGCGCGTACTGTTGCGCTAGAACCGATTTTTCCACCGGCATCGTCTTACTGACAAAAACCTGTTCGAGTTCGCTTGGAATGGTCTTGAGAGCAGCATTGAGAACCTGCCCGGTAAAACCATCGATCGAGATGTGGTCACCTTCTTTGAGTTTGACTTCTTTGTCAGTACCGGCGTTGAATTCTATGGTGCCTGTCTTGTAATCGACTTCGAGGGCACTGCAGCCAACAATACATGGCTTGTTCATGCCGCGCGCGACCACCGCGGCATGCGAGGTCATACCGCCGCGTGCTGTCAGGATACCTTCAGAGCTGTGCATGCCCGAGATGTCTTCGGGTGAAGTTTCAACCCGCACCAGGATCGATTTTACGCCTTTTTTCTCCATCTCAACTGCTTTTTCGGCTGTCAGTGCAATGTGACCGCTCGCAGCGCCAGGACCCGCGGGCAGACCCGAGGCAACAACCAGCCCCTTAGCGAGCACTTCTTTCTTTTCTTTCTCGTCGAAGATCTTGGCGAGCAGCGAGGGCAGCGTGCTCGCATCGATGCGCTTGAGTGCCGTTTTTTCGTCGATGAGGCCTTCGTCTACCATCTCGACCGCGGTACGTATTGCGGCGAATGCAGTGCGCTTGCCCGAGCGAGTCTGCAGCATATACAGTTTTGACCTTTCGATGGTAAACTCGATATCCTGCATGTCCTTGTAGTGGTGCTCGAGTTTATCCGCATAGCTGAGTAGTTCTTTGAGCGCTTCAGGCATTTTTTCCCCGAGCTTTTCGATCGAGAGGGGAGTGCGTATGCCTGCAACCACGTCTTCACCCTGTGCGTTCATCAGGAACTCCCCAAAGAACTTGCGCTCGCCGTTGGCCGGGTTACGCGTAAAGGCAACGCCCGTACCGCAGTCGTCACCCATGTTGCCGAAGACCATCGACTGCACGTTGACTGCAGTGCCGAGCGCCTCGGAGATATTGTTGAGCTTGCGGTAGATAATGGCGCGGTCGTTCATCCATGAAGCGAAGACGGCGTCGATGGCGCCCATCAGCTGCTCTTTGGGCGACTGGGGAAAATCTTTGCCCGTGACTTTTTTTACCTCGGCCTTGTACTGCACGATGAGGTTCTTGAGATCTTCAGCGCCGAGCGCCAGGTCCTCTTTTACACCCTTAGCCTTCTTGAGGCCGTCGAGTATGTGCTCGAAGTCATGGTGCTTCATGCCCATCACCACGTTACCGTACATCTGTATGAACCGGCGGTAGCTGTCGTACGCAAAGCGATCGTTACCGGTGCTGGCGATCAAACCGGCCACGGTTTCGTCATTGAGGCCGAGGTTGAGGATGGTATCCATCATGCCGGGCATCGACACGGGGGCACCGGAGCGCACAGAGACCAGCAGGGGGTTCTTTTGGTCGCCGAATTTCTTGCCAATGGCGGTTTCGAGTTCGGCGATTCCCTGGTCGATCTGCCCCTGCAGGTCAGCAGGGTATTGCTTGCCGTGCGCATAGTAGTACGTACAGACCTCTGTCGAGATGGTAAAACCCGGGGGGACAGGGATTCCGAGGGTGGTCATCTCCGCAAGGTTGGCGCCCTTGCCGCCGAGGAGCTTTTTGTCCCCTGCGCCACCTTCGGTGCGGGCTGCAGAAAAGAAGTAAACGTACTTGTTCGCCATGGTGCAGAACGGGGCTTTTTGACGCCCTGTAAATGATTAAGGAGGGTGGTTGCCGGTTTATAGGCCCGCCGCAGGTCAGGGGTATCAATTGGTTCAAATTTGACGGCGCGTCTGCCGATGCTATAGGTACGTATGTCTTTTTCCGCCCTGAATACGAGACCTAAACCAGCGTTGGCAGTCAGGTTAACCATGACCCTCGGGCTCATCATGCTGGCCGTGGGCGCCCTTTTTTCCGCGATTTATTTCGTCCTTTCGGTCTCACTGTTTTCACGCCTGGCGAACCAGCAGCTCGACCAAAAAGCCAAAAGTGCGGAGGTTATACTGAAAGCGGTAGGCAATTCGCGTGAAAGCGTGAATTCCATGACCTACATCCGTAACCTGCAGAATGCAGGGTTCAGCGACTCTATCGCCGTCTATTCCGACAAGTGGAAGCTCGTCGCTCACAGTGATGAGGGTCTGGCCACTGCACTGGGGCGTTACGCAACTGATACAAAACTCAAGCTGCCCGAGGTCGAGGAGCAGAACAAGCTTCTGCAGGATATTCTGAAGTACCGGCGGGGCAAACCTGCAAGTCCGTTTTATACTGTAGGCAATGTGAACTACATTGCCTACGCCCAGGATAACACTGCGGTTCTTTTGGGGCTGGTTGCCCAGAAACCCAAGCTACTGACGCTTGCCGCTTCTTTCTTTATACTCTGCCTGCTTGCTGCGGGCATCAATACGCTCTTTGTCTATCATTATGGCCATTCGCTCGCGCAGTCTCTGGCACAGATCGTGCGCGGTCTCGATGTCGACTCGCTGCGGCCAGAGAGCATCGACGCGCAGTACCAGGAAGTGGATGCACTACTGCATACTGTTGACGAACGCATTCGGCAAACGCGCACAGAAGTCGCTCCCCAGGCAGCGGTAACCGCAGACAATACTGCCCAGCTGCTGCAGAACAAATTGTTCGAGAAGCCCTTTCCCCGTATGCAGCAGTATGAACTCGCTGTATACCCACGCCGGCCGCGCGCCGAAACGCACGAATTCATCTCGGGTGCCCAGGACCAGGGCCATGTCGATGTACTCATTGGCGTGACCGAGTCAGACCAGATTGATGCACTGGTCGTGAAACACCGCCTGCAAGAGCGTTTCTGGGCGCTGGCAAAGGCCAATCTTTCAGCCGATGACCTCGCCCGCAACCTGTGGAGCGCGTTCTTTGCGCACAGCGAGCTCGTGCCGGGGATTTTCTTCGGCCGTCTCGACGAAGCGGCGCGCTCGATGGATATCTACCGCGCCGGTGGAGTGCACCTGTTTGAAGTGACCGGTGAAGGTTCATGCAACGAGATCACCTTGGGCAGTACGCGTTTCGGTTCTGAATATACCGGTGTCGCGGAGCATCGCCTGACTCCGGGCAGTCACCTCGTGATGGTTTCGCATGACGCTTTCAGCGCCATGGAACTTTCGGGAGCAGATTTCGCAGAAGTACTCTCGAAACTCGGTTCTGCCCGCAGCGGCAAAATTTTGCTCGCGGGCATCCTGGAGAAGATTCACCAGAAACTCCCTGCAGGGGAAACTGTACCCGGCTTGCTCGCGGTCTTGTCAGAGAAGAAGTAAGATACGTTAGCGTTCGAAAAGACGCACCGGCCTTCCATTCGGCCCTACGGCCACGTAAGTTACTTCGCAGGCGATGATCTCGCGCGAGGTCTGTTTCTCCGGATCGTAGGCCACGGCCTTGCCCTCAGCCGTCACGCTGCTGCGGCGCACCTCTTTGATGCGCGCGTAGATCTGTATGATGTCGCCGAGGTAGCCGGGGGCCTTGAAGTACACGTTGTTCATGCTCACGGTGACCATTGACTTGTAACGCAGGCGGTTCGTGCAGTGCAGGTAGACATCGGTATCGAGCCAGGCCAGCAGCTGGCCACCGAAGATATGGTGATTCGGATTCAAATGCTCGGACATGACCATGTGCTGTGTCACGAGCGAAAATTCTTCTTTGATAAGTGCGTCGACGTCGCGCAGGTGCTCCGCCCGCTCTCCGCTGCGGCGGCGGTCGTCAGTTTCGTTGCTGGTCATGGCCCGTACTACTTAATGCGGAGCTCGGTGTTCGGTGGAGTTCCGGGATCACTTGCGGGTTTGTCTGTCGCCGGTGCCGTGAAGGTTGCACTTTCGGGTTTTGAAGGTGCGGCTGTTTCCGTTTTTGCGCTTTCTTCGGCAGCTTTCTTCACTGGTTTAACTTTTACCGATGGTTCAACCTCTTCGGGTGGCAGCGGCTTCGTCTTCTTTTTCTTCACTGGCTTCTTCACCGCAGGTTTCGGAGCCTCTTTTACTGCTTCGGAATCGGTGGGTTCGCCTTCGTCCTTGCGCTTGGTTGCATCGAAGTAGATCTCGGCGCGGCGGTTCTTGCGCCGCCCCTCGAGCGTGCTTTCGTCTTTACTGACCGGACGGGTTTCACCGAAGGCTCGCGTGATAATCATCTCGCTCGGAATACCGTATTCTACCAGGCGGCGTTTTACAAACTCGGCCCGCGCTTTTGAGAGTTTCATGTTGTGAGCCGATGTCCCGCGGCTGTCCGCATGCCCGTAAACGTAAACGTACTTGTGCGGCTGTTTGTTCCAGAGGTCGACGACGTTCTTGAGACCCGAAGCCTTCTCATTATTGAGACGGTTTGAGACGTTGGTTGAGAAGTAGACGATTGCTTCAAGCCCGCCGGGTCCTTTGGTTGGTATTACCTCGACGCCTTCCTGTTTGCCCTTCATGACAAACTTCACGTCGATGGTGCCCTTAAGCTCGCCGTTGTTGCCGCGCAGCAGTTGGGCCATCGGGCGTTCTTCGGCGAGGTCTTCGTAGCCTTTCAGCGATGCCTTGACCGAAAGCCGCATTGCGTCCAGTGCCGCCAGGGCTTCTGCGGGCTTGTTGTACCGCGACATCGCGGCAACTTTTAGCTGTGCTGAGCTACCTTTGAAAGGCAGTATCGAATCATCCTGTACTTCTGGTGGCAGCCGGTAGGTTGCGGCGGGTTTCAGCACCTTGCCGCTCTCGTTTTCAAAAGTGATGCGCAGAACCACGTCTTTCGGCAGCGTAAGCACGCGCTCCATTTCAAAATCTTTCTGGATCGTTAAAGGCGTATGGATTTCGCGCAAGTCGGCGATGTATTCGATCGGCTGGTAGCCCGGTGCCGTCACCGTCAGCTTGTACTGTTTCTTGTTGATCAGGTCGGCACTATAGAGACCTTCGGGCTGGTTGGTGGAAAAATTCTTCTCGCCGTCGAGGTCGGTTATGCGAATATTTGCTTCAATTCCCTTGTCGCTGAATTTCTCTTTGACGCGACCTTTGAGCGTCACGACCACTTCGGGTTTGGCAAACTCAGGTACCTTGCCACGGTAAACGTCGAAGCTCCCCTGCCCATTTTCGCGGTTGGACGCAAAGTACATGTAGTTACCGTTACGAATAACCGTGGGGTACTCGTCGTCAAAGGTCGAGTTATACGGTTTGCCCAGGTTCACCGGGCGCTTCCACATCGATTCGCCCTCGTTTGTCATGCTCGCCGAAGGCAGGTTCTGCAGCATCTGTGTGACGTAGATGTCGTAACCGCCGACACCACCTGCACGGTCTGAAGAAAAATACAGTGTGATATTGTCAGAGTGGATGGCAGGAGTAACTTCCGAGGCAGGAGTATTGATGGTGCGCCCTGCATTGCGCGGCTTGCCCCAGCGTTTTGCTGCAAAATCGTATTCAGAGAGCCAGATATCGTCACGGCCAAACCCACCGGGACGGTCAGAGCTGAAGACGAGGTAACGGCCATCCTGAGAGATAGACGGCATACGGTCGTGAAAGTCAGTATTGACCTCAACGACGGGCATTGGCTGTGTCCATTTGCCGTCTTTGAAGATAGTGTAATAGAGGTTTGTCAGTTGGGGGCCAGGTCGGCCTTCTTCGGCAAAAGAGGCAAAGTACATTTCGTACTCCCCCGAAGGTAGACGGCGCAATGTCGGATGCCCGTCAAAGTAAGCTGAGTTCACCGGCAGGCCGACGTTGGCAGGCGCTTTGAACTTCGGAACTCCTTCGGTTACCTGGTTTTCCGTGTACCAGAGATCGAAATCTCCCGAATTATTCACGCCGTCGGGACGGTTCGATTGGAAGAACAGGTAGCGTTCGTCTGCCGTGATAAAGGGTGTATATTCGCTGTAAGGAGTATTGATGACGCCGAGATTCAGTATCTGCGCTTCGTTGTCCGGAGTCACAGAGACTCCTGTCTGCGCCTGCGTACCGGCATTTGCCAGCAGCAAGACTATCGGTAGGGCTGCCAGACCTGACAGAATCGATTTCATGGGCAAATCTGCCACGCAGAGACAGGCGGAGAATTAAAGTTTATCTGGTTTAAGGTCTTCGGGGAAGGTAATTTTCAGGTTTTCGGTATCACCCTCGAAGCTGCCGACTCGCAGGCCGAGCGACAGGCAAACCGAACCTTCGTCTGTGAAGTCGAGCTCCATCTGGCCACGGCCCAGCGCCGCCGACTGCGCGGCGATAAAAGTGGGGTAGTGCAGCAGTTGCGGTGTCTGCACACGCCGCAGCTCCTGGCGGTTCTCGTAATTAACGACATTCTTGCCGTCGAGCCGCACAATCGAGTCGACGACCGGCGCAACGGGTATAAAGGCCGGTGTGTCGGCTGAGAGGTAGCCTAAGTGGGAGCTCACCCTCTGCAGAAAGTTCGCACTGAGGTAAGGCCTGTTCGCATCGTGTACGAGCATACGCTCGATGCCGGTGAATTTTTCCGCGGCGGATAGGCCTGACAAAAAACTGCCGAAGCGGGTTGCCCCGGCGGCTGCGTACTTCAATTTGCGCCCGGGAAAATCCTCTTTGAGTTTATCAATGACGGGATTCACCACAGCTGAGCCTGCGGTATTCTTGGGTGAAACAAAGACAATAATGTCTAATGGCAGTGCGCGCAGCAGCTTGCGTGCCGTGATTTCAAAGATGGGGCGGGATTCACCCTCAAAATGTGCTTCAATAAACTGTTTGGGTGTGGCCGCGCCGAAACGCTGGCCCGACCCTCCCATGAGTAAAAGCAATGCGTTCATGTTACCACGCCGTAGGGGTAGGTTTAAACCTACCCCTACGGCGCATCATTTTTGTGCCAGTTTGGTAAAGACCATCTTGCCGGCATTGGTCTGGATGACTGAGGTAACGTTGATTTTGACTTTTTTGCCGATCAGCTTGCCGCCGCCTTCGACCACGACCATTGTGCCGTCTTCGAGGTACGCAATACCCTGGTTCTCGTCTTTGCCTTCTTTCACGACCTGCAGGTCGAGTTCTTCACCCGGCAGTACGACAGGCTTGAGCGCGTTCGCGAGGTTGTTCATGTTGAGCACGCGTACACCCTGCAGTTCTGCAACCTTGTTCAGGTTGAAGTCGTTGGTGACCAGGTAACCGCCGGTTTCTTTCGCCAGGCGAATAAGCTTCTGGTCGACTTCGCGTGTTTCGGTATAGTCCTTGTACGAGATCTTGACTTCAAGGTCACTGCGCTTCTGTAGCTGGTTCAGCATGTCCAGACCGCGACGGCCGCGGTTGCGTTTGATAGCGTCGGGCGAATCGGAGATCAGCTGGATCTCACGCAGTACGAAGTTCGGCACCAGGAAAGGCGGCTCAAGAAAGCCCGTCGCTGCGATGTCGATAATACGCCCGTCGATGATGATCGAGGTGTCGAGAATCTTCGTCTTCGATTCAACTACGGCTGCTGGTTTGTCGTCTGCAGCCTGCGCTTTTTCAGCGCGACCGTTGCCTCCGGTCACTGGTACGCTCTGCACTGCAGGTTGTTTGGGCGGCTGCGGCCACAGCAAGCCGAAGGCGGCTGAGCTGGCAACCGTCAGCAGAGCTGCGATACCGTAAGCTACCGCTGCTGCTGCATCTTTCAGGTACGGGTGCAGGGCTCCGGCGGCTACCATGCCTGCCAGGGCGCCAAGCACCCAAGGGAGCGCATTTGTGGTGGCTCCGGAATTATTCTGGGAGTTTTTCATTGATCCTCCTATTGAGTCGCTAAAACTGGTGGCATCTTAATGCACCAGTCTTAGGTTCACCGAGGAGCTATTTCGACAAGATATCGGAAATCATATTGCTGGCATCTTCGGCGGAAATACCTTTGGCCAGCGCCACTTCGTTGATCATCAGGGAATAAGCAGACTCGTACAGCTTACGCTCCATCACCGAGAGCTCTTTATCGCGGGCTCGCTTGTAGAGGTTGCGGCAAACTTCGGCCACAGCCGTGATAGAGCCAGACTTCACCTTGGTCAGGTTGTTCTGGTAACGGATTTTCCAGTCTTCTTCTTGTTCGACGTACTCTTCCTGCAGTAGTTTAGCGATCTTGGGGATCTGCTTCTTATCCATAATATGCCTGAGGCCAATGGTCTCGGCATTGTCTACGGGTACCATGACCCGCATTTTGGTATTAATGAGCTCAACGACGTAATACTTTTTCTTCTTGTTGAGAATCGTCTTGGTAGCGATTTCTACTATCTTGCCGACGCCATGCATCGGATAAACGACATTTTCCTCAATATTAAACATTTTATATTCGCTATTTAGTAAACAGCGTATGGGAGAACGGCCTTCATTGACGTGTAGTCAATCAAAAACCGGACCCAAAAAATCAGGTTTCTTCGCCCCTACCCGATCGGTCGCTATCGAGCAGTACAAACAGGCTGCCGAGTGCCACCCAGAACGACATCTGGACAATCTCTGAAGTGAAATGGCACTGGGTTACGCCCATCAGTGCCATGAGGACCAAAGAGCTCGCCCCGGCTGCGGCCAGCGGGCGGTCGCTCTGCCGCCGAATGTGGAATCTCTCCCTCAGGTAAGCAAAGAAGCCGAGGAAGTAGTAGCCCAGCTGCAGTAAAAGCCCAATGGCCCCATAGAGCACCGCGGTGTTGATAAAGTCGTTGTGCATGTGCGAGGCTTCGCGCGACTTCTCGTCCCACTGCGCGACGCCGGTTGCCCCCGGTAGCTGGTAGCGGGGGTAAGCCTCGTTGTAACCGCGTTCGCCGTAACCTACCCAGGGGTTGTCGTGGATCATGGCGAGGCCTGTCTGCCACAGGTCGCGGCGTTCTGCCTGCGACCCTGCGTGCACTTCGGGCGGGGGAAAGCGGTACTGTTCGGCAATCGACTCGGGCAGCCGCGGCACCAGGTACGCCGCGCCGGCGACTGCCAGCGCGATGAAGAGCCAGCGGTGCACCCGGTTATGCAGCTGCAGGTAGATAAAGAGGGGCACTACGGCCGCAAAGGCTGCAATCGCACCCTTTGATTTTGTCAGCCATAACCCGGCAAAAGAGAGCAGTGCAAGGAAAAGGATGAGCGCTGCGCGAAACTTTTTACCGCTGTAGTAGTACGACCAGCTGAGCCCCAGTCCCAGCAGCGCGGCAAAGGCTGCGACGCCCGCATAGTTAAGGTGGTGCATAGTGCTTAAGCCCCGGCCACGCGTCCACATGTCGAAGATCTCATTGCGCATGTTCCAGATGCCCCAGGCGGACGACACTGCCGCACCGAGCACAAATGCCGCGAGCACCGTATGCAGCCTGTTGCGCGACGAGGCATAGAACCAGATAAATACGGGAATCAGCATCAGCCAGACTTCCCGCGCTTCGAAAAGTTCTGCACCCGGCCGCGCCGCAATTATGACGTGGAAAATCCGCCAGAGTACCCAGCCGCCAAAAAACAGGTAGAGTAGTTTGAGCCAGTGTGCGCCTTTTAGGCTTAAGCTCTTTCGGCCGGCAGAAAAAAGCGTGGCGATGAAAATAACAAAGGTGATACCGAGGCCAGTCTGCGCAATGGAAATCGAAAAGGCGAGTCCAATGCCCATCAGGCAAAGGCCGGCGAAGGCGAATCTTCCGGCTAGGGTACTCTCAGATAGCGACATGTGTGTTCCTTTCAGTTCCAGAAATTCTTGTGCATACTGAGCGCCCTTGACAGGCGCCTGCCGAGCAGCGTGTAGTTCTGCCCTAACTTGTAACCCAAAAATTTTGCCGCAACATGAAAGGGCAGTCTCAATACCGACAGCCAGGCACGGAACTTCACCAGTTGCCTGAGCTGGCCCAAAACAAAACGTAATCCCTCTTTAGAGGGGTTGCCCGCGCGGAAGAGTAGTTCGCGGTGCAGGCTGTGAAAAACACCCGTATCAAAATAGCGGCAAAATTCTTCTACCGCGGAGTAATTGTGCGAATGCCTCACCTGTGCAGTGGGCTCGTAAATTACCTTACCGCCTGCCTGTACCAGCCTTGCCGCAGCGTGCATGTCTTCGCCCAGAATCAGCTTCTCGGCGAATCCGCCGGCATTTTCGAGCGCAGGTTTGTTCCAGAGGCAGAAGCTATTGGAGCAGAACCAGGTTTTGATACCGAGTTTCGGTGCCAGCGCCATGTTTTGCTCAACGCGTTCAGTGCCATAGTTGAAACCCCGCGCGGTCGCGGCGAGCGGCGAAGCATCGCTGTGCGGTAATTGCCGGCCGTAAACAGCCACAACATTCTGCGCGCTGGCAGATGCCAGCAGGTGCGCA
Organism: Turneriella sp.; assembly: GCA_046346875.1. Taxonomy (GTDB): domain Bacteria; phylum Spirochaetota; class Leptospiria; order Turneriellales; family Turneriellaceae; genus Turneriella. The sequence continues at coordinate 322,821 of JAXMHG010000001.1, read as the reverse complement.
AATGCTTCTGTATCGGCGCAGATGGCATCCTGCGTCATGAATAACACCCATTCATGCCGGGCGGTCTTCAGCGCCCTATTGCGTGTGCCGCCGTGGTCGAATTGTGCGCGCGCAACACTGAAGGTACGCAGCGGGATTTTTTTCAGTACCGCGGCGGCCAGCGTAGCTGAGCCATCGTCTGATTCTGTATCAAAAACCAGCACCTCTGCGGGTTTAAGGCTCTGCGCGGCAATGGATTCGAGGCACTGGTGATAGAGCGCGCCGCCGTTGCGGACGGGTATGACCAAAGAGAACTTAACCCCACCCCTGGCCCCTCCCCTGGACGAGGGGAGGGGTGTCCGTAGGACGGGGAGGGGTCTTTTTCTCATATTAGTAAGCACCCCGGCGACCCAGCACGACCCAGATGGTCTTGTAGAGTATCACCAGGTCAATGTGCAGCGACCAGTTGAACACGTACCAGCTGTCCATGTTGACGCGCTGTTCGTAGCTGATGTCGCTGCGGCCGCTAATCTGCCACAGACCGGTGATGCCTGGGCGAACCAGCTTGTAATAGTCTGCCTTACCTTTGTATTTCGTCTTGAGCTCGGTTTCGGTAACCGGGCGCGGCCCGACGAGGCTCATGTCGCCGCACAGCACATTGATCAGCTGTGGCAGCTCGTCCAGTGAAGTCCTTCTGAGAAATGCACCCAGTTTGGTAACCCGCGGGTCATGGCGGAGCTTATGCGTTTTTTTCCATTCGGCGCGCGCTGAGGGGTCTTTCGCCAGTAGTTCTGCCAATTTTGCCTCGGCATCGCGGTGCATACTGCGGAACTTGAAGACCCGGATCTCTTTGCCGTTCTTGCCGATACGTACCTGGCGAAAGAGCGCGGGGCCCGGCGAAGTCGCCCTGACCATAATACCAATGACGAGCAGCACCGGGGCAATGACCGGCAGCGATAGAACGACCAGTACCATGTCGAACAGCATCTTGCTGAAGCGCGCCGGCCTTTCTGTCAGGCTGTTGCGCACCTTGATCAGGAACATCTGGTTGACGAACAGGTGGTAGAGCTCCGAGTTGAGCAGTGCCCCCGAACCCATTTCGGGTATCATGAGCACGTGGTGTACATGGCGGTAGACCTTGTCTGCCAGCGCGCTGGTTTTTTCGCGGCTCGACGAAGGCGTCGCCAGCAGCACGCATTCCACCTCTCTCCGGGCGAGAATAGCCTCAACCTCGTCGGCGCTGCCCGCGCGGGTAAGACCGGCGGCCTGCTGTTTATGCCAGAGGTTTTCTTCGCGCCGATCGATGGGGATAAAGCCGGCGAAACGGTAGCCGAGCGTCTTTTCCGCAAGTAGCTCCGCCTTGATTTGTACTGCTGCCGCCACTTCACCGATGATCAGCAGTTTCTGTGTGCCAATGCCGAAGCGGTGCAGCAGCAGCTTACCCCAGTAGCGCGCGATACCGATAGTCACCAGAGCCAGCGGCGCCATCAAAAGAATGGTGAGCCGGCTGACGAGGTGCGCGAGGTTGCCAATAGAAATGAGGGCAAACAGGAAAACCGTGAGAATCGCCAGTGACTTGGTGATCTCCCGCAGTTCGTCGATAAATGGCATGCGCCGGCGGTAAAGGCCTTCGTAAAAGAAAATTACCAGCAGCAGCGCAGGCATGAAGTAGAGGTCATTCATGCGCATCGCATCGCCCGAAAAATCCGGGATACCAGGAAAAGTTTTCCCGAGCCAGATACGCAGATTGACCGCACAGACAAACGCAGCTGTATACGCCAGCAGATCAATGCCGACGAGGGAAAGCGGGTATAGGCTTTTCCTCAGCGCGCGCAAGATGTTTAGCGTCGCTCGCGGTTGCCCTGGCGTTCGCGCCCGCCGCCCCTGCGGTTATTACCACCGCGCCGGCGGCGCTTGTTGTTGCCGCGCGGCTTATCGCCGCCACCATGCGTTTCCTGTTCGAGCAAGCGCCGTGTGCGTTCGGAAATCTGTGGCTTTGCCGGCTTACGGGTAAACAGCGCCTTGAGGCTGCGGCCGATACGGGTAAAAAAGCCAACTTTTTCCGGAGTACGGGGTACAATTGCAAAGTTGTCGTTGCGCCCGCGGCGCTGGCCAGCCTGCTGGCCGCGCTGGCCATCGCGGCCACGCTGCTCGTTGCCGCCACGACCACGGCGCGCATCAAAATAGGCGCCGTCTTTTTGTTTCTGGTGTTGCGGTGCGCCCTGTGCGCCCTTGGCGTGCGGTTTTCTGCCTTCGCCAGACCGTGCTTCTCCGCCGCTACGCTCTTCGCGACGTGGCCCACGGCCACCTTCGTGGCGTTTGCGGTCACGCCCGCCGCGCTCGGCGCCGCGTGCACCGCGACGATCGCCGCCGCGTACGTGGTCGGCACCGTCCTGGCGCTCGACGTGCACGATGCGCACAAAGCTGACATTTTCGAGGTAACGCGCTTCGGGTTGCGCCACGGGAATCTTGTATTTCAGGTAGCGTTCGAGTTTTGCCAGCGAGTCGTAGTCGAACTCAGAGCTGACGCTGATCGCCTTGCCGGTTTTACCCGCGCGCGCCGTGCGGCCGATACGGTGCACATAGGTTTCGGGGTCCATCGGGATGTCGTAGTTCACGACAAGCTGTATGTCTTCAATGTGCAGCCCGCGGCTCGCGACGTCGGTCGCGACGAGAACACGGAACTTACCGTTCTTGAAGTCGTCGAGAATCTTGAGGCGCTTGTTCTGCGTCACCATGCTCGAAAGGCCCGCGGCCGCGATGTTGTGGTGGTTGAGGTTTTTCACCAGCACGTCGACGTACTGCCGGCTGTTGGTGAAGATGATGACCGGTTCGAGCTTGTTGTTCTCGAGCAGCTGTATCAGGTACGGCAGTTTTTCGTCCTGACCGAGGTGCAGCATCTCTTGCGCGATATTTGCGTGATCGATGAGTTCAGGGTTGATCAGGATTTCTTCTGGTTCACGCATGAACTCCCACACCGAATACAGGGCGCTGAAGTTAATGGTGGCTGAGAACAGGGAAAACTGGCGGTCTTCGTTTTCGTTGGGTGAGCACTTTGAGAGAATCTTGCGAACGTCGTCGATGAAACCCATGTCGAGCATGCGGTCGGCTTCATCGAGCACGATGCGCACAACCTTTGACAGGTTCGCCTCGCCACCGCGAATGAAGTCGAGCAGGCGACCAGGTGTTGCGACGATCAGGTGCGCGCCCGAGCTGAGTTCACGGCGCTGCTTGTCGTGGTCCACGCCACCGTAAATGGTCGCGAGTTTCAGGCCTGCGGCTGCTGCGAAGAATTCGGCTTCTTCTGCGATCTGTACGACCAGTTCGCGCGTCGGAGCAAGCACCAATGCCACCGGGGGATTTACACCGTCCTGCTCGGCGTCCGCTTGTTTCAGGCCGCTCTCGTGAACGTACTGGAGAATGGGCAGCAGGTAAGCGAGGGTTTTGCCAGAGCCGGTTTTAGCGCAGGCGATAAGGTCCCGGTTGTTGAGGGCCAGCGGTATGGTTTCGGCCTGTATGGGGGTGGGCTCCGGGTAGCCCTTCTCGGCGAGCCGCTTTTGTATGGGCTCGGCGAGCTTCAATTCAGTAAATAGCACAGGTTTTCTTTGTCGTCAGAGACAGGGGGTCAATGAGATTTGAACCTGCACGCTGAGAAGGTACCGAGCGCATAGGTCGCGGTCACCCTTCGACATGCTCAGGGTGACCCGGAGTCATGGTGAGCTTGTCGAACCATGACCTGGTGACATAACCGTTTGCCATGAAATCCCATTTCACTTGACCGGGCAAGACGCGCTACCGGCGTACGCTATGCAGCCGGTAAAGGTGATACATCTGATCAAACGTGTTGAGCAGATCGACAAAGAGATCGCGGAGCTCCACGGTCTTGTCGATGGCATCGAGAGCACACGGTCTTACCGGAACACGCTGAAGATTGCTGCAGAGCAGCAGATCAATAACCTGATCGGCGAAAAGGTCAAGCTGATGGAGCTCAAGATTGAGAACCCGCCGGATTTCCTCACCAAGCATGTTTTTGAAAGTACTGAGAACAAGATGCCGCAGCCGCGCATCTCGCTCGAGGCCCTGCAGGGTGGCGTATCGACTACTTATAGCGGCCCAGCTGCCGAAGTCGATGAAATGCCGACCGGGGCAAAAAATCCGCTGCGCTCATACACCCGCATGATGAGCGTCGAAGAGATACTGCCCAAGGCGGGCAGTGAATCGGCGACCCGGGCTAAACGGGCTGAGAAGCCACCGGTAAAAACCCGCGCTGACATACTGCGCGACCTGCCGCCCCTGCAGTACTAGCAGCCTGTTGAAAAACAGCCGATTTAAGGCTATCCGCTTGACAGACGCGGCGGAGTTTACCATGGTTGCCCATGAATTTTTTCCAAAGTATCTACCTGGACTATTTCACAGTCGGGTCAGTCATACCGGTTCTATTCCTATTTATCTGTGCGGCTGTATTTTTCCAGGTAAGGGACAAGTCGCGTGCCACCAGGGTCGTCGCAAGCGCCCTGCTCATCTACGGCATTTTTGTCTCCAGTTATGTTGTCGCTTCCACATTCTACCATCCGCTCGCGGCATTCCATCGCTGGACGACTGTGGGCTTTGTTCTGCTTGCAGTCACGCTGCTGACGCAGATATTTTTTGAATTTCCCGAGCCGGTGCATACGCGCGTTGCAAAGATTCTTGCGCGGGTGATGACCGTCATTTCTCTCGCGTTTGCCGCATGGTTTATGGTGCAGACTTACGATGCGGGATACGTCTACCATTTTGAAGGACACTACTACGATTTCGATGCCGATGATGCCAGCTATGTTATCAGTATCGCGATTTTGGTTTATGTGGGTATTCTGATTGGCATCGGTGTATGGCGCGTTATCGCTGTCACCGGCCGTGACCGCTGGGCGCTGGTCGGCCTGATCGTGGGTATCGTTGCGGCTACCATTCTGCCGGCGTACCTCAATACCCTGAGCCGTGAAGGTGGCATGGACCGCGGGACATTCCAGACCGTGTTTGATATGTCGACGATTCTCGGTTCGTTTGTCATCGTCATCATCTACATGAATAACACGGCTGACAAGACGACCTTCATGGCCAAAATTATTCTTGTGAGTGTTGTGGTCTTCCTGCTCATTCTGCAGGCGATTAGCTATTTTTCGTTCCAGGACAAAGAGACAGCCTATGACGGAGTAAAAAGTGAGCAGGCCAACCGCTACCGTGAAACCGGACTTGAACCCGAGGCCATGCGCTACGCTATCGGCTATGACCTGGTAAAGAAGAAGACCGAATCGATGGCTTCAATCAGCGGCGCAGAAATCGATACGGAAGAGCAGATTAATGGCTTCGAGTTTTCAAATATCTGGATGAAGATTTTTTACCTGCCCGAAGATATCGCCTTCAAAGATAACGTTGAGAAAATCCTGCAGTCTGCGCCGCCGACATTTGCCGGCTACAAGGCTGCCCTGTTACCACTATTAGAGAAAAAAGACACAAATAACAAGCAGGCCATCCTGCAAAAAATCGGTAGTCTGCAGCGTCCGGTAGTGCACCAGCGTTATAAATTGCAGAAGATTTCCGACTTCCAGTTTCGGGAAAAGGCGACGAAATTCCTGGGCAAGACACGTGGCCAGTTTGCCACCTTCAGCGACGCGATGCTTGTTTACCTGAAAGAGAACGCGACAGACAACGGTGCGGAGCTCAAGAAGAAGCTGCTGCGTTACGCCGAAGAAATTATACCACCTGGCGCCCGCCACTACCGTACCGACAAGAAATCCGGCGCACACTACACAGCTTACGTGGGCATCGATTATAAGAAAAACCGCCTGGTCGAAGTCGGTTTTGATTACCTCGATTACCGCAAGTATGTTCACCCGCTGGGGCTCAAGTACCTGCTGCTCATCTTTGCCGCGATCGTGATCATCATTGTGGGCTTTCCGGTCTTCTTCAGCCGGGCGCTCGTGACGCCGCTCAACAGCCTGCTATCGGGGGTGAACCAGGTCAATAACGGCAATCTCGATGTCGCCCTGCCTATCTATGTGGAAGACGAAATTGGCTATCTCTCCCGGTCATTCAACGGCATGGTGCACTCGATCAAAGACTCCAAGCAGAAGCTACAGGAATATGCTGAGACCCTCGAAGACAAGGTAAAAGAGAGAACCGCTGAGTTGCAGAAGGCGTTTGAAGAAGTTAACGCGCTCAAAAAACAGCAGGACGGTGATTACTTTCTCACAAGTCTTTTGACGAATCCGCTGGGCTCAAACAAGGCGAACAGCCCCAACCTCAATGTTGATGTGATCGTCGAACAGAAGAAGAAGTTTGAATTCCGCAAATGGCACCGCGATATCGGTGGCGATACCGTGATCACGAGCACGATAACCCTGAAAGATAAGCCACACACGGTTTTTCTTAATGCCGATGCGATGGGTAAGTCGATGCAGGGCGCCGGAGGTATCCTGGTTCTTGGGTCAGTCTTCCAGTCGGTGATCGAACGCACGAAACTTTCACCCAAAGAGCAGGACGTGTTTCCTGAACACTGGCTCAAGTACACGTTCGTTGAACTGCATCGCGTGTTCGAGGTTTTCGATGGTTCAATGCTGATTTCACTCGTGATGGGCCTTGTCGACGATGAATCCGGTCTGCTCTACTATATCAATGCAGAGCACCCCTGGTCAGTGCTCTATCGTAAGGGTAAGGCCGATTTTATCGAAAAAGAGATGGCGCTGCGCAAACTCGGTACGCAGGGCGTTAGTGGCCATATCGAAGTGCAGACTCTGCAGATGGAGCCAAAGGATGTTATCATTATAGGCTCCGACGGTCGCGATGATCTGCTCGTTGGCTACGATGAAGACGGCGCGCGCATTATTAATGAGAACGAGCAGCAGTTCCTGAAGATTGTCGAAGAGTCTGAAGGCCAGCTCGATCGCATACGCGATGTACTAGAGAACTACGGCGAACTTACCGACGACCTTTCGTTGCTCCGTATCGGTTACAAAGAAGATGTTCATCATGACCATGGCCAGCTGTCACAGCATGTTATCCAGCTGCTGAACCGCGCCCGTCTCGCGGTGAAAGAATCTAACCTCAAGGTTGCCATCGGCGATCTTGAAGAGGCGCTCCGCATCGATGATACGCAACCAGAGGTTATGCGAGACCTGATCAAGGCGTACCTGAAAGACAAGCAGTTTGAAAAGGCGGCTGCGCTGGCTGAAGATTACATACACATCAAGCCTGCAGACTCTGAGTTCCTCTACATTGCCTCGTATTGCCACAAGGTGCTGCAGAATTACAAGAAGGCTGCTGACTTTGGCGAACGCCTGAGGCTGCGCGACCATGACATGGTGAAAAACCTGATCAACCTTGCGGATATCTATTACCTGCAGGGGCTGTACAACAGGTCTCGCATGATCATAGAATTTGCCGAGAAGCTCGATCCACATAATATTAAGGTACGGCGGGTACTCGAGGCCCTGGCAAAAAAAGGACCCACCGCCTAAGAACACGAACCATGTCTGAAATAGAGAGCCGCGAGGCAGAACTACTCGCGGATTTTGAAATGTTTGATGATTGGGCCGACCGTTACCGGTACCTGATTGAACTGGGCGAAAAGCTGCCGGCTTTAGAAGACGCCCACAAGGTTGAGGCGAACAAGGTGCGCGGCTGCCAGTCGCAGGTCTGGCTCATCGCACGACGCGAAGGCGACCGGGTTTTTTTCGAAGCCGACAGCGACTCGGCGATCACACGCGGTCTCATCGCGCTGCTGGTCCGATTGTTTTCGGGGGCGGGTAGCGCCGAAATTGCTGCGGCAAACCTGTCATTCATCGAAAAACTGGGATTTGCCAAGCACCTCTCGATGTCGCGAGCGAATGGTTTCGCCTCGATGATACAGACCATCAAGCGCCTGGCTGCACAGCCATGAAGTATCGCGCACTTCTTTTGTTGTTCGGGTTGCCCGTTGCGCTTGCTGCACAAGTGAACTCCGCGGGAACCGGCGGTCGGGTATCCTGGCCGCAAGAGTATGTGATGGAAATCCTGCGCCCTGCGGTAACCGGCGGTGAAGCAAAGAATTACCTGTCAGGGGTGGTGCAAAACCTGATTGCCGACCAGTTAACGCTGCAGCGTAGCGCCGTCACGCGCGGGCGCTTAAGCCCACTCACCATTGAATATTCGCTTCAGCCAGATCACGATGCGCTGCCACAGGGTGAGCGCGAACAGTTACTTTCCCGCTACCCGAAGCCCGATATACTGCCATTGCGTATCAGGCGCGAATTGCGTGTCTCGTCGCCAGAGGCTGAGTGCACTGGCCTGCGCGATGACCGTTATACGCTCCTCACTGCCATTACCGCCTCAGCAAACCGTGTCCAGGTACGTATCAGTCTCTGCCAGGGCAGTGATCTTCTGCAGTCGCAGCGGACCAATGCCGATGAACAGGAGCTGGTGGCTGCGGTGCAGCGACTGGTGAATCCGGTAAGGGCGAAGCTGACCGGAGATAACTTTGCAACCCTTAGAATCGAGAGCAATCCGCCGCAGGCATCAGTTTACCTTGATGACCAGTTTCTCGGCAAGACCCCGCTCGATTACTCTTACCTGATTCCGGGTTCTTACCAGCTGGTTCTCAAGCTCGACGGCTATCGTACAAAAAGCGAGCCTCTGAAGCCGCAAACCGGTGAACATGTGCAGCGCCTGCTGGCGCTCGACGCCTCGCCAGCAGGGGGTAGTATCGATATCACTACCGCGCCCCCGGGTGCGAAAATTTATCTCGACGCCGACTACTACGGAAAAACGCCCAAGCGACTCGAGAATATTTCTGCAGGTACTTACCGCCTGCATCTTCTGCACCCTGAAAAGGGGGAGGTTTACCGTTCTGTCACGCTCAACGAAAAAAACGGCACACTGAAAATTGACGAGAACCTGAACGGCTTTCTTGCTGACCGGCAACCCGGGCTTATGGGGCTGGGTTACAAAACCTGGTACCACATGTCGCTTGTGACTTCCGCCGCGTTCTTCGGCGCCGGTATCGCGTTCTACGTCTGGCGCGACTCGGCTCAGGAGCAGATTTTCGGCCGGTTGAGCGGCAAAGCGACGAGCCTCTATACGCAGGAAGACCGCGATTTCGTCGCAGCGCGCAATAGTGAATATGACACGCGCGGCAACTACGCGACCGCCTTCATGGTAACCTCGGGAGCTTTTGCTGTGCTATCGCTCTACTTCTACGTACAGCACCTGCTCTCGCAGGACGAAGGCATTGTCATGAAACCGAGGCAGCCCGTGGCCGGTGAAGTAGAATACCGCGTGGGCGGATTGCATGGACCGGGCGAGTTTTCTGCTAACTACCGGTTCTGACAGCATTATGTACTGCTTCTGGCTCCTTTTTCAGGAGCCCGCTAGAAATCAGCCAGCGGTATCGCGCGACCGGCTGCACTCATGGAAAGAATATTCGGTTGTGCGCCCGGGAACAAGAAGTGCGGTACCCGGTTGTCCTTGATTTCCAGGAATTCGTAAGCATCCCAGGTTGCAGCGCGCATGAGTTCGCGCTCGGAATATTTACCCTCGGAAAGGATCGCTTTCATTTCGCGCATTACCGACAGGTCGGTGTTCGACGCCAGCGAGTCTGTGCCGATGAGCATTTTGAGCGGTGAATGGCGCAGGGTTTCCCAGTTGGTGCGTTCAATACCCAGATACTTATTTGAGCGGTGACAGATGACCCAGGCGGCGTGTGGTACGTATTCGCTCAGCAGGTCAATGTCTTCGACGCGCGCTGCAGACAGGTGCACGAGCAGCAGCTTCTTGAAAGAGAGCATACCAACCGAGTGGAGGTACTCCACCGCTGAACGTCCCTGCAGCTCGGGGTGCTTCACATGCTGGCCCAGGCGCTTGAGAAATTCCACGATCGGGCCACGGTCGTGCTGGAATTCGATTTCTTCGGGACTCTCGAGCAGGTGTATCGAAACAGAGGTATGGCGCGCTTTCTCGCGCACGAAATGCATCTGCAACGGCGACGAACCGTAGACAGAGTGCACTGTCGGGTAGAATGTTGCATCGATATCGAGCAGGGCCCTTGCGGCATCCATGCGCTGCCGGTCACTCGGTGAAGAAAAACCCAGCAGCTCGAGGTAACGGTTACCGTTAAAGGTTGGCAGGTCGCTCAGGAAGCGGATAAACTCGGTACTGTTGCAGATGTCGCAGAAGAAGAAAGTTCCTTCATCTTCTGCAGCGCGGATGGCATCGACTGCTGCCTGGCGTATCTGCCGGCTATCCATCTGCCCGCGCTGCGTATGGATGATGCTGCCCATGCCCATCAGTGGCGTGCCTACGGGAACCTTGCCCGCCATGCAGGACAACTCGATATGGCTGTGCGCATTGACCAGGCCCGGCACGACCACGCCTGGCGGCAGGGTTTTGGTGAAGAACTCTTTCGGCGGCTTACCGAAACCGCTGTCGACAACCTGTTTGCCCGAGACGATATACCAGGGGTCGCGCCGAAAATCGGCATCGCGTGTCAGACCCCATTCACCCCGCAATGCCTGGAAAATGTTCATAGAATTTCAGACCGGTGCATTGCGCACTACTTCAAGGACTTCGGCGGCGTTCGCCGCGGCAATTACCTTTTGCCGGGTTTCTGCCCGGTAAAATACGCGGGCGATTTCGGCCATCACTTTCAGGTGCCCCTGCAGCGCAGATTTTGGCGCAACCAGCATAACAACAATGTAAGCTTTTGTATTATCGATACTCTCGAATTCAATGCCTTCGCGGATAATGGCGCACTCGGTCATGAAACGGTCGGCTTCTGCGACGACCGCGTGAGGTATTGCCATCTGCTCGCCGATGCCCGTGCTCATCAGCCGCTCCCGCTCGATGAGTTCTTTCTCGATCTCGGAGCAAAGCCCGGCCTGTATGCGCTCGCGTTCGCAAAGCGTCCTGTGCAGGCTGCTGATAAGGGTCCACTTGTCGGATACGTCAAGCCGGCCGGGATTGCCCGGAGCCACCAGGTGGATGCAATCTTCAGAGAGCGTATCGCGCCATGGTCGGTGAGCATCGTCGAACCGCACAGGGGGAATTATGTCGCCTCACTATCAAGCGGTCAAGGACAATCGAAAATCCCATCTACTTGACATGCTGCGTTTGCGGCGTGTCAAGGCAGGCTGACTTATGAGCGATCCTCTTGCCCAAAAACTGCGTGTCGCGTGGATTGCCGATATCTTCGACGAGGTGTCGGGAATTATTACAGACACGGAAGAAATGTACCAGCTGGCGCAGGAGCGCGGTTACTTCTGGCAGCCGGTCACCACGTACAAAAAACCGATTCACCCGTTTCATATTTTTGACCCGATACTGCCAATACCGACCGGCAGCTTCTACAAGGGCACGAGTATGTACGTGCCCGACTTTCTTCGAGTCGTGCAGTTCCTGCGTGCAAACAAGTTTAACGTATTGGTCTCCAACACACCGGGCGTGATGGGCATGCTGGCGATGGCTGCCGCGAAATACCTGTCGCTACCCTGGGTAGACATCTACCACACCGATATCGATTATTATATGAACGACCTTTCGGGCCGGCTGGTGAAACCCTTTGTGAAGAATCCGGCGCTGTTCTTTCTCAAGCAATACCAGAAGCAGGCAGACCTGATTTTTGTGCGCACCCGCGAGTTCTATGACCTGATGGTGCGCAAAGGGCACGATGAGCGCAAGCTGCGTTATTACCCCGCCGGCGTGAATGCCCGCCACTGGAACCCGGAGAATGCAGACCGGTCGGTCTTTAACGAGCACGGTATTGATCCCGAGGCGACGGTGGTCATTTTCGTCGGGCGGATTACCAAGGTGAAGGATATTGAATTCCTGCTGCGTTACTTTACCGAACAAAAGCCTCACAAGGCAGTTTGTGCTGTGATTGGTGGTGGCCCGGAAAAAGAACTTTACGAAAAAAAGTACGCAGGCGAGAATGTGAGGTTTTTAGGCGTGCAGCGCGGAGCAGCGTTGCAGAAACTTTATGCAAGCGCCGATCTCTACGTACTGCCCTCAGCCAGTGAAACTCTCGGCAAGACTGTACTCGAGGCAATGGCTTCGGGTACGGGTGTAGTGGTTTCTGATAAAGGTGGCCCGAAAGACTACGTGACGCACGGCGAAAACGGGCTGGTCTTTAGCGCGCACAACTATGAGTCATTTTCAGCAGCAATGGATAGCCTGATGAACAACCGGGAGTTGATCCGGAAACTCGGGTCCGTTGCGCGGGCTTCGATCGGCAACCACACAGACGAAAAACTCTTCGAGTCTTTCACGCAACACATCGCGGCGCTGGTCTGATGGTTTTTGCGCAACGTCCGTGCCTGTTCAGCGCGGTACGCAACTTTTTCAGCAATTCCCTATGAGGTAGCGCGCGGAACCCAGCTTTCGATCATCGCGGTCAGCGCCTGGAAGTCGACAGGCTTTGGTAAGAAGTCGTCAACTCCTGCAAGAAAGCAGGCATCGCGGTTCTGCGCCGTTACATCGGCAGTGACGGCCACTATAATCGGGTTTTGTGCCGACTCGGCGTTGCGAATCGCGCGGGTTAATTCAAGCCCGTCTATGCCCGGCATCATGATATCCATGAGAATCAGGTCGTATTTTTTTCCCGTGATAAAACTAAAGGCCTGCCTGCCGTTGTCCGTCGATTGCGGGGTATAACCCAGCTTCTGCAGCATGCGCTCGAGTATAAGTATATTTGAATCATTATCGTCGACAATAAGTATTTGCGCCGGGCGATCATTCGCCAGCCTTCGGGCGGGGCTGCTGTCCTGGGATGCAGAAGACATCGGGTGCGATTTCGCTCGTATTACCTGTCTGGTTGTCAAACAGAATGGGTGTCAGTCACCCCAGCAAGGGACTTCGATCGCGAGCACGCGGCTGCCTTCGAGTGCCTCGACCGTCAGGCTGTTAGTTTCGGTAATACCAATCGCATCGCGCGGTCGCAGTGTTTCGCCTAACACCGAAATACTGCCGTGAATCACGAAGAGGTAAATGCCTGAGTTGTCATAAGCCAGTTCGAGTTTCGCGGTTACACCCTGGTCAAAGATGCCCTGCCAGAAGCGTGCCTGCTGGTTAATCCAGAGAGATCCGTTGGCCTTTTCCGGGCTGACCAACAGAACGAAACTGTTGCGGGCAGATTCGAGATCAAAGGCTTTTTGTTCATAACGAGGTGAGATCCCACGCTTTTCAGGCAGTACCCAGATTTGCAGGAAGTTGACCTCGTGCGCTTTGTCGGGATTAAATTCGGAATGGGTTAGGCCGGTGCCAGCAGACATGATCTGCACATCGCCGCTGCGGATGATCTCGGCGTTACCAGTCGAGTCTTTGTGTGCCAGTGAACCCGTGATCGGTATCGAAACTATTTCCATGTCGGCATGCGGATGTGTACCAAAGCCCATACCGGGAGCAACCACGTCGTCATTGAGCACGCGCAGGGCGCCGAAATTCATACGCTCGGGGTTATGGTAGTGTGCGAAACTGAAAGTATGCCGGCTTTTCAGCCAGCCGTGGTCGGCAAACCCACGAGATTCAGCCCGGTGTATGACTCTGGTCATGCGCCTATAATAGTACGAAGATTTTGCGCTGGCGAATATTCACCCCGGTCATGGTTGCAGGTTATGCCCTTTTCAGCAGCCTCCCGGGACTTTTTCGGCTGACACGTTGAATGACCGAACTAAAGTCACTGCGCGCATGGAATACCTCAACAACTTTCTCTACTGGGTAATTGGTGGCGCGGTGCTGGTATTGCTCGAGTTCCTGGTTCCTGGTCTCGTCGTGGTGTTCCTCGGTTTGGGAGCGCTACTCACGGGTGGCGTTCTTTACCTCGGCTGGATCAAGGAACCCGTCGCCCTGCTGGCATTTTTTGGGTTCAGTTCTATCCTTATGCTCGCGACGCTGCGCCGTTTCGTGATGCGTTTTTATCCGTCTGATAGCGAGCGTGTCGAAGCAGACGAAGATAAACTACTGATCGGGCAGAAAGCGACGGTAATCTCGACCGTTTATCCTTCCGATTTTTCCGGCCGTATCCGTTTCTCGGGCACAACGTGGTCGGCACGCAGCGAAGGCGGAGAAATAACCGAAGGCGCCGAGGTGGTTATCGTGGGCCGCGAGAACATCAATTTCCTCGTGCGAGCCGATCGTATCCATTAGCCGGGGCTGAATTTCTGCCGCCGCTGCTTTACGGGCCCGGCTGTACCTGCAGTCCACATAGGAACTGTGTCCGAATTGTTTGACGGACACATTACGAGCTGCGTTTAGACGCATGGATAATTTCTTCACTATTGTCATACTCGCAGGCTTTGTGCTCGTCCTGCGGATGTTTCGGGTTGTGCCGATGCGCGTGCTTGCAGTCAAAGAGCGCCTCGGTAAATTCAAGGGCGTGCTGAAGCCCGGTTTTCACTTTATCGTCCCGTTTATTGATCGCATAGCCTACATGCACGATTCGCGCGAGCAGGTGATCGATATTCCCAAGCAGCGCTGTATCACGCGCGATAACGTAGAGGTCGATGTCGACGGCGTTGTGTACCTGAAGGTCGCCGACGCACAGAAGGCAAGTTACGGTATCACCAACTACCACGCGGCTGTCATCTCGCTGGCGCAGACGACTATGCGCTCAGAAATCGGCAAACTGAACCTCGACGATACATTCCGCGAACGCGAGAAGGTCAATGACAAGATCGTGCAGGAAATCGACAAGGCCTCTGAGCCCTGGGGCATAAAATTTATCCGCTACGAAATTCGTACTATCGAACCATCAGCCAATATGCTGAACACCATGGAAAAGCAGATGGAAGCCGAACGCCAGAAGCGCGCTGATATCACGCTCGCGCAGGGCGAAAAGCAGGCGCGTATCAACGTTTCTGAGGGCGAGAAGCAGGCAGCGATCAATGTTTCCGAAGGGGAGAAGCTGAAGCGCATCAACGAAGCTGACGGGCGCAGCGCCGAGATCAGGCTCGTAGCCGATGCTACGGCGCGGGGTCTGCGTCGCATCGCTGAAGCTATCGGCAAACCGGGGGGAGCTTCTGCGGTCAAAATGCGCATTGTGGAACAGTTTCTCGAAGAATTCGGCAAGGTCATGGCTCATTCCAAAATTTCTGTCGTACCGGCGCGTATTGCCGAACTACAGGGGTATTTTCAGGGCCTGAGTACGCTCAACCAGGCGACCGGGCCGTCGCAGCCGCAACAGCCACAACAGGGGAGGAATAAATGAACGCATTTGATGTAGCCGTCTGGGGCGGCCTTTTTCTCTACTTTCTCTTCAAGCTGGTACGCTCCGTCCGGGTCATTCCACCCCGCGTCGCAGCGATTGTCGAGCGGCTGGGTAAATACCACAGCACACTGCTCAG
This sequence comes from Turneriella sp., assembly GCA_046346875.1. Classification (GTDB taxonomy): domain Bacteria; phylum Spirochaetota; class Leptospiria; order Turneriellales; family Turneriellaceae; genus Turneriella. Next base: position 307,495 of record JAXMHG010000001.1, on the reverse strand, counting down.
CGGCTTTCACGTGCTGATACCGTTCATTGACAAGGTGACCTTTATCCAGGATCTTAAAGAAGAAGCGATCACAGTGCCACCGCAGGACTGTTTCACGCACGACAACGTCAAGGTTGAGGTCGATGGAGTTATCTACATGATGGTAACGGACCCCGTGCTCGCGAGCTACGGCGTGACCGATTACCGGCAGGCGTCGATACAGCTCGCGCAGACAACCATCCGTTCTGTCATGGGCACTCTCGATCTCGACCGCACCTTCGAAGAACGCGAGGTGATTAACCAGAAGATTGTCGGCGTGCTTGCAGAGGTGGGCCAGACCTGGGGTATCCAGGTGCTGCGCTACGAGATCAAGAACATCGTACCGCCAGTCTCGGTGAAGAATGCGATGGAGCGGCAGATGACTGCCGAGCGTGAACGCCGCGCGCAGATTGCGCGTTCTGAGGGCGACATGCAGGCGAATATCAATAACTCCGAAGGTCTAAAAACCGAGATGATCAACAAGTCCGAGGGCGAAAAACAGCGCCGTATCAACGAGGCCGAAGGCCGCGCGCGGGAAATTGAAGCGCTGGCCGAAGCGACAGCGCACGCGATTGAAGCGGTTGCCGAAGCAGTGCGCGAACCAGGCGGCAACCAGGCGATGGCGCTCCGCCTCACCGAAGCATACCTTGGCAAACTTTCGGGCATCGCGCGCAAAGACGCCACCGTAATTCTGCCGGCTGATCTCACCCGGCTCGACGAACAGCTTGCGGCCCTTGGACTGGGCGCTGGTAAGAATGAAACCTGATAAAGAAATAATGACCCCGTTTGAGCAGACAAACTACTACCTGCGCAAGGCATTTGCCCTCGCAAAGCTCGGCGAGGCGCTTGAACAGGCATTACGCACGCCGGTGCGCGAACTTGCCTGCCGGCTAACCATTGAGCGCGATAACGGCGAGCTCATGAACTTTTCCGCCTTTCGCGTGCAGCACAACAACGCGCGCGGCCCGTTCAAGGGGGGCATTCGTTACCATCATGAAGTCGACGTCGAAGAAGTCCGTTCGCTGGCATCGCTGATGACCTGGAAGACCGCAGTCGTCGATATCCCGTTTGGCGGAGCGAAGGGCGGTATTGCCTGCAAGCCGGCTGAGCTCAGCGACCGCGAGAAAGAGCGCCTCACGCGTGCCTTTGTGCGGCAGCTCGAGCCTGTCATCGGCCCCGATCTCGATGTCCCTGCACCCGATGTGAATACCTCAGCGCGTGAGATGGGTTGGTTTGTCGACGAGTTTGAACGCCTGCGCGGTTACGCGCCGGGAGTTGTCACCGGCAAGCCGCTTGCGCTCGGTGGTTCGCTGGGACGCGACGCCGCCACAGGGCGGGGCACCCTTTTTGCGATTCGCGAAATCCTTCGTCTCAGGGGCGAAGGTTCTATTGCCGGAAAAACCTTTGCCGTGCAGGGGTTCGGCAACGTCGGCATGTGGGCCGCCCGCCTGATCGCTGAAGCCGGCGGCAAGGTGATCGCAGTTTCTAATAGCAAGGGCGGCATAGTCAATCAGGCCGGGCTCGATATCGCGGGCATCGTGAAGTCGTACCACGGTAAACTCGAGGGTGATGCCATCAGCAACGAGGCTCTGCTCGAGCTTGAGTGCGATGTGCTTATTCCTTCTGCGCTCGGTGGAGTTATCACGGCGGAAAACGCCGGCCGCGTCAGGGCAAAGATTATCGCCGAAGCCGCCAACCATCCGGTGACGCCTGAAGCCGATGAACTGCTGCGCAAGAAAGGCGCGACGCTGATTCCCGACATCCTCTGCAATGCCGGTGGTGTAACGGTCTCGTACTTTGAATGGGTACAGAATGCACAGCGCCTGGCATGGGGCGAAGACCAGGTGAACCGGGCGCTCGAAGACAAGATGGTCAGCGCGACCTCTGCCGTGTTTGCACGGGCACAGACTGCACAGTGCGACCTGCGTACAGCAGCCTTTCTGCTGGCCGTCGAGCGGGTCGCCGAAGCCACCCGCCTGCGCGGCTTAGGCTAAACGCCCCGCAGGCCGCCCCAGCGTCCTGCGGAGTTCCTCCATAAGTTTTGGTTGTCACCTTGTTTCAGGGGTGCACTTAGCCGAAACAAGGCACTTATGATATTTGATTGGTTTCACTCCCTTTTTTCTAACGACATGGGCATCGACCTGGGTACCGCGAACACGCTGGTGTACGTCAAAGGCCAGGGTATCGTGCTCTCAGAGCCATCGGTGGTCGCTATCCAGGCTTCGACCGGTAAGGTGCTCGCGGTGGGCCAGGAAGCCAAGCGCATGCTCGGCCGTACCCCGGGTGAGATCGTGGCGATTCGCCCGATGAAAGACGGTGTGATCGCCGACTTCGAAACCGTCGAAAAGATGATCCGCTATTTTATCAATAAAGTCCATAACCGGGCAACGCTGGTGAAGCCGCGCATCGTGATCGGCGTGCCCTCGGGCATCACCGAGGTGGAGCGCCGTGCGGTACGTGAATCGGCCGAGCAGGCGGGTGCACGCGACATCTTCCTTATCGACGAAGCTTTTGCCGCTGCGCTTGGCGCCAAAATTCCCGTGCACGAGCCGGCCGGTAACATGATCATCGATATCGGCGGTGGTACGACCGAAATCGCGGTTATCTCGCTCGGTGGTATGGTGATTGCCGACAGTATCCGTATCGGCGGCGACGAATTCGACGAAGCGATTATCAAGCACCTGCGCCTGCACCACAACCTGATCATCGGTGAGCGTACGGCAGAAGAAATCAAACTCGCGATCGGCAATGCGATGCCTGAGAAGAAGACCGAAACCTTCGAGCTCAAGGGCCGCGATGCCGGTACCGGTCTGCCGCGCACGGTCGTCATCGATAGCGCCGAAGTGCGCAAGGCGCTCAAAGAACCGATCGACGCCATCGTCGAAGCGACCAAGATCGCTCTCGAAAAAACTCCGCCCGAACTTGCGGCCGACATTGTCGAGCGCGGTATCGTGATGACTGGCGGTGGTTGTCTGCTCAAGGGACTCGATAAGCACATTTCTAAAGAAACCGGCGTGCCGGTGATCCGTGCCGAAAACCCGCTCAACTGCGTGGTCGAAGGTACGGGCAAGTATCTCGAAGAACTCAAGTACCTGAAAGGTCGCTAAGGGAGCAGTCGATGCGCCCTGTGCGCCATCGACTGCAAAAACATCATGCTTAAAGAACTGTTGCTCGTTGCCGTCGGTGGCCTAACGGGCAGCGTGGTTCGATTTCTCGTCTTCAAGTTTGGCAGTCATTTTTCGCCTGCCTGGTTTCCGTTCAGCACTTTTTTCGTAAATCTCGCCGGTTCTTTTCTCATCGGAGTTTTATACGCGCTCGTTGAACGCTCCGCCGGTCTTGCAGGTACACTGCGCCCGCTTTTGATGGCTGGTTTCTGCGGGGGATTCACCACCTTTTCGGCATTCTCACTGGAGAACTACCAGCTACTCAAAGAAGGGCAGTATCTCGCAGTGTTCGCTTACGCGACCGCCAGTGTAATCCTGGGGTTGGCGGCAGTGATTCTCGGCGTGAAAGTTTTTACGCTGCTTGCTGAATAATTGCTGCGCTACCTTGTTGCGCCCTTGACCAGTTGCCAGACATCGTTGAGATAGATAACAGAGCGTTTGTCTTTTAGAATTTCGTCGGTCAGGCTGTGGCTGGCGAGCAGCTTGCCCGAGAGTACCAGCTGCGGTTTCAGCCAGAGTTCTTTCTCTACCAGCAGGCCACCGGGTGAATGGCTGTAGCCCGCCGTAGCAGCCCCCACCATCGAAACATAGCCGGGCGTCAGGCGTACTCCCCGCAGGCGGTTCTGCAAGACCAGCGCCTTGCGGGCAAATTTCGGAAAATCCAGGACTCCCTTCAGGTCTTTGAATGCGAGAAACTTGAAAAAGCCATTGCCGGTTGTGAGCGGGTAAGGCCGCGACGCGTAATCGTAATCGGGCAGCTGCTTTTCAATCTGCCCAATCGCTTCAATCAGCTCGTCGTCACCTGCGTACTCGATGAGCAGCGTATACCGGCAGCGTTCGTTCATAGCTTAGGTAATTTCTTCTTCATCAGGTCAGTCATCAGGGTGCGCGCCTGCACCCGAATCAGCTGGTCCTGTTCGCTTTCATAGAGGTTAAAAAGCGGGGCTATGGCCGCCTCGTTATCGTATTGCTGTATGGCGGTGAGGGCCGCCGAGCGCAATATCTGCGGTTTCGTCGCATCCTGGGCGAGGGTAAAAAGTACTGGCAGGTGCTTGCGCTGCTTGTGTTGCGCGAGGCCGACCACTGCTTCGAGTACAATGGATTGTTCGCTGCGACTGCCCAGTAGCTGGGCAAACAGGTCGGCGCAGCGGCTGTCAGAAAAACGGTTACAGGCAAATGCCGACCAAAGCAGCAGATCGGCATCAGATTCTTTTTTCAGCAAAGTAAGAATACCGTTCATACCTCCGCCTGAGCCGAGCGTGAGTAAGCCGCGTAGCAGCGCATGCTTCTGCGTCATGTCAGTCTCACGCGCCAGCTGTTCCGAGATGGAGTTGGCATATTTCTTGTCGAGCTGCGCCAGCGCCGATTCAAGCGCGCGCGTGCGAATGATCAGCTGTGGGTCTGCGATCAGCTTTTGCAGCGCATAGAATACCGGACCAGTCTTAAACTGCCGCAAAATCTCGACTGCTTTCAGCCTGACTTCTTCGTCGGCGTCGCCCTGCGCCAGGTTAATGACGCCGTACTGCGCCTTGTCTGAGCCGATTGCCTCGAGTGTCTTGAGGGCAAAGTACCTGACATTTTTGCTCTGGTTAGAGAGCTGCAGCAGCAGCAAAGGAACTGCGCGTTCGTCCTTGAGCGCAAGCAGCGTTTCCATCGCGTAAACTTTATCGATGACATTTTCACCGGCGAGCAGCTGCCCAATCAGGGGATAGATCCGCTCGTCTTTTTTCAGCGCCACCGCCCGGTTCGCTTCCTGCCGCAGCTCGAGCCGGGGGTGCACGAGAAAAGGGGCGATGGAGTAGATAAGGTCAGGGTTCTTATTTGTGCCTGAAGCCAGCAGCAATGCTTCTGTGTAGTCGGTGTCGTCCTCAACCAGGTTGTCCTTGATGAGCCGTAAAAGTTCGTTGTGCAGGTGCCGGCCTGCTAGGGCATCTGTTGCCTTGCGGTCGCGAATGGCGTAGCTGAGTTTCTTGCGGTATTTTTCTTTTTCGCCGGCGATAAACTGCAGCAGCTGGTCGAGCTCCGTTTCGTTCAAATCGCGGGTTGCATAGATTTCGATTGCCTTACCCTGGTCTTTACCTGCAATCGCTGCGTCGAGTTCGGGCAGGGCCGAAAGTTGTGAGGCGCAGAAAAAAAGTCCCAGCAGCAGGTATTTCACAGCGCGAACCTCCGCCGTAGTTCGGCATAAAGCCCCATGCTGCCGGTAAACAGGTGCAGCTTCTGCGGTTCTGTGACCAGTTGCCGGATGGCCGTATCATCCGCTGCGGACAGCGGCTGCGGGGCCTCTGGATAATAGTTATCCCCCGGCATCGGGAAAAGGTACAGGTTCACCTTCTTGTTGATTTGCTGCAGCAGCATCTGTCCAAAGGCGCCGAGATCGCGTTCGCGCATGGTGTTGAGAAAAATATTGCATTCGGATTCAGGTTGTCGATTAACTAACTCGCAGAGCGCCCCGATACCCGCCGCGTTGTGGGCGCCGTCGAAAAAGACCCGTGGCTGGGCTGTTAGCTGGCTCCAGCGGCCAAAGATGGGGGCCTCGATGGCGCTGCGGCAGAGCGATCTCTCTGCCTCGCGGGGGGCAAAGTGTAACCCCAACAGCTGCAGAATAAAGTCGCGGTTGCGGCTGGTAAAATCTTCACCCGTAGGTTGAATAACCGTCAGCGCCGCGCCGACCTCGCGGCAGCGCGCTTCGATGACGCGCAGCGCCTCGCCTTCCTGCGGCAGGCTATAGACTTTCTGGCCCGGGTGGATGATGCCTGCCTTTTCGGTCGCGATTGCCGTGAGCGTGTCGCCCAAAATGTTCATGTGGTCCATGCCGATGGTGGTCAGTACTGCGGCTTCGGCCCTCAGGTTGTTCGTCGAATCGAGCCTGCCACCCAGCCCGGTTTCGATGACCGCGAAATCGCAGCCTGCCTCAGCAAAATACAAGAAGCCCAGCGCGGTCATCGCATCGAAGAACGAGAGTGATTCGAGCCCTCCGTTGGCGCGCAGCTTCTGCCAGGCAATTTCGAGCGCCGCAGGGGAAATCGGTTCATCATCGATCACAAAACGTTCGGTCAGGCTCACGAAATGCGGCGAAAGGTACGCCCCCGTCCGAAATCCCATTGCGGACAGCGCGCGCGCCAGCATGGTCGTGGCGCTGCCCTTACCGACGGTACCCGCGACGTGTATGGCGCGGTAACCAAACTGTGGATTGCCTGCAGTCGCAAGGTAGTCGCGCAGTATGGCGGGATCATACGCGTTGCCCGAAAAACGCCGGCTGCGCTCGAAGTTGCGGTCGGCAAAGAACTGCAGGATCTCTGCTTCAACCGGTGCCGGGTCAGGCGGAAGTCTCACTTCAGCTGCGCCTCAATTTCCTGCAGCCGGTTTATCCAGAGTTGCGTTGCTGCAGGATCACCTTTTGCATTTTGTATCTTTATCTTGATGCGGCGGATCTCGTCGATGCGGCGCAGGTTTTCTGCCAGCGCGGGATCTTCTTCTGCGTCGAAAGGTGAAACGAAAAACAGGTAGTGCGCAACCGGGCTCAAGACCCGGCTGCGCGGGTCACGGTTTGCCAGGTGCAGGTAATAACTGCCCTTGGCGCGCGCATTGAACGACAGGCGGCCCGACGCCACCGAAATGGGGCGATTCGGCACCGTGTCGGGTTTGCCGTCGAGCACGGCGTAATAATCACCCGGGTGCGGGTTATTCAGCAAAAAGTCGACGCGCCCTGGTGATACCATGCGTGGGGCCACCTGGTTCGCCAGGATGACTTCGGGTTCGGGCGGCGCGTACTGCCACAGCAACGGAATATGGTACACGCGCGAATAGGACCCGGTACGCAGGTTGCGTACCTGCATGTGCAGCACATAAGCACCCTCTTTGCGCGCGGCGAACTGCAGTGTATTCGACGGTATCAGCTTCGTGTCAGAGAGCGGTTCGCTGTCGGGGTTCTGGTCGAGCAGGTAGCGGTAGGCGTACTGTGCACCTTTGGGTATGGACCAGGCCACCATCATCTCGGGTGGGTTGCGCTTCACGTCGAGCCGCCAGTCTATATCAGAGATAAGAACCGTCGGCGCATTCCAGGATTCGAAGAAGATGTGGCGAATTTCTGTTTCAAGCAAAAAGTCGAGCTGGTTGCTGCGGTCGATGATGGGGTACACCTTGCCGGGCCAGAACAGCCGGCGCTCCTCGAGTTTTGGTTTGCGTCGCGGCCGGGGAAAATCGTCGAAGGTAAGGCGGTAGGCTGTGCCGACGTGCGGGCTCGTGACGATGATGTTCAGTTCGCGGTTGAAGTTGAACGGTATGACCTTTTCGGCGAGTACCAGCCGGGCATCCCGTGCGAGCAGGTTACGCCGCAGCTCGCCCGAAGAGATGTCAAATTGCCACAGCCCCCCTTCGAGATCGATACCGATAAGGTGCATCGCGTTACGAAACTGGTAGAGCTTCGCATGCTTGATGGGAAAAGGCAGGGGGTATGCGCGGTACTCGCCGTTCTTCCAGAAAGTCCAGGTATGCCCGTTTGACGCGGCGCTGACATAGTGAATGCCGCCGTCGGCCCACTGCAGGAACATCAGGTCGATCGGGTCGCGGCTTGCCATGATGTTCTGCGTGCGCCGCTCAGACCAGTACTTGATGTAGTAGTTACGTTTATCGAATGCGTACAGCAGGCAGGACGGGTTACCTGCCTCGATATTCACCCGCGCATCGACATCGTAGACATTGTAGTCGAGTGGAAATTCGTTCGAGTACTTCACCGCGCCCGTGAAGTCAAATGCCACGAAGTGCATGTATTTCTCGGGATTATAGACGCTGACAATCAGGTCACCGTCGGCCATGGGGAAATGTTTCACGAGATCGGGCAGGCGGCGAAAGCGCATCACTTTCTGCAGCTCAGGTTTCTGGTCGATCAGCCTGCCGTAGATGAGGTTCTGTTCGTCGTCGGTGGCAAAGAAGCGCGTAACCCATGAAGACCACTGTGTCTGCACGAGCTTCAGGCCACTGATCGGCCACTCGCCGGTCTTCGCAGCTGGTAGCGGGCGTAACAGCAGAGAAGCTGCCAAAGCCACAGGGTAAAGCAGCCGCATCAACTCCACGCCCCCGCGTAAAAGGCGATACGCCGCCGCTGCCACAGCGCGATGAGCAGCAGAAAGGCGAGCGCCGTGGCGAGCGCGGTGTAGAGCTGTTTTCTAAATTCCTTGCGCACGTCTGGCACATCGACGCTGCGTGAATCGTACGCAAACTGCTCGCGCTCCGGACCTTTGAACAGCGTCTTGGCGTTCAGGAAGTACTGGCCAGGTTTCTGCAGGTAGATGAACTCGACCGGGCCGCTGAAATTAATTTCACCCTGCGGCACGCGTTCGGCGCTCGCGATCTCCCAGACGAAACCTTTGACCTTGATCTGTTTGGGTTTGCAGCCGCGCACGGCGGCGTTGCGGCAGGCATCGGCGGTGTCATAGTTCAGGCGGATTTCCAGGATACCCCGGTCGAATTTTGAACTGATCAGCTCTGCACGCCCGCCCACTTTGAACGCGTTACGCTCGCGAATCGGCACAACCTTTTCATACTCAATATCGGTGAAGGCAAACTTCTTACGGGCCCGGGGGTCGTTGGAGTCAAAGTAGAAATGGCGCGGCGCGGCGCGTGTACCGTCGGCGTAAATAATACCCAGCGAGACCACGGAGGTCCCGGTCTCAAGCCCGCGGATACGCGCGGTGTAGATGTTATCTTCTGCGGCGAGGGTGGTCTTTTTACCGCTAAAGGGGTCGCGGATGTCAAAGCCCGCGAGGTAGTACACTTCACGAATGCCGCGCCCGCCATTATCCTGGATGGTGAACGCGATATCGGGTCGCGTGATAACGTCGGCCTCTGCGTTATGGCGAATCGTCAGGTCGTTGCGCTCGTTGACACCGATTTCGATGCGGTAAAACGCGCGTTCAGACACGTTGCCGCCGAGATCGACCGCCTCGACGGCGAACAGGTACTTGCCGGGCGGCACATCGTTGAAGGTGAGTTCGGTTGAAGAAGTCGTGTCGGCAAACACGCGCGGTAGCTTTTCGGCGAACGCGTAACGGTAGGTGGCAATGCCACTGTCATCGGCGGCGTTGAAGCGTAGAACGACCTCCTGCCGCGAATCGGGTATACCGTTGTCGTGCGAAGGGCTGGTAATGATGGGGCGGCTGGGGGGCACCGAGTCGACGACGAACGGGTAATGCGTAACGGGAGAGACATTCCCGGCTTTGTCGCGGTACTTGATGTGCAGGTAATAAGCTCCACCGTTGAGGCCAGGCACGGTGATCTGCGTGGCACGCGCATTCATGTTAAAGAGATCCGGGTTAGTCTCCTTGGTGTCGTCGATGACCCAGGCAAAACTCTCGACGCCCGAGATGTCATCTATCTTGGGCCAGTTGAAGATGGCGTCGCTTGATTTGGAAACCTGGCCGATGGCATGCGTGCGCGAGAAGATACGCACCGGGTCAGCCGTCGTATCGGCTTCACGCACGCAGAGACCAGGGCCGCAGCCGTAGAACAGGAACGGCCGGTTACCGAGGCGCGCGAACTCGATAGGCTTCGCGGCAATGCCTTCTTTGCTCACGCGGTGGTCGACACCGACGAAGCTGTTGTCGGGCCGATCGAGAAATTTCGCGTAGATCTGCGGGGCTCCGTTGCGTGTATCCTGCCAGGCGGCAACCACGGTATCGCCGCCTGCGACAATTGCGGGCAGGTAACTTGGCGAAGCATTGTCGTTCACGGCGATTGGCTCGCTGCCTTCGGGCGCCGCAAAGATAGACCACACCTTGTTGGGGTTACTCTGCCAGATAAAAACGAGTTTGTCTTTTGTATCGGTGACTTGTGCCGAGAAGTTCTGGAAGCCGTTGCTGGTCACGCGCACATTGCCCCCCCAGCTCACGCCACCGTCCTGGCTAAATGCGCGAAAGATATCGTCGATGAGCGTTGCCTCGGCGCGGTTCTGGTAAAATATGTCGATGCGTTTACCGCGACGAATTGTTGCCGGAAACAATGCCCCGCGTGTGCCGCCACTGATCTCGGCCACCGGGCTCAGACCAGAAAAAACTCCCCGGCCGCCGTACGCCGCAACCAACTGGAAGCGGTTTACCGCAGCAGGTTCCTGGTAGAGGATCACGTGCTGGCCAGGCCCCGTCATTTTCGCGAGCGGCAGAATCGCGTTGAGTTTACCCGCAGTTGAAGGCAGCACCTGCTTGGTGGTAAATCCCGTTGGCCCCGACGCACTGTAAGTGAAGTAGATACCCGAAGCGTTACCCTGTGGCGAAGTCTCCTGCCATGCAACGAGTATCTCGTCGCCCAATGCAGACACCGACGGGTGCAGCGGAAAAAGCTGATCGGCCACAGCAAGAGTGACCTCTGTCAGTACGCGGCGTTCAAACTTACCGCCTTCTGAATAGACCAGCGCAAGCTCGACAGTTGTGGGAGCTTCTTTGTTGAAAGCGCCTTTGGGCGATGTGGTGACTGCATACAGTCGCGCTTCGCCTTCATGGCAGCAGACGCCGAACTCTTCGGCGCGGCGGTCGACGAGCGAAGGGTCGCCCCAGCCGACGGGTTCGGCAAAGAGCGTACCCGCGGCCAGGACAAGAAGGATACGCCCCTTCGACAAGCTCAGGGCAGCGAGTATCCTTCTTGTCATAGTTCGATTTCTAGTCCCTCGTATGCTGCAACGATCTGCAGCGGGTGGTTGGGAGCCATCATGCTCTTGTACTTGATCGCCTGCATCAGCACGTTATCCATTTTTGCGTCGTCGTAAGAAGGGTCGTGGTGGTAGAGTACCAGTTTCTTCACTTCGCTTTTGATCGCGATATCCGTAGCAATCGCCGCTGACGAATGGCCCCAGTCGATTTTCTGCAGCGATTCTTCGAAGGTGTACTGCGTATCGAATACGAGCACGTCGGCGCCGAAGAAATAGTCGATGTAAGGACCGATGTCTTCGAGTGTCTCGAGGTTAAACTCTGCGTCAGAACAAAAGATAAAAGTTTTGCCGTTGGGCTGCCTGAACTTGTACGAATAACATCCGCCCGGGTGACGCACGGCCTTCGCCGAGACCGTGAGGCCGTAGACGTCGACACTTTCGGTCTCAGCAAAATGGTGGAACGATTTTTCGCAGTTGAGCTCGTCAAAGGTCAGCGGGAAGTGTGTCGTGATCATCTGGTAGCGTAGGCGCGCTTCGATGTCAGGAAAGCACGAGTAGAAGTTGAGCTTGTTGCCCGGGATAAAGACCGGCACAAAAAACATGAGGCCCTGGATGTGGTCCCAGTGCGAGTGGGTGAAAAAAAATGCCATGTCGTCTTTGCCGGTCATTTTGCCGCGCGCCATGAGTGCGTTGCCCAGTGCCCTGAGGCCCGTACCCGCATCGATCACGATCGTCTTGTTATCGCTGGTCTGAATTTCTACGCAGGTGGTATTGCCGCCGTAAGTGCCCCTGATCGAAAGAGGCAGATTACTGATAAAATTCTCGATAGCTTCTTTGGACAGCAGGTCGGCCGGGCTTGCCAGCTCTAGCACCCTGCGTATCTTATCTTCGACCTGGCGGGCGGTGATTGCGGTCGCCAGAGATCCACGCACCCCCCAAAACCGGATAAACATCAACCCCAAATCAATAGCCGCGCTGCCTTAGCAATGATTTTAGCATCGCGCGAGAAATGGCGCATGGGCCGTTCGGTCGGAATTCAGTATGCCTGCTGCAGCCACCTCGAACTTTACCCCATGGAAGAGCTTGGCCGACAAATTGTTATCACGTTTATTCCCATTTTCGTCGCGATGGACGCCCTCGGTATTCTGCCCATTTTCGTTGGCATGACCCGCAAGCGCCGCGAAAATGAGCGCCGCCGTATCGTCGCGCTTTCGATGCTGACGGCCTTTTTCCTGACGGCGCTTTTTACCATCATGGGCAAGTCGATTTTCCGGTTCCTGGGCATCACCGTGTTCGACTTTATGGTGGCAGGGGGAGTGATCCTCTTTATCCTGGCAATTCTCGATGTCATGGGTGCACGCCATGCGCACGACGATGAGTCTGGCACCATGGGGGTTGTTCCGCTCGGTACGCCGATGATTGCAGGCCCGGCGCTGATCACTACCTGCGTGCTGATGGCGAACGAATACGGCATCATGGCGACCCTCATTTCGCTTTCGCTCAACATCATCATCGCCGGTTTATTGTTCCTGCAGTCGCAGGTCCTGGTGCGCATGATAGGAGACGCAGGATCTGCCGCGCTGTCAAAGATTACCAGTTTGCTACTGGCATCTATTGCCGTGATGATGATCAGGCGTGGCGTGCTGAGTATGGTTTAGACGGTCTGCAATCGGTGGAGTATTTCTTCTACGTCTTTGCCGGAGTTATTGCCGGCTATTGGCTGGGACGACCCGTGCGAGCCTTTTGGCGTCGGCGACGCCTGGCGGGTAAACCTTTTCCCGAGTCCTGGTTGCCCATCGTTGCCCGTGCACTACCGCCATTCAGCCGTATGGGCTCCGAGCTTCAGCAACAGCTTTTGAAGAAAGTCCAGCTATTTATCGCCGAAAAGAACTTCGAAGGGTGTGGTGGCCTGGTTATTACTGACGAAATTCGCGTGACGATCGCGGCGCAGGCATGCCTGCTCTTGCTCAATCGACGAATCGCCTGTTATCCCCAACTGGAGACCATACTTGTCTACCCGACGGCATATGAAGACAACAAGCGCCGCATGATTAACACGCAGGAAGATAACTTAGGTCCACGCGTCGGTGAATCCTGGCAGGCAGGTAGCGTCGTGCTCGCCTGGGATCACGTCATTGCCGGGGTCACGAACTACCAGGACGGGCACAATGTCACGTTCCATGAGTTCGCGCACCAGCTCGACCAGCTCGATGGCAGTGCCGATGGCGCTCCGCCGCTTGCATCCTGGTCGGCTGCAGTAATCTGGGCAAGGGTGTTCACCAGTGAATACGAGAAACTCAACGCAGAACTGCGCAGCGGTAGAAAGAGTATTATCGACTCATACGGTGCGACGCACCCGGCGGAATTTTTTGCCGTTGCGACGGAGGCATTCTTTGAGAAACCTCGCCAGCTCTCGCAGAAGCATCCCGCTCTTTACAACGAACTGAAGCAGTATTACGCCGTAGATCCGCTCGAATGGCTGGAGTAGAAGAGTAATCACTGCTTGCGCAGGTCTGCCAGCGACTGTGACAACCGCATCGACCCTGCGCCTAACACGTTCATTATCACAGAAAGATTCCAGGCTTTTAGGTGCCATGCCGGTAACCCGGGCAGAAATCCGCCGCCGAGCATGAAGGCAACAATCGCAAATGACAGGAACATATCGCCAGCTGCACCGAGATCCTGCCACCGCGCCATGTGCTCTCTGGCTGGACGGCGTAGAAGCCGCACCAGTAGCGAAAGCAGGCAGACTTCGGTAACCCGGCGGCGGGCCGTGAGCAACCAGACCAAATTGATCGTGTTGATGAGCGTGTCGGCAATGCCCCACGCTGTGAGCCAGTCCTGCGAAAGGGCAATACCGGCGATGAGCTTGAAGGCACAAAACGGCAGTCCGACCGTAAGTATCTCGAAGACTGCAGCGATCATCTATCAGGCTTTTTTCATTGCGTCTTCGAGCAGCTTTATCTCTTCGAGCAGGCGCGGTACAATTTCTGCCTCTGCGATCTTGCCCTTGCTTTCGCCTTTCACGTAGAGGATGGCTGAACCAGCACCTGCAGAAATGCCGATGTCGGCTTCTTTCGATTCACCAGGGCCGTTCACGAGACAGCCCATGACCGCTACCTTGAGCGGAGTTTTAATGTGTGCTACGGCCTCTTCAACCTCTTTCGCAATACGGAAAAGATCCACTTCGAGACGGCCACAGGTTGGGCACGATACGAGAGTGACGCCGAAACTGGTTAAGCCCAGTGACCGTAGAATCTCCCGCCCAACCTTAATCTCTTCGGTGCCGTCGGTCGTGAGCGAGACGCGAATTGTGTCGCCGATGCCCTCGGCGAGCAGGCCGCCGATACCGATCGACGACTTGATCGTGCCCTGCCAGCTCGTGCCCGCTTCAGTCACGCCGAGGTGCAGAGGGTAATCGGTGATCTTGGCGAGCTTGCGGTATGCCTCCATCATCATGAAAACATCGCTCGACTTGAGTGAAACGATCACATCTTCGAAATTGTGTTCATTGCAGATCTCGATGTGACGGAGCGCTGATTCTACCATACCATCAGACGTCGGGTAACCATGCTTGCGCAGGATATCTTTTTCGAGTGATCCCGCATTGACGCCAATACGAATCGGAATACCGTTATCTTTGCAGGCGCGCAGTACTTCGGATACCTTGTCTTTGTTACCGATATTGCCCGGGTTGATGCGTATCTTGTCGACGCCGCTTTTGATGGCGATCAGCGCAAGTTTGTGCTGGAAATGGATGTCGGCGACGAGGGGGATGTGAATGTTTTCTTTGATCTTTTTCAGTGCGTTCGCCGCATCTTCATCATTGGCAGTGCAGCGCACGACCTGGCAGCCGGCCTCTTCGTAGCGCAGAATCTGTTCAACCGTGGCCTTCCAGTCGGCGGTCTTGGTCTTGGTCATCGACTGCACCGCGATCGGATGGCCCGAACCAATAAGCATGTTGCCTACTTTGACAGTGCGGGTTTTGCGGCGCTGTATGGTATCGTGGACGGTTTTATCGCCCATTTCAGCCGGGGTGGTTTCAGGCAGATCCTGCTTGCTCATGGAGAATCCCTGACCTGCCGGGCGAACAGGCTGCAAATCGAAATCAAAAATACCGCTGCGACAGGCAAGATCAATCTCACCTTCCGGTGAATCTGCCAGGATTGCGGCAATTATTGCGGCAGCGTGTAGCCCTTTTCCCGGATAAGTCGGACTGCTGCTTCGACCACCTGCGGGTCGTAGCGTGTGCCGGAATATTCTGTGATCTCGGCAATCGCCACATCGATACCCAGGGCCGGACGGTAAGGCCGGTGAGAAGAGATGGACTCGATTACGTCGGCCACCGCCAGGATACGCGCTTCGGGGCAAATCTGCTTGCCCTTCAGCCCTTGCGGGTAACCTGTGCCGTCCAGGCGTTCGTGGTGTTGCCAGATAATTTCTGCAATAGGGAAAGGAAACTCCAGTTCGTGCAATATCTCGTAACCCCGCTGTGCATGCACGCGCACCAGGTCGTATTCCAGTGCCGTCAACCGTGTCGGCTTGCTGAGGATTTCGACGGGCACGCCGATTTTACCGATGTCATGAACCATGCCAGCCCACTGCAGTTGTCTGCATTTGTTCTCATCAAGCCCCATGGCGTGGCCAATTTCAGCGGCGATTAGACCTACCCTGCGTTGGTGGCCGGCCGTGTAAGGATCACGCAGATCGACCATCTTGGCGACAACCTCCAGCGTACCGTAAGTCATTCCCTCAAGCTGCTGAAGATAGCGCGAGATTTCTTCGCTTGCATTCTTGTTTTCGGTAATGTCGAACACTGTTCCGATACGGCTGCGTTTGCCCAGGTATCGGGTCGTGGCGCTTGTGATATTGACCCAGCGAACCTGGTTATCTTTGCGCAGAATACGGATTTCGTATTGCGCAGGGACTTGCTCACCCCTTGCGAAAGCTGCTACTCGGGTGTCGGCAATGCTGCGATCGTCAGGATAAAATATTTCCCTCAGTGGCATAGATTTGAGCTCTTCGAGCGGATATCCTGTAATGTCGCACATCGCCGGATTGCATTCGATGAATCTGTCATCTGTAACGATATAGATTCCCGCCGAAGTCGATTCAGTCAGGGTCCGGAAAAGGTTTTCGCTATTCTGCAGTTCTTCCTGCATTCGCCTGCGTTCAGTAATATCATGGAAGGTTGTCACCACTGCGTATGGCTTGCTTTGTCCTTCGGTAAACAGTGGCTGTGCATTGATTGTTAGCCAGCGGCGCTCGCCCGATGGCCGCTTAATACCCATAACAACATTCTCCTGCGGTTGACCCGTCCGCAGGGTGACCATGGCGGGATGTTCGTCGCCGGGGAAAGGTGAACCGTCGTCTTTGATAGCTCCCCATTGCGCGTCACTTGAAGTTTTACCGAGCATCTCCGCTTCGCCGCGTCCCTCAATCATCTGCGCGGCGGGATTGGTGGCTATGATTTTGCCTTCGGCATCCTGAAACACCACACCTTCGGCCATCGCCGTCACGAGCGAGCGATACTTGCGTTCGTTGTCAGTCAGTTCGCGGTTCATGCGCAGGGCATCGGTGACATCGCGTGCCGTGGCGTAGGTGTGGTTATCAGTTTCGTCAAAATAAGCAAACCAGGAAAGGTGAATAACTCTGCCGTCCCGGCATATATAGCGGTTCTCAAAGCCGATGGATGGTCCCTGGGCTACCTGCCGTTTCATTTCGTCGATGGTTCGCTGTTTGTCATCGGGGTGCACGAAATCGACAAATGGATGGGAGGATAGCTCGCGCTCGGTATAACCAGTAAGCTTCACAAAAGCCGGGTTCACGTGCAGAAAACAGCCAAAGGGGTCGGCGATGCACATTGGCTCTGTCGACAGGCGAAAGAGTTTCATGTAGCGCTCTTTCTCGCCTGCAATTTTCTTTTGCTCAGTGAGATCGCGCATCACGATGATAGACCTTTGGTTTCCGGCCGGGTCGACGAAAACTTCTGAGCTCACCTCAACGGGTATGCGCCGCCCGTCATGGTGTATGGCCGTGACCTCGCCGCGCGCGCTGCCGCGCACCTTGCGTTCCTCCAGCAGTCTGTCTAGTCCGGGTCCGGCTTCCATGATGCCCGAGCGGCCTAAGCGGCTTATTTCCTCTGCGCTGCGACCCAGCAGTTTGCAGGCAGCGGGGTTGGCGGCAAAAATAGAGCCGTCAGGGGCGGTGAGCAAAACACCATCGAGACTGTGGTCGAAGAAGGCGCGGTAGAGTGGGTCTGAAGTATCCTGAGTCATATAAACATCGTAATTGCTTAACCGGGCTTTGCTGATTGTGGATAGACGGATTCTTCTGGCGCGAAAGGCGCCAGCCGACTATGACCTGCAATTGCACTGGCGCGGACAGGAGTTTTTGGTCCTAAAAATCTGCAGCCAGCGGGAGCTCTCAGAGACCCAGGTGGTTCTTCCAGTAACCAGAGAGAAATACCTGATGCGGATCGTGCTTTTGCCGCAAACGCATAAAATCCACCCAGCGCGGATATAGCTTTTTCAGATAATCAACTCCCTGCTGCGAGTCGGGTGGTGGCAGGTATTTACCCCAGTGCGGGCGAAAGTCAAATTCTGCCAGCAAGTTCCAGAATTGCGGATAGTAATCGCGTACAGGATTTCCGGAGTTGCGCGCATACCAGAAGATATCGATACGCAGGACGTCTTTGCCATAAGCCGGACTCAGCCAGAAGTTGTTTTTTTTCGCTGCATAGATTTCGCAGCAATATGTACCCGTGGCAGAGAGTCCCTGCGAATCATACCAGTCTTTCAGTTTTTTCATTGCCGCAGCGGTCTTTTCGATCGGTATCCAGAGTTCTGTGAACTCCGTCGGCAAGAGGTCATCCCTGATCTGGTTATCCATCGGCAGGCTACGCCAGTAGAAGTCCCAGAACTTTTGCGGCCCCGGGGGCTTTTTGTCCGTATCGGTTGGGTTAAAAAGGTTCAGCACGAACTTCAGAATCGGCTGCAGGTATTTGCTGATGATCTTACCGATGAATCCAAGCCGGTTCAGGTTGCCGACAATCCAGTAAAAAATACCCGCGGCGAGTTCTGCAGGTACGGGATGGTCGCCGAGCTCTTCGTACGGCACCGGTTTAAAAGCATCTTTTGCCGGCCCGTTCGGAGGGTTTGTTTCTTTATTGTAATCCTGCTTTTGCATACGGCGGGCCTGCCAGACCACGGCTTTGTCGACGCCTTTCTGGGGCCACCACATGATACGCGTGTACTCCGTCTCTTTCAGGAATTTTGCCAGCGAAGGTTTCTGCGCGTTACCCGGACCAAAAAGATCGATTGGGCAGTCACCGGTGGTGGTGCACGATTCCTGGCCCATGATGTTGTAGTTGTCTACGCATTGAAAGGTGACCGAAGTCACAATGCCGAGCAGGCCCATCGAAACACCGAGCGCGTCGAACAGGTCTTTGTTCTTTCTGCGGTCAGCGGAGTGAACAACGCCGTTACCGTCGATAAACCGAAAGGCGACGATAGCATCGGCGACAGAATATTTCACCGAACCACCTGAAGACCCCGTCATCAAAAAACCACCGACAGTCTGGTGTGTAATGCCGCCGAGGTCGGGCAACGCCCAGCCGAGATTCGCGAGCTGGCAGAGCAGGCTGTTCTGCCATGTAGATTTCTGCGCCGGGTCAAACGGGTCGAGACCGAGATGGCAGCCGGCCTGAACTTCGACCTGTTTCTTTTGGTAATTGATATTGGTGATAGCGTCTAGCTGGTCGAGGTAGAGGTTGAAGAACTTTGCGTTTGTGTTGAAAGGTACGAGCTTTGTCGTATAAATTGCCTTGTCGACCGAATGCGCGGAACCCCTTACCCGGATTTTCTTGCCCTCACTTTTGGCGCGTTTGACAAGTTCGATAATTTCTGCCTCTGAGGCGGGCGAAAAGAAAAAGCGCATGGCGTCGAGCGTACGGATGGCGAGAAAGAAGCCGATCGTGAACAGGGTAAATACCGTGAACAATAACCAGCCGAAACCGTTTATCGTGCCGTGCATTACCGCCAGCGCGGCGAAGGCAGCAGAAATGGCGTCCATCACCAGCGAACCCCAGGCAAAGCCGCGCAGTACACTCAGGTCAGCCGAGTTGCGCGAGAACAGCATGAAGAATGCATTGGCGAGCAGAATGGCGCCATACAAACGTAGCACAAAAATACTCAGCTCGGTAGCGGTTGCTCCCAGCAGGTGAAAAATCATGGTCGGAAAAAGCAGCAGAACCGGCCCGAGCACCAGG
Organism: Turneriella sp.; assembly: GCA_046346875.1. Taxonomy (GTDB): domain Bacteria; phylum Spirochaetota; class Leptospiria; order Turneriellales; family Turneriellaceae; genus Turneriella. Next base: position 288,402 of record JAXMHG010000001.1, on the reverse strand, counting down.
GTAAACAGGCCGTCCGCTATTAGGAGCGTTTTCATTTTCATACTCCTCAATCCGGGTAATTGAGGTGAGTGTCAAATCATTTGACGCATACAGCTTCGATTCTGAGCGTACTGAACATGGTAGGGCGCCTCTCGCTTTTTATTGCCGTACTGCTTTATTCGCCTACGCTTTTTGCCGCGCCGATTGAGAATGCGCGGGCTTCTCTGCGCGAAGACGGCCAGCCCATGCGCTTGACAGGCAAGTGGCGCTTTGTCGCCGCAGACAAACCTGCAGTGGCTCTTGCTGAATTCGACGACTCTCAAAGCCCGCTCCTCAACGTCGAGAACGAATGGCGGCTGCAGGGGGTAGAGCACAACCAGAATGCCTGGTTTCGCCTGCGGCTTTTGGTTCCGGCAAGTCTTGCCGGTAAAGATTTGGGACTCATTGTGCCCCCGGTTTCGATCGCTTCAGAGATCTATTTCAACGGCCGGCTCATGGGCAGCAGGGGCAAAATTGGTTCGGGCGGAGAAATCCTGGCTCCCAATTCGGCTTTTATGCTGTACCAGATTCCCGCGGCGAGCGTAAAGGCCGGCGCCGAGAATGTGGTTGCTATTCGCGTGGGCCAGTACCAGCGTGTTGGCGGGCTATTCGGAAATAACTATCTCTATGCGGGCGAATATACCCAGGCGCGAGACCATTACATGGTGCTGCTGCTCGGTATCGTTATTCTGGGATCAGCGTTTATCATTCTTGGCGTATATCACCTGATACTCTATTTCGGTCGCCGTATCGAAACCGAATTTCTCTACTTCAGCCTGATCGCGATTACTTCAGGCATGCACCAGCTGGGTATGAATGGCATCGGCTACCATCTGACCGAAAGCCGTACCCTCAACCAGATACTCATACACCTGGTGACTGCCGGGTTGCCGGTATCGCTTGTGGGCTTTGCCACGAAATTCTTTGACCTGCGCGCAAAATGGCCAGAGCGGATTTTTCTTTATTCCGGCATCTTGGTCGCGCTGGTACTGGTGCTGCAGCAGGTGATTCCCTCCCTTTACGGCATTCAGGTCATCTACATTCTTCCGTTCTCGATGCTGATGATTATGGCATCGCTCATTGTTTTTACCGTGTTGGTCGTAAAAGCGTTCAGGCTAAAGCGCCATGGCGCCATGCTTGTCGGTTCGGGGTTTTTACTCTACATGCTGACAGTGGCGCACGATATTCTCGCTTACCTGACATTGCCCGTCGAATACCGGCTGGGGAACATCGGGTTTCTGATTCCGGTCTTTGGGATGGCGACAGCGCTGGCGCAGAAGATACAGCGGATGCACCGCGAGAAAGAACTCACGCAGCAGCAGGCGATTGAGAATTTGAAAAAAGCCGACGTGCTAAAAGACGAATTCCTGGCGAATACATCGCACGAGCTGCGCACACCGCTCAACGGCATCATTGGCCTCGCCGAGTCGCTGGTAAATGGGGCCACTGGTCCCCTGCGCGAGAACACGATGGAAAACCTTGAGCTCATCGTGAGCAGCGGTCGACGCCTGTCGTCACTGGTTGACGACATTCTGGATTTTTCGCGGATGAAGAACAATGAACTACGGCTGCACATAGAGCCATTGGCAGTTGAACCGCAGGTTTCGCTTGTACTACAGCTTTCGGAGCCGTTGTTGCAGGGAAAGCCTGTCGCATTAAAAAAAGAAATCCCACCCGATTTACCCCTGCTGCTGGGCGATCATGCGCGCCTGCAGCAGGTATTGCACAACCTCGTCGGCAACGCAATCAAGTTCACTGCAGCGGGCAGTGTTAGGGTGCGTGCATGGCAAGACGGCGAGACAGAAGTAGCCATTGCCGTTGAAGATACCGGTATCGGAATCGCGGCCGAAGACCTGGGGCGAATCTTCAATGCGTTTGAGCAGGTAGATTCTGCCGACAACCGCCGCTTCGGTGGCACAGGGTTAGGACTTACGGTCACCAAGCGCCTTGTGGAGTTGCAGGGCGGTAGGATTGAAGCCTGTTCACAGGCAGGGCAGGGTTCGGTTTTCACTGTCTATTTTCCAATAGCGCGGGGCACTGCTACAATCCGTGAAGCGGTCAAGCCAATCCTTTCGAAATTCCCTGCGTCGCGTCCTGTATTGCTGAATGATGATGCTTTAGTCGAAGAGCTCCAGGCAGCTGGTGTCCCTTCACATGGTAAGGTTCTCGCTATCGACGATGAGCAGATTAACCTCCGTATCCTGCAAAATATGCTCACGTTGAATGGTTATGAGTGCATTACAGCCTCAGGCGGCAAAGAGGCGATTGCATTGCTCGAAAGCATGCAAGACGAAGAACTGCCCGATGTTGTACTGCTCGATGTGATGATGCCAGAGATGACCGGGTACGAAGTTTGCCAGCGCATACGCGAAAAATACCCGGTGCAGACGCTGCCTGTTATTATGCTCACGGCCAAACGTGAAGAGAAAGATATCGTTAAGGGATTTCAAAGCGGCGCCAACGACTACCTGACAAAACCGTTCTATCAGGATGAACTAACGAGTCGCGTTAATACACTCTACATGCTTAAGGCGGCAGTGCGCCGCGATCAACAGCTGCTTTCGCTCGAGAAAGAGCTCGAGATTGCGCGGCAGATGCAGGCATCCCTTTTACCCAAAAAGACGATTGAGCATTTAAGCTATGATATCAGCTGGTTCTTCAGGCCTATGCTTTCGGTAGGCGGAGACCTGCTTGACGTGCAGCAATCGCGCGAGGGGGATCTCTGCTTTCTCATCGCCGATGTCTGCGGGCATGGCATTGGCGCTGCGATGGTGACTTCGATGGTCAAACTGACCTTTCTCATGTCGCACCGGCTGATGCACGAACCGGCGGCAATGTTGAAGCAGATGAATGAGACGCTGGCGATGATTCTCGGCGGAACTTTTGTCACCGCTGCAGTTGTGCATCTTTCAGCCAACGGCAGGCAGATCCGTTTTGCCCGGGCGGGTCATCCACCGCTGTTACATTATGAGGCGCAATCTGGCAAGGTGGCGCATTACCAGTTGCCCGGCAAGCCCATGGGGGATTTTCCCGGAAACAGCGAATTCTTAGAGCAAAGTATTGCTATTGCGCCCGGCGACATGCTAATGCTTTATACCGATGGCGTTACAGAAGCGGAAAATACCTCGGGCGAAATGTATGGGGACCGACTACACGCATTTCTTGCCAGTCAAGGCGGCAACGCGGCAGCGGAGATCAGCCAGCAGCTTGTATCACAGTTAGACAAACAAATTGCTCCCAGGACAGAACATGCTGATGATATCGCCTATGTGGTGATCAAAGTGAAGTAGTCGCATCCCTTCGCTGAAATCTATTTTCGCCCTGTTCAACATCTGTTTTACATCCTTGCCTCATGCTCTATGAGAAATCCACAGACAACCTGATAAAGAACCTGCGTTGCTACATCACCGATAAGCCCGGTTACCTCGGCAAACTGCTCACGACTATCGGTATGCATGGCGGCAATATCGGTGACCTTCGCCTGATCAAACGCGCGGGGCTCAATAACCTGCGAGAAATCGAAATTTATGTGCGCGACCAGCAGCACATGCAGGATATTCTGCATGCGGTGGGAGAGCTCGACGGTATTCAGGTAGACTCTGTCTCTGACGCGGTACTTGACCTGCACAAGGGTGGTAAGATTGCGATGCACAGCCGGGTTTCTATCGAGAACGCCGGCGATGTCCGCCGCATCTACACACCTGGCGTAGCCGCAGTTTGCCGTGCCATCCAGAAAGAGCCTGACCTCATGTACGATTACACGTATGTGCGCAACTCTGTGGCGATTGTGACCAACGGTACTGCGATTCTCGGTTTGGGAGATATCGGTGTACGAGCGGGTATGCCCGTGATGGAGGGCAAGGCCGTGCTGTTTGATAAACTCGTCGGTATCAGCGGCATTCCTATCCTGATTGATTCCAAGGACATACAGACCTGTATCGATACGATTGTCAATATCGCGCCTTCATTTGGCGCCATCAAGCTTGAAGATTTTCGTGCACCCGAATGTTTCGCGATCGAAGAAGCTCTCATGCAGAAGCTCGAGATGCCGATCATGCACGACGACCAGCACGGCACCGCTACCGTGGTGCTGGCTGCGCTGATGAACGCCACGCGCTACGTTGGTGATGACCTGCGCGCCCTGTCGGTCGGTATTGTAGGCCTGGGGGCTGCAGGCAACGGTATCGCGCGACTGCTCAAGGCATTTGGTGTACAGACCATCTACGGTGCCGACATTAATGAAGATGCAAAAACCCGCCTCGAACAAATCGGTGGAACTCCACTCGCTTTGGGTGAGCTGATGCAGAAGGCGCAGGTTGTCGTCACGACTACCGGTGTGCCCAACCTCATCAAACCCGAAATGGTACGGGCGCGACAGATCATTCTTGCGCTTTCAAACCCCGACCCCGAGATCAAACCCGAAGCAGCGATTGCCGCCGGCGCGGCATTCGCTGCCGATGGCCGCGGAGTCAACAACGCGCTGGCGTTTCCGGGTATCTTTAAAGGCGCACTCAATGCCCGTGCGTCGCGCATCAATAACCGCATGAAGATCGCGGCTGCTCAGGCAATCGCCTCGCTGGCCAATAGCGACCGGCAAGAGCTCGTGCCAGCCCTTTTAAACCCCGATGTGCACCAGAAGGTCACCGAAGCCGTCGAGCGCGCCGCACTCGAATCGGGTGCGGTAAGAAAGCTCAGCGAAATGTAATGACAGCGTGTTTCGCGCGTGCGCTTTGCGCATGCGCGAAACACGCAAAAAGCCCTCGTAGCTCAGTGGATAGAGCGTTGGTCTCCGAAGCCATGTGCACAGGTTCGATTCCTGTCGAGGGCGCATGGATGCGCCCAGTTTTGCGGCCGGCACGATGCCGTCTTTGCCGCATTCGAGGGCGCAGTGAATTTTGCTTTACGGGAGCAGCGAATTCGCTGCTCCCGTAAAGCAAGCCCTATGGTTAACAAACCGCAATCACTCTGGCTAGTCTCTGTCGTGGTGGTGGTCGTGGTGTGTTCTGCCGCTGGGGCATAGATTTTATCTATCCCCGCGGCTTTCAGCCAGCGGGGATCCCCAAACACTCCGCTAGCTGAAGGCCCTCGGATAAAGAGGGTACAATGACACAGATCAGCGGAGCTCAGCTCCTTATTCGGTTTTTGAAAGGACGTGGAGTAACCACGATTGCGGGAATTCCCGGCGGCGCTGCACTGCCAATTTACGATGCGCTGCATGGCAGCAGTATAACGCACATTCTTGCGCGGCATGAACAGGGTGCCGGATTTATTGCGCAGGGTATGGCGCGGGCTACAGGGGTTCCGGCAGTCACGCTGGCCACTTCTGGCCCGGGTGCGACGAACCTGGTAACGGCCGTCGCCGATGCATACGCCGACTCGATTCCACTGCTGGCGATCACCGGGCAGGTGCCGCAGCACCTCATCGGTACTGATGCATTCCAGGAAGTCGATGCCTGCCACCTGTTCGAAAAGATTACCAGAAAATCTTTCTTTGCCCGGTCTGCAGAAGAGCTCTATGAGATTTTGCCCAAAGCCTGGCTGCTGATGACGCAGGGGAGGCCCGGGCCGGTACACGTTGATATTCCTAAAGACGTTCAATTGCAGAAGGTGGAGTTCCGGCCGTTCAGATTCATTGCCCCATCTGCGCATACGGCCGATGCTGCTGCGATTGAGCTTGCCGCGCGCATGATTGGTGCCAGCGAGCGCCCGGTTTTCTACATTGGCGGTGGCATCATTGCTTCAGGCGCTGCGGAAGTCGTCACAACACTCGCGCGCGATCAAGGCATTCCCGTTGTTTCGAGCGTTATGGGTTTAGGGGCCTTTCCGGCTAAAGATGAACTCTTTCTCGGTATGCTCGGCATGCACGCAGCGCCGTACACGAATTATATCATGCACGAGGCAGATCTGCTCATTGCAGTCGGGGTGCGTTTCGACGACCGCGCGACGGGCAAGCTCGAAAAATTTTGCCCTGGGGCCAGGGTGATCCACATCGACATCGATGCGCGCGAACTGGGTAAGCTCCGCCAACCACAGCTCGCGATCGAAGCTGACGCCCGTGTTGCGCTTAAGGGCCTGGCGCTCGCGCTGCCGGCACCCCGCGTCAGGTCTGCCTGGTTACAGCGAATCGCAGAATTGCGTGCAGCGCATCCGCATGAAGAGACGGCAGACGACAACGCGGCGATAGCCTTCATGCAGCTTCTCGACCGGTCGCGTTCGCTGGATGATTTTATCACGACCGATGTGGGTCAGCACCAGATGTGGGCCGCGCAGTACCTGCAGTTTGACAGGCCGCGCCGCTGGCTGACTTCAGGCGGGTTGGGCACAATGGGCTTTGGTCTGCCCGCGGCGATCGGCGCGAGCCTGGCTACCGGTCAGCGGTCGATCTGCATCTCGGGTGATGGTTCGGTCATGATGAACCTGCAGGAGCTGCAAACCCTTGCAGAGCTGGCACTGCCGGTAAAAATCATCATTCTGGATAATGGCCACCTTGGACTCGTCAGGCAGCAGCAGACACTCTTTTTCGATAAACGTCTTTCCGCCAGTGCCTTTCTGCAGCCGACAGGGTTCACAGCGATCGCTGCTGCCTTCGGCCTGCCTGCCATGACGGTAGATGCGACGGACTCCGCGGGCTTGCAGGCCTTTCTCGCAATGCCAGGTCCCGGCGTCGCGCATGTCCCGATTCGTGCTGCCGATAAAGTTTTGCCTATGGTAGCACCCGGTGCTGGCAATCTCGAGATGATCCTGCGGGATCCCGAACGCCAGCGCACTGCGGAAACGAACCGGGTTGCCGGCGCAAAACCACTCGACGGCGCTGCTTTAGTTTCTACAGTGCGGCCATGAAGAAAGCGATTATTTGGGTTCTTGCGACCAGCATGGTTGCGGTGGCCTGCAAAGAAGAACCTAAGAAGAAGGCGACGCACGCGGCCGCGGTGCTCTACGTCGTCGGTAAGGATGTGAAGATTGTTTCCGCAAAGGGCGAAACTGCTGCAGCCAAGGGCGCAGTCCTTTATGAGTCGGATAAACTCGTCACTGGTAGCAAGTCACAGGTTGACCTGCTGCTCCCCAATAGTATCCTGATTCGCGTCGACCAAAATACCACTGTTCAGATGAAAGAGTTCGCCGTCGGCGAAGGCGGTGCCCAGCAAGACCGGTTGATGCTGCAGAAAGGTACGGTCTTCGCGAAAGTTGCGAAGCTCGATAAGAAGTCGTCTTTTGCCATCCAGACTCCCACCCTCGTGGCGGGCGTACGTGGTACGCAGTTCATGACCGAGGCCGATGAAACCGGCAAGGGCAAAGTTGCTGTGATCGAGGGTAAGGTCGGTGTAGAAAGCTCGACGGGTAAAACTGAAGAGATTACCGAGGGCGAGCAGGCGGAAGTGAGTTCAACCGGCGGTATTGTCGAAAACAAAATCGACGACGCGACTGCTGCGAAGACCAGCGCGCTGGCAACAGTTGCCAATATCAAAGAAGCAGAGCTGCAGAAATTCCAGAACCTGCTGGGTGACCAGCAGAAGCTGCTCGATCAGTCGAGCGGTCGCGAGAAAATCGACAGCATGAAGCAGGACAGCGAAAAACGCATCCAGGAAGAAAAGGACAAAGCTACCGGCAAGATCGAAGGCCTCAAAGGTCAGACGGATAGCAAGATTCAGGAAATGAAGGCTTCGACCGAAGGCAAGGTGCAGCAGAACACCGAGAAGATCGACGCCATGAAGGGCGGCACGCAGCAGAAGATCGACTCGATGAAAGGCAGCAGTGTCGACGAGATGAAGAAAAAGCAAGAAGAGATGTTTAAAAAATTTCCATGATCTACCGCCAGTGGCTGTCTTAGGCAGCCACTGGCGCATTATGCCCACCAACGGTTTTTCAACGGCAGAAGTTTTACCAGCAGGTAGGCCCAGAAAAACGCCAGGAAGATAGTCATCAGCTCAATCGCGTACTGTTTCAGAACGCCCAAAGCTCCAAACGCGAACGCCGCAGTCAAAATAAAAGATAATCCCCTTTTGCCTTCGCGCCGTAAAAGGACCGCTGCCGGTAGACCGTTAATACCGAGGAACAGCCATTTCAGACGGGTAAAAACGACGAGTGCATCGACGTGTTCTGCAGCGAGCGATTGTGTACCGCTGTCGAGAATGCTAAAGATTGCTCTGTTCTCCATCACGTCACCAAATGCGGTCACACAAATGACCAGCGCTGAAAGCACGATCCATATCCGGCCAGCCGAATGCCGGTGTACCAGCAAGAGAGCCAGGAAAAGATAAGCCAGAGAATAACAAAAGATGTAACCAAAGTCAAGCCAGGTACCCAGCGCGAAGGCGCGCCTTGCCTCTTGACCGGCATCGGACTGTGGGTCCCCGAGAATATCCCAAACCTCTGCGGTGGTCCATGCCATTTCAAGGCCGACAACCGGCATATTGACCCCTTGTTGCATGGCCTTCACGGGCTTAGCAGGGTGTACAATTGCCAAAACAATGGAGGAGAGAAGCAGGGCGATTACGCTGCCGAAGAGCAGGTTGCGCAATTTCACATTTTGGTCCATTGGGTTTTATGTCTGCGCGAGGTCAGCACGGCAAGGATTTTCGGCACAGGGCGAAAGGAGTAAACAGCCAAAGGGTATAGTGCATTTTGAGCTTAGGAGCATATGGCGCAAAAAATCCCCAAAGTATGAGAAGAAATCACCATTTTCTGGTATTTAAATAGTAGGATGCCAGATATTTCCTCTCAGCAATACTGCCACACTTCAGTCTCGTTGCGTCACAAGAGTGCGCGAAGGCTCAAAGCCGCGTTGAAACTGGTCAGGAGCAGGGGTATCGAATGGTCAGAATCGGAGCTGCTGCGCAGACTTGCCAAACTCTACCTGCAGGCCTGGCGTGGGCGTGGTATGGTTACTGTGAGTGCACGGCGCTATAATCATGAACTGAGGGATCACAAATATTGTCGTATGGCCTGGTATATAGACAAAATGCTGTATCGAATCTTGTGGCAGCGCGCGATCTATTCGGGCGAATCGATTTCACGAATGCTTGATTTTGCGATACGGCATTATATGCCGCGGTTGCTGGAGGCAGTACTTACGAATCCTTATAGTCGCAACGGGCGTGCGCAGCGGAATTTCGCGTACTGGGAGGCGCGCCAAGAGCGGCGACCAAACAAGCGCCCCGGGATTTTTATTAACTACCAGTGTGAAACACGGGAAAATTCAAGATTTGTCCTCGAATACACGCAAAGATACGTCATCTTCACAAACTCAACGCCGCCGCCTGAGCACCTAGCCCTTGCAACGGCGTTCTGACGGGTTAGTTTAACCCCCCCAAAGGTCTTGTAGATTAACATTCATTCCGTCCGTGTGCGCTCATGAGGCAGCCCGGGGGAGGGGGCTATTAACCATTTGGTTAATTTTTTTGGGCGTTTTCTACCTCTTCTATTAGTTTTTATATGAGAACCATATGTTTAAGAAATCATGGATTGTTTTCCTGTCCCTTTCGCTCGCGCTTGCGGCGCAGCAGGACACCGAGAAAAAAGAAGCCCCCCCGGCAGATGCTGCTAAAACCGAAACGGCTGATAAACCAGCCCCCGCGGCACAACCAGCCGAGGCGTCATTTACTATCGGCGGGGTTCAGCTTACCATACAGGACGCGATTAATATTGTACTCGAGAAGAACCTAACACTGCAGGCTGCCAAGTATGATGTGATCATGAGCGATACCGCGGCGCGCAAGCTAGAGAAGAAATACGCCCCCATAATATCAGCTGAAGGCCAGCATCTGAATTTCAGTGATGCACCGCTTGCATCGAACAGCAAGGGGTACCAGTACAACGCAGCACTCGGTATCCAGAAGCTATTCGTGACCGGTACTACTGTCGGTGGTGGTTACCGCTACCAGCAGCTGCATAACGAAGCGGGAATCACCTCGTTTGCAGGAATGAACTTTCCGACGCCACAATCGACGAATACTTTCAACGGCTACTTCATCAATGTTCAACAGGAACTCCTCAAGAACTCTTTCGGTTATGCAGACCGCAAGATGGATAAAATTGCGAAAAAGCAGGCCGAAAGCCAGCGTGCGTACACGGTGAACCTGCTTTCGGGTCTCGTGGTGCAGGCACTGACCGACTACTGGCAGGTGACCATACAGAAGTTTGCGCTCGAGAACGCCAAACTCGAAGAAAAATCGAACCGCCAGGTGCGCGCGATCGTCGCGCGTAACGTGAGCTACGGCCTGGGCGAAAGTTACGACCTCAACAACTACAATGCGCGTGTAGCCAACTCTGTTGCCAAGGTTGCGATGACTGAGCAAAGCCTGCGCAATGCAACGCGTAAGCTGCTGCGCACTGTGAATATGCCGGTCGATACCAAGATCGAAGGTATCACCAACCTCATCGATACCCTGCCCAACCTAGACGCCAACGCGGCGCTCAAAGCTGCGTTCGAGAAGCGCGTCGATTTCAAGAATGCACGCAACGAAATGGAGATCGCTGAAATGCAGAGCGATCTCTACGGTAACCAGGCGCTACCCTCGCTCAACGCATACTTCAACCTGGTCTCACAGGGTACAAACCAGATGATCATGTTCCCCGGTTTTCCATCGGCGGGTTCACTGCAGAGCCCGCAGTGGCAGGTGGGAGTCAAAGCGACTTACCCGCTCTGGGACGAAGAGGTCAAGGTTAACCAGCGTAACGCCGGTATGCAACTGACTCAGTCGCGCATCAAGCTGCAGAACATTGAGCAGGAGATCCGCGACGAAGTCCTGACACGGCTCGAGAATGTACGTCTGACGTTTGAAATTTTCCAGAACAGCAGAACCTCCCGCAAAGAATCGGAAGCTTTCTACAATCGCATGCTCGCGCGCACGCGTACAGGTAAGCTCAACTTCCAGCTTGTAGGCCAGGCCCTTGAAAACATGGTAGCCAACCGCCAGCGTGAGCTCGAGTCGCTCGTGAACTACAACATTGCGCTGCTGCAGTTCGACCTGGCGAAAAATGAAATCTTCGAACGCTACAAAGTAGACGTTGAGAAAATTCTCGAGAAGGTGAAGTGAGGCCTTGTTCGGTCGGTTATATAGGGCACAAGTGTTCAGCACCGTTGATTGACACCGGATACGCCTCAAGGATTATGTCGCATGCATACGCTGGTTAAATACTTCCGCACGATGCCGCCCGTCGCGCTGATTGGTGCCAGCAATGACTCTACTAAATACGGCAACATCATCTTCAAAGACCTGAAATCCAAGGGTTACACGGTCTATCCCATCAACCCTAAGGCGACGTCGATTGAGGGAGTTCCCGCGCTGCACAGCCTCGAAGAACTCAAGGAAAAGACCAACGTCGACCTGCTGGTCTACGTCATACCACCGAAGCTGGTGCTCGAAAGCCTGCACAAGGCGAAGGAGCTCGGTTACAAAAAGGTCTGGCTGCAGCCAGGCGCGGCTGACGCGGCAGTTGCCGAGTTTCTCGACACGCACGACTTTACGTACATTATCGGCGCGTGCGTGATGGTCGAAAGCCGCGACCTGGTCTCGGCTTAAGCCGTCGCTATTTCTTCTTCTTTCCGGCAGGCTTCTTAGCCTTCGTTTTTTTCGCAGCCTTTTTCACCGTTTTCTTCGCTGCAGCTTTCTTTTTCGGCGCAGGCTTTTTTACCGATTTTTTCGCGGGCTTCTTGCCTACGGGGATGGCGCGTGCATTGATGACTTTTTCCGCGCGCACCGATTGTGGTTCGATCTGCACGCTGACTACTTCGAGGTGGTACTCCTGCACGGCGCGTTCGTCGGCCATGGGGTACTGGTAGACCAGCGTGCCTTCGAGCAGGATAGCGCGCTCTTTGTTGAACTGCGAAATCTTCTGGAAAAGCATCTTGATGCCCGCATCGGAAAATTTGTCAGCGAGCTTCGCAAATGCATCCGCGGCATCTTCGGCTTCCTGCAGTGCCAGCCGCAGCGCCTCGAGTTCGTTTCCCTTCGCGCTCTTGCTCAGGTTGCGGTCGAGCTTCTTGATCAGCTTCTGTATAGCCGTCGCGTGGAACTTGTGTACCTGCCCCACGTGTTTCAGGTTGGGAAGCGCCTGGTTGCCTGAGTACTTCTGGTAGATACCCTCGATCATTTTGAGATGCTCAACGCTGTCTTCTGCGAGGTCGAAGAAGAAGTTCTTCACCGGGCCGCCGTCGAGCTCGTCGTGAGTTTTCATGCAGAAATCGAAAAAGTCTTTTTCGTGCTGAATACCAGCGGCCACAGCTTCGAGAAAACTGGTGTTTTTGATTGAAGACATAAAATCCTCCCATTGGCCCGTCATGCCCATCGCGGGGCGGATTGTCAGCTCATTTTTTGGGGAGGGCTTTGCGGGTACCTAAACCCGCAGCACCTGGTTGATCAGCGTACCGAGCATGCCGTCGTGCGTGGTGATGGCGCGCTGGTTCGCCTCGTACATGCGCTGCACCTCGATCATGTTGACCATTTCGGTGACAATGTTGACGTTCGAGGCTTCGAGAAAGCCCTGCAGAATTTCGGGGGCTTTAACCTGGTCGACCGGGCGCATGTCGCCCGATTCGGGGGTAGTGTTGTAGAACGACTGGCCGACCTTATCGAGGTGGCGCGGGTGGTCGACCGTGCGAATCTGCAGCGTGTCGAGCAGCACCGGGTTTTCCCACTGGTTGACGTCTTTGCTCGTCATATTGCGCGGGTCGGTGCCGACTGCCTGGTTGATCCAGACTTCGCCGTTGGCTTTGATGATGTAGTTGTTGTGGTTTACCTGTATCGGTCCTTTCTCGCCCATCAGCGGAAAACCGTCGGGGGTAACGAGCATGCCGTTGCGGTCGAGAATGAACGAACCGCTGCGTGTCATGCGCGGGCCGGCCTGCGACTGCACCACAAAAAATCCCTCGCCGTTGATGGCCAGGTCCTGGTCGCGTTCGGTACGCTTGAGCGCGCCCTGGTCAAAGCGGGTATAAATTTCATTCACTTCGGCGCCTGTGCCGAGTTTGCCCACGAGCGGTGAAATGTCAAAGCCGCCCATTGGCACCCAGCCCACGCCGTCGTCGCGCGTGCGGTGAATCAGCACCTCGGGGTTGGCCCTGAAAATGGTGACATCTTCTTTAAAGGCGGTTTTGTCGACGTTGGCGAGGTTGTTCGCCACCGTATCCATTTTGACCTGCATCGCGGCCATGCCCGATGCGCCTGTGTAGATACCCCGCAGCATGGTTTATTATCGGGGGGAGCTCGGAAAGTTCTGAGACATAATTTGGGTTTTGGCCAGTTATCGTGATCAAACTGTTCAGAAATTTCCTTGCCGGAGTGGTTTTCTGCAATGCTGTGCAGCCCGTATTATGTCGCATTAAGGGCGAATGGTCTGCCGGGATCGGCAGCACTCGGACAAGGCTAAATATTGACAAAAGGATCAGTTTGTCCAAAATAGAGCATGATCAGGACTCTCCGGATTTCTGGCGCATTGGTGATTCTCTTTGTCACCGCGTTCACTGTTCCCCGTGGGGCGCGGTTGGCGGCAGAAGATGGAGAGACGGTGAGGCGCCGTGTGCTGGTGCCTGATTTCGTCCACGTGCAACCCGCATCTTTCAAGGCGCGCCCCGGAAACGATTTCGCCTTAAAGTTGCGGGCACGATTGGAAGAATCGGACCGGTTTACGATCATCGACCAGAAGCTGTTAATAAAGCTCCGTCCCGCATTGAAGACCATGCCGGCTGGTATCGATGACTGGGCGAAGCTCGCGGAAGAGTTGAATTGCGAAAATGTCGTTATCGGCAGCGTAGCATATGGTAGCCAGGCACCGCGGGTGCAGGTGGGCGTCTATGAATCGGTGACACGTGCAGAAGTTATTGCACTGCGCGCCGATCTTCCCCCAGGTAACCAGGGCGCTAAAGTGAGCGACCAGCTGGTTACAGACGTAAGCCAACAGATGCACGAGAAGCTTGAGCAGCAGCGCAAGCAGCGACTCAAAGAAATCGAAGCAGAAAAGAAGCGCGTCGCGGAAATGCGCGCAAAGAACCCCGACTACGATTCAGCCGCCGCACCGGGGGGTGAACTGACGCGGGTGGCCATATTTGATTTTTCTGACCAAACCGGCAGCCGTGACTACCAGTACCTGGGCGGCAGCCTTGCAGATACAGAGGCAGAGACTGTGGCGCAACAGGCGGGTGCCGAGATCCTGATCAGCGGAGTGTATTCGATTGTACCGGGGCAAAACCGGGAGATCCGCAGGCGAAAGTAACGCTCAAGCGCGCGATCACGACCGGTTGGCCGACAAAAAGCTGGGAGATTGCCTTCCTCGGCGGTTTTGAACGCGTGAGCGGCGGTGGGCAATCCTCATCGGGGACCTCTTTCCTCGCATTGCGCTTTTTTCCTGGTGATAAGGCAGCTGTGAGGTTGGGCGTCTTTGGTGGTGCTTCGCTTATTCCTGGTCCAAAGACCAGCGACTGGGGAGGTGTTCCACCTGCGGCCGGGGTCTCGTTCCTCATAGTCCGCAATCTTGCGCTGGAAGTCACTGTCGATGCTGCTTACTACTCCTCTGTATCCAGAATGGGTTATGGTGTCGGTTATGGCATAACGATACCCTTTTAGCAAGCCAGCATCGTGCAGAACTAATTTAGTAGCGCGTATAACTAATTTCTGCCAAACGGGCCTGCTCATGCAGACAAAACAAGACCTGCGCAGTTCTGAAACTGAGCCCAAAGCACACTCGTGGTTCTCTAACCCTCTCGACTGGTCTCATATCGACCGGCTCATCCTGCTGGCTGGTATGGTGTTTTTGGTGCCGCTCTTCTTCGGCGGAGTTCTGGCGCTGACGCTGCTGCTTGCACCTGAGTGGCTGAATAGCCGTGTCGCGATCCCGATGTTTGCCCTGCACACAGGCTATTTAACAATAATACTGATGTTCGTACTCATTGCCCTGAAAAAGAGACGCTCCATTTCTACCTGGCCGTTATTTGAAGATGTTATCATCTACAGTTATGTGGCGGTGGTGTTTATCCAGTCGTGGCTTTCGGGCACACACTACACGACCGGTATGCTACTGCTGATGGTCGGTGCATACATGACCTCGGCGCTTGCCGACATACGCAAAGTGCTCCGCGCCTATATTGTTGTCGTGGTGATCTTCGCCATCTTCGGCGTTGCTGAAGCGAGCGGCAGGTTCACCTATGCGCCGATCTTCGCCAAGTCACCCTACAATGCCGATGGATCGCCGGTGTGGGGTTGGTTTGCCATTCATGTGACGCAGGTCTCGGCACTGCTGGTGATTACTTATGTCGGCATCATGGCTACCAAACGCTGGGTGGAGCGAGAGAACCTGTTCCGCGAGATGTCAACCATTGACGGTCTGACCCGCCTGACAAACCGCCGCTCTTTCATCGAGCGCAGCCAGTCAGAATTTGCGCGCGCGCGGCGGGTACCCATCTCGGGAATTTCGTGTATCATGATCGACATCGATCACTTCAAGAAGATCAACGACACGTTGGGTCACCACGCGGGTGACGCCGTGTTGGTACAGACAGCGGGTCTTCTGCTCGCGAGCGCGCGCCAGTACGACGAAGTGGGCCGCTACGGCGGTGAAGAATTCGCGGTGCTTCTGCCCGAGACAACGATCGAGGTGGCGACGCAGGTTGCTGAGCGCTTGCGGGAAAAAATTGCTGCGCAGAATATCACGGTCGACGGCAAACCGGTGCGGGTGACCGCAAGTTTTGGCGTCGCCTGTTTTCCCGGTGAGGGCGTTGAGACCATCAACGATCTGCTCAAGGCCGCCGATGCCGCTCTCTACAAAGCGAAGCATGCCGGCCGTAACCGGGTGGTTGCCGATGCCCGGCAGCCGCGCCTGAGGCAGGTGAATAAGAAGAAATCCGCTGCCAGGAAGAAGGCCAGAAATACCGCAGGCCGTAGATAACCAAATCGCATGACGTCCCATGTGCGTGGGCAAGCGCGGTAGGTAAGAGTCGAGCATGTCTACCAACGACCGCACACCAAGGGCTCGTAAAAAATCGCCAAGGCAGCCAGCCCGTTTGAACCGTACCGCGGTTTTTCAGGCCGAGTCGGTCGCTAAAGTCTATCACATGGGTGAGATCAGCGTGCCGGCTCTCGAGCAGGTCAACCTGTCGCTGTACGAGGGTGAATTTGTTGTACTGCTCGGCCCGTCCGGTTCGGGTAAATCGACACTGCTGAATATACTCGGCGGTCTTGATACGCCGACAGGCGGCCGGGTGCTGTTTCGTGACCGCGATATCTCCACCATGTCAGAAGATGAGCTCACGCAGTTTCGCCGCGCGCATATCGGTTTCGTCTTCCAGTTCTACAACCTGATACCTAGCCTGACTGCGCAGGAAAACATCGCGCTCGTCACCGATATCGTTGACGACCCGATGGATACCGAACAGGCCATGGGGTTAGTCGGGCTCAGCGACCGCCTCGGGCATTTTCCCGCGCAGCTATCGGGCGGGGAGCAGCAGCGTGTGGCGATTGCGCGCGCCATTGCAAAAAAGCCCGATGTGCTGCTGTGCGATGAGCCGACGGGCGCGCTCGATTTCAAGACCGGCCGCGTCGTACTCGAAGCCATCAACACGGTCAATGAGACACTGGGCACGACGACGGTGGTTATCACGCACAATGCCTCGATCGCCGATATGGCAGACCGCGTGATTGAGATGCGCGATGGCAATATCGTCTCAGACCGCGTGAACAAGCGCCGTCGTCCCGTATCAGAGCTCAGCTGGTGAATACGATCAACCGCAAGATCTGGCGCGAAATCGGCGCGATGAAGAGCCAGACCATCACGATCGCGGTTGTTGTCGCGGCGGGCGTTGCGCTGTTCGTCGCTTCGAAGTCATCTTATGATTCGCTTTCGCGCGCGCGTGATCATTTCTATTCATCGACGGGGTTTGCCGCTGGTTTTACCTCGCTGAAGAAAGCCCCGGTGGGCATCGCGCAGCGCATAACGGCAACCAGCGGCATCGCGCTTGTCGAAACCCGCATCACGCAGGAGGCCGCGCTCGATTTTCCAGGCGAGAAGTTGCCTTCAGCCGGCCGGTTCATTTCAATACCCGATCGGCTGAGCCGACTGGCAGTGCGCAGCGGCAAACTGCCGTCAGCGCAGAACGAAGTGATGCTCAGCGAGACGTTTGCGCTCGCCAATAAGCTGACACCGGGCAGCAGGCTGGTCGCGGTTCTGAATGGCAGGCGGCAGGTGCTCAAGGTTTCGGGCACTGCGCTCTCGCCGGAATTCGTCTACATATTTCGGCCAGCGAGTTTTATGCCTGACGACAAGCACTACGGCATTCTCTGGATGACGCGCGAGGCGATGGAGAACCACTTCGACTACGGCGGAGCGTTCAACGACCTGGCATTCACCTTCGCCCCGGGGGCAAATACCCGCCACACGCTAAAACTGGTCGATGGTTTGCTCGAACCTTACGGCGGCCTGGGTGCCTACGATCGCAACAAGCTGGCTTCGTACGCTTTTCTGCGCGATGAATTCAAACAGCTGCGCACCAATGCCTTTTTTCTGCCCCTGGTCTTTTTGGGAGTGGCTGCGTTTCTGCTGCACATTGTCGCGACGCGCCTCATTGCCCGCCAGCGCGAACAGATTGCTTCGCTGATGGCGCTCGGCTATGCCAACCGTGAAATTGCAGCGCACTACCTGAAACTGATGCTTGTGATCAGTGGCTCGGGTGCCTTGCTCGGCGTGGGTGTCGGCTGGTACCTCGGACGCTCGATGACATGGCTTTACGGCGAATTTTACCGGTTTCCCGATTTGACGCATGTATTCAATCTTTCGGTTGCCTTGTCTGGTCTCGTCATCGGCGCCAGCGCTGGCGTATTCGGTACGTGGTTTTCCGTGAAGCGGGTGATGCGTATGCAGCCTGCGCAGGCGATGCGGCCCCCGGTTCCTGAAAGTTTCGCGCAGTCGTTCTTTGAACGTTACTTCAAAAACCTGCCCGCTATCACGCGTATGTTCCTGCGTAACCTTTTGCGCAGGCCGGCCCGCACGATACTGACAATACTCGGCCTTTCGACTGCGGTCATGATCATGGTACTGGGTCTCTTCATGACCGACGTCATGGATTCGATGCTCTCGACGCAGTTTGAACTGCTGAACCGTGAAAGCATGACGGTATCGTTTCTGCGGCCGGTTGCCGCTACCGCACTCGACGAGCTGCGCAGCCAGCCGGGCATACAGCTGGCCGAAGGTTACCGGCAGGTGCCCGTGCGTCTGCGACACAGCCAGTTCACGAAAGAGCTCGCGATCACGGGTATTCCCCGCGATGCCGAGTTGCGGCGCGTCGCCAATGAGCGCGGCGAAGTGATCGTGTTACCCCCCGAGGGAGTTCTGCTGAACCTGCGTATTGCGCAGAAAATGGGCATTCGCGCGGGCGATAGGATCGAACTCGAACTACTCGAGGGTAACCGCCGCAAGATACGCGTCGTGGTGGCAAACCTGGTGGACGAGATTCTCGGCCAAGGTTGTTACATGCGCATCGACGCGCTGAGCCGCCTGCTCGGTGAAGCGCAAAGCATCAACGTCGCGGCGCTGCGGACCGACGCGGCACGGGACGACGACATCATCGCGCACCTGAAAGAGTCGTCGCAGGTGGCATCGGTCAGCACGCGCGCAGGCACGCTCAAAATCTTCTACGAAATGATGTCGCGCAGCATGCTCGCGATGATCACCATCATCATGATCTTCGCCTCGGCAATTTCGATCGGTGTTGTGTACAATACGGCGATGATATTGCTTTCGGAACGGACATTCGAGCTGGGCAGCCTGCGCATTCTCGGTTTTACCAAGGGCGAGGTATTTGAGATGATCGCCTCAGAACTCGGTACGACCATACTTGCATCGCTGGTGCCGGGCTGTGCGCTGGGTTACTTCTTCGCCTGGCTGCTGATGAACACTGTCGACACTGAAGAATTTGCTATCAAGCTGATCATCACCAGCCGCACCTACGTTACCGCCATGCTGGTCTCGCTGGGGACGGCTGTTATCAGTTTCGTCATACTCTATATTCGTATAAGGACTATGGATCTCGTATCGGTACTAAAAGTGAGGGAATAGATGGCAGGCACCAACAAATTCAAATCTTTCTGGGCAAACCGCTACTACCGCTACGGCAGTATGGCGCTGGTGTTGCTGGCTTTCTTGCTGCTTTTCTACCGCAAGCCGCCCGTGCCGACTGAAATACACCGCGTGGCCAAAGGGACCTACGAAGCGTCGATCGAAGAAGACGGCGTAACACGGGTCAAAGAGAAGTTCACGGTCTTTTCGCCGGCAGCCGGGGTGATGATGCGCGTCGAAAAGCATGCCGGCGATACTGTCCGCAAGGGTGAAATTCTGACGCACGTGATGCTCGACTACATGCGGCCGGTCAAGTCGCCGATTGCCGGTACGATTCTCAAGGTGTACCGCGAGAGTGAAGGTCCGATTGATATGGGAAATCCCATCCTGGATCTCGGCGATACGCGCGAGCTTGAGATTGTTTCAGAGGTGCTGACGCGCGATGTCGTGGGGCTCAAGCCGGGTAACGAGGTGGTCATTAGCGGTTGGGGTGGTGGCACGCTCGCGGGTAAAATCCGCCTGATTGAGCCGGCGGCCTTCACGAAAATTTCGACGCTCGGTGTCGAAGAGCAGCGCATCAGGGTGATTGTCGATTTTTCGAAGCCCGCGGAAATGGGCGAGGGGTTCCAGGTGCGCTGCCGGCTGGTGGCAAAACGCCGCCAGGATAGCCTGACGTTGCCGGTCGGTGCACTGTTCCGTTCGGGTGAAGATTGGGCGCTCTACAAGGTTGTGAAACAGCGCGCAGTGAAAGCGACCGTGAAGATCGCAGAGACGAGCGGTAGCACCGCGCTCGTGGAGTCGGGTGTGAGCGAAGGCGACGAAGTGATCCTGTTTCCGGGTGAAAAGATCAAAGAAGGCGTGAAGGTGAAGTGAATAACCCCAGCCCCAACCCCTCCCCACGCCGTGGAGAGGGGAGAATCCGATATATTATCGTGCCCGGCCTCGGCAACTCTGGGCCCGCACACTGGCAGAGCCTCTGGCAGAATAAATTGCCCGGCGCAGTTCGTTGCGAGCAGCACGACTGGGATACCCCCTGCCCGGTCGATTGGGTAGCCGCGCTCAATGATTGCGTGAGTCTCTCCGCAGAGCCGTGCCTGCTGGTTGCGCACAGCCTGGGTGTCGCCCTGGTCGCACACTGGGCTGCTGCTTTCAACAGCAATACTGTTCAAGCCGCGCTGCTGGTCTCGCCGAGCGACGTCGACTCTCCGGCGCACACGCCTGACAGCGTACGCGATTTCGCGCCCATGCCCCTTAAGCCCCTGCCATTTCGCAGCATTGTCGTCGCGAGCAGCGACGACCCGTTCGTGTCGCTGGCCCGGGCCGAACAGTTTGCCAACGCCTGGCAGGCGGAGCTCTTTGTTATTGGCCCCTGCGGTCATATCAATGCAGATTCGGGTTTGGGCGACTGGCCGCAGGGTTTGGATCTATTGGCTAAACTCAGCGGCGCACCGCGCCACTGAGTTTAGCCCTGCCTGTCTTTCACGAGTATATCTACCACCGACGGGTCGGCGAGCGTCGTCGTGTCGCCCAGCGAGTCGATCTCGCCCGCCGCAATCTTGCGCAGGATACGGCGCATGATCTTGCCGCTGCGGGTCTTTGGCAGGCCCGGTGTGAAATGGATTGCGTCGGGTTTGGCAATCGGGCTGATCTCCTTGGAAACCTGCGCGATCAGCTCTTTGCGCAAATCATCGCTGGGTATGACACCCTCTTTCAGGATTACGTACGCGTAGATACCCTGTCCCTTGATGTCGTGCGGAAAACCCACAACCGCTGCTTCGGCGACAGACGGGTGTAGCACCAGCGCTGACTCAACCTCGGCAGTACCGAGGCGGTGGCCGCTCACATTCATCACGTCGTCGACGCGCCCGGTGATCCAGTAGTAGCCATCTTTGTCGCGGCGGCAGCCGTCGCCTGTGAAGTAGTAGCCCTTAAACGTCGAGAAGTACGTGTTGTAGAAACGATCGGGGTCGCCGTAGACGCCGCGCATGATCGACGGCCACGGAAACTGTATGCACAGGTTACCCTCGGTTTCGCCTTTCAGCGGCTTGCCGTCGCTGTCGACAAGCAACGG
The DNA here is from genome assembly GCA_046346875.1 of Turneriella sp. Lineage (GTDB taxonomy): Bacteria > Spirochaetota > Leptospiria > Turneriellales > Turneriellaceae > Turneriella. The sequence continues at coordinate 267,272 of JAXMHG010000001.1, read as the reverse complement.
TTGCACGCCGAAGAAGGGCAGGGTCGCCGAACCAGGTTTAGTCGGTGTCGCGCCGGGAATCGGCGAAATCAGAATACCGCCGGTTTCGGTCTGCCACCAGGTGTCGACAATCGGGCACTTGCCCTTGCCAACGGTGCGGTGGTACCACAACCACGCTTCGGGATTGATGGGTTCGCCCACCGAACCGAGCAGTCGCAGCGATGAGAGGTCGTGCTTCTTCACCGGGTCATCGCCAAAGCGCATCAGCGCGCGTATCGCTGTCGGCGCGGTATAGAAAATGCTCACGCGGTGTTTCGCGATCACCTGCCAGAAACGGTCGACTGCGGGAAAAGTGGGAATTCCCTCGAACATGAGAGAAGTAGCGCCGTTGATGAGCGGACCGTACAAGATGTAACTGTGGCCCGTGACCCAGCCGAGGTCGGCCGTGCACCAGTACGTGTCTTCGTCCTTGATGTCGAAGACGATCTTGTGCGTGAACGAGGCGTAGACACCGTAGCCACCCGTCGTGTGCAGCACGCCCTTGGGTTTTCCGGTCGAACCCGATGTGTACAGGATAAAGAGAGGATCTTCGCTGTCCTGTTCGGAGGGTTTGTTTTCGGCGCTGACCTTTTCGGCTTCTTCATGCCACCACAAGTCGCGGCCGGCAGCGATGTTGATGTGGTCTCCGGTATGGCGCACGACCAGTACTTTGCGCACGTGGCCCGACATTTTCTCGAGCGCCTCGTCGACGTTTGCCTTGATAGGGATCACCTTGCCGCCGCGGTAGCCCGTATCGGCCGTGATCACGAAATCGGAACCGGCATCGATGATACGGTCTTTGATCGAATCAGGAGAAAATCCACCGAAGATGATCGAGTGCACCGCGCCGATGCGGGCGCAGGCGAGCGTCGCCATCGCGAGTTCGGGAATCATCGGCATGTAGATCGTGACGCGGTCGCCTTTCTTAACGCCGTGCGCCCGGAGCACGTTTGCCATGCGGCAGACTTCAAAATGCAGCTGCTGGTAAGTATATGTGCGCGATGGCTGCGCGGGGTTATCGGGTTCCCAGATGATGGCGGCCTTGTTCTTGCGTGCGGTTGTGAGGTGCCTGTCGAGCGCGTTGTAGCAGAGATTCGTTTTACCTCCGACGAACCACTGGTTTTTCGCCTTGGCGAAATCAGATTTGAGAACGGTCTTGAAAGGTTTAAACCAGGTGAGTTGTTCTTTCGCAATCTTCGACCAAAACGCCGTTGGGTTTTTTACCGACTGGTTATAGAGCTTTTTGTAATCATCAAGGCTCTTGATGTGAGCACCCTTCACGAGTGTGGGAGCTACTTTTTTGGGATCAAATTTCGTCTCTGTGTGGGTGGCAGTCTTTCTCTTCGCAACTTTTTTCGCAGGCATAATTCCTCAGTCGCGAGCAACCAAGCCACGTCAAGGAAAACGGCAGCCGTGTATTCTTCTTGCGCGCCGCATTGTCATCGTGCGCTGCGCCGCAGTATGCCCATAAAGCGCGACGCATCGTTCAGACTTGTACTCTTCTGTACTCTATTTTTTGGCCCTTCCCGATACTCCGTGTACATCTTAACACAGACGGCAGGCAATACCGAAAGTAATTACCGACCTTCTGCCGTTGTAAAGGGGGCTTATGGCTCTGAAGAATAGTCTGGTGCAGGTTGCACCAAAGCTGCTCTGCTGGTATGGCATGCCGCTGCTGCTGAATGAATCGCAGCGGTTTCACCTCTTGCTGCATGATCTGTACCTGCACCCGGTACTGGGCGACGCTGTCGAATCGCTGCCGCAGCTGAATGGCCGAACAACGGCCTATGTTTTTTCGTTCGATCATTATGCCCCTATAATGCGCGCTCATAGCGAGAGCCTGCAGGTCGCGGCGGCCCGCAAGCTGGCAGATTACATCAACACCTTCTGCAGCCATAACAGTATTGTTGTCACTCGCACGCTTTCGCCGCGCGTCGAAGAAGTGTTTCACCAGGCGGACCTGGCATTCCTGCAGAAAGACCTGACTTTCGAGAAGCCTTTTTTCCAGTTTTTGCGCGAGCACGCGATGCCGCTCTTTCACAGGCACGAGCGACCCGACCGCAATTACCTTCGCGTTGTACCGAAAGAAGCGGGCGAGTACCGGGTTTTCATCAAGAATCTTGGCCGGCCGTCCGATCCGACCATGACGGCACGCCTGGTGAACCTTAGTCTCAACGGCGTAGGGCTCAAAATGCAGGATACCGCCTACCGCAAGCTCGACCTGCGCGATGCGGTACAGGTGACATTACGGTCGCCGAAAGCCGCAATACACATCAACTGCGGATTCGTCACCCGAATCAATCCCGAGACAGATGAAATTGCGGTGAATTTTTCGCTGCACGATAAGAGTTTTGTCGAATCGCGTGATGCGGTACACCTGCAGCGCCTTGTGCTCCAGACATTAGAGCACGCAGCGCGCATGCAGCTGTCTTCGAAGCATAACGAATTGTTGGGTGTTGATCTTGACCGGCTCGTAGGCCAGGGCTGACAGCTGACTTAGAAGTCTTTGCAGTAGTAGATATAGTCTGTCCATCCAGGATCAATGCCTTGCTGGCAGAGCAAAGTGGTTACCTGTCCGCGATGATGCGTCTGGTGGTTAAACAAATGTGCGAGCACATCGGAGAAGCGCTGTGTCTGGGGCTGCTGCCGGTTATTGGTGTAGTTGAGGTTCTTTAGGAGCATTTCGTCCGACAGGTCATCGAGGACCCATTCAACGAAACGGTTATCTAAAGCCTGCCGCGTATTCTTCAGGGTTTCAAAGTTTTCGTACAAATTGCGGCCATACTCGGCGTTATGCTGCTCAAGGCCGGTAAACAGATCGGCGGATAATGTCCTCCCACCGTATCCAGCCAGGGCAAAGCGGCGTAACCATACCTGATCGGCCCAAAGCAGGTGATTCAGTGTTGCATGAATTGAGTGGAAAAAAGCTCCCAAATCTTTCTTACGGATTTCATCCGGCAGCTTTTCTGCTGCCTCATAAACCCGTTGGTTCATCACCCGGTTGTATTTCGACAACCGGGTGAAGTTGTCTTTGAGCATTCGGCTACTTGGCCGATTTACGCTTTGCCGGCTTCGGCGCAGCAGCCACTTCTGCAACCGCCTCTTCAGCCTTTGGCATACTGATATGTGCGTCCTGACCGTGTGCTCCGACCAGGTTCAGGTCATAGTCAGGCCTGAAGCGTTTCTCGATCCATTCGCGCAGGCGGTCGATGTAGCCGAACACCGCGGGAACGAAAACGAGAGTCATGATTGTCGAAATTACCAGACCGCCGATAATCGCGATACCCATCGCCGTGCGCTGCTTGGCCGCTTCGCCGAGACCCAGCGCGAGTGGCAGGGTACCCGCGATCATCGCAAACGAGGTCATCAGAATCGGACGCAGACGCGCCTTGCCGGCTTCAAAGATCGCATCACCGAGCGACATACCACGGCGCACTCGCTGCAGCGCATAGTCGACGAGCAGGATCGAGTTCTTCGTGACGAGACCCATGAGCATAATCAATCCGATCATACTAAAGATGTTCAGCTGCTCGCGGAAGATCGCGAGTGAGACGAACGCTCCCGAGATCGCGGGTGGTATCGCCGTGATAATCGTTATCGGGGTGATAAACGATTCGTAGAGCGATGCGAGTACAAGGTAGATGAAGAGCAGCGCCAGGCCGAATGCCAGGATAATATTCTCCATCAGTTCCTTGAGGTCCTCGGCCTGACCCCAGAAGATATAGCGGATGCCCGGCGGTGGCTTAATCTTCGTTTCGAGCAGTTTCTTGGCTTCGTCCACGGCGTTACCGATCGCGCCGCCTGGAGCCAGGTTCGCGTGTATTTTGATTACGCGCGAACGGTCCTGCCGTGAAATGTTCGAAGGACCGGAGCGTACTTCACCCTTGCCGAGAATCGACAGCGGAATGGCGCGCGCCGGCTGGCTCAGGTTGGGAACGAAACTCTGGCTAAACGAAGTCTTGAGGTCGCGCTGGTTTTCTTTGAGGCGCATACGAATGTCGTACTCAAGTCCGTTCTCATAGAACTTACCAACCACGCCGCCCGCAACGTGCAGGCGCAGCTCATTGCCGGCCGCTGCCGGGCCTACGCCGACCTGCTGCATACGATCCGGGTCAAGCATGACCTGGAACTCTGGCTTGCCGGTCTGGAAATCAGCCGATACGTCACTGAGATCCTTAATAGTTTTCAGTTCAGCCATGACCACCTGCGAATATTTGTCGAGTTCATCGAGGTTCTCGCCACTGACGTTCAGGTTGAGCGGATACTGTACCCCGCCACCGACCGCGCTGTAGTCGTTCACCGAGACCTTCGCGTAAGCGAGGTCCTTCAGCATTTCGCGCGCAGCGTCTTTCAGCTGCCAGGTTTCACGCTTGCGCCATTTGCGGTCGACCAGCACCACGCCGAGTTCGCCCTTGTTGGCAAGACCCGAGTAAGAGCCGGCTACCGCGGCAATCAGGTGCACCTCTGGCATGGTGCGCAGGCGAGTTTCGATTTCTTCGGCCATCTTGCGAGAACCTTCAAGGCTCGTTCCCGGCGGCATCTCAAAGTTCACGAGAAATTCAGGCTGCGTATTGGGAGGTAAAAATGTCTTCTTCACGGCGCCACACGAGGCGCAGTTGCCGAGCATCACCGCGACCGAGATCCCGACAGTCACGAGCGGGCGGCGGAGCGTGAACTTCATCACCGTTCCATACATCGCCTCGAGCCAATCCTGGAACTTATTGAACTTGCGGATCAGCCAGTTGGGCTTATCGTGTGCATGGCCGCCAAAGTAAGCAGAGAGCATCGGGGCGACGGTAATCGCATCAAAGAGTGAAATCAGCATCGCGAATACTACGGTCAAACCGAGCTGCCGCAAAAACTGTCCCACCATACCAGAAAGGAATCCCACGGGTAAGAACACCGCAATCACCGTCGCCGTTGTGGCGATAACGGCGAGCAGAACTTCCTGCGTACCGGTTTCGGCCGCTTTGACCGGGTGTTCGCCTTCTTCCATCTTGCGGAAGATATTTTCACGCACCACGATCGCGTCATCGACCAGCAGCCCCACCGAGAGCGAGAGCGCCAGCAGCGTGATGACGTTGATGGTGAACCCCATCGCGAGCATCAGTATGAAAGCGCCCAGGAGTGAGTTCGGCAGCGCGAGACCCGTAATGATGGTCGAGCGGCTGTTACCGAGAAAGAGGTAAACTACGAGAACGGCAAGCAGCACACCGATGATGATCGATTCACGCACGTCGTCGACGTTGATCTTGATCCAGTGCGCGGTATTTCGAATGAGCGCAATTTCAGGCGCTGCGCTCACTCGTTTGAGCTCGCCCTTGAGTTCACGCAGTGCATCGAGAGTTTCCTGCGATTTAGGCGCTTTACCCACTTGTTCCTGCAGGTTCTTGAGTTTTGCAGCTACCGTTGGATTTTTCACTGCGAGTTCATCTTCTGCTATCTTCTGGAAGAGCGGTGCCAGCTTGTCGGCTTTTTCGCCCTTGCGGATCATCGCCTTGATTTCATTGAGGGTCTTGATCGCCTGTGGCCGCAGATCGTCGTTTATCTTTTCGACCAGTTTCAGCGCCGCATCGGATACAGCGACCGTATTGGCGTTTGACTGTTTGTAGACATCCACCAGCAGCGCTGGCTTACGTTCACGTACAAGTTTGGTCTGGTCAATCGCTTTGCCGTTCAGATCGTAAGGATCGTCGTCCACGGGAAGATAAAGCGATGCTTTGGATTTCGGATCTTCAATGCCATCGCTGACCTTTGCCAGGCGCTTGAGTAGCAGCGCGCTACCGGCGTCACCGCCGAAAGATACTACAGTATTCTCGATTTGCTTCAGCGATTCAAACCTTCCCATGGTACGGAATGCGATCTCTTTGTCTCCGCTCTCTTTTTTACCTACGGGAACGTTTGCGCCATACGAGCGCAGGTTGTTAGCGATCCAGGTCATAGTCATCTGGTTCGCGTTAAGTAGGTTACGGTCTACCTCCACCTGGATCTCGCGCTTCTGGCCACCCGAGATGCGCACGGCACCGACGTTGGGAACCTGTTCAAACCGGGGCTTAATGCGCTGCTCGACATAGTCGAAGAGTTTTGCCGGCGGCATATCGGCAGCTATCGAAAGTCGGACTATGGGCTGATCGGCAGGGTCGAAACGCTGAATAAGCGGTTCATCGATGCCCTCAGGCAGATCGCGCCTGGCTTTGCCGAGTTTATTACGTACCTGCTGCTCGGCGTCCTTGATGTCTTGTCCGAGGTAGAACTCGCACATGACCAGTGAGACCCCCTCCATGTTGTCGGAGCTCACCCGTTTCAGGCCGGAAATCGAGGCGACTTCTTCTTCTATCTTTTTTGAAACAAGTGTCTCAATTTCCTCGGGACCGGCACCACGGTAGGTTGTGGTAATGGTAATAAAGGGGATATTGACGTCAGGAAAAAGGTCAACGCCGATTCGCTTGAGAGACACCCAACCGGTGGTGAGCATCAGGATCACAAGGCTCGCAATAAAAATCGGGCGCTTGATCGAAAACGCAGCTATGTTCATACGTTACAAAATAAGCTCCGCCGGGCCAGCTGCCCAAAAAATTAACCATTTGGTTAACCGAATTCTGAATGCGGGCGCAGCCCGCGCTCAGGGTTCGGTAACGCTAATTTCCGGCGGAGGGGGCAGTTTAAACGGCTTGAGTGGAGCTTTACCTTTTTCGACAAATGTCCCCATGCCTGCGGGAACTTCAACTGTGACTTTTTGCGCTGAAACGTCTACCTGGCCTTCATGGCAGGCCAGGCTGCTGCTCTGCGCTGAAGCTTGCAGCTCAAATACTGTCCCACGAACTGCAGCTACAGCAGATGGCGTGCGGACCATGAGGCGACCTCCCGATTTGCGCATGCTTTCGACACTGGCATGCAGGTTGCCCTCTTGCAGTGTGAAAACAGCGTCGCGTGAATTCTTCTCTATTTTATTAATGATGATAAAGCTCTGTGGCTGCAGGCGTAGAATCGTCTGGTTGCTCAGCTGCAGGTGTACAGTGGAGGCTGCCCCGGTTTTCACCTGGTCTTCTGAATAGAGCCCGAGCTTAACAAACACCTCTTTCCAGGTGTTTTCCTGTGCCCGCGCATATTGCGCCTTGCCTGACTTGTAGACAACAATGGCGGCAGGCTTCTTGCCGAGGCTTGCCGGCACTTTTAGTTTCATGCCAGGCTGGATGAGGTTGGGGTTGGAGATCTGGTTGTACTTGAGAAGGGCCGGCCACTGGCTGGGATCTTCGAGATATTTTTTCGAGATCTTTGAAAGGGTATCGCCTTTTTTGACGTCGATAATCTGCAGCTTTTCAGCTTCGGCTTCGGCGAAAACAACTGTTGAAAGCATAGACAACAGCAGACAACGGACTATCAGATTTTTCATCGGCAACTCCAGAATCACGAACCTGCCGAAGTAGACGAAGCGTCATGCAGAATTACGACAGAATCTTTATCAGTGCCTGACATGCTTGTCAACTTTTTGGTTTACAGACTGTACGGAGTGCCAGCTCGTTCACGTTCGATGCTAGAGGGTTTTCGGCGTCTGCCGCTGCTTGGGCAGAACATTATTCTGGGCGTGTTAACCATGGCAGTGGGTATGCCCATCTACACGGTGCCGAATATCCTCTACGGCGACAGGCCGGGTATGAGCCTGGCGACCAGCTTCGATAACGCGGTGCCTTTTGTACCCTGGACGATACTCGGTTACGCGCTTATTTACGTTTTTATCTTTCTTCCGGTGTTTACCATAAAGCATCGCCCGATCTTCTTTCGCATGATCGCGGGTTTTCTGCTCTGCAGCGTTGTGGCTTTGCCATTTTTTATCTTCATGCCGGTGCGCATGCCGCGTCCAGGTATACCGACTCAGGAATCGCTCTTCTACTGGGGCGTAGCTTTCAATTATGTGCTCGATAAGCCGGTGAACTGTTTCCCTAGCCTGCATGTTGCCAATGCAGTTTTTGCGACTGCGTGCTGTGTTAGGCTCTCGCGCAGCGTGGGGCTCTGGGGAATCCTGGGGACGCTCTTCATCGCAATCTCCACGACGACTCTCAAGCAGCACTTCATTGCCGACGTCGTGGCGGGCACGGCGATCGCCCTGGCTTCATACTTTCTGGTGGTTCACCCTGCAATCAAACGTTATGCAGCTCTCGAGAGCGCAGAAGTCCTTGTTTTTCCTCCGCGCACGGCTCTCTGGGTATTTTACCTCTACCTGATTTTCCTCGGTATTTGTTTGCTGCTGTTCTTTGCCGGGCTGCGCTTTCCGCCCGTGCTGCCGGTAAACTGATTCTTGGCGCGCTGCGCAATCATTGCAATTTCTTTGAGCGCTTTATTCCCGGTTTTCTTTATTGACGGATTGTCTAATCGCAAATCGCGTTGCCCACTATGGTCATGAAAAAGAAAATAGCGGTAGCTGCGTTAGTCTTACTGACGGCGATTGCCTGCGGTAAGAAAAAATCCACCGAAGAAGCGCCCAAGACGCAGGCGCGCATAGCGTTTGCCGTATACCAAGTTGGTCTGTTTGACACAGTCGATGCAAAAAAAGCCTCAGAGTGGCTTAACCGGGGCGAGATGGTTACTGTTCTTGATACCGTGAATGTACCCGATGCAAAAGACCCAAAAAAATCCAAAAGCTGGGCAAAGATTGAACGCACAACAGGTAAGCAGGGCTTTGTAGATCCTGCGAATGTGGAAAGCAAGGCCTTCGTGACCGTAGGTCCGCTCGAAGTCTATAACATCAACCAGGCATCGGGCAAGAAGGTTGCCACTGTACCTGCGGGACAAGTGGGGTTTGTCTCTGATGAAAAAGCCGATTGGGTCAAAGTCCGTTTTGGCTACAAGGTTTATGAGAACTGGAGTGGTGCCGCTGATGCCCTGAAATGGGCTGACGGCAAATGGGCGCAGCTCAGCCAGGTAAGCTACGACCCGGCAGCTATTGGCCAGGGCATTGAGCTCGAGACGGCAATGCGCAAGTTCAACGATGCTGATGCGACCAGAAAGGCGCAGGGGCAGAAAGAGCTCGAGAAGATCATCGCCGACGGTACTTCACAGTTCGTTGAAGTTGCGCGCCGCGCGCTCGATGGTGCACAGGCGGCGCCCGCCAATGAACCTGCGGCCGCGCCCGCAGCCACGGAAAATAATCCCTGATGGCCCGTAGCAAACAGCGCTCTGAGCCCGCGGTTTTTATCGTTAACCCGCAGGCTGGCGGCGGTAAATCGGAAAGGCAGCTGAAAGAGCTGCTGGCTGAAATTCAGGCAATTTACGGCAACGCAAAGATTGTTTTTACTGAGCGCAAGCTCCACGCGACCGAAATTGCCCGTGAGGCGGTTAAAGCCGGTGCAGAGCTTATCGTTGCAGTGGGCGGCGACGGCACGATCAGCGAAGTCGCCGCCGGGTTTTTTGACGAGAAGGGCAAGGCGATAAAACCTGTTAAACAGGCGCCTGCGCTGGGCATTCTGCCTGCGGGTTCGGGCAGCGACTATGCGAAGACACTCGGTATTCCCCGCGCTTCGGCAATTGCCTTACAGATTCTGCAGACAAAGAATACGAAAACCGTCGATGCCGGGCTTGTTGAGTTTGTGGGACTCAATGGCCAGAAGACGAAACGTATATTCATTAATATTGCGGATGTGGGTATTGGTGGCGAGGTTGTCGACATCCTGGAGCGCCAGGGCAAAAGACTCGGAGCCTTTCTTTCTTACCAGCTGGCGACGTTGCGTGGCCTGATTGGTTACAAGAACAAGAACCTTGAAATAACCATCGACAAGAAGCAAAAGTTCGATGGCACCTACAACGGTATCATCATTGCGATCGGAAAATACTTTGGCAGCGGCATGAAAATTGCGCCAAATGCGGAACCTGACGATGGTTATTTCGATGTGGTAATGCTCGGCGATATGGGCAAGATGGAAATGGTTGCGAAGATGCAAAAAGTCCGTAATGGCTCGCATATCTTTGAAAAAAAAGTAACCGTTCACCGCGCGAAACAGATCAGCATCCGCGCCGACGCGCGTGCACTGCTCGACTGCGACGGTGAAATGCCTGGCGAGTGCCCGGCAGAGTTTTCTATTTTACCTGGTGCGCTGAAGGTTGTCGTTCCGCCAACTTAGGGAACATTGCGCGGTATCGCTGGTCTTGCTCGGCTACACTTTCGAGCAAGAGCCGGCGGTTCTCTCCGCCGGCCGTCTGCAGCAAAAGCCCGAAACCCGAACTGGCCTTATCCCAGGCTTCTTTACCAGATACGGCAACCTGTTGTGTATTGACCGGTGAATCGACCGGCTTCATTTTTTTGGGTGGGGGAGTTTTCTCTCTTACGGTACCTGCCAGCCTGCCTGCCGGCTCTTTCCGAGTATGCCGATTATCGCTTTTTAGTCCCTGGCTAATCGCATCGCCCCAGAAGAGCCAAACGCCGGCGCAGAGTAACACGGTTATAAAGAGGTAGAGCAGCGCCGGGCGCAGCCAGTACATACGCACGCATGCAGCCTCAGCTTACGCTGCGTCAAGTTGATAGCGATTTGGGCTCGTGCTGCAGGAGCCCGTTAAAACGTGTGGCTCATGCCAAACTGCAGTGAATTGAGCAGGCTGAATTCGGGGTCGTTCAGGTTGTAACCGATGTCGAGCCGAAAGACATTGTTGTCGAATTCATAGAGCATCGACCTCAGGCCGAGACCCACAATCGGATTCCACTGCAGGTTCTGCATGCCTGTTCCCACGCCGGCATAGTCGAAGAAGGCGACGCCTGCCAGCAACAGGTACGGCAATTTCAGCGCTGGCGACCGGTACTCCACTGACGAGAGAACTCCGGCGCTCGGGGTTACCGAGCCATATAAAAAGCCCCGCGTAAATTCACCCGCGATCTGGTTACGCGCACCGATACTCATATTGTTGCCCGACGAGACATACTGCCGTACTGCGAGCGTACCGTAGCGGACAAAATGGAAGAAGCGCACGTCCATGTTCCACGCGTCGTCGCGCGGAATTTCGTAGCGCTGCCGCCAAAACGTTGCGGTGCGACCGATACCGGCTTCGAGCCGGAAAGTTTTCTGCCGGTAGTTATCGCTGTAGGTAGCAGCTGCAGAAGTCTTGGTGTAGTGGTCTTCAAGCCCGAACGCGGGGTCTGCATGCGTAACCCGGGCAGAGGTGCGAAAGCCCTCGAACTGGTCTTCGGTAAAAAGGTAGCGACGAAAGTTCATCATCGGCACGAAGTCCCCGAAGCGGGTGTTCACCGCGAAGCTCACGGCGCGGCTGGAATACTGTTCATACTGGTAAAAATTGCGCGATCGTTCTGAAACCACGCGTTCTTTGGTGTCCCCCACAGTGTACTGGTCCTCGGGGTAGACAAAGTAGTCCTTGCTGATGTAGTGCAGGAAACCCGGGCCGAACTCGATGCGTGTCTTTTTGCCAATGCCGTGCAGGTATTCGGCAGAGATCGTTTCGACGCGCTGGCGGTGTATCAGGTCGAAGGATTTTCCCGTCGCCGTATCGAGCCCCTGGCGAATACCTCCACCGAGGTATTCATAGCTGATTCCCTGTATGTACGTGGCACTCAGGCTAAAGCTATGCCGCTGCCCATCGACAAGAAAGGGATGTGAAATGCTCATGCCCTTTCCCGTGTAATTATGCGCCGACCCGACAAAACCATCGACGCTGCTGCCTGAAATTTCCCAGCGGGTGCCGGCGATACGCTGCTTGCCTGCACTCAACCCGACGAAGTCGCGGAAATTCTCGCGCGTGTAACTTGCTCCGACATTATAGAGCCGCCCGAACAGGCTGGTTTCGCCTGCCTGAACGCCAAACGAGCTGTAACCGCCAGAACCGGCGCCGCCTCCGCGCACGTAGGCTGACAGCCTGTCCTGCGTCAGCACGGTAATATCGGTCTTGCCAGTCTCTTTGTTAGGCGTTGCGATAATTTTTGCCTGCTTGATCGGGTCGAGCATGCGGATATAACGCTCCGCATCGTACAGCTCCCACCGCCTGACCTTGCTGCCACTCTTGAAGTTGAGCTCTGCAGCAATCGTCTCGCGGGTAGTGACGTAGTGCAGGTTGTTAATGAGCGGCGCGAAAAAATCGGCCGGCGGCAGCACTTTTTCGTTCAGGACTGAAATGGTACCAATCTCAAGTTCTTCGTCGAGTTCGGCGCGCGACAGTTTTTTAGCGGGCTGTTCGATTGCCTTTGATAATTCTTCAGGTAGCTGGTCGACAGAGTCGCCGTACTGCGAGCAGGCACTTAGCAGCAGGCTGTATGCGGCGAGAGCGCCGGCTCTACAAAAGCTCACACGTCACTTGTTAAAGTCTGCCCGCTGGCCCTGAAAATTTGCGACCATAGGAAAGACAATCTTGGCGCTGGTTTTGTGCTGGTAATCGCTGTAGATAGTAAAAAAATGAGGATCAATACCTTCTGACTTCAGCATCATGAGAATCAGGGCGATACCCATACCGGCACCTTCCTGGTTGTCCTGCATGTCCATGTAGAGTTCGCCGATGTTGTCGTATTTGAGCCCGTCGCGAAACTTCTCGCGTATACGCTCATCTTCGCGTTTGGTGAGCGCGCTGTTGTTCACAACCTCGACGGTAAGCCTGTTGTCGTCGTATTCAAACTTGATATCGACGTAAAGTCCCCGGTCTTTGGCCTTCTGGGCATACTCGTTGATGAACTTGTCGGTCAGCTTTTCGCGGAATATCTCGAGCCCCCGGCGGTAGTCCGATTCGTTCTCGAGATCAATCTTTACCTCGTCGAACAGGATGCGCTTAATATTGGCCTTGGCGCCGTTGACGGCGAGCTCTTTGATGCACGTGTAGAGCGTCGCGGTCATGTCGAGCTTGTTGTATTTATTCAGCAGCCGCAGAATGATCAGGTTGAGATCTTTTTCAGTCTCTGGCAGCAGGGCGTACGCCCTGACCTTTATGGTCTGGTTCTTCTGTATGGCACTGTCAATGCGCTCTGCCAGCGAAAGCATGGGGTCGGCCTGCGACAGGCGGCTGAAATAGCAAGCCGAAAGGTAAAAAATGCTTCAGGGTTCTTGGGTATCTGCCGACCACAGGAACATGAGGATAGGTGGCGACTTCTTACTGCAGTCCCAGCTGGTCGAATTGCCGGCTGACCTGAGGCAGCTACAGCTCCGCTTTACCGAAAAAATGCTGAAAGCGACCATTGCGCAGAAAGCATTAGAGCAGAGCGTTAGGGCTACCCCGGCGGCGCTGGATACGTACGCATAAGCCCATAAGGGCTTTACGTCCCGTTTCGAATCGGCAGACTGGCATATGGCACACAAGAAAGGCGGCGGTTCCTCGAAAAACGGCCGTGACTCAAACTCGCAGCGCCTCGGTCTGAAGGCGTTTGGCGGCGAATTCGTAAAAGCAGGCTCTATCCTGGTTCGCCAGCGCGGTACTGTTTTCCATGCAGGCAAGAACGTTCTGCGGGCAAAAGATGACTCACTTTTCACTACTGTTCCCGGTGTTGTGAAATTCGAGCGCATCGATAAGAACCGCAAGAAAATCTCCGTTTATCCCTCGGCGAACTGAGCTGGGCGGAATAGACCGATAAGGGCCCTTCGGGGCCTTTTTTTTTGCCCTGTTGGCCCAGCAGCGGCTATCGTTTGCATATAGCCCGGGCTCTGCATTGACAAGTTGTTAACCGTTTGGTTAATTTTTTTGGTAATCTCCGGCGCTCCTCGTTATTTTACAGATACCATGCCGGCTACCCGGAAAAAGCCACGCCAGCCTGAAGCCAAGACCCGCGAAGCTATTCTGTTGGCGGCCATTGAAGAATTCGCAGAGCGCGGTTTCGCCGGGGCGCGCACGGAAAATATTGCCCGCCAGGCCAACGTCAATAAGGCAATGCTGCACTATTATTACCATGATAAGCAGACTCTTTACCTCGCAGTTCTGGAATACCTCTACGGTTCGTCGCCCGATGCTGAAGTGCTGGTGGAGCGACTGACGAATGCCCCGCTCAACTCGGTACAAATGGTACGCGTTTTCCTCATTGTCATTTTGCGAAAGCATGCTGATGAGCGCAGTGACCCATTCCGCAGAATACTTGCATGGGAACTTGCAGCGGGTGAAAACAATCTTGAAGCTGTTGCACAAAAGTACATGGTTCCGCGCATCATCGGCATGTGCGAGGCCATCAGGCGCGGCATCTCTGCGGGGGAGCTAAAATGTTCAAACCCGACTCTCGCCGTCTGGAGCCTTATTTCGCAGGTCGCATTCTATTTTATGCACCGTAAGACTTATGAAGGTAGCTCGATCTATGAAGAACTTTATGAGAATGTGTCATACGACGATATGCTGAACTTTCTGCTGGGTAATTTTATCGCTTCATACGCGACAGACAAGAACATTAGTTCGGATATCCCTCCTGAAATTGCGCGGCTCGCCGATGAACTGGCCGAGAAGCTTGTGCTACCCGGGCTCACCGGCACGTAAAGGTGCTGCACCGTAGCGTCTACCCAGGCGGTGCGAGTAAGCTTCGATACCACCCAACCGGTTAGAGCCTGCAAATGAGCGCCTGTAGTATGCAGTTCCACGCGCATGTGTTACGTATCTGCGGTGGCCACCGTCGTGGCCGAGAATGCGTGGCCGGGCGTCCGGGAAAAGCGCAGAGCAGATAGCAAGCATCAGGTTGCCGACATTGCCTTCGGGATTTCTCACAGGCGTCAGGTCAGGGCGCAGGTTATTGCAAAACTCCTGCACCAGCGGATGCGAGCTCGCGTACGTGTATTTCTGCAGAAAAGGCAGGCGCAGCACCGGAGGTGAACAGAGAGCATCTGCCACCAGTGCAACACCGCCGCTGCGTACAAAGGCTTCACTGCCGCAGAAATGTTCCTGGCTGGCAAAACCTGCATCGAGCGAAAAAATTACCGCCGGGCGAATGCCGTGGTGCAGCAGCACAGGCAGTGCTGTATCGGCGCACCAGATGCTGGTTTCCGGCTTAATGTGCGGCAGCGGATAGAGCGAAGGGCCGGCGAGCGCCAGCAGGTCGGGTGCTGCCTGTAGCTGCCTGATATCAGGCATGTGTCGCAACAAGGGCAGGTTGAGGCGAAAGTTGATCGGCCAAAGCCGGCCAAAATGCCTGATCGTCTTGAGCCGCACGGCCGCACGTGCCAGCACGTCGCGGGTTGCCTGCCCGATGGCAGGTATCAGGTGCTGCCATTGCGGTAAGATCTGTACCGCAAAATTGTCCTCCACCTCAACCGTATTGATGAAGAGTGTAAGACTTTCTTCGTCGCTGACCAGGCGCTTGTCTTGCGGTAACTGGTCGGTGAAACTTGCCGGAGACAAAAAGTAGAATCTTTTGTCTGAATCGAAAAGGGGGGCAAATGCAGGCGAGTAGGGCGCCACAATCAGGGTAATGCTGTCGCCGACTCCGGACAGCATTGAGCTGACCTGCTGCAGGTCGCGTGCGGCGGAACGTTCGCTGTAAAAGATCAGGCTGGTGTTGCCGTGTCGGCAAATGTAGCGCCCGTTCTCAACGCTTGTGCTCAGTTCGGGAAAACCGGGCAGCATCAGCGCATCTCTATGGTAATCGAAGCGCGCGCCAGCAGGTCGTTGCGGCAGAAGACGGAGTAGGTCACGGTAAATGGTTCGGGTGGTCTATAGGCTTCACTCTTGCGAGGCGCGAAGCGCTTTTCGAGCAGGCTGCCCAGCATGACCAGCCCATAGACATTTTTTTCTTTTAGTTCAATATACTCGAGTTCATGGTGTTCAGCGGTATTGCCGTCCAGGTAGTAATTGCCGTACAGGCAGTCGAAATCCACCGTGCGGCGCGCATCGGCATTGCGTACTTCAAAGGCCAGCCGATCGCCACGGAAATAGACTGAATTCCAGAAATCGCGCATTGTTTTTTTTCTATGACTTTTTTCCAGCGGGTAACTGGCCTTGCCAGAGAACGGTTCGTGGCACGCCATTTCACTGAAGTCGCGGCAAAACGAAAATACGTTTTGCTCGCCGCGCGCCTTACAGGCTATCGCGAACAGCAACAGGAGAAATATTTTTCTCATGGCAGGTACTTCAGAAGGAAACCGCCGGCCGCAATCAAGAACAAAAGCAGCACCGCCCCTAAAGACCGTGCCTCCCATTCGCGGGAACGAGCCTGTGGTTCTTCTGTGTAATTTTCGGTTAAGAAGGGTTTGAGCAGGTCTTGCAGCAACCAGAGCTGCAGAAGCCAGAGCGCCAGTTTGCTCGAAAAGACCAGGCCGTAGAGGCCAGTGAGTACCGACTTGCCCTTGAGGCCCGCCAGCGCTGCGCCGCTCAGCACAATCACGACAAAGCAGACATGCAGAAGGCGCCAGAGCTGCAGCACCACTTCGCCGCGAAAATTATCGACGTAGCGGTAGGCCCTGTAGCGTTCGTAGACCCTTTGGAATATTATAATGAAGAAAAAAAGAGCTCCGCAGTAGAGCGCTACGCCCAGCCAATGGAATGCCGAGAGTAGCTGCGGAAAATAGGTCAATCTTCGCGGTAGTAGAGTTCGACGAGGTTACCGCTCGGGTCTAATACGTAGACGCTTTCGCCACCCTCGACCTCAAACGGGCCTTTAGCAATTTCAATATTGTTTTCTTCTATTTCCTGCAGTGCCTCGGTGAAATCGTCAACATCGAGCAGGAAAGAGAGTACAGGAACCTTGGCATAGGCCTCGAGGCCTGTATCGAGCTTCAGGTGCAGGTTATCAAATGAAACAATTGCGAAGTTATTGCCTTCTTCTACGACCTCGAAGTCCAGGAACTGGGTGTAGAATTCTACCGCCTTCTGCAGATTTTTCGCCGGCATATTGATGTGGCTGAGTGTTTCGATGATGACCATGTCCTTGGCAGAAAACACGGGAAAAACAGGTTATCAAGTCATTTTTGAAAAGACTGAACATGGTGTTCAAATAGCCAGTTTTGGGGGCAGGGCAAAAATCGCCACCGGGCGTGGAATTCCCTTGAGTTCTTTTATACCCTGTGGCGTGAGCCTGACCCGTAGCAGCTGGGCCAGATCGCCCGAAATCAGTACCGACTGGCCCAGGTCGGCGCAGAGCGCCGCCACCCGGCTTGCGGTATTGACCGCGGCACCGACCGCGGTAAAATCAAGCCGCTCGTCTGAACCGATGTTGCCGTATTCGATACGGCCGTAGTGCAGGCCGATGCCGTGTTCGAGCGGAATTTTTTCTTCGGCAATGCGCTGCTCATTCAGTTTCTGCAGCGCCTTGCCCGCGGCATTGGCGGCGAGAAGCGACTGGTAGCGCGCCTGGCGTTCTTTGCCCTCTCTGCCGCCGAAGATCACGAGCAGGCCGTCACCGAGAAATTTGAGAACTTCGCCGCCGTAGCGCCTGACAACAGGAATAATCGTTTCGTAATACGTATTCAGCAGTTCGATGATTTCCTGCGGCGTACTGATCGACGTCAGCGCGGAAAATCCGCGAATGTCGGAAAACCAGACGGCAGATTCAAAGCTCTCCATATCGCCGCGCTGTATTCTGCCCTTGAGCACCTGCGGGCCGGTGATTTCGCCCAGATAGAGGCGCAGCAGCGTATCGAGCAGCTCGTCGCGCAGGCGGGCCTCGAGCGCAACGCTGAACAGGCGCGCGATACGGGCGAGTTCGGCAAGCTGCTTTTCACTATAACCGCCACCCTGCCGGGTGGCAAAGCTGAAAAAGCCCTCAATCTGGCCCTTAAAGTGCACCGGCATCGCGAGATAATCTGTACCGCCGAGCTCCGCAAGGTCTTTGATGATCGGAAAGCGGAATTCTGCGGCGCCGGCGGCGATGCGCTCGCGCACGGTTTCGCCGCGTGTCAGCACAGGAAAAAAAGGCGAATCGCGAAATGCCTGTGTTTCGATATTCACGCGCTGTATTCGCAGCAGGGTGACAAAACCCTTACCGACAGCCATTTGCCTGCGCTCGAGAATACCCGAACCCGCCGGCGGCAGCGGTATATCGTTGCGCTCAGACCAGATCAGCGAAACGGCACCAAACTGCGGGTGCAGCGACCGGCTCGCAAAGTTAGCGCGAAAAATTTCATAATGGTGCTGGTTGAGAAAAGTATTGAATTCACTGAAAAGTTCAGGAATCGAGCTGGTTTTTCCGGTATCGCCGGCGAGCCAGTCGACAAACTCGAGAACGGTATTCGTGTGGGCATCTGCCATAGCGGGCGTCATTTTTGTGGGGAGCTATGAGCCTGATGCGGGCCCTGTCCGGTCAACAGAATTCATCCGATCTTTTCCTATTCCGTAACTACTAAACTCTTATTTAATATGTCACCCCACCCTTGGTATTGTCTGGTAACCTAGGGGGCAGGGATGGACATATTTGGCACGGGAGTTGCTGTATAGCCAGCAAGAGGACGAAAGTCACTCAACTATAAGGAGTTTAAGATGAAAACGAAACTGACAGCCATTTTGGCAAGTTTAACGGTTCTGGCCCTGGGCCTCGGCGCCCAGGCAAAGAAACCAAAAGCACCCGCAGCGCCTGCTAAGCCAGCAGTAGCTGCACCAGCAGCCCCCGTTGCTGCAGCACCAGCAGCCCCCGCGGCTGAAGAGCCGGCTGCACCAGCAGAGGGCTTCTTCGTGAAGAAGGTCAAAGCCGGCGACGGTAAGGACATTACGCTCAAGCTCGGTGGTTATGTTGATGCGTACTATGCATATCATTCCCGCGGTGACAGCGATTTCCGTGCAGGGTCAGGCCACCCAAGCGGTTACGATGGCTCTAACATTGGATCAAGCAATGCGACAACAGGTCGTGTCTTTGAATCACCGGGCCAGCAGTTTTCACTGGGCCTGATTCAGACCAAGTTTGAAATGGGCAACGACGACTGGCAAGTTGTCGCCGACCTGATTCATGGTCCGAACGCAGAACAAACCAACTTCAACAACCTGCGGGGAAGCGGAACGCAGACTTCTTCAACGACTTCTACAGCGATCAAGCAGGCGTATGTGGCAGGCAAGCTTGCGAAAGATCTTAAGCTGACTGTGGGACAATTCGGTACGCACATCGGCTACGAGGTGGTTGAATCGTACCAGAACGCCAACTACATGCTCGGCTACCTGTTCGGCTTTGGTCCATTCTACCACACAGGTGCTAAACTGGATTACACTGTTTCAGACAAGATCGCGGTTATGGCGGGTGTTGTCAACGGCTGGGATCTCCAGTATGATAACAACAAGGATAAGACAGTCATTGGTCAGATTACACTGAAACCAATTTCAGAACTTACTGTGATCCTGAACTATGCTGGCGGCAATGAAACCAATGGTGTTCCTGGCGGTACCACTTCAAACGTGGGCGGCATGCGCCATATTGGAGACCTCGTCATCCAGTACCAGGTCAGCAAGATGATCAAAGTGGGCGCCAACTTCGTCTACGGTCAAAACAAAGTGAATAACGACACAGCAGCCCAGACATGGGGTGGTGCAGCAGGTTACCTGAGCGTCACACCGGTTGATGGTTTTACCCTCAGCTACCGTCTTGACTACTTCGACGACAAGCAGCGCGCACGTGGTCTGCTCGGTCTGGCCGGCAACGTTGGCCAAGGCGCTATCAACACCAGCGGCGCCAGCGTAATGGGCCACACTCTGACCGGTACAATCTCTATGTACGGTGGTCACTTCCTGATCCGTCCGGAAGTAAAGTATGACAGAGCCGAAGTAGAAGTATTCGGAGAAGGTACAGAGAAGAAGAAAGACAATATCACTGCTCTGATTGCCTTTACTGGTACTTACTAAGAAGAAACAGAACGCCGTCCGACGTCGGCGTTTGAAAAAGGGGCTTCGGCCCCTTTTTTTATTCGTTTACCCACGATCTCATTTTCCCACGCAGCGACGTGTCAGAAAAGGGCCGCCTCAAATATGTCGTGTCCATTCTGGTGGTTGTTGCAACCGCTATCGGATTGTTTTCCACTTACCGGCAGTATAAAGCGGGGTTGAGGGAAAAGGAGCAGTTACTGTACGCGCAGGTGCGCAGTCTATCTTCCTTAATTGAGGCAGTTGCCCGCTTTGATCGTGGTACCTTCAGGCAACGGGATAAAGCAGCGGCTGCAACGCTGAGCCAGCTCTTCGATGCCTTTGCCGACCGTATAGATTTCGATACGGCACAGGAGATCCAGTTTGTCCGGCGTAGTGGTCATGATATTGAAATATTCCTCCGCTATTTTGGTCGTAATAAGAACCAGAATATTATCGTGCCAGACCGGAAGTTTTTGCCCGAACCGGTGCGCCGCGCGGTAGACGGGCAGTCTGGCGCTGGTTACTTTACGGGTCTGCACGGTGAAGATGTGCTGGCGGCATATACCTACATTGAACCTCTGCAAATTGGCCTGATTGTCGACCTCGACATGTGGGGTCTGCAGAAGCCCTACCTGGTTTCCGGAGCTGTCTCGGCCCTGTTTGCTATTGCGCTGCTGATTATTGCGGCGCTGGCTATTATCCGTATCACCAATCCCATTATCGCGCGCATCCGCGAAAAAGATGTGCTCAATAGAACAATCGTTGAAACCGCGCATGATGCGCTGATCATTCTTGATGGTGAAGGCAACGTCCGCCTGGCAAACCCGGCGACGCGCAGCATTTTTGGCTGGGAGCCCGAGTCTTTATACGAACGCTACTTTAGTGTCCTGTTTCCTCCCGAGAGCAAAGAAAATATCCAGCTGGCAGCATTCATCCGCGACGATGCGGCTGCGGATCTTGAGCTGACAGAGGCCTTTGGCCGCAAGACCGATGGCTCACTTTTCCCTGCGCGCATTTCTGCCAACAAGAAAGAATACGGTCACGGCAAATGGTGTACGCTGATGATCCAGGACCTGTCACGCCTGCGCGCGGCCGAGCGGACTATTCGCAGCCTCTCACGCCGCCTGCTCGAAATCCAGGACATCGAGCGCGACCAGATTTCCCGCGACCTGCACGACAGCCTTGGCTCTACGCTGGTCGGTCTTAAGCTACAGGTGCAATCACTGATTGCTCACGGCCCCGCGGACGCAAACGACCTCAGGCAGCAAGTGGTCGAGAATTTCAATGAAGCCATTGAACAGACACGAAACCTGTCTCGCCTGCTTTCACCATTTTCGGTGCGCCACCTGGATCTTGGGGGGGCTCTCAAGCAGCTTGCGCAATCCCTAGCCAGTTCGCGAGAGATTGTCATCAATGCCGAGATCGGCAAGAAAGACAGAGTTCTTTCGCCATCGGCCCGCATACAGGCCTATCGCATTGCCCAGGAGGCCGTTCAGAATGCTATTAAACATTCAGGGGCAAGACGCATCACAATTTCGCTAGTCCAGAATGGCACGGAACTTGTTATGACAATACATGACGACGGCCAGGGATTTGACACTGCAGGTGCCGGTGGAGGGCAGGGGCTCGTTACCATGGCCGAACGCGCGGCCATTATTCCGGGTGTGCTCACGGTGCACTCAACGCCCGGCAAAGGGACGGAGGTAAAACTTGTCATCCCCTGAAAACAGCGTGCGCATTGTGTTGGCTGACGACCACCCGATTATTCTGCAGGGGTTGCGCCGCCTGCTCGAGGGCGACGCACGTTACAATGTTATCGCAGAGTGCGAAAACGGGCAGAAGCTCGTTGATCTGCTGAAGCAGCGCGAGGCAGACCTGGTGATCTGCGACCTATCGATGCCAAAACTCAACGGTCTCGACGCGATTCGCGAAATCAAAAAGCTCCGCCCCTCCATCAAAATACTGATTCTTTCGATGCACAAAGACCCGCAGATTTTTGAAAAGGCGCTGGCCCTTGGCGTCGATGGTTTTGTCCTGAAAGAAGACATCTACGACCAGCTGCTCTTTGCCGTGCAGTCAGTACTGGCAGGCGGCAAAAGTTATTCACCCCGCCTAACCGAAGCGCTGGCGACAGGCAAGACCGACCGGGGTGACCTGGCCGCCGAAATTCTCACCCGCCGCGAGCGCGAGATACTGCGCCATGCCGCCCTCGGCAAAACCAACCGCGACATCGCCGACGAACTCGATATCAGCGTGCGCACGGTCGAATCGCACCGTGCCAACCTGATGCATAAGCTCGACCTGGAAAACGTGCAGGAACTCGTGGCGTTCGCGCTCAAGCAGGGTGTGGTTTCCGTCGATGAGATAGAATCGTAGCCAAATAGCCCCTTTCTCGGGGCAAATTGCGTACTAATACTGAGTTTTTGCAGCGGTAACGCCGATGCCATTTTTCCGGAATATACCGTAATTATCGGTATGAGGAACCAGGGAACGGCAGGAGAGGACATCTTGTCCGCCGTCTCTGGAAAACCTCGTGTATCATAGGAGAATAAAATGAAAATAGCAAAGTATGTAATGGTAGCGGCTCTTTCTGGTATTTCTGCACTGGCGGCAGTAGATGTTGTTCAGGGTGAAGACAAACCCGCTGGCTGCGAAAAGATTGCCGAAATCAGGGTCGGTGACCTATTCAACCGCCATTCACGTGACATTGCCTATGACGGAGTGATCGACGAGGCTAAAAAAATGGGCGCGCAAAAGGTCTCTGTCCAGCTCGTAACACACTCGCACCCGAAGTTGGGTAAGTCGTACACTGCGACCGGTGTCGCGTACCGCTGCGGCAAATAAGCCCGGCGACCTCAAATTCTCAGGCTCGCGGTCACGGTCACTATGTGCTCCTGGCTGCGAGCCGCGTCGGTAAACGCGTAAACTGCATCGCGGCTGAAAAAGTTGCGGTACTCGAGGCGTAGCCGATACATGTCCGTCGGGGCATAGTCAAGATTCGTTGTAAGTCCCCCAACAGAAAAACCATTGGTCGTGCCGGTTTTTACCAGCATCTCGCTGCGGTCGATGAAGTACTCGAGGCGCAGTGCCGTTCTCAGCTGCTCAGTGATTAGCCAGCGCACATAAAATGCCCCGGTGTACCACGCCCTGTAATCATTGTTAGTCGGGTTTTTTTGTGCACCCACATCTGCCGACAGGGCGAATGCGATAGCCCTTAGCGGATTCACTTCAAAAATCAGGTTACTGTAAAAACGATACTGGGTAGTCGTGTCATCAGGCGCTACATTGCCCGCAAAGCCATTGTGTACAATTTTGAATACCGTTGAGAATTCATAAGAAACCTGTGTGCCGATGCTTTTGTCGCGATTGGGCGGCGTAATCACCTGCCACCCGTTTAAAAGCTGCAGCTGCAGCTTCAGCCTGGCCGTTACTTCATACGCCAGTCTTGCCCCTGTTGCGTAATAGGGTGTATTGTCCGCGTAGAGCGCACGCGTATAGTTCCAGTTATTGTGGGAGATCCAGTTTTCGAAGCCAATATGGCCGAAAAAAATACCCATGTCCAGCCAGAGACGGTCGAATAGTTTGTAACCCGCATATGCCTCCTGCAGGTTGCGCACCGATAACTGGTTAGAGTATTTTTCTGCAGTCGTCTCATTCTGGTAATTCGCGTTCACTGCAGTGCCGAATTGCAGTGCGAGCCTGCCACGCACCCGGTCATGATCGACCGCGGCATCGATGTGCGCTAGGTTGATGTTAAATTCGCGGTCACGCGCTGCCTGTGTGATAAACTGCCTGTCGCGTGATGCGGGTCGATAAGCGCTTGAAGAGTAGTAAGTATCGATGAAAGCCCCGAACCGCACCGGTGGTGATTGCGGGACGACTGTGTTCCCGCTTGGTTCCTGTGCATATACTGATGTCCCGGCCAGGAGAAGCGCAGAAAGTAACATGGCATTCATTGAAAATGGAGGAATCAATGCTCTCATCAGGAATTCTTCAGGCTCTCGGGGTGCTTCTGCCGGTTGTGACAGGAAATCCACTACTTTGCATTTGCTGCCAAAATTGCGCAATTTGTTGACGGGGTCATTTGCGGGGGTAGTTCGCCTTATGGAATTCTTCATTGATACGGCCGATGTGGCCGAAATTAAGGCCGCGCACGAACTGGGTATTCTCGACGGCGTCACCACAAACCCTTCTCTGGTGGCAAAGACCGGAAAACCCTTCAAGACCGTGATCAAAGAGATCTGCGCGATCGTTGATGGGCCGGTTTCGGCAGAGGTTGTATCAACCGATAAAGACGGTATTCTAAAAGAAGGCCGCGAACTGGCCGCGATGGCAAAAAACGTCGTCGTCAAAGTGCCACTGATCGCCGAGGGCCTGAAGGCCGTCCGCGTGCTCAGCTCTGAAGGCATCAAGACGAACGTCACGCTGTGTTTCTCTGCAAACCAGGCGCTGCTCGCTGCAAAAGCCGGCGCAACCTACATCTCGCCCTTTGTCGGCCGCCTCGATGACATCAGCACCGACGGCATGGAGCTGATCGAAGAGATACGCACGATCTACGACAACTATGAATTTGCGACCAAGATCCTGGTGGCGAGTATACGCCACCCGATTCACTTGAAGCAGTCGGCTCTTATCGGTGCCGACGTGGCGACGATTCCGTTCAGCGTGTTCAACCAGCTGGTGAAGCACCCGCTGACTGACCGCGGTCTCGAAACCTTTCTCGCCGATGCGAAGAAGTTTAACTGGGATTGAGCACAGTACTTTCCATCACCAACCAAAAAGGCGGAGTAGCGAAGACCACGACGGCTCTGGCTCTTGCGCACGCCTTTGCCCGCCGCGATGAAAAGCGGCGCGTGCTGCTGATTGACCTCGACTCGCAGCGCAACGCCACCTCGATACTGCTTGGCGGACAGGAAATTCCGCCGGAACGTTCAGTCTATGCACTCTTCCAGGCGAAAAAGCCGGAAAGCTCAATACTGTACAATACCAGCCTCGCGAATCTTTTTGTTATCCCTTCTAACCTCCACCTCGTCGAAGTGGAGTCGCAGCTCACCGGCGCGCTCGACGGCTTTTTTCGTCTGAACGACGCAATGCAGAAGCTGCGGCATGAGTTCGATTTCATTTTACTCGATTGCCCGCCTTCGCTTTCGGCGATTACGATCAACGCGATGGTGGCAGCCGACTTTCTGCTGATACCGCTGCAGATTTCAAAATTTTCGATCGATGGCATACAGAACATACGCGACGCGGTGAACACGGTTAACCGGCGCTACAATGCGCACCTGAAGATTGCCGGCGGTTGCCTCACCCTGCACGACGGCCGAACCACGCTGTCGCAGGCAATGCTGCCCGAGGTAGAGAAGATTCTGCCGATACTGCAGACCACCGTGCCAAGGTCGGTCGCCGTCGAAGAAGCCCACCTGTTACGGCAGGATATCCACGACTACGCGCCGCAGAACAAGGTCGCCGTCGCCTACGCCGCGCTTGCAGAAGAGCTCGAGGCAGTATTTGCCCGCGAGCAAGGGGATGTATCGTGAAAAAATCCCGCAAAGACCTGTTTCGCAAGGCGGTTGCTGATAACCTCTCGCAGCGCAGCGAAGAAAACTCTGAACTGGGGGATTTTGTCAGTGACATGAAACGCTCCCGCAACGAGGGTAGTGACTCGCAACCCGGCGAAGCCAGGCAGGCTGCCGGAAGCGCCGAAGCCAAAAATAGCTTGCCGGAACAAAAAGAAGAAAAAGAGACTGGCAAAGCAATGGAAAGCCGATTGAAAAGACTGACGGCAGGCGAAACACAGCCTGCGGCGTTTGCCGACGACGACGAACCGCCCCGCTGGCGCCGCTTTGTCGTGTTCGGCGTCGTCGGGTTGCTGGTGCTGCTGCTCGGCTACTGGGCCTTGTTTGCTCCCGGTTCACGGCCGACTGTCTACCTGTCGAATGCCCCGATAGAAGAGGCGCTGGCGCGCAACCTGCGCACCGCAAACCTGACTTTTCCCAAGAACAAGACCGTTTACCTGTTCTTTGCCGCGGGCGGCCGCATCGGCCAGGATAAAGTGGTCGTGAAGCTGACCGAGATCTACGCTGACTCGAGCAACATGATGAAAGAAGAGACTGTTGCGCAGATTGAATCGAGTGTGCGGTCGAGCTGGCGCTATTTTACCACGCAGTTCCAGAAAGAATACTTTGATCATGGCGGCCGATACCGCGTGCATGTGCTGGCTCCCAACGGAGAGGTGATCGCGTCGCAGGAATTTCGCATCCAGTAATGAAGGTTCTGAAGCGACCCGGTATTGCCAGCCGTATCCGCTTTTGGGGCGTACTATTTTTCGCGGCTTTTTTCAGCGCCCACTGCGCGGGTAAAGATGTCCGCGACGACGCGAAGTTCAGTTACCAGAATATTTACGAAGACCGTTACCAGCGCGGAAACGGCGGCATCATTCCCATCACCATCGAACGCGGTGAATCGTACAGCGGTTCGATCACCAACGACCAGAAGTACCTCTACTTTTCTTCGAACAGCTCGGGCAATTACGATATCTACCTGCGCGACCTGGCGGATGTTTTTTCGGTACCGGTAGTCTCTACGGTGACTAACCAGAAAGAGCCGTCGATCAGCCCCGACGGCAAGTACCTCGTCTACGTCGACGACGAGCTCGACCCCGACGGGGACATTGTTTTACTCAAGGTAAATCCCAAAAAGCTGATCGAGCTCTACCGTGAACGCAAACAACCCGATGAAGAGTGGTTTGCATCGAAGTCGAAGAACCTGACAAACAGCGAGGCAAACCGCATTCGTGCGCGCGATGCCAACCCTGCGTGGTCGCCCGACGGTAAATACATCGCGTGGAGCTCTGACCTCGACCCTGCAAAAGCAGACGACCTGGGCGCGGGGGCCGGCGCTCTGCAGAATATCTGGGTCATGCCGGCATCTGACCCTGAACAGAAGCGGCAGGTGACGAAGCGCGGCGGTGTCATGCCGGCATTTTCGCCCGATGGTGCGCGCATCGTCTATGTCTCGTACGAAGACACGAACTCCCTGGGTGCGGTTTACGAGGTGGAGCTCGCCAGCGGAAAAACCCGGCGCCTGACTTCGGGGCACGCGCTCGATTTTTACCCGAGTTATGCCCCCGATGGCAACGGCATTATTCTGACACGCATTGCGGCCGATAGTAACGGCGACGGACAGATTGACCGCAAGGATGCGGGGCAGATCATACGCATCTACCCCGAATCAGGCGGTTTTGTCGCGGCAGATAAACACGATGCCGAAGACCTCGAAATCACTACTGTCGATGATGATGAATACGTTCCGCTGACATCGCCGTCAGACCACGTATTTGATTCGCGGGTAAGCAATTTCATCGGTGGCAGCGTCGTGCTCGCACAGCTCAAGGGCGAAGATATCAATGTTGCCTTCATTCCCCTATCAGGCGCGATACCCGTAAAGCCCGATGTCCGGCAGCAGCAGCAATACCTGTTCGACCTGCAAAAGCGCAGCAAGAACCAGGCGCGTATCTGCATGGCGCTTGAGCAGTTGCCGGCAGCCTTTGGCATGGCGCCCGACGTGGTCGTCTACGACGCCATCAGCTCGATGCGCAGGGCCCGCTGCGACGCACAGGCGCTCAAAGACCTGCAGGCGTTCTTTGCCACATCGGATACCGAGGAGCTTGCACTCTACCGCCTGTTGGCAGACCTTTCTGTCTTCGACCCCGAATATGCCGATCTTAAGGGCATAGCCAGCCTTGAACCGCTGGCAGATACGAGCAACCCGGCAGCGTACTTTGAAGAAATTCTGCGCCAGAAAAAGACCTGGTCGTATTACCGCGAGAGCGGCGATCCTGACGACTACCGCGCGGTGCTGGCGTTCATTCGCCATGCCGAGGCCCGGTATTACATTCGCCAGGGAAAACATAAGGCCGCGCGTGAAGTCATTGGTCGTATCCTGCGCGAAAACTCCGCCTACCTTGCGCTCGATGAGCTACTGTTCGACAATGGCGTGCTCGATTCAACGACACTGCCAGCTAATGAGCTCGTGTATATGGTTGCCAATGAACCCGATGCGGCTGTACTCAAGGGATACTACAACCCGGGAAAAAAAGCAGCCGTCACGATCAGGCCGCACATGCGCCGCAAGGCGGAAAAATTCCTGCTCGAATTTTTTGAAAAGCAGTTTGATGCAGGCGCCGAAGAGGCACAGGAACAGTTTCTCGAAGCTTTTCCCGTAAAAAAGAACCGCACTCTGCACGCGCTCTTTGCTCTGGCTGCGGCGCGCGACAACGCCGAAAACGAAATCTACGACGAAGCAGCGAACGATGCAGCGCGCGTGCAGCAGCTCACAGAGCCGGGTTCGGTATTCCATTACCATGCAGCGATTGCCCTTGCCGGTAATGCCGAACTCAAGCAGGGCGCAGATGCAGCCATACCGCTCTATACCCAGGCCATTACAGGCTACCGCGATACAGAAGCGCCGGAGAATGTCGGTGAGGTCATTACAAAAATTGGTGTATATTACCGCGAGAAAGCTGACCAGCTGCGCGCTGCGGGCGACGACCGCGGTGCAACCAAACAATACGAAGCGCTGCTCGATCTCTACCTGTCGGCACACGCGAACAGGCTGACCAAACAGCTGGTTTCGCGCGACCTGCTCGACTACACCCTGAACCTCGACCAGATTGCGCTGCGCGCTGCGACACAGGATGAAGACCTGCTCGAAGATATCCTGTCCTTTTACGACTCACGCATCGATCTCGCGCGGCGTTACCTCGTGACGGAGTTTATCTTTGGTCGGGGTTTTCTGCGCTCGCAGCTGGGTATCCAGCGGCACCTTGCCGCAGAGGCTGAGGGTCTCTCGCGCTCTGCTAAGAAAGAAGTGTTCGAGTATTTTCGCAAAGCCGAGATCGACCTGAACTGGTGCTTTTTCGCGAATGCGCGCTTTGCCGATGCCTACATCATGCTCGGCTGGATGTACCAGTTCATCGACGAAAAACGCGAGATTGTGCTCGATGCGGCTTCGGGTAAACGCGACCGTGAAATATTTGAATCGCTTTATAAAGCCTACTTTCCCGATTACCTGTTTGAAAAAAATATCCGCCTGTACCAAAAAACACTGGCGCTTTTTGGCAAGTCGGGTTCGCCGCGCATCCGTAACAGCTTTCACCTGAATATCGCGAACAATTACTTCCTGCTCAATAACTACAGCCAGGCAGAAGAGCACTTTACAGCGATACTTGACAGCAAGGGTAACCCGGATTACCAGTTTGAATCTCCCGAACAGGAGATGATGTACTATTACCACCTCGGCCGGACGCTGTATTTCACTGGCAAATACGATGCTGCCGCGCGTTACCTGCGCTACGTGGAAAATAACCTGAATGCGCGCTACCCGATAAACGGGGTCAGTTCGACGACGCAGCAACTCAACCAGTCGCGTCGTGAAATTGCGTACAAGACCTTTGCACTAAACAGCGAATATGCTCAGGATACGCAGGCGTCGATTAATTACCTGCAAACTATCGTCGCTGAACGCCAGCTTGCGGGGGCTGTGACCCCCGGCTCAATGGTTCACCTTGAGCTTGCCCGGCTTTACCTGCGTAATGGCGATTTGAGTTCATCGCTCGAGCAGACACAAAAGGCCGAAGAGCTGCTGGCGAAAGAAGATGAAATCCCCATTCCAAAATTCAAGATACGCATCAAGTGGTTCTGGGTGTACGAGCCCTGGACCTGGCTCGTCGGCCTGATCTACAAGCTACCTTACGATGACATTATCATTGGCGATAACCACCTGGCGTTCGAGCTGCCGACGGTGAACCGTTACCAGTTGCTGTATTCGATTCGTGCCGATATTTACCGCAGCAAGGGGCTGCTGCAGGAAGCATCAGGTGCACTGGCAAAACTCGTCGAATATGCTGAGAAAGATAAGACGAAACATGGTCGCGAGACCCTGAGCAATGCTGCCAGCCGGCGCGCTGAGCTGGAGTTCTCTCTGCGGTCATGGGATTCTGCGCGTAAGCTGTATGAAACCGCGCTCGAGCAGGCTGAAAAGAACAAGAATGCAGGGGCTGCGCTCATGTTCCGCAAGAACATCGAGTTGTGCCGGCTGCGCAAGCTCGAGACCGCGCTGGAACCGGTTGCGGACAAAATCAAAACTGCCCGGCGTTATGCCGATGAAATAGCCGAGTTTGAAGAAGATGCCGTCGCCGAACGTGTGAAGATCGCCCGCAAGGCAGTCAAAGAGAAAGAAGATCCTGCCAAGCCGGACCTTACCGACCAGGATATTGCAAAAATCCGTGAGCGTACACAAACTGAATTACAACCGGTAATCTTTTTCCGCGGGCTGTACCTGGCTCACCTGGCTGAGCTTGAAGACTTCAGCGGGCGCGTGCGTGACGTGCAGGAGACTTTCGACTCTTACCTGTCACGCAAACAGGCGACATTCAACGGCTACACTTCGGCGCTGAAATATTTCCGGGGTTTTACAACCGAGGGTTTTTCCGAAGTCCACCCTGCGTTTGAGCCCGACCTGAAGAATAATTCCCTGCGCATCAAGCTTGCGATGAACCGCGCAAAGATGCTGCAGGAGATGAGCCTGTTTGATGAATCCGTTGCCGAATTTAAGGCAATTCAGGAACGCAGCCAGGAATTCCGGGCGCAGCTCGAATATGCCATTGCATCTTACCGCCTCTACCGCGTTTATGAAGACGCCGGCCTTGAAGACCGCCTGTCGACTGCCCCTTATAATGAACTGGTTCGGTATTTTGTCGAACACCCGGCTTTCCTGAAACCCAATACTGATCTCTTTGAGCGGCTCTGCAACCTGCTCATCGACCGTGCCGTCCGGCAGCGCGCTTATGCAGAAGCCATGCGCCTCGAAGATGTGAAGCGCCAGGCTACCGCGCTCCCCCTTTATTTTGAAGACCTGAAACTCTACGGGTCTAAAGAAGAAACATTTGGCCGGCTGCTGACCGTCGAACAGACCCGGCATGTCCTGTCGGAGCGCATACGTGTTGCGCGACTGCAACGGCAATCGCCGCAGCAGCTTGAAAAAGATCTGGTGGCTTTTGACGCCGAGGCAAAAAAGCTGCGCAGTCGTCTGGTAGAGCCAGACAGGCTTGATTACCGCTACGAGACTCTCTTCTCAACCGGATACTCTGACACTGAACTTTTTCCTCTTGCCCGCCATGGCTTTATCTACATTCTCAAACCCCGTGATGAACTGCTTCTGGTCTATGCCCGGGCTGAAGCAACGAAGAAGGGGTTGCGCTGGTTCTATGAAACCAGGGAAGTTCAAGGTGAGAAGCCAGCAGTAGAGCAGGTGAAAGAATTCGCAAGGAAGAATCGCGCAGCCATTATCATTCTCTCTCCTCATCTTTTGGCAGAGGTACCGACAGATACCGAGTTGGCACAGCTGGCATTGCAGACCTCGTTGCGTTCTGCAATCAACTTTGCCCGTAACCCTGATCTGGCGCGCCGCAATGTGATGCAGATTGTCAAGGTTGCCAGTTTCTTCAGTATTGGCGGCAAGAACGACCTGGATTACCAGGGTGTGAGTTCCCTGCAGCGTGTGCGGAATGCAAAAGAGGCGGCAGCATCTGGTATCCACAGCAATGTGGTCGATTACGAAGCGGAGCTCGCCCGCAAGGCAGTCGTCATTGACAATGCACTTCTCACGCCTGCTGCCCTCTTTTCACTGCGCAGTAATCCCAATTACGCGATTGTGTCTTTCCAGGCGCGTGATACGCTGCAGAAGGCAGACGAGTTCCGGTTTGCCGCTGCGGCAGACCTCTATTTTTCTGCGATGGGTGCAGGGCAGGTATTGCACACTTTCTCAGCCCGCGCGCGCGCCAAACAGGCGGTTGAAACATTCCTGACGGCCGGCACTGTAACCGCCGGCACGCTACTGACCGGAAACGCCCAGTTGCCTGGTTACGGCGATAAAGACAGGAACGCTGCGCAGCAGAAAACTTCTTACCTGAAGAAGATTGCGCAGGCACGCAATCAGCGCGAATACACCGAAGCAGCCTCTTATGCCGAAGACGCAATATCGCTGTTGCCGAAAGACGCATCGATGCGCCTGCTGGCAGCAGAGCTCTATCACATCCAGGGTGAAACAGAATCTGCGCAGCGACAGCTATCGCTTGTTGAAATAGATTCCCGGGCTTCATTGGCAGAGAAACTCAGCTACTTCCGTATCTTGCTGCGCACGCGTGGTGATGCAGGCGCAAAAGAGTACCTCGCAGCGCATCCCGAAGTACAGCGCTCTGTCAAAAAAGAACCAGCAGAGTACCAGGCGCTCCGCCAGCTGTACGCATACGGTTCTGGTGAACTTGACCTACTGCAGAGCCCTGCTGCATGGGAAGACAGCTATTCGCCGCGCCAAATACCTCGCACCATCGACGACAGAATCCGCAACCCTGAACTCCGTAATGAAATCTGCGTGGCCGCAACAGCCTCGTTCGAATTCTCACTCGTTATCAATTCCTGCATGCGCAATACCAATGCGGATCCGACAGAAAACAGTGACCGTGCGCTCATCCAGAGCTGGTTCAGCGGCGGCAAATCTGAGCTCAAGGCAGTGGTCCGCAGCGAAGATCTCGAATTTAATCATGCAGTATCTTTGTTGCAGAGCGGTTACGTCGCTGATGCATTGCCTTACATAAAAAAAACCTTCGGGCAGTTGAATCTTTCTGTGTCAGAAAACCTGCTCGCTGTCTCGCTGCTCCGTGTCCTTGCCCAGCGCAAGGTTAAAGACGCCGAAATGCGTGTCGCAGCTTCGCTGCTGAGCGACTTTGCAGAAAAAGCTGCCACCAGGACAAAGAATCTCCAGGCAAAAAAATTCTATAGCCTGCTCGCGCGCACAGAGAAAGTGTACAAGAGCGGTGCGGCTGCGCTCGATTTGCCGGCTAAAAAAGGCGAAGCGACGGGAGTCATTTCAGCAAAGAATCTCATCCTGCTGATGGGAATGAGCATTGCCCCTGCTGCCGAGTCTTTACCCGAGGTTGCTACGAGTTCATTTATCGTAGATCGTAATATTGAGAAAGACCTTCGGTTCCTGCGCGAAGCGATTGAATCGGGATCAGGCGAGGCCGATTGCGCCCGCGACAACTGTTCGCTGCTCATCAAGTATTACCTTCGCCAGAAGCAAACCATGCCCGCGGTAGATTTGGTGCTGAGGCAGCAAGGTGCTGGCCGGTCATGGGAGAAACTGCAGAACCTGCCGCCAGGAACCTACGGTTACACCGAACTTTTTACCGGCGAATTCTATGAATGGTATTTCAGCGGCAAGGAGTTCACTTTCGACCGGCTGGATGAATTCAACGAGAAGACCGTTGCCCGCCCGCGTACTGGCAGAAAGTACCTGGCTTGGACACCGCAGAAGAACTTGTTCTCGAGGCTAAAAATTTCTCCGCCACGCGAATCTATACTCGTCTCTGCAGGTCAGGTGGATAATACCGCCCCGGTAGCGCCGAAAGACGTGAGAATTGAAGCTCCCCAGCCAGCTACCCTCTATTCTGCGCTCTACGCAAAATGGGGTGAAGGCAGGAAAAAGAACGGGGCAGCGGTCGTCCAGGTCAAGGCTCCTTTTGATTCTGCTGCCGCGACGCTCAGTGTCTATAGTGAACCTGTGAAGCTCCAGGATACTGTTCAAATGAAACCGAACGGTTACCACCTGTTTTGCGATGAGGGTGAGGGTTATAATGGTTTTGCCTTGTTTGCGCAGAATATGGTTGAAAATATGATTCAGCGAAAAATGCCTCCTGAAGCAGCGTACGAGGCAGCCGGCAAGGCACTCAAGGGCAGGCAGGCAGTGAACCGCCCGCGGTACTACCTGTACAGGAACTAGAATGGAAACCACACCAGGGTTAACTGCCGTTGGACAAGCGTCGCGCATCTTGCGTAATGAAAGCGGCCGCCTTTTTATAGAAACCAACGATGAACTGAATAAAGCGGCGCAGTATATTCTCAAAGCAGCATGCTCGCTGATGCATGCCGAGGGGTGTTTTCTTGCGCTCAAGACACAGAGCGGCGTCCGGACATACCGTATCTCGAGTCGTGGACTCACAGCTCTCGAAAAAAACATCATGCAGAAGAGTCTTGCCGAGAGTGAGACGTTACTCGTTGTTAATAAGCAGCAGCTCTATAACCGGGCGCAAGAGTCCATGGGTGAAGCCGCCACTTCGTACATAGCCGCTCCGCTTCTTACCGACGGGAAACAGGTTCTGGGTGCCCTGCTCTGGGTGACTAAACTCGGCGAAGAGAATTTCTCTGAAGAAGATCTGAGCCTGGCTTCCACGTTTAGCCGCACTTTTGCACGTATGCTGGCGAACTGTATCGCTGCGCCCGACAAGACGACCCTGCTGGTGAAATTCAGCAGTAACCTGGTTACCGTCTTTGAGAACCTCTACCTCTACCGGAAGAACCTCGAGAACAACTTTCTTCTCTCTGAAATGATCAAAGTGTCGAAAATGATCAATTCGACGCTTGACCTGAACAGTCTTCTCGAGTCGATCATGGATTCGGCAAAAATCGTTTTAAAAGCCGAAGCTTCGTCCCTGATGCTCATTGACCGCAAGACGAATGAGCTCTTCTTCAATATTATTTCCGGAGAAAAGGAGCGCGATCTAAAAGAGATTCGAATACCTATCGGCGTGGGTATCGCGGGAATCGTGGCCGATACCTGTAAGCCACTGGTGGTCAATGATGCGCAGAACGACGAGCGTGTCTACAAGCAGGCCGACGAAAAAATCAACTTTGTTACCCGTAACCTGATCGCGACGCCATTGATGGTGCGCAATCGCATCATTGGCGTTATCGAAGTTATCAATTCAGTTGGCCGCACAGAGTTTTCTGAAAAAGACCTGGAACTTTTTAATACGTTTTCCGAGCAGGCAGCGCTGGCGATCCATAACCGCGAACTCATCGATTCACTGAAAGACATCAACCGCGAGTTAAAAAAGAAAGTACACGAACTCTCCAGCCTGCACGAGATCGGCAAGGTGCTGATGTCGACGCTGAACGAAAAGGACCTGTTTGATTCTATTGTGCGCATCATCGCCGATGAGATGCAGGCTGACCGGGTTTCGATCATGATCTACGCCCCCGACCACGATGCGCTCGAAATTATATCGCATTACGGTCTTGACCTATCGCCCTTCGAACGCACGTTTGTGCCGCTCGATCGTTCCCTGGCAGGTAAGTCATACCGGGACCTCAAGCTGATTTACACCAATGCACTCGAAAAGTCGCCCTATGCAGCCTTTAGGGATATAGAACGTTACCATACCGGCGGTTGCATTATACAGCCGCTGATGCATGGCCAGGAAATTTATGGGGTGCTCAATATCTCCGATCGACACGCGCCGACGGGACACGAGTTTACCGACGACGATTTGCGGCTCGTTTCAACCATTGCCAGCCAGATTACGCGGAGCATACAGAACTTCAGGCTGCTGAACGAAATGCTGCAGAAGCGGTCGTACGAAAAGGAACTCGAAATTACTTCGAGCATCCAGAAATCGATTCTGCCAACGCATTTCCAGAAGTCTGCCTGGTTTGACATGGGCGTTATCTCTGAACCCGCGAAGCTGATGGGTGGGGATTTTTACGATTTTCTCGCGTTTGACGGCGACCAGTTCGTCTTTTCGGTGGCCGATGTCAGCGGAAAGAGTCTGCCCGCGGCGCTCTTCATGGCCGTCACAAGCTCTATCATACGGACATACGGCCGCGAGGTGCGCAAGCCGGCAGAAGTGCTGCACAAGGCGAATGAACTTATCTACCAGAACAGCCAGTCAGGCATGTTCGTTACACTCTTCTATGCTTACTACGATGCCCCGGAACACCAGCTATTTTATTCTTCCGCAGGACATAACGAACAGCTGGTGTTTCGGCATGACACGCGCACCTTTGAGAAGCTCGGTACACGGGGTCGGCCGCTGGGGGTAGTTGACTCGCAGCTACATGGCCCATTCGGCGAAGGTAAGGTTTTTCTCAGCGAGGGAGATCTGCTGATTCTCTATACGGATGGCGTTGTCGAGGCCATCAACGAGCGGAAAGAGGAATTCGGGCTCGACAGGTTCTGTCGTATCATCAGTGACAACATGCTGCTCTCTTCAGACCAGCTTGTGAAGAAGATCTTTCGTGAGGTAAAAACCTTTGCGGGTGCCGAAGCGCAATACGATGATTTCACGCTGATGATCATAAAGATACTTAAATGAGCCGCGTCCGTAAAGAGTTCTCCGCCGACAAGGCGGCAATCCCCCTGGTGCATGACTTTGTGCGCGCCACGCTTGCGCGTAACGGCGTGCAGGGCAGCCAGGGCGACGATATTGTGCTGGCCTGCGACGAAGCTGCGACAAATATTGTCGAACACGCATATGACGCAGCGCGCTGCACTGCGCAGACGCGACGCAGTTTTGTGCTGGCCCTGCACTGCGGCAAAAAACGCGTTATTGCGACTTTTTTTGATTCAGGGGCCTCATTTGATATAAAAGGCGTCGAGATTCCTGACATCCGGCGCAACCTGACCGGCGAAAAACGCGGCGGATATGGCGTTTTTCTCATGCGAAGGCTTGTCGATAAAATAGTTTACAGCGCACGGCGACGACTCAACGTAACGAGGTTGGTAAAAGAGGTCTCAGGTTAACATGCTCAGAACCAAGGAAGTCGGTAACTACATCGTCGCGTACCTTAAAGGTCGCCTGGATGTGCATATCAGCGGTGAAATCGAGAAAGACCTCATGCACCTCAGTGAAAAAAATCCTGATTCTGATTTTATACTCAATCTTGAAGGCATCGAATACATGTCTTCGAGCGGTCTGCGTGTCCTGGTTGCCCTGATGCGCCACCTCAAAGGTAAGAGCCGTAAGATGAAGCTCTGCAATATGAATGTTGCGGTAAAAAAGATCTTCGAAGTAGTCGAACTCATGGACATGTTCGATATCTACCAATCTGAAGAAGAAGCCCTGAAATAACTCCGCCCCGATGAAATTGTTCCTGTCGTCTCTGGCCAATATCTTCAAGGGCGACAAGAAGAGACATAATACTTCCACCGATCTGCCCGACATGGGTAAGCAGCTTACCCGGGCGGATTTCATGCGAATCTACGACTCGATGCCCGAGCGTGCACGCGCGCAACTATTCGCATCGCTCGACTACGCGCAGAAAGGCCGGCTGCTCGATATGCTTGCTGGGCCGCAACCCCCTGCTGCGCCCGAGTCGGCCAGTGAACCCGATTGGCAGGCAGAAGATTTTCTCCCGGAAAAAGACGAGCGGAAAATTGAAAGGCTGCGCCACGTGCGCGAGGTCAAAGAGGTGCGTGCACAGTTCGCAGAATTCGCGCGCTTTTCGCCTGCAGCGGTTGCCGAGGCTTTAGGCACAGAAACAGCCGCGCTCGTGGCAGTTGTTCTTTTGCAGCTCGACCATAAATTTGCCTCCCGCGTGCTGAAGGCCCTTCCCGAGTTGATGCGCGGTGAAGTTGTGAAAGCCATGGCATCTGAGCGGCGCATCAGCGGCGAGGCGCTGGTGGCACTGGGTAAGAAAATATTCCAGAAGATTGAGAATATGCCTGAACCTGAGTCAGCAAAGAACGATGGTATCAGGCATATTAACGAAATTCTTAAACTCATGGGCGCCGATGAGGCACAGCGAATTACTCGCCAGGTCCAGGAGTCCGATGCAGATCTCGCCGATCAGCTCGAAACCACGCGCTACGCATTCGAAGACCTGGTAGCGCTCAGCGCGCGGGATTTTCGTGCGCTTTTCAGTGAGATACCCGACGAACAGCTTTGGGCGCGTGCATTGAAGGCTACCGACCAAATGCAGCGCAAGCAGCTATTAAGCAAATTGCCCGTGAAGCGTGCTGGCATGATTGCCGGCGCCATGTCTGAAATACGCACGACGCGGCTCGAAAGTATCGACAAGGCCCGCAACCAGATTCTTAAGACGGCTCTTTCCCTGGCTGCAAAACACAAGATCAGTTTTGCCGGCAACGGGCTGCATTGATATGCGCCGCAGCTACCGGGTCGTGGGCCGCGTGCAGGGCGTCGGTTTCAGGCAGTTCACTGCGGCGCGAGCGAAAGAGCTGGGCCTTATGGGCTGGGTGCGCAATCTTCCCGATGGAAGTGTTGAGGCAGAAGCGCAGGGCCGTGAGGTCACTCTTGCAGATTTTGAAGCGCTCCTGCGCCGGGGGCCGCAACTTTCACGTGTAGACTCGCTTGTTGTCGCAGAATTGCCCGAGCAGCCAGCGATGACGGGCTTTGAAATACTCCGCTGATGCACCTTCCTTATACATTATTACTTTTGCTGTTGTACCCGCTTTTGCGCTGCGCTGCCCTGTTTCACAATAGGCTGGCAGAAAATTTCGCGCTGCGCAGTAAATTGCCTGATTTCAGCGCGGCGCGCGGTAAGCTGCATGTCTGGTTTCATGCTGCATCAGCGGGGGAGTTTGAGCAGGCTCGTGCTGTCGCGCAGGAACTCAGGCGCCTGCATAAAGACATCTTTCTTTCATTCAGTTTCTTTTCTGACAGCGCGTACCGGGCCAAAAAGAATGACCCGCTGCCTGACGTTCTTTTTGCCCTGCCACTGGATTTTCCATGGCGTATGCGTAAGCTGGTGCACGCCATGCAGCCCAATGCCCTGGTCATTGCCAAGTACGATGCGTGGCCCAACCAGGTACGCGCCGCGGTGAAAGCGGGCGCAAAAGTTTACCTGGTGAGCGCGACCCTGCCCGAGAAGTCGCTGCGGTGGCGTTTCCCGCTGAAGTTTCTGCTAAGGCCTGTGTATGGCGCGATGAAAACTATTTTCAGTATCAATGCCCGGCATGCAGACCGCCTGCGGAAAATTTCACCGGACAACGTCATTGTCTCGGGTGATACACGCTTTGATGCGATAGCCCTGCGTCTCGCAGCTGATCGAACATATTCAATCCAGATCAAGAGACTCCAGGCGGAATTACGCGGCAGGCAGGTTCTCGTCGCGGGCTCGACTTATGCTGAGTCAGAGAAGATGCTCGCCGATTATCTGGGACGCAGGCCGCGGCTTTCGGGAAAAGATGTCTGCGCCCTAATCGCTCCCCACCATGTAAAACCTGAGCGGATTGCTGACCTCGAAGAGAATCTTCGGGTCAACGGTCTGCGATCATTGCGCTGGAGCGATTGGCTGAACGAGCAACCAGCGCGGGCAAAAAAAATATCCTTCGATGTGCTGGTGATTGACGCGCTGGGAGTCCTGCCGCATCTTTATCCGCTCGCGCACGTGGCCTACGTCGGCGGCGGGTTCAAGGGTTCGGTGCATTCTGTGATCGAACCCGTTATTGCCGGGGTGCCGGTCATTACCGGCCCTGCCATCGGCAATTCTGCCGAGGCCGAAGAGCTTTCAGCAATGGGGTTGCTCCACGTTCTGCCGGAATGCATTGCAACACAATTGTGGGAGGCTGTGGAAAACCTGGGTCGGCAGCGGCACTCGTTGAGCGAAGGTTTGAAGGCGTACTTCAGACAAAGAGTGGGCGTGAGCAGGCAAATTGTGCATACTGTGATGGACGACATATTGGCGAATTGGAAATACATACAGCCTTCGGCACCATCGATTTCTGATTCCGGGAGACAAAAACATGGCATACGCACCAATCGTAATTGAACAGACAAACCGCGGCGAGCGACACTACGACATCTACTCGCGGCTGCTCAAAGACCGTATCATCTTTCTCGGGTTTCCCATAGATGACGCTTACGCGAATGTGATCATTGCGCAGCTGCTATTCCTCGAATCTGAAGATCCGGAAAAGGATATCTATCTCTACATCAACTCACCCGGTGGATACGTATCTTCTGGCCTCGCGATCTATGACACCATCCAGCTGATTCGCCCCGAAGTGCGTACCGTCTGCACAGGGCAGGCGTCGAATATTGCCGCACTGATTCTTGCTGCAGGTGCTAAGGGTAAGCGTTCGGCGCTGCCTCATTCGCGTATTCTGTTGCATCAGCCACTGGGCGGCGCTTCAGGCCAGGCAGCAGATATCGAGATCCAGGCGCGTGAGGTGCTGCGCATCCGTGACACGCTTAATGGACTCTACCAGCTGCATACTGGCCAGACGCTCGAAAAGATTGAGCAGGAAACTGAGCGCGACCTTTACATGGATGGCAACGAGGCGGTGAAGTGGGGGCTGATCGACTACGTGATTTCTGCCCGCGGCGAAAATGCCTCGAAAGAAATCGCCAGCTAAACGATAATAGAAAGAAGGTCACATGGCAGAACGGCGTTCATACGATTCAGGTAACCACTGCTCATTCTGCGGCAAAGAGCAGGCAAAGGTCAACCGGCTGATCGCCGGGCCAGGTGTGCACATCTGCGACGAATGCGTGCAATTGTGTAATGGCATCCTTGCAGACGACCTGGAAAAGCAGGCAACGCCGGCGACGGTGCAAAAGCTGCCCAAACCCGCCGAGATAAAGAATATACTCGATGAATATGTCATCGGTCAGGATGCTGCCAAGCGGGCGCTGTCCGTTGCGGTTTATAACCACTACAAGCGCCTGCAGTATGACAAAGACCAGGCGGCAAAAAATGGCGGTAAGTTCATGCGCAAGCATACTTCATCTGACCAGTCAGCCGTTGAAATTGATAAGTCAAACATTCTGCTAATCGGGCCAACGGGCTCGGGAAAAACCTTTCTGGCGCAGACTCTTGCGCGCATACTGCAGGTGCCGTGCGCTCTCGTAGATGCTACCGCGCTCACCGAAGCGGGTTATGTCGGTGAAGATGTGGAAAATATTCTGCTGCGTCTCTACCAGAATGCAGATGCCAACATCGAAAAGGCGCAGACCGGTATTATCTATATCGACGAAATCGACAAAATTGCGCGTAAGTCAGATAACCCTTCAATCACCCGGGATGTTTCGGGTGAGGGCGTGCAGCAGGCGCTGCTAAAGATCATTGAAGGCACGGTTGCCAGTGTGCCGCCTGTAGGCGGCAGAAAGCATCCCCACCAGGATTTTATCCAGATGGATACGCGTAATATCCTGTTCATTTGCGGCGGAGCATTTGAGGGTCTGGACAAGATTATTTCGCGGCGCGTTGAAAAGTCGACGCTCGGCTTTGATTTTAAAGCGCCGAAGCGCAAAGACCAGAGCGGTGAATACCTGCGCCAGGTAACGCCTGACGACCTGATGAAGTACGGTCTTATTCCCGAATTTATCGGCCGACTTCCGATCACTCGCTCTCTAGATAACCTCGATGAACCTTCGATGGTCAAGATTCTGACTGAACCGCGTAACGCGCTGGTGAAGCAGTATAAGAAGATCTTTGAACTCGAAGGTATCAAACTCACGTTTGAAGACGGTGCGATACAGGCAATTGCGCAAAAAGCGCTCCAACGTGAGACCGGTGCGCGCGGTCTGCGTGCCATTGTTGAAGACGCCATGATGGATCTCATGTTTGAGATACCAACCATGATCGGTGTCGACGAAGTTATTGTCACGCGCGAGATGATCGAGTCTGGCGATAAGGCGCGTATCATCACGCGTGCAGAAACCGACAAAGAGCGCGGTAAAAAAGGTAAACAAGCGGGCGAAGAAGTTTACGTCGCCCCACCGGAGAAAATGGCTTAATGGCCGGTCAAGGCGCAGTACGTTTTCCTCTCCTGCCGCTGCGGGATATGGTCATTTACCCCGGCAGCGTAACTTCAATTTTTGTCGGCCGTGAAAAATCCATGGAGGCGACTCGTCGCGCCATGGACTCTGATCGCAAGATTATCCTGGCAACGCAACGCAATGCAGAAATTACAATCCCGGCACTGAGCGACCTGTACGAAACAGGGGTGCAGGGTGAAATTCTGCAGCTGCTCAAGATGCCCGACAATACGTATAAGATTCTCATTGAGGGTCTGCACCGCGTACGGCTGGTCGATATCGACAGTTCTGACGAAAAGTGCCCGGTGGCAATTGCCGTGGGCGCTGATTCGGTCGCTCCCGCTGGCGAAAAAGAAGAGCACCTGTACCAGAAATCCCTGACTAAACTGGTCGATGCCTTCGAAAGGCTGAACGAGCAACAGACGTTCCTGTCGGCAGAGGCCTGGCGTGAACTGCGCGCGAAGAATGATCCCGAAAGGCTGATGCATGCCGTTGCCGAGAGCCTGCGTATACCATTCGTCGAACAGCAGGATATACTCGGCACTGACAGTCTCTGGGAACGCGCTGAAAAAGTGAAAGCGGCGATGGAAAACCAGCTCGAGCTTTCCAGGCTCGAAGGCCAGATCCATGACAAGGTGAGGGCGCAGCTCGACAAGATGCAGCGCCAGTACTACCTGCAGGAGCAGATCAAGGCCATACGCGAAGAGATGGGCGAAACCGAGCCCGATGAATTTGAGTCGCTGCGCAAGCGCGCCAAAGAGAAAGTCTGGCCCGATGAGATCAGGCAGCGCTGTGAGGCTGAAATCCGCAAACTGGAAAAGATGCCGCCCATGTCGGCAGAGTCCGGCGTTATACGCAATTATTTAGACTGGTTGCTCGACCTGCCGTTCAGCGAAAGCACCAGCGACGGCGCTGATATCCGCAAGGCGGAAAAAATACTCGAAGAGAGCCATTACGGTCTCGAAAAAGTAAAGGACCGTATTCTCGAGTACATCGCGGTGCGGCAGCTTTCTTCAGATATGCGCGGTCCGATTCTGTGCCTCGCGGGGCCACCAGGCGTCGGTAAGACCAGCCTTGCGCGTTCGCTTGCCGACAGCCTGGGCCGCAAGTTTGTGCGTATTGCGCTTGGCGGCGTGCGTGACGAGGCAGAGATACGGGGCCACCGGCGCACCTATATTGGTTCGATGCCAGGCCGTATTATCGCCGCGCTCAAGAAAGTAAAAGTGCGCAATCCCGTTATCCTGCTCGATGAGATCGACAAGATCTCTTCGGATTTTCGCGGTAACCCGGCCGCGGCGCTGCTCGAGGTGCTTGACCCTGAACAGAACCGCGAGTTCAATGACCATTACC
Source organism: Turneriella sp. (assembly GCA_046346875.1). Lineage (GTDB taxonomy): Bacteria > Spirochaetota > Leptospiria > Turneriellales > Turneriellaceae > Turneriella. Next base: position 224,578 of record JAXMHG010000001.1, on the reverse strand, counting down.
TCGACCTGCCATTTGACCTTTCGCAGGCAATTTTTGTCGCGACGGCAAACGTCACCCACTCGATACCAGAGCCTCTGCTCGACCGCCTCGAGATCATACAGCTTTCCGGTTACACCGAGATGGAAAAGATCCAGATCGCGAATAAGTACCTGATCCCGCGGCAGCTGAAAGAGAATGGCCTCGATGGTATTGAGCTGCAGTACACGAATAAATCCCTCGCCTATATCATACGCCACTACACGAAAGAAGCCGGTGTGCGCCAGTTTGAGCGTGAGATTGCGCAGGTTGCCCGCAAGATTGCCCGCGAAATTGTGGAAAAATCTGACGCCGCTCGTTCGTTTGCTCTCGATAAACAGGCAATTATCACGTACCTCGGACCGGCGAAATACCTCTATACCCGCAAAGAGAGCGAGAACCCTGTTGGTAAGGTCAGCGGTCTTGCCTGGACTTCGGCTGGCGGAGATATTTTAAATATCGAAGTCGCTTTTGCGCACGGCAAAGGCAGCCTCACGCTGACCGGTAACCTGGGCGATGTGATGAAAGAGTCCGCGAGTACTGCTCTCGGTTTTGTGCGCTCGCAAGCGCATTACCTGGGGCTCAGCCCGGATTTTTTTGAAAAGAACGATATCTTTATCCACGTGCCTGAAGGGGCAATACCCAAAGACGGGCCTTCCGCCGGAATCACTCTCGTGACAGCGATTGTTTCAGCACTGACGCAGCGTGGTGTGCTCAGCGAATTCGCGATGACCGGCGAAGTCACGCTGCGCGGCAATGTGCTGCCCATCGGTGGTCTCAAGGAAAAAGTGCTGGCGGCCTTCCGTGGTGGCATTACGCATGTGATCTGCCCAAAAGATAACCAGAAAGATTTTGAAGAAATACCGCAAAGCATCAGGCAGCAGATGGAGTTCCATTTTATCTCGCATGTACGCGAGGCGGTTGCTCTTGCGCTCGTCCAGGGACAGACAATCTTCCAGGAACGGGCGGGCTTTGCTTTCCATGCGACTCACCTGACCGGTTCGATCGCCGCCGGCAGTACGCCGCCGGCGACTACCCAGCCCATGTAATTGGCTGGCCCGTTAGCGGGGCAGGGTCGCAAAAAAATTTTCGATACGATTTCTTAACCCGTCACGCTCAGCGTCAGAACAGAAGGCGGCATCTGCCGCATTGAGCAGCAGCTGCTTCTGGTCTTTTGCCGTGAGCGAGTAGGTCCTGATGGCCTGTTGCCACTCATGGCCCAGGTCGATTCCCGAAACGCTGGGATCATCCGTATTGATAGTGACCGGCACTCCGGCAGAGCGCAGTTTTTCAAACGGATGTTCAGCGTAACCAGCTGCATTGCCGGTCTGCAGGTTACTCGTCAGGCACACTTCGAGAGTGATTTTTTCACGCGCGAGGCGCTCTATCAATGCCGGACTTTCTACCGCCCGAATACCGTGGCCAATACGCCGTGCACCGAAAAGGTCGAGCGCATCGAGCATCGACTCGTACCCGGCTGCTTCGCCGGCATGGATGGTTACTGGTATACCCATCTCTTTTGCGCGCGCAAAGACCGGCGCGTATTCGCGGCAGGCGTAGCGCGATTCATCGCCTGCAAGATCGAGACCACAGACGCCGCGTGAGTGAAATCTTTCGTAGAGGGATAAAAGCTCTTCGACCTGCTTCACGGGTGCGTTGCGCATCGCGCAGAGAATCAGCCTCACCGGGGGCATACTACCCGCCAGTGCGCCGCGCTCGAGGCCGCTGAGCACTGCTTCGGTCACACGTTCAGGAGTGAGACCGGCGCCGCTGAAAAGATGCGGCCCGAATCGGGTTTCGAGGTAGATGACTCCCTGTTCGGCCATGCGCGCTGGCAGGTTATGTGCCTCTTCGTGCAGAAAATCGGCATCCTGTGCAATTTCGTAGAAGAATTCGAATACCGCCAGAAATTCGGTGAGGGTTCGGCAGGAAGGGCTGACCTGGCACCTGGCGTAGAAGTCCGTCTCGGACAGTTGGCCCTGCGGCAGGTTGCGCCGCTTTGCTTCCTGGTAGAGGTGCTTTAGGTCAAAAGCCCCGTCAAAGTGGTGGTGCAGGTCAATTTTCGGCAGTGCGTGCAGGTACTTCGTGTCGGTCATAAATCCCCTAGTGCAGGTGGTGGCGGGCAATAAACTGCGAAGCGGCTTTATAACCCTGCTCTATCAACCGTTCAATTTTTTTTGGGTCAAATTCATACTGCTGCATATCGAGTGGTAATTGCGGCCGTAGTAACAGCAGTTGCTTCGCCCGCCTGCGCCGCGAAACCAGTGAACGCGCAACGGCATCATCGGCCTGGCTGCGAAAAAAAATACTCAGCGTGCGCAGGGCAATCTGCGCGGTGTTGCCAATTTTTTCTTCGGGGTAGTATTCGGGTTCCATGCTGATCGCGATAATAGAATCGACGCGCTCGCTCTCGAGTGCTTCGATGGGCGTATTGCGGACGAGGCCACCATCCATGTAGAGTTCTTCTCCGATCTTTACGGGTGGAAACACGCCCGGCACCGCGGCCGACGCGAGCACATAGTCGCGAAGCTCGCGGTCAGTCTGGGCTTCGTTTCCCCTGAAGTAGTGCAGCTTCCCGGTATTGATGCTGATCGCTGCGCAGATGTAAGTTGTCCCGGATTTTTGCAGTGAATCGAGGCTTACCGCCTCCTCGACGAGTTTACGCTGCATCTGGTCTGTCAGCAGCGAGGTGCTGCCTGAAAAGAACAACTTAGTGAATGACTGGATGGTAATCAGCTTTTTCTGGTCGATATTCTTCCAGAAGGCGATCATACGATCAATCTCACGCGTCGCCGCAAGGTAACCGTTGAGCGCCCCGATCGAACTGCCGGCCACACAGCGGATATCCAGGCCAGCTTCGAACAGCGCACGAACAGCACCTGCCTGGTAAGAACCAAGTGCTGCTCCCCCGGAAAGCACGAGACCGTAGCGTTGCCGTGGCGGGCTTTTCTTTTTCTTAGGGGGAGCTTTTTTTTTCACAATCTTGGTGCGCATATTCACGGGTGCAGGCAATCTTTTCTTCTGCGAACGCTTACGTTTCGGCAATGACTTTTCTCGAAAACCCAAAACCCGGCAGGCAGGTTTGCGTCCAGGATTCTGCGGATTGCGACGTGTGCGGCCTGCGCGGCCACAAGCGCGGGAAAAGCGCTGAGAATTCCTTCGTTGGCGCAGGTTGGTAATTCCTGTTCATCAATTTCTTCGAAGATACAGCGGTAGCAGGCTGAATCGCTGCCTGAGACGAGCATGGTATGCCCCTGTGCGTTGCCCAGTGCTGAAATCACCAGGGGTATACCCGCGCTGAGGCACAGGTCGTTCAGCAGGAATTTGGTGCGCAGGCTGTCGCTGCCTTCAAAAACCAGACTGGCTGTGCGCAGCGCCCCTGCCTCTGTCTCGTCAAAACGGCGGGGTATACCCTGCAACTGGATAAATGGATTGATCGCCATGAGCCGATCAGCGGCCGCGCTGGCCTTGGGTTTACCGAGGTCGGCTTCGGTATAGAGCAGCTGCCTGCCGAGGTTGCTGCGCTCGACTGTATCTGCGTCATAGACGACAATATTGCCTATACCGCTTGCCGCCAGCACGGGCAGGAACGTTGAGCCGAGGCCACCGGCACCGATCACGATGACGCGCGCATCTTTCAGGCGTTGCTGGCCTGCCTTTCCATAGAGCAGAATTTGCCGGCTGTAGCGCTCGAGCTCGCTTTTGCTGAAGTCTGTCGGCGTACTCAATTCGAATGCCTGCGGATTACCGCCGCCCAGTCGCCCAGCAGGGCAAGTTGCTCAGCGAGCAGCTTCGAACGGTCCACTGCTTCGCGCAAGAACGCTGCGACAAAAGCCACACGGCAGAATTTCTTTTTTCCGGCTACTGTAACAGGTACTACCATGTAACAGTAATGACTCAGGCGCTGGCCGTTGTCGGTGAAGAGCAGGCAGGTTGCCTCGCCGCTCTTCTCGAGGTTATCTTCGCGTTCTGGCCGCCATGGGCCCTGTTTTGCCAGGAAAGCAGAAATTGACTTGCGGTAGACCCTGTGCGCGAGATCCGAATCGAGCGCCAGGTCAGAAAGTTCATAAAAAATTTCCATTTCAGCCAGGCCGGCCGCGTCAGTGAAGAGCGACCGGTTATCGCGCCGGGTGACTTCGACGTAACCCGGCGGCATGGATAGCGCGAGCAGTGCCGGTTCGCGCGTTTCGTTCTCTTCGGTGAAGACTTTTTTCTGCGAATACAGCGGTGCTGATTTCAGCAGTGGCGACTCTTCCAGCGAAATTTTGCGGAACTCCTGCAGGATGCCTGAGACAAGCCGGCGCGCACGGTCATCGCCCCTCGGACTTCCATGTCCTTCGGTTGTCGCTTTGCCGTCCGTGGCAGCGCCAACCCTTGGACTTCCATGTCCTTCGGTTGTCGCTTTGCCGTCCGTGGCAGCGCCAACCCTTGGACTTCCATGTCCTTCGGGAGCGCAGAGGTCAATCGAGTACTTGTCGCGCGTGTGATAACCGCAGATGAGTGATTTTTGTTCGGTCTGCTTTTCGCCTACAATGCGGTAGAGCCTGCCCGACGGCCATTTTTCGAGCGTCTCAGCTTTCAGGCGCTCAGCCATTGTCTCGAAAATTTTCCCGGTCAGCTGCCAGCCCAGCGTACGCGTCACTGTACCGCGCAGAAAGAAACCATCGCTCTTACACAGGAAAGCGATACGTCCGGACTGGACGGTGAAATTGATGTGCTTCGGAGTTTCCTGTTTCAGTGAAAAAGCGCATTCTTCACCGGTAGCAGCTGAAATTGCCCCAAAATTCAGGGCAAAAAAAAGGAGGAGTGGAAACCACATCCTCCGCACTTTGTGCGACCGTGGCACCGGCTATTTCGGAGCTTCGGCAGGCGCTTCAGTTTTTGCTGGCGCAGCTTCTTTTTTCGGCACGACTTTCCGGATGCGCGCTACAATGTCGCTGATGAAAATATCAGATTGTTTGTTCTTCTCGCAGAATTCAACGGCGCGTGTCAGGTCTGCATTATCTACGTCTTTCAGGTTTAGTAGCGCCAGCAGTTCTGTATAGACTACCTGGTTATCCTGGTCGACTTCGATCGCCTCGCGCAGCAGCGTAGTCGGGCGCCCTTTGGTGTCCATCTTGCCCAAAGCAGAAGCTGCTGCAATACGCACGCCTGCAGAACGGTTACTTTTTACGACTTCACCCAGAGGCTCGATGGCGTCTTTGACGCCGTCATTACCCAGGTATTGGGCCGCAGCGATGGCCACACCGTCGTCCGCAGATTTGAGGTCATCGATATATTCCTTGTTGTCCTTTGCAGAAAGGGCGAGGATGGGCGCAAACAGCAGCACAGCAGCAAATTTTTTCATGGGCATATTCCTTTGAGGATGTTAATGCGTTTTAAGGCGAGCGCACGGCAAGGATTTTTTCGAACTCGGTGCTTATGATCTGCCGGGCCTTGGGCTCGGGTAACTGGCCGATACCTGCCAGTATTTGCTTTTGCATCGCCCGCAGTTCGTCTGCCGAGCGCCGCTCGACGTCGTATTTTTTCATCAGGTTGAGTATACGTTCCTGGTTGCGGATTTTCCCCTGTAACCGGGCAAACTCCCATTCGGCCCGTATTTCGCCGGACTCGGTACGATTGGCCGAAGACAGCAGCAGCAGCAGGGGGTAGGTAACAATACCGTTCAGGAAGTCCTGCAGGCCCTTCTTTTTGAGCCTGGCGGCGTCGAAATAGTCCAGGTGGTCGTCGCGTTCCTGGAAGAAACGGCCGAGGGTAAGCCCCAGGTCAGCTATATCAGTATGATAGAAATCTTTCTCGCCGCGCATGACGGAAACCAGCGCGCCTGCCGCCCTGAACAACGCCGCGGTTTTGCCGTCGACCACGCGATCGTGCAGCTTGCGGCTGGTCTTCAGGTTGAAGTGCTGCTGCATCTGCAGCAGCTCAGCGGCAGAAAGCGCCTGGATCGCATCGGTGAAAATGGTCATATAAGATGAATTCTGCATGCCGTTCAGGTACTTCAGACCTGAAGACAAGAGGTGGTCGCCACCCAGGACGACCTGCTTGTTGCCGAATAGTTTGGCCCCGGTAGGGCGAGACCGGCGTTCGTCGGCCCCGTCGATGACGTCGTCGTGCAGCAGGCTGGCCGCGTGCACGATCTCGAGCAGTGCGCCGAGTTCAATCAGTTCACGGCTGTCAATGCGGCAAGCGCGCCCGAGATAGTACATGAACAGCGGGCGAATACGTTTTCCGCCGCTTTCCACGACATACGCAGCAATCTTTTTCAGAATCCGCAGGTCGCCCTGCAAAATCGAAGCTATGGTTTTATTCGTGTCTGAAATGACACGGGCTGGAGAATATAACACTCTGCGGAATAGTCGCGCTCCGCAGCCTGGGCCACGGAGCGCTGTTTCTTACATCGTTTCGAGAATCTTTGCCTTTTTGGCGTTGAACTCTTCCTGGGTGATCAGGCCCTGGTCGAGCATTCCCTTGAGCTTCTGGATCTTCGCCATCGGGTCGTCGGCCGCAGGCTGTGCCGGTTGACCGCTGACGTTCATTTGGCCCATCATTTGACCCATCATCTGGCCCATACCCATGCCCATGCCTGCCTGCATCATGCCGCCGCCGGCGCCTTCGTTTTTCGCGCCTGCTTCGCCGATATCAAGCATACGCTTCTGCGCGTACTTGTCGCCCAGGATATCCATCTGCGCTTTGTCGGCTTTTGCCTGCTGCAGCGCTTTGAAGCCCGGATCGTCCTGGGGAATATTGAGCGATTCGATTTCGAACTGCTCGATCGCGAGGCCGAAGCGCTCGAACTTTTTCGCGAGCAGCGGTTTGAACGCTTCTTCGATTTTTGAACGCTGCGTGTTGATGCGGATGATGTCGATGTTCTGTTCGTGCACCACCTGCGACAGCATCTCTTCGATATCTGAGACAATCGTGCTCAGCATCAGGTCCTGGATACTTTCAGTGGTTGTCTTGCCCTGTGTACCGATGACTTCTTTAACGAAGACGCGGGTGTCGGCAACGCGCACACCGTAGACGCCGAACGCGCGCAGGTTGGTAATGATGCCGAATTTCGGATCTTCTACCTGGATGGGGGTTTTAGTGCCCCAGCCAATGCCCTGCTTGATCTGCTTCGAAACAAACCAGACCTCTGCTGCGAAAGGCGTATCGCCGCCGAATGCCATGTTGACGAACTTCTCGAGCAGCGGGATGTTGTTCGATTTAAGGGTATAGGTACCTGGCCCAAAGAGGTCGTGGCACTGGCCGCCCTTGAAAAATACAGCTTCCTGAGATTCAGCCACAATCAGCTGAGCTCCCCAGGTAATACCTTCATCGGGGAACTTCCACGCGATGTCGTCCGGGCCGCCGTTAAATTTTAATCTGTCTACAATTGCCATGCGAATCTCCTCTTCAGTAAATCTCTACCTGATGCCGGCAGGGCATTTTATTGCCACGGCCGCACCGAGTGCAAGTAACACAATTGCCATGACACTGCCAAGAATTTTTATTATTCATGCGCCAGTTGATTCTCGCAGCCTTTGTTGACTGCCCGAGCCGCCACCGCGAAAGGACAATTTATGCGCTATTCTGACGCCCTGACGGTGGGTGACATTATGCTGACCGATGTCGTCACGACGCGCGTTGGTGAAAACGTTGAAGACACCTACCGCAGTATGCTAGAGGGCCGCTTTCGCCACATGCCCGTGGTGGGCGAGGGAGGCAAACTGGTTGGTATTGTTTCTGACCGTGACCTGCGTAATGTCCTTGTGTTTGTCAACGACCCCGAAGGTGGGCGTTCCGTTGTAGGCGACAAAAAGCTGATAATCGGCAAGGTGATGAGGCGCGACCCGCTGCGCGCTGACCGTGAAGATTCTGTGCGGACTGCCGTGAAACTCATGATCAAACACAAGGTAGATTGTCTTCCGGTTTGCGACGAAAATGACAGACTTCTGGGTATTGTCACCGAAACTGACATGCTCCGGCTACTGGAGGAGCTGCTCGGAAAAGGCAAGAAACCTGCGAAGTGACATAATTTGACCGGCTCCGTGCCAAAAAATTACCGGGTAATGCAGCACAATTCAATTTAAGATTTACGCATCGAACGCCGACAAAGAATATAGTGTATTATCCGCAGGATTTGGTTTTGCAGCATGGCTGCCATACCAAATCCTGCAGAGACTGACACGACTTGAAGGCGACAGAAGGAGAATTATTATGAAGAAAATACTGGCAGCGACTACACTGCTCGCAGTATTCGCGACCTCTGCAGCGATTTTCGCGCAGCCGGCTGCGAAACCGGCAGATACCGCGAAAAAAGAAGAAAAGAAGGATAACCCCGCAGACGAAAAAGAAGCGAAGTGGTACAATCCTGACTATCGCCCATACGTGGCATCCTTCGACGAACTTTATAAACTCGGAGATGACTTTGCTAACAACAAGTTCCGCCTGGCACTGTCAAACTACCAGACAGGCCGTTCGCTCATGGATAAAATGCGCGAAGAAGTACAGCGTAATAAAGAAGAGTGGGCAGATGCGAAGTACCTGAACGAAAAGTGGTACTGGCAGACTATCGACCGCAAGATGCGCGAAGAGCGTATTCTGCTCGAGAAGAAAAACCGCGCGAAAATCAAGGCGGTAACGTACTTTACCCGTGCGATCAACCACCTCGACGAAATCCAGAACCGCTCATTCCGCGAAAAGCAGCAGATGAAAGATCTGACAGCAGCGGTATACCGCGACTGGATTATCGCGCAGTACGACCTAGGCAACCTGCCGCAGACCATCGACCTGCTCGAGCGTTACCTGAAGATCGATCCTGCGTTTGAAACAGAAATTTCACCCCACAAGTACCTGGCTTCAGCCTACGGCTTCAAAGAAGCAGTTGCTGACAAGTACAACAAAGGCACAGAAGCAGAGCGCATCTTCTACAAGAAGAACAAGAACAAGCACCTGCTGCGCGCCACAGAGCTCAAATACAAGAAAGATTCTCCAGAGTATGAGCACATTCTGGAGCTCGTAAACCGCGACGAGATCATCGCGACAAAACCATCTCCGTGATGTAACCCTTCGCGCCGCAAGGCAGTTGCCCGAAGGTCAAACCCCGCGCAAGCGGGGTTTTTTTATATCCACCTGGAAGGCAGTTCATGGAAATCTACTTTACGCGCGGCAGGCGAGCGCAAGCTAATAGCCGCATGGCACGCATTGTTGAACTCAAGATACCCGATATCGGCGGTAACGACGGCATCGAAGTGGTGAAGTGGAACAAGAAAGCAGGTGAAACTTTTGTTGCGGGCGACGAGCTCTGCGAGCTCGTTACAGACAAGGCTGCCTTCTCACTTGAGGCGCCCAAAGATGGTAAATTACTTGAGATTTGCGTTGCGGAAAAAGCTCACCCGAAGGTAGGCGAGCTGGCGGCGCGCGTCGAGGTAGCGGATTAGCAGGTTTCGGAAAAACTTCCGCGCCGGCTACAGACGCTCGCTGAGTCGCGAGTCAGCGACCGCAATTCAGATCTCTTCTTCGACGCGCTGCACTGAGCAGAACTTCTGCTCGAAGCTGCAGTAGAATATACGACCCGTGACGCGCACCTTGCCGGTCACGGCTGGCAATCCAACGGGTTCAAGGCGGCTGAAGTACTTCTTATCTTCGGTCGCAATTGAGCCTTTGAAGCCCTTCACAGTTTTCAGCACTTTGCCGGTCGATACTGCAGTAAAGACCAGTTCATGCTTACCGTCCCGCTGCACACCGTAGCCCTTCTGTACCGAAAACGCCACGGCTGCCGGTTCGCGCACCAGGCGCACGACGCTTGACCCGAAAGCAGAAAGGGCACCCGCCAGCAAAATAACCAGAACCCCTGCCAACAGGCCGAACCTTACTCTACTAACGGTTTTCATACTTTTAGGATAAGCAATCCGCCAATGAGGCTGCCACAAAAATACCGCCTGCGTGTCTATGCGCGTCGTAATGACAGCAACACATTGGAGAACAGGACCAAACCCGCACCGAGCGCCGCTGCCCCGGTGAAGGCTTCGCCAAACCAGAGAACGCCAAAGGCCAGTGCAATCAGAATGCGCGTCGACGACAGTATTGAACCTTCGACGGCGCCGACCCACGCAAAGCCGTAGGTGAAGACCCACTGTCCCAGTACGCCGCACAGCCCCGAAAGCGCGAGCAGGTACCAGAAACCCGGCTCAGCCAGCCCCGCGGCCGGCTGCACCCAGACAAAACTTTCGAGCAGTACCAGCAGTATTGATGCCAATGTACCAAGCAGAAAGGTATAGTAGAGCACGTTGAAGGTTGAATCGGTCTTGCGTATCTGCCGCAGGCTCATGACGCCCACGCCTGCCGTGATGCCTGATGCGAGGCCCAGCAGGTCGGAGTTCCTGAGCTCCAGTTCTTTACCGCCCAGGGTAATCAGCGTGGCGCCCGTGATTGCCGCCATGACGGATATCCAGCTGGTCCAGGAATTCTTTTCGCCGATGAACACCGGCGATAGCAGCGCCACGAAAGCCGGGTATGTCATGTTGAGTATATTGGCGTTCATCACTGAACCAAAGTGTGCCGCGTAGAGAAAGAAAACCACCGCAACCACGTTGCAGACCGCGCGGACGATTAGCCAGGTGCGGTTATTCACTTCGGTCCGCGCGCGCCGGAAAAAGAACCAGAAGAGCGGCAATCCGAGCGCGAAGCGCGAGAGCGTGTACCATGATCCGGGTATCGTGTACCTCTCGCTCGCCAGCCTGACGAAAAAAGTCGCAAGGTAGAAAAGCAGCGCGGAACAGAGTATGAAGAAGGTGCCGCGCGCCCGCTGCAGGTGCATCAGACAGGTTTTCCTGCGGCGACCGCTGCGACAGCCCGCCCGATGGCAAGCGCTACGCGGCCGCGCCGTGCGCGAATAGAGAAGAAATCCCAGATGCCGAAACGAATAATTTCAGCGAGGTTAAGCCGGCCAGAAGGTCTGCGTGCGGCAAGATCGCGCAGCTGCTGCTCTTTGTTTAACCAGTTCTCTTCGCCGGGTAAGTCATCGACAACGCGCACGGCAACAAAGTGGCGCGAAGCGAATTCGGCTTCGCTCAGAATTTTGGCGATGGTCCAGGTTTCCATGTCGAGTATGTCTGCGCCCGTGCGGTCGCGCAGCAGCGCCTTTTCAGCATCGTCGCTTACAAGGTGGTCTACAGAAACGCATTTGGTCGCGCTGCCGCCCTGCAGCTGCAGCCACTCACGGTCGGCATTGGTCACTGCGCCAATCTGCACCGCCTGCAGCGAGCGCAGTGCGCTGGTCAGGCTGCCGCAGGCGCCGGCTACAATGACGAGGTCGGTATTGTAGAGGCGGAGAAACCGGCGGACCTGCTCGCGTGAGCCGACACCGGGGCGCGTCAGGAATAGTACTGCCGGTTTGCCGGCGAGTTTGCCACGGTAATGGAAAATGCCTTCGCGCTTCACGGGTGTCAGCTGGGGCAGCAGCCGCTGCGCCTCAACCCGGGTGGCTACGAGTACGGCAATCACGGTTGCTGTTCTGCGTATTCGAGGACACAGTCGATAATTTTTTCGCCCAGCGCTTCTTTCACCGCATTGGCGAGTTCAAGCCGGCGACCGTCGCGGTAGAAGACTGTGAATTCATTCGTGGTCGAGGCGAAACCTGCACCCTGGCGCGACACATCGTTGAGAAAGATCATGTCGAGCTGCTTGTCGCGCAGTTTGCCCAGGGCGTATTTCTCCGTTTCGTGCGTCTCGGCCGCAAAACCGATCAGCAGCGCGCGCGGCGACAGGGTAGTATTACGCCGCGCCATTTCTTTTAGGATGTCCGGATTCGGGACCAGGCTGATCTGAGGGTTCTCAGTTTTCTTGATTTTGACCGGTGATTTGACCGCAGGTTTGTAGTCAGCGGGTGCTGCCGCCATCACCAGTATTCCGCCCGGCGTCAGTGCTTCGCCGACGGCGGCCAGCATGTCGTCGGTACTAATGACCGAAACATTACGAGCTCCCTCGACTGTCGCAAATTCAGGCATGACTGGACCTGAAATGAAAACAACATCAAAAATGCCCCGCCTGACGGCCGCAGCGGCCACGGAGTGACCCATACGGCCAGTACTCGGGTTTGAGAGAAATCGGATGGGATCGAAAAATTCGCGCGTGGGCCCCGAGGTGACTACCAGCCTGCGCCGCATATTACCCCGGGCCTCAAGCCCTTACGTCAGATGATGCGACGCACGTCTTCGGGTGGACGCCCGAGTACTGCGCGCTGGCCTTTCACGACAATGGGCCGCTCGATGAGAATGGGGTATTCGTTCAGATAGGTTAACAGCTCATCGTCGGTCAGGTCTTTGTTTTTCAGACCAAGGTCTTTATACAGTGGCTCTGACTTGCGGAAAATATCGCGCGGACGGCGACCCATTTTGCGCAGCACTTCAGAGAGTTCTGCCTTTGAAGGCGGCTCTTCCATGTAGTTGCGGATTTCAGGGTCGATGCCCTTTTCTTTAATAATCTGCAGAGCTTCGCGGCTCTTGCGGCACTTCGGATTATAATAGATGGTAACTTTTGCGTGAGCGCCGGCTGCTACGTTTGTTGTCCCCTGTGGGGGAGCACCAGAAAGTTTCGCCATGCCGACAGAAATCGCGTTTGAGACATGCCGTCAATGAGAAAGAGCTTTTCAGCCAGCCACTAAATGCGTAGGGAATAGACAAATTGCTGGGAATTTAATCCCGCTTTACAGAAAGCGGGCAATTATAGAAAAAGAAAGCCGGTGATGCGCGAAAACACTGCAAGTGAGACGATCGCAGAGCAAAGCCTGTGGAAGGTGCGGCTGCTTCGGCGCGCGATCATCACAGTCCTCGCCGGCAGCCTCATTATGATCTCCATGTGGATCATGCGCATGGGGCGTATCGATGGCGCGGCCGCCTTTGCCATCCTGCTGACTTTGCCCAATGCCGTTGTCCTGCATCCCGGGTTTGGCTGGCGCGCAAAGGGAGTTCTGCTTGTTACGCAGCTGACGCTCGTCGGGCTTTATTTTCCGCTGCACCTCGGCGTGCGCTACACAGCGCTCAGTATCGCCGGGGCTGCCGTGATGATTACGGCCACATTCTTTGGCCGACGCGTTGCCCTTGTACTGCTCGCTATTGATGCTATAGTTATTTCTTCTTATGGTTTCCTCTCGCAGCTGGGTTACCTTGCGATCGACGTCCAGCCGCTGCCCGGTGACACGGTGCTGTCGACCTGGCTCAAGGTGGTGGTCGTATTTGTCGCAGTGGGAGCTATGCTCGTCATGCTGATATCCGGCATTGTCGATTCCCTGCAGGTGTCGATACGAAGATTGCGCCGTGTTTCAGAAATTGCCGCGACTGACCGGCGTTACATCAGGCAGCTGATCGACTCAGCGCCCGAAGCGATCGTCGTCTTCGATATGCGGCAGGGGCGTTTCATCGACGTCAATCCGCAGGCTGAGAAGTTGTTCGGCCACAGTGCGGCCCGGCTGAAAGAGATGACTCCTGCTGATCTCAGTCCTCCGTTGCAGGAAAATGGCAGACCGTCGGCCGAGCTCGCCCGCGAATACCTGTCGCGTGCAGCTGATGGAGAAATGCCGGTCTTTGAGTGGCTGCATACGAACAGCTCGGGTGAATCTATACCTTGCGAAATTCGCCTGCACCGCATGCCGGTTGAAGGCGCGGTGCAGATACGTGGTTCCATCACCGACATCCGTGAACGCAGAAAGTCCCAGGCGATAATCCATTCGCTCGCGCTTTACGACAACCTGACAGGGTTACCCAACCGCAAACTCTTCCAGGATCGCCTCAGGCACACGATTGCCGCGAGCGAACGCGACCAGCAATACAGCGCGCTGTTCTTTATCGACGTCGACAACTTCAAGAATATCAATGATACGAGTGGCCACGCGAGCGGCGATTTCTATCTGACCGTCGTCGCTGAGAGACTCAGCACCTGCGTCAACGAAGGCGACACCGTGGCGCGCTGGGGTGGCGACGAGTTTGTGGTTATTGCAGAGAACCTGACCGGTTCTTTGTCTGAGGCTGCCCGGCGGGCCGAACTCATGGGCGAAAAAATGATCGCGGCGCTCGCTGAGCCCTGCGAGAACCCTTACGCACGTGGGCAATACTTTCAGAACACGGTCAGTGTCGGGTTGACGCTGCTCTACGGGCACATCCATTCGCCCGAAGAGCTGCTCAAACGCGCCGATATTGCGATGTACCAGGCGAAAATGTCGGGCAAAAACCGCCTGCGCAATTTCGACGTGCGTATGCAGCGCGAAATCGAGCAGAAACTTGCGTTCGAGAATGACCTGCGCCGCGCTGTGGCCGCGGGTGAGTTTCAGTTGTATTACCAGCCGCAGGTAGACGCCGCGCGCGTTATCTTTGGTGCCGAAGTACTGCTGCGCTGGTTTCACCCCACGCGCGGCCAGGTCTTGCCCGGCGATTTCATTGCGCTCGCTGAAGAGACCGGCGACATTTTGCCGATTGGCCGCTGGGTGATCGAAGCCGCCTGTAAGAAGTTGGCACAATGGCAGCGTGACGAAAGAACGAAACATCTGGTCCTGTCGCTCAATGTCAGCCCGCGGCAATTCCGCGACCCGCAGTTTGTCGACTACGTGACGCAGGCAGTCCGCGATACGGGAATCAATCCCCGGGGTCTGAAACTCGAGTTGACCGAAGGCCTGATGCTCGATAACATAGAAGAAACAATCGGGAAAATGGAAGCACTCGGCAAAACCGGGCTCAGTTTCTGCCTGGACGATTTTGGTACAGGCTATTCGTCGCTTTCGTACCTCAAGCGGCTGCCTTTAAGCCAGATCAAGATAGACCAGTCGTTTGTCCGCGACATTGAAGTCGACGCAAACGATGCTGTTTTGATCCGCACAATTATCGGTATGGCAAATAACCTGAACCTCGGCGTGATCGCCGAGGGTGTCGAGACGGAAGAGCAGTGGCAGATGCTGCGCGCCATGGGTTGCAGCGCATACCAGGGCTTCTATTTTGGCAGGCCTGCGCCCGCGGCAGAATTGGAAGCCCTCGCCGCGAAGCCGTGAAACAGCTTACTTCTTCAGAACAGTCTCATTGCCCAGCAGGTCGATGGCGTGAATCTCGTAGCCAGCGCCGGCAGGGGCCCTGACGGTTTCGTTTGCCTTCCACTGCTTGAAGTACATGTCCTGCACCAGCGTTCCGTTCTGGTAGATGCGCACCACGATGGGAAAATGTTCGTCGGTAAAAGTGAAGCCGGCCGAGCCGTCTTCGCCGGCACGCTCTTCAATCGCCGGGCCTCGCGAGTCAATCAGCATACGGCGAATTTGCGGGGGTTCAACGCTGCCCGCGACGTTGGTTGCACGGTACTCGATATTATAGTACCCGTAATGCCCCTGTGCGAAAGAGGAGACTTCGACATCGTCTTCGTATTTCTGCCATGCGCCGGGTGTAGCGCCTTCAGCGAAAACCCGGTAGTCGATACGGTCGATTGCCGCACCGGCAAATTGTGAGCTCAGCGAAATTTTGGTTTTGCCGCCGACGATGAAACCACCGCGGCCGTGCAGGAAAGGCGCGTAGAATTTTACGTAGGTACGCGGTACATCGGTGTATACCCAGAACACCCAGGTCTGCAACGGCTTGTTCTGCGAGTTATCATCGCTGTTATAAAGGTTCATGCGGTACTGGCCGGCGCGGGTAAAGGGCACAGGACCGTCGTAGCGACGCCGTCCATTGGTATTTTCCGGCGCGTCTCTTTCCGTCAGGCATTCCACATCATACCAGAGTGGGGTGGTCTCGTCGAGGCGTTCTGCCGCCACAGATTTTCCACGGAGCACCCATTTCTCTTTACCGTCTTTGTCGATAACCTGTGCAAAAACATCCTGCGGTTCTACCGGCTTTGCCTCTTCGCTGTGTTTCGTCGAACTCTTCTTTTTTGCAGGCTTCACGGCAGCTGCCGTATCCTTACCCTGTTGGTTTCCTGTGGCTGGTTCTGTGCCAGTTGCTTTGCCGGCCCCGGTGTCAGGTTTTTTCTTGTCCTTTTTTGCCACGCGTGTCGGGCGCTGGATTTCCACAACTTCGCCCCAGGGGCCGTAAAGCCCGTCGCGGTACGCAGAACGCAGTCGAAAATAACGAAAGCGCAGCGGCAGGTTGCGCCTGATTTCGGTGCGCGTTATCTTCTCACGCAGGCTGCTGCCGGTGGGAGCTTCTTCTTCGCCGCTGATTTCATTGCCTTCGAGCCATTCGACCTGGTAGAAACGCGCATCGGGCCGCGGTTCCAGAATAATCCGTACCGGGTAAGTGTCGTCATCGGCTGTATTGTCCTGTGCATAAACGAGTGCGCCGAGTGTCAGCGCAGCCAGCAATGCCGCGGCCAGCCTGTAAGAAGCCTTCATGGCGTGCATGCAGCCGCTGATGACCTCTTGTCGTCAAGGAATACTGCCAGCTGCGCGACGCAAAGAGCTGGGGGCGAAATAGCCTTTGGACGGGGTAACCAGCTACTTCAGCATGTTTGCGAAGGCGTCAAAACCTTTGCCGAGAGTGACGCGCACGCGGGTATTGCGGTCGGGCCTGGTACCTTCCAGCGCCAGCATCGCGATTAGCTGGTTGTTATCGGTTTCGAGCAAAAGTTCGCCCGAGTCGGTGACTTCAACGAGCCGGAACTCGAGGTTGTTCTCGGTGGCGGCCAGGTCGACCGGTGCGATCGTAAGCTGGTCTGCCTGGTCGCTGCCCTCTGGCTTCAGCAGGAATTCCGTCATGAAGAGTTCATTGCAGTAGACCTTGAGTTTATAGATTGTGCCTTTTTTTATGCGCTCACTTTCTGCAGAAGCCCTGAGTTCGATTTCCACTCCATCGGCCAGCTGTGGCAGGTCGCGGACCTTCTTTAAGAAGATGATTTTGCCAGGTACTGTCGAATTACGGGTCTCTGCTGCGGGTTTGATGCGCGTGTAGAGATCGGAGGCGACAAGGCCTGCAAGCTCGAAGCGTGACTTGTCGCTGAGTTCGACGCCGGTAACGCGCAGTGCGCCGTTTTCCCAGAGCAGGTCGACGCGTTTCAGCAGGGCGGCTGAAAGGCCCATGTAAGTGGGAGCTCCCTTTATTAAAACAGCAAGTTCAGCGTTGAGAGTCAGTTTACGCTGAATTTTTTCCTGGTTTTCAAACTGCAGCTCGACCAGGAATTCCTGTGCCTGTACGCTCGAGGCCGCAAACGAAACGCGGTTGATCTTTGCCTGCTGTTTCGGCGCCTTGGCCGTAGCGCTCGCGTCGTCGCCTGCCTGCGGGCTGCCGGTCAGAATGCGCGCAATTGCCTTGGTGTGAAACGCCTGGGTGACTTCCGCGCTGCCCGTTGCCTTCCCGTTGCGGTAGAAGTAGATTTTTTTTCCCAGCGCAAAGACACCCGCCTTGCTCATCGTGACGGTGACCTGGTTGCGCTGCAGCGCAACGTCACGGACTTTGCCCGAGGCCGTGGCGGCAGTTGCGCAGACGAATGATAATAAGGAAGAAAGTATCAGGCTCCTGAAAAAGGAGCCAGGTATGGCTTGCTTCAGAGCGCGCATTTACCCTCGAGGCATTCGCGGGCAAACTCTGCAGCTGTTGTACCGGCGTACTGGTCGGTCAGCATGCGGAAAATATTATTCGCCTTTTCTGCATCGCCTTCGGCCTGGTAGCCGAGCGCCATGCCGACATAAGCTTCGCTGCGAATTTCCGCATCGGGCTTGCGCGCGATCACGTTTTCCAGGATTTTGCGGCCCTCGGCGACTTTCTTGAGCCGCAGCTGTGTCACGTAGCCCTCGCGGTACATAGCGTACGAGGCCATACGGTGGCGCGGGTACTTGTTGTAGAACTGCGAGTAGAGTGAGTTGGCTTCGCCGAAATTGCCGGCGCTTTCGGCTGCCGAACCATTGCGAAAGAGCGAGAGGTCGATATCAGGCAGCTGGATTTTTCCCAGTTTGAGCGTTTCGACCGGCTTTATCGTAATCGTCTTGCTCAGCGTGTTGCGGTCTTCGTGCCTGAAGACGATGGTGTACTCGCCGGCTGGAATGTCTTCGACCAGCAGCGGCGACTTGCACTGTATCTGCTCGGGCGCGCGCGCGGGGTCTTTAAACTCAAAAGAAAGCATTGCATCAGCAGGATCGCAGCCGGCAATCTCGAGTTTGCCGAGCACACGCATCAGGTCATTCTCCGTATAGTCCGCTACTTTATCAAGAGCCTTCTGCGGATTTTCATCGGCGCGCCATTCAATGATGTCGCTGATGACTGCGACGCCTGTTTTCCTGCTGATGACCTGGTACGCAAGAATGCGAGCTTCATCCTGAACTTTGATGGTCGCTGTCACAAAATGCGTGTAGTCGCCGCCAACAGGTGCCATGGCGCCGGGCGCGAAGCCCGAGAGCACGAGCATTTTCTCGGCCTCAACGATGTCGTCGCTTTTGGTTTCGACCAGGTCGAACGAAGCCTTCTTGCTGAGCGCACCGAGCAACATGGAATCCAGGCCGGCAAGCTCCGGTAGTTTTTGTGCAGCCTCGTTCGCGGCGCGCACTGGCTGCACTGCCAGTCGCCAGCGGTCTGAAGCGCCGCCATCGTTCTGCGCAATGCCGCTCATCTTTTTGCGCAGTTCGGCTGCCGCGGAGGCCATGCTTTTCTCGAGGTTGTCGCCGTTGCCAACGGCAATCGCAGCGATTTTCTGGTCATTGGTCCTGACTGCGCGCAGAATTACCTGCTTTTGTGCGGACAGCGATATGGCTTCACCGGTTATATAGACATCGAGAGTTTTTGCGGAGCCACCCAGGTCGGGGCATGCCTTGTAGCCCGCCGCGCATTTCTCCTGTTGCTCGATCAGTGTCTTGATCGAGAGGCGGTCCCTGAGGGTTAAGGATTTTTCAGCCTGTATCTCGCTCTGCGCGAGATCGGCGAGCTTGCCGCCTTCGCTGCCGACATCGCCCCGGATGTCAAACACCCCAACCGTGAGCGAATGGATGAATGCGGTCGGGACAAGTAATGAAAATACCAAAAACAGATTGTAGCGCATGTTCAACCAGAGAATCTATCTACAGGACTGCAAGGATTTTCAGAAAATGACGCCGTTGCAGGCTGTGAATTAGGCGGGCCACGTTGCTTTTGGCGCGAAACTCCACCCCTAAAAAAAGCTTGCCCTCTCTGCTGAGCTCATAGTACAGCCGGCCATGGTAACTCTCGAACAGCTGGAGCAACTCGAAGGCAGAATTGTCAAAGCTCTGGAACTTATTTCTGACCTGCGGGTCGAAAACAGCCACCTCGAATCTGAGGCCGAGCGCCTGAAAGCAAGTAATGACCAGCTGCGCCTGACGGCAGAAGAGCGTGAACGCGAGGCGCAGAAGTGGCAGCAGCAGTTGCAGGAAGCGACGCAGGAACTCAGCCGCCTGAAATCAAAAGAGCAGGAGCTCGAAACCCGTATTCTCTCGATTATCGCAAAACTGGATAACCTCAAGGGCGCAGACAAACCAGCGCGGAGCGAGAGTGTTGTATCAGCTACTCCCGCCAACGCCCCGGCTCCAGCCGTTGAACCCGTGAAAGCCGAGTCGTCGGCAGCGCCGGTTGCCGCAGCTGCTGCAGTGGGCGCGGGTACCGGTGCAGCAGCCGTAGCTGCTAATGCTACACTGAACGAGAAAGACGAGATTGTCATCGACGAAGAAGACGATGAAATCATCCTGCTCGAAGACGAAGAAGAATTCGTTTCTGAAAAAAAGACAGAAGAGAAAAAAGAAGCTAAGGCTCCTGCAGATGAAATCATCATCGAAGACGATGACGTTCTCGGTGTATTTGACGACGATGATGATGAAGATTTCCTGATCGTCGAAGAAGAAATGTCTGACCGTAAGAAGTAAGGTAGTATCCTTGATGAAGTCTCTTATTCTACTTCTGGTAGCTGCATTTTTTTCTGGCGGCCTGTTTGCTGAATCGCGCTCGAACCTTTTTCATATAAAGCGCAACAAGAACCGTAACGAGGTGCACTATGCAGTCCGTTACGATGAAAACACCTGCAAACCGGTCGAGAATGAGCCGCTCTACGGCTACTGGCTGATGCTCGAAAAAGGTCCCAACGTATTTGAGCCGATCGGGCGCCTTGAAAGAATGGCTTATGGCATTCAGTCGCAGGAAATCAAGGGTAACGACCTGGTAGTACAGCTCAAGGCATTTCCCGACCGGGCAATTCGTATTACCTTCAATGCCGCTGGTGGCTGCAAGATCACGCCCTTTCTGCCGATCAATGGCCAGGAAGCCGTGCTGAAGTTTATCTCGGTCTTTGCAGAAGAGGGCCTGATAAAGCCTACGGTGAAACACGTCGATATCAGCGGTGTCAAAGGTGGCACACCAGTCTCTGAACGGATCAACAAGTAGTTGTTAGGCGCTTTTTTTGGTTTTGTCTCCGGCTTTCTGGGCTCCATGCCTGTTACGGGGCCGATTGCCCTGATTGTTTTCCGCAGCAGTATGCGAGGGCACTTCTCGCGAGCGTTGCGCGTGGTTGCCGGTGCCGCGGTCGCTGAGGTAATCTATTGCGCCCTTGCGACGTTCGGTTACGTGCAGATTGTTGCTGCTTATCCATTCCTGGCGAAGTATATTCGGTACGTGGGCGCATCTTTCCTGGTGGTGCTCGGTATTGTCTTTATGTTCCAGAAAGTTCACCTTTCCGAAGAGTCTGCACCGGTATCAGAAAGAAAGAGCGCGGGTCTTGTCTCGGGTTTTCTCATAGCTATTCTCAACCCCACGCTGTTCCTGACGTGGGGTAGTGCAAGCTCCACAATTTTTTCATGGTTCGATTCGATTGGCTTTTGGGATATGGTATTGTTTCCCATCTTCGCAGGCCTGGGTATACTTACCTGGTTCACGATACTGCTTGAGATATTCAAAAAATACCGTGAACAGATCGGCGAGAAGATCGGCTTCTACGCGATTCGCGGCGCTGCTGTCGTTATGATCGCTTCAGGAACCTATCTGCTGACGCAGGCAGGTAAATGAGAACCGGCAGCTGTTGCCTGCCATTACTCCTTCTGGCGTTGCAGTGTGGCAGTGCACCGGTCACGCTGGGTGACAAATCGATTGAACCGGTCTACGAGCAGGTGCTGCGCGACTCAGCGATCAAGAAGCGCCTGCACCAGGTCGATTTTGATAAAAAATCTTTCTCTATCGAAGATTTGTTCCTGCTGTCGCTCGACCGCACGGAGCAGCTGGCCATTGCGGCCGAACGCGGTGTGGCTGCCGATGCCAAAGTCCGTCGCAGCTACGGCGCCTGGTTACCCAGGGTTTCCCTCGTTGCCACGCAGTACGCACCGGTAAGTCCGGGTTTTGCCGTTCCCGGTATCCGTTTTGCCGCGCGGCAGAATATCATGACTGGACTCACCGAGTATACTGGCATTGTCGGTGCGCGTCTCGAGCGTGTCGCCGAAGAGCAGTCGCTCCGTGCTGAAATGGCAGCGCACCTGCTCAATATTGCCGACGCGGCGCTGCAGTACCAGCTGAGCCTGCAGCTCCTGCACGAAGCGCGCGAGGCCGTGCGCATTACCGAATCGGGGCTCGCGGAAATTCGCCGCCGTGTCGCGCTGGGCCGCAACAAACGCGGCGACGCGCTGAAGACAGAAGCGCGGCTGCGGCAGAAACAGGCAGACTTGCTGGCGGCAGAAGAGCGGCAGGCGCAGTGGAAGCGCCACCTGCAGTTTCTGACCGGCTACCAGGATGAGTTCGAGCTGGTGACTTCGACGAACGCCTTCGCGACCGAAGATATGGATCTGGCAAAGGCCGACCTCAGCCAGCGTTCGGACATTGCACTCGGCAAGACAATTCTTTCGCTGCGGAAGAATGAACTCGCCGCGGCGCACGGCGCTCACCTGCCGAATATTTACCTCGATGGTTCTTACCGTCCTGCGCTCGAAGAAAACCAGCGCACGTCGTACTTTGGTGGTATTGTGGCCGAGCTCCCCCTGTTCCAGGGCGGGCAGCTGCTGGAGAACCAGAAGATCGCGCAGTCAAGATTGAGGCAGGCCGAGCTGGAGCTGAGCCTTGCGGAGCGCAAGGCGCGCACTGAACTGGCTGACGCGCGCGAAAGCCTGGTGAAGGCGAGCGCAGAAAAGGCGGCATACGCTGAATCGGCAAAAGCCGCCGAAAAGAACTACCTGGCGCAGTTATCGGACATGCGGCTGAGCCTTGCGACCATTCTCGACGTGGTGCAGTCGATGGAAGATTTGCAGGCTGCACGCATCGCGCGCGCGCAGGCCGAGTACCGCGAAGCCATTGCGCAGGTGCGCTTTTTCGTCGCGACCGGCCGGCTTTTCCCGGCGAAGCAGTAGGCGCGGCTATTTGCCGGTTTGGATAAAAAGCAGCTGCGACAGTGTCTCGATTGCCTTGCCAACTTCAAAGTTGGGAGTGCTGACCATCGTGGCTATAATTTCGAAAACTGCGCCAAAGATCGCGATCGATACGATTTTGACCGGCACCTGTGGTATCATGCCGTTCTTGACGCCATCTTCGAGCGCTTTTTCAAGATCGTTCAACATACCGTCAAAGCGGCCCCTGCTGCGCAGTTCGCGCAGGTAAGACTGGTTGCGCGACAGAAATTTCATCAGGCGCGGGTTGCCGAGAAACACCTGGAAAAATTTCTTCAGGGACTTATTGATCTCAGCCCGGTCCATCTTGACATTTTTGTAACTGTCCTGTATCTGCGAGCGAACTTCGTCGATAATCTCATCGGTCAGTACTTCAAAGATCTCTTCTTTGCTCTGGAAATAGTTGTAAAACGTGCCCGGCGACAAATTACTTTCGTGGATGATGTCGCGGACGTTGGTGGCTTCGAAGCCTTTTTCAGCGAACAGGGTTTTAGCCGCCTCGAGAATCTGCTGCCGGTTGAGAATTTTAGTTTGATCGCGTTTGCCGATAGGTTGGCCGGCGGCCGGTTTTGCCATGCCCGATGTTTTTTTCTGCGGACGGCCTGTATAGCAAAAGTGAACGGGCAGTCATGAACCTCGGTGCCGTGCGCAGTGAGTACAAGGGTGACTCCATCAAAGACCTGCCGCCAGACCCGCACAAGGGCGCACAGCTCTGGCTCGAGCAGGCGCTGAAGACCGAAGCCGAGGCAACCGCGTTTTCGCTTGCGACACACGACGCCGAAGGTGAGCTTTCCGTGCGCGTGGTACTCGCGAAAAGTATTACCGAGGCAGGCGTCACGTTCTACACCAACGGCCTCAGCCGAAAGGGCCGGCAGCTCGCAGCGAACGCTGTTGCCGCGGGAGTATTCTTCTGGCCCGCATCGCATCGCCAGCTGCGCTTCGAAGGTAAAGTCACCCGCGTGAGCGACGCTGAAGCTGACGAGTACTTTGCCAGCCGCCCGCACGAATCGCAGGTGGCCTCGAGCATTTCGCAGCAGAGCACACCGCTCGATGCCTACGAATCATTGGTCAAACGCTTTGAAGCAGCGCGGGCAGACTATGCAGGTAAGAAAGTTCCACGTCCCGCGCACTGGGGCGGTTACCAGATTGCATTTGAAAAGGTGGAGTTCTGGCAGGGGCAACCGAGCCGGCTGCACCAGAGGTTGCTCTACACGCAGAAGCCTGACGGTACTTATGACCGTACGTGGCTAGAGCCTTAGCGGATTCGAAAGAGCCTGTTAACCAACAAAGCCTGCGACGCCAAAGCGGTCGAGGTTTGAAGAAATTGTCTTCGGTGGATTGTTGTTGATGACGCGGGCAAACGCCGCCTTGCGGGTGAGTTCCTGCCATTCGCCGAAGCCCGGGTTCTCAGCCCAGTAACGCACGGTGATCGGTTGGCGGACCTTTTCCGGTACCGGTTCAATTTTTTCACCGAGCGTCAGGCGCAGCAGGTTGCCGAAGTAGTCATAACCCAAACCGCGCGGTATCAGGAAATCGGCGACATGTTCGCCGGGAATCTGCGCGCTCAGTTCGACCAGGTAGAGCCGGTCGGCGACGACCTTCCATTCGCTGACAACGGGCGTGTCTGAAAGTTGCAGGCGCATGCAGACCTGCGAGTGAATTTCCTGTATCTGAGGCGCCAAGTGCGCGTAGCGTGAGGGGAAACGGTGCTCCAGGTCAATATATGGCGGCTGCTGCGCTGGAATGCGATCATGCACCGACACGAGGTTGTAGTGGAAATTCTGCGCAAAGCCGCAGACGATTATTTCATCACCTTCGATAAACTGTTCGAACAGAAAGTCGGGTCCGCGTACGCCGAGCGCTTCGAGGTTGCGGCGCGAAAGGAAATTTTTCACCTCGAACCAGTTGTGCAGCAGGTACACGTGTCTCTTCGAAGCGCCGCGCCGTGTTTTGGCAATCAGCGGAAATCCCAGTTGTTCGATCTGCTCGCGGTGCATGCTCGGCAGAATTTCCATGAACAGCGGCTGTGCGAAGTTCTGGTGCTCAAGCCCTGCAAGGCGCCGACGCACCTGCAGCTTATCGAGTACCGTTTCAATCAGAGTGCGGCTTAAGCCGACAATGCTCAGCCGTTCGCAGAGAAAGGCAAAACTAGCCAGCGCCTCGCCGTAGCTCGCCGCGTAACCGCCGGCGATTTGTCCCGGTTCGACGAGGTTCGAAAGTTTATAAAAAATTTTCCGGTAATTGAGAATCGACTCTTCAATTTTGAGGTCGCAGTGGCGAAAACCCACCGCTTCGATATTGCGGTCGACGCCGACCACCTTGAGCCCTGCGGCCTTCGCAGCAAGAATCAGGGGCAGCTGGTTTTCGCCAGCCCCAAGAGATAAATACCAGGCGTCTTCGCGCGCTTTGCCCACTATTTTCAGTATCGGCGTGAGTCTGCTTATCTTTGTAGCGAAAAAATTTTGTGACGGTGTGTGCTGTGCCCGAGACCATTCAGGTGCGACCTGGACCGCGTGGCGCGACATTTCTTGGCGTAGGGTATCAGGCAAAATTATTGGTATTCCATGCTGACTGCGCAATGGCATCTGGGTTCTGTCGGTGCACAGGCGCAGCGTTTGCAGGCTGATAGCGTCCATGGGCTGACTGCCGCCGAAGCCGCGCTGCGACTGAAAGACCACGGGCCCAACCGGCTGACCACACGCTCGCGCCGCTCGCTGCTTGAACTGCTCGTGGAGCAGTTCCGCAACCTGCTGGTGGTTTTGCTGCTACTTGCATCGATTCTTTCTTTTTTTCTCGGGTCTTTTAACGACGGCATCGTGCTGCTGACGATCGTCGTGATCAATGCGCTTGTCGGCTTTTTCCAGGACTGGAAGTCAGAGAATATTGTTTCGCGCCTCGGTAGTCTCGTGACCGACACGGCAATTGCCGTGCGCGAAGGCAGGCGAATCGAAGTACCCACCACTTCGCTGGTACCCGGCGATCTTGTCTGGCTGCAGGAGGGCGAAGGAGTACCGGCGGATTGCCGTATTGTCAGCGGTGAAAGTATCATGGCGAACGAGATGGCGCTGACCGGTGAGTCTGTTGCCGCTGAAAAAGAGGCCAGCTATACCACAGAGAGTGATGTGCCATTGCCCGAGCGCAGGAACTCCCTTTTCTTTGGGACGACTCTGGCGCGTGGCGAGGTGCTCTGCCTCGTGTGTGCAACCGGTGACAACACCGAACTCGGTAAGATCGCCGTCTCTTCGCAGAGCATGGACCGCGAGGCCTCGCCACTGCAGAAAGAGCTGAACATACTTGGGCAGCATATCACGCGCTTTGCCTTGTCGCTGGCAGCAATCCTGTTCGTGGTGCAGGTCTGGCGCGATGAACCGATCAAGACCGCCCTCATATTTGCCGTCAGCGTCGCGGCAGCGATGGTTCCGGAAGGTCTACCTGCACAGATTTCGATGGGGCTGTCGCTCGGTGTCGCACGCCTGGCGCGTAAGAATGCAGTCGTCAAGAGGCTCTCTTCCGTCGAGGCACTCGGCGCCGCGACGGTGATTGCCTCGGACAAAACCGGGACGATTACGCGCAACGAGATGACGATCACCTCGGCATTCTTTGAAGGACTCAACTACCGAATTACGGGTCATGGCTATAATCCTAAAGGGGAAATTTTCGATGAGAGCGGGCAAATCATGTCATCCGGCAACCTCGGCGAGCGCAAGATTCTCTTTTTGGCGGGATTTCTCTCTTCGACGGGTACGGTCAACCCGCCCGATGAATTTCACCAGGACTTTTATGCCTTGGGTGATCCGACGGAAGCGGCGTTTGCCACCCTGCTGATGAAGGCCGGGTTTGAGCCGGCAGTCATTGCCGCCGATTATCCGAGGCTGCGACTGTTTCCGTTTGACTCCGAGCGCAAGCGTATCTCGATCGTGCGCGAGCACAACGGCCGGCGTATTTCTTTTGTGAAGGGGTCGATCGAATCGTTGCTGCCGCTCTGCAACCGGCACCGCGTGCAGGGTAAAGAAGAAGAGCTGACCGCCAAAGAGCGCGAAGAATTGCTCGCCGTATCGCGAGCTTACTCGGCCCAATCGTTGCGCGTCATTGCTCTCGCCTACCGTGATTTACCCGACGGTGAAGATATTTCGCAGCAAGCGGCCGAGCGCGACCTTGTCTATTCTGGTTTCGTCACCATGGTAGATCCCCCGCGCGCTGAAGTAAAAACAGCGGTGCAGGCGGCGCACAGCGCCGGAATTCGTACGGTGATGATTACCGGCGACCATGCCGCGACGGCGCGTTCGATTGCCATCGAGATTGGCATGGAACATGACCTCGACCGACCGATCGAAGTCATCAACCGCGATTCGCTGAAGGCGATGGATGCTGAGCGGTTGACAGAAGCCCTGGCGCAGCGTTCGGTCATTTTTTCGCGTGTTTCACCCGACGAGAAGCTGCGGATTATCGAGACACTGCAAAAGCAGGGTGACGTTGTCGCCGTAACGGGCGACGGCGTGAACGATACACTCAGTCTCAAGCGGGCGGATATCGGCGTGGCGATGGGTGTTGGAGGCAGCAAGGTAGCGCAAGAGGCGGCGAGTCTCGTGCTGCTCGACAACAGTTTTGCCACGATAGTTTCGGCGATACGCGAAGGCAGGACAATCTTCCGCAACCTGCAGACGAACGTGGTCGCTACACTATCATCGAACATGACCGAGCTGCTGTGTGTGCTCGCGGGTTTTGCCCTAATCCCGTTTGGTATTCCACCGATCATTCTACCGGTGCAGATACTGCTCGTTGACCTGGTGGGCGAAATGCTGCCGCTGCTGATGCTGACCTATGACCCGGCGATGCCCGGGGTGATGCAGCTAAAGCCGCGTAAGAAGGGGGCTTTGCTCGATAAGGCCAGGTTGTTAACGATCGGTGTGACGGGCGTGGTGCGCGGGCTGATTTCTACTGCGGTGTTCATCGCCGTCTTTCGCGCGCACACGGGCAAAGCGGGTGCCTGGGAAACCGGGCTCTCGGCCACGTTTGTGACGATTGTGATGACGCAGTTTATCGGTATCTTCTACCTGCGCGGCACGGGCCGCCTGCTCAGCGCAGAATTGTTTTCTAATCTCTGGCTGTTCGTGGGTATTGGGCTTTCGGCGCTCGCCATGATAGCAATCGTCTATGTGCCGGCCCTCAATATCTACCTGCATACCCGGCCGCTGGCGGCAGGCGATATCCAGGTTGTTGCGCTGGGGCTCGCAGTCTTCGCAGTTTTTTCCTCTGCCTACCGCCTGCTGAGCGGACGCCTGCAGGCGCACTCAGGCTGAACGGGGGTGGGTAGTCCGGACAAAACTACTGGCCTTTTCGTAGAACTTTTTCAGCATGGGCGGTGCTCCCGCTTTCCGCAGACCTGAAAGCCGAACTTCAACACGGTTTTCACCGCCACCTCAATTACTCGCTCGGCCGCAGCCTTGATGAGCTGACCCCCGAAGACGCCTACATCTCGCTCTCGCTGTCATTGCGCGACCTGATGATGCACCGCCTGATCGTCAAGCGCCACCGCATACGCCACAAGAAGCGTGTCTATTACCTGTCGATGGAATTCCTGATGGGCAAGATGCTCAAGACGGCGCTCGTCAACATGAACCTATCTGCCATCGCCGCAGAAATGCTCGGGCAATACGAGATTCGCCTCGAAAACCTGTACGAAATTGAACCCGATGCCGCGCTCGGTAACGGCGGCCTGGGCCGGCTCGCGGCCTGCTTTCTCGACAGTATGGCTCACCTGGATCTCGCCTGTATCGGGGCAGGGCTCTGCTACGAGTTTGGTCTTTTTAAGCAGTCGTTTCGTGACGGCGCGCAGCAGGAGTCACCCGACATCTGGCTCGCGGGAAATTATCCCTGGCTGATTGACCGGCACGATAAGCGCTATGAAATCCGTTTCTATGGTCATGTACACCGCGACGGCGACAAGGTCACCTGGCACGACGGTGAAGTGGTCATGGCGCGTGCGCGCGATATGCTGATTCCCGGTAACGGCTCAGAGGGCATCGCGCTGCTCCGGCTCTGGTGGGCAGAACACAGCGCCGATTTTGGCCTCGACTATTTCCAGCACGGCGACTATGTCAAGGCCATGGAGAACCAGATCTATTCTGAATCGATCTCGAAGGTACTGTACCCCAACGACAATAACCTGCGCGGGCAGGAGCTCAGGCTCAAGCAGGAGTATTTTCTCAGCAGTGCTACTATACAGGATGCAATCGCGGCGTTTAAACATGAAGAGGCGGATTTATCGCTGTTGCCCGAGCGGGCGTTTTTCCAGCTGAACGATACGCATCCCGCGATCGCCATTGCTGAACTGATGCGCATTCTGATCGATCGCGAGGGCGTCAGTTTTGAAAAAGCCTGGGAGATGACGCGCAAGTGCACGGGCTATACCAACCACACGATCATGCCCGAGGCTCTGGAAAAATGGAATCTCGATCTTTTTGGCCGTGTACTGCCCCGACACCTGGAAATCATCTACGATATCAACTTCCGTTTCCTGGCTGAGCTGCGCGACCGGGGCTTCGATCACGAGGCGATCGCGCGAGCCTCGATCATCGAAGAGGGACATCCCAAGCGCATACGCATGGCAGCGTTGTCGGTTGTTGGTTCATCGGCCGTCAACGGCGTCTCTGCATTACATAGCGAGCTCGTGAAGAAGAACCTGTTTCCTGAATACGCGCGGTTGTGGCCTGAAAAGTTCTCGAACAAGACGAATGGCATAGCCTTCCGGCGCTGGCTGGTCGCAGCTAACCCGGGTTTAACAGCGCTCATCGAAGAGACCATCGGTCGCGACTGGTACGCCGACCACAGCCTGCTCAGCAAACTTTTGCCGTACGCGCAGGACGCCGGCTTCCGCAGTTCGTGGCAGCAGGTGCGCGATCACAATAAAAAACTGCTCTATGCGATTATCAAGGAACGCAACCATATTACCCTGCCGCCCGAGTCTTTTCTCGATGTGCATGTGAAGCGCATCCATGAGTACAAGCGCCAGTTACTCAACCTGTTGCGCATCGGCCGTATTTGTCTTGATATCATGGCGGGCACGTACAAGATCGAAACCCATCGTACTTTTATTTTTGCCGGTAAGGCAGCGCCGGGTTACCACCGTGCGAAGCTGATGATTCGTCTTGCCAACGCGCTCTCTGCCTACATCGAAAAGAACCCGCTGATTCGTAAGCGTATCCAGGTGGTATTTCTACCCAACTTCTCGGTTTCGCTGGCAGAGCGTATCTACCCTGCGGCCGACCTTTCGGAGCAGATCAGTACCGCGGGTACAGAGGCTTCAGGAACAGGCAACATGAAGTTCATGCTCAACGGCGTGGTGACCTTTGGTACGCTCGATGGCGCCAATATCGAAATCGGCGAAGAAGTCGGTAAAGAGAACATCTACATTTTCGGCCACACGTTCGAAGAGTTAAACAAGTTGCAGCTCGACGGATACCACCCTGTCGCCCTGGCAGAACGCCGCGAAATTCGCGAAGTGCTGCAGTTTCTCGAAATGCTGCATGGTGACTTTCGCGAGTTCAGCGACGCGCTGACATACCAGGGCGACGGCTATTTCCACCTCGCAGATTTCGACAGCTACTGGCAGGTACAGAACCAGATTATGGCCGATTACGATAAGCGCGACAACTGGATCATCAAGGGTATCAATAACACTGCACGTTCAGGCAAATTCTCTTCTGACCGCACCGTGCTGCAATACGCCAAAGAGACCTGGAAAATCATCGAGTAGTACCCCATGATCTTTCCTGTCACGGGTTTTCCTGTCGCCCACCAGGTGCAGCTGAAACTTCCTGGCGTCGTATTTCATGATGGCAGAATCAGGCTGGCGGGTTTCGCAGACGGCGCCGGTCTCATCAGCCATGCAGCTCCCTCTGTATCTGAGCTTTTTGTCGCGAAGGCAGCATGGCTGAGCGATTTGCTTTACCGCATTCTGGCACGCACCGATTTTGGGGTGCAGATGCAGCGCCAGACGCAGCAGCAGCTGGCAAATTACCTCGGCGTTACAGAAGATAAAGCTGATCTCGCGCTGTGTGGCCTGCTCTGGCTGTCGGCGGCAAACCCGGTGCTCGCACCACTGCGCGCGTGCTTCGTGCACATTGCAGATATAGCGCACCTCGATTTTCTTGCCTCCAGCCCGGCGGGAAGGCGCCTGCTCGATCTGCTGTTGCACAGCCGGGCCTCGCTC
Organism: Turneriella sp.; assembly: GCA_046346875.1. Classification (GTDB taxonomy): domain Bacteria; phylum Spirochaetota; class Leptospiria; order Turneriellales; family Turneriellaceae; genus Turneriella. Next base: position 194,045 of record JAXMHG010000001.1, on the reverse strand, counting down.
GATGCCCAGCTTGAAGCGCTGCTGACCACATTTCCCGATGTACTCACAGAGGCCGAACGCCGGCTTTTCCTGCAGGTACTCTACTATGAGCGCTCAGCACAGGCAGCCGGGGGGGTAGGCCCCGGCGAACCGCACTACGGTTACGCGCTTGCGACCGGTAGCGCGCTCAACCGAAGCAACGACCGTGAATGGATGCAGTCGCTGGTGCTCGTGGCGAAGATCGTTCCCGTCTGGCTTGCCGACATTCGGCGGCGGTATGGCATAGAAGCCTGGCGCTTAGACCAGGTGCCCGCGGCAGAACTCGAGCACCTCAGGAGCCTCGGCATTAATGGAATTTGGCTCGTCGGCCTGTGGCAGCGCAGTGCGGCTTCGGCCCGCATCAAGAGCCTGACGGGCGGGAAGAATTACGCCTCGGCCTACTCGGTATTTGACTACCGCGTTGCAGACGAGTGGGGCGGCGAAGAGGCGCTGGCACGTTTTCATGAACTCTGCGCGCGGCACGGCGTGCGGCTCGGCTGCGACATGGTGCCCAACCATACGGGTATAGATTCGCGCTGGGTGCGCGAGCATCCCGAGTGGTTCATGCAGGCGGAGTTTTCGCCTTTTCCCAACTACCGGTTCGACGGTGAAAATCTTTCGCACGACCCGGCGACGCAAATCCATATCGAGCAGGGTTACTATTCACGCAGCGATGCCGCGGTGGTGTTTGCGCTCGAGCGCGATGGCCGCCGTCGCTATATCTACCATGGTAACGACGGTACCGGTCTGCCGTGGAACGACACCGCGCAGCTCGACCACACACGTGCGGATGTGCGGCAGGCGATCATTGAAACGGCGCTGTCGCTTTCCCGCTATTTTTCGGTGATACGCTTTGATGCGGCGATGACGCTGACGCGCGACCATTACCGGCGCCTGTGGTTTCCTGCGCCCGGCGAAGCCCCGGTAATTGCCAGCCGCTCTGCTTACGCGCGGCCGCAGCACGAATTTGACCAGCGTATGCCGCGTGAATTCTGGCTCGAACTCGTCGAAGCGTTTCGCGAGCGCAGCACTGATACCCTGCTCATTGCCGAGGCATTCTGGATGACTGAGATGTATTTTGTCCGCAGTCTCGGCATGCACCGGGTCTACAACAGCGCCTTCATGCACGCACTGCGCGATGAGCAGAACGGGGAGTTCATGCGTACCCTGCGCGAATTCCGCGAGCACGACCACGCCACGCTCATGCGCTTCGTCAACTACCTCAGCACGCCCGATGAAGAATCGGCGCAGGCACACTTTCCGCACGCAGACAAATACTTTGGCGCAATGGTGCTGATGGCGACATTGCCCGGCTTGCCCATGCTGGCGCCCGGCCAGACCGAAGGTTACCGTGAGAAATACGGTATGGACCAGGATGCCCCCTTGCGCGGTGAGAGTGTCGATGAGTATCTCGTGCATCGCCACCGCGCGCAGATTTCCCCCCTGTTACAGAGACGCAGCGAGTTTGCCGATCCACTGTCGCTTGAATTTCCCGCTGCGGAAAAACCCGAACAGGTTATTCTCTACACCACGGGGCGTTCGCAGCGCCACATCGTCATTTTCAATAATTCACCGCACCCGGCGAACGTGCGCCTGCATGACTTTACCGGTTTTTTTCCACCCGGCTGCACAGCGCTCGGCTGGAAAGATCTGCTCAGTGGGCACAAGTACCGTGTCGAAAAAAACTCCCTCAACGATCGCGCTCTTATAGTCGAGCTCGAACCTTATGCCAGCAGGGTGTTCAGCGAATTCGCCGAGGCGGCCTCAGAGCAGGCAGTGCAGTTGCGCCGCTATCCACAGCATGGCGAATACCTCGCCGGGGTCGCGGTGCCCGTTGCAGCCTTGCGCAGCGAACGCAGCTGCGGCATCGGCGAGTTTTCTGACCTGAAGCTGCTGGTTGACTGGTGCTGTGAGAGCGGGCAGAAGATTATCAACCTTTTGCCGGTAAATGATACCGGCTACAACAGCAGTCCTTATTCGGCGCTCAGCGCCATGGCATTGCACCCGGTCTATCTCTGTCTCGATGAACTACCGCTCACACCGGCACTCAGGCAGGAAGTCAACGACATGCGCCGGCAGTCGGCAGAGAATGTGCGGGTCCACTTCTATGAAATTGTCCGTTTCAAAGAGCATATCCTGCGTACGCTCTACGACGCCGATCCCGAAGCCGCGCGGCTTTTGGTGCCGGCAGAGTTTGCCTCGCAACAGTGGCTGCTCGACTACGCGCTGTTTCGTGTGCTGAAAGAGCTCTTCGGCGGTTCGGCGTGGTTTGACTGGCAGGCAGCGAGCACTCCACCGGAGATTGCCGCACTGGTTGCGGCGCCGACGCCGGCAGCCCGCGCCGAATTCAGGAGCAGGCACCAGCACCTCGTCGATTATTACATCTGGGTTCAGTACCTGCTCGACCAGCAACTGCGGCAGGTGCGCGACTATGCCAACGGTCGCGGCGTTTTTATCAAGGGCGACATGCCGATCATGCTCGAACGTGACAGCGTCGATGTCTGGCTGAACCCTGACCTGTTTAACCACCACCTGCGCGCCGGTGCGCCGCCTGACATGTTCTCGCCCGACGGGCAAAACTGGGGGTTCCCGGTTTATAACTGGCCGGCGCATGAAAGGGAGAATTTTTCCTGGTGGCGTGCGCGTATCGCACAGCTCGACCGCTATTTCGCTGCCTACCGCATCGATCACGTGCTTGGCTTTTTTCGCATCTGGTCCATCGCACAGGGTAACCGCAGCGGTCTCGACGGATTTTTTCTGCCATCGCATGCGGTCACCGCTGAGCAGCTGAACACGCTCGCTGCTGGTGAGCAGAACGTGGCGTGCCTAACGCGTGTTCCGGTTTACCCGGACGAGATGGGCGCGCTGCCCAATGATACCCAGGCTGTCCTCAGTCACTACGAGGGCGTGGCATTTCTGCCTGACGAGTACAGCACCGAGGTGGCGATCGAATCGCTGCCTGTTGAGGGGGAGCTCAGGCGCGAGCTCTTGCGCCGTCTTCACAGCAGGCCCTTTATCCGCTTTGACGGGCAATTCTACCCGGCTTGGGAATTCGAGCAGCGGCTCGCTTCGGCAGACTCGCTTCCTGCTGATGCGCGCGACAGGCTGCTTGCGCACGTGCACGGGCTCAAGCAGAGCGACCAACCGGTGCAGCACGAACAGGGCCGGCGCATTCTCACCGCGCTGAAAGAAGGTTGTGGCATGCTGCCCTGCGCCGAAGATCTGGGTGTGGTGCCCGACTACGTGCGCCCCGCGCTTGCCGATATGGGTATACTCTGCCTGAAGGTCTACCGCTGGGAGGCAGAGAACAACGTACCCAAAGACCCTTCCGGTTACCCTTACCTGTCACTGGCGACGAGCTCGGTACACGATTCTTCCAACCTGCGCGAATGGCTCGCGAGTGAACCTCAGCATATTACCGGCGTCACAGTCGAAGACGGCAAGGCAACGGCAGAGCAGGTATCAGATTTTCTGCGGCGGCTCTATACATCACCTTCGATGATTGTCATGATTCCACTGCAGGACCTGCTGGCATTGGACGAGAGCCTGCACGGCGATGTGAAAAACGAGCGTATCAACGTGCCTGGCACGGTGTCTGATTTTAACTGGACCTACCGCATGCCGCTTTCACTCGAAGCTCTGCTCACAAACCAGCACCTGACCAGCCGGGTCAGACAGCTGGCAGCAGCCCGTCCAAAGAGCGCAGCTCTGCCGCACTAGCGAAGCAGGTTCCGCCAAACCGAAGCGTGGTGCCCGAACTACGCTGGTCAGGCAGCGCTGGTCAGGCCGTTGTGCCTGAGCAACGCTTCAATGGTCGCGTCGCGGCCACGGAATTCGCGGTAGACTTCGAGCGGGTGTTTCGACCCACCGAGCGAAAGCACGGTGTCGCGGTATTTTCTGCCGAGGCGCTGCAGCGCGTCGGTGTTTGCCAGCCCCGCCTCTTCAAAGGCGGCGAATGCGTCGGCGCTCAAAACCTCGGCCCACTTGTAGCTGTAGTAGCCGGCCGCGTAACCGCCCGCGAAGATGTGCGAGAAAGAGCAGAGAAAAGCATCTTCTTCGAGCGGCGGAACGACGGTGTAGTCTGCGGCAATACGGCGCTGTATCTCGCGCACCGATTGAGTCCCGTCGTACTTCTCGTGCAGCTCGATATCGAGCAGCGAAAAATAGAGCTGGCGCAGCATCTGCGAGGCGGCCATGTAGTTCTTTGCCGCGACGATTTTCTGAAAAAGTGCATCGGGCAATACTTCGCCCGTCTGCCAGTGGCCTGAAATGCGGTCCATCACCGTGCGCTCGTAGACCCAGTTTTCCATGAACTGGCTCGGCAGTTCGACGGCATCCCATTCGACGTTCGAGATTCCCGAAGCTTCGTACTCGGTTATTGTCGTCAGCATGTGCTGCAGGCCGTGCCCGAACTCATGGAACAGCGTCTCCACCTCGCTGAAAGTCATGAGAGAGGGAGTGCTCCCCACTGGTGGAGTGCCGTTGCAGACCAGGTAGGCCACTGGCAGCACCGTATTGTCTGCAGTTGCTTCGCGCTGGCGGCAGACGTCCATCCAGGCGCCACCACGTTTCTCGCCCGAGCGCGCGTAAGGGTCGAGGTAGAAGGCCGCGATCTTGCGATCGCCCGAATAGACTTCAAAGAACTGCACGTCCTTATGCCAAAGCGGCGGAGTCTTTTCGGCGGGGCGCACCCGGATTCCGAAAAGTTGTTCTGACAGCGCGAAGAGACCGGAAAGGACGCGGGGCAGTGGAAAGTACGGTTTGAGTTCTTCGTCAGTATAGTTGTAGAGTTCCTCGCGCCGCCGCTCAGCGTAGTACGAGATATCCCATAAACTGAGGTCGCCGGAAAGTCCCTTGCCCTTTGCGTAATCGGCGAGAGAAATGATTTCTTTCTGTGCGGCGCCCTTCGCGACTTTGTAGAGATCGGTGATCATCGCGCGTATCTTCGCGGTATCGGGCGCCATCTTGCCTGCCAGCGAAACTTCGGCGAAGTTGCTGAAGCCAAGAATTCCTGATTCTTCACGCCGCAGCTTGAGTATTTCGTCAATCAGTGGCCAGTTGTTCCACTGCGAAGAAAATCCGCTGCCGCTCGCGCGCGTGACACTGGCGCGGTAAACCTGCTCGCGTACCGCCCGGTTCTGTGCGTGCTGCAGGAAAGGGTAGTACGAAGGAAAGTCAAGCGTCAGCAGCCATGGCCCGTTTTCGGCCGATGCCGCTGCCTCGCCGCCTGCGCGGGCTGCCTGCGCTGCCAGCTCACGCCACGATTGTGGCAGGCCGCGCACCTCGTCTTCACTTTTGAGCAGCAGCCGAAAGGCCTTGGTCGAGTCGAGTACCGCGTTGGAAAATTTCGTCGAAAGCGATGCGAGCGACTGCTGAATCGCATTGAAGCGGTCGCGCTTCTCTCCTTCAAGCCCGACACCTGCAAGCCGTGCATCGCGCAGCGCGGCCTCGACAATGCGCCTGCGCGCCGGACTGCTGAGCTCGGTCGCCTGCTTATTTTGCAGTTTCTGCCAGAGCCCGAATACGGCCTTGCTCTGCGCTAGCTCGAGGCGAAACTGAACTATCTCGGCTTCGGCCTCTTCGTGCGCAGCGCGCAGCGCATCGGAGTTCTTGACCCCCATCAGGTGACCAACTACACCCCAGACCCGGTCGAGTCGGCGCGACAGGGCCCTGAGCGGCAGGACAAAATTCTCCCATGTTGGGTCTGAGATTTTCTCGATTGCTGAAAGCTCTTCACGGCCGAGCCTGATGGCCTCGCGCACCGCAGGCAGTACGTGTGCCGCTTCGATCTGGCCAAAATCGGGTAGCTCGCCCTGGTTGAGTAACGGATTAACAGATGTCATATGTCACTGGGAATTTACAAAAGAAAAGGGCGACCGTCTACACCTCACCGCGTAACTTCAAACAGCACAGAACTCTGAGCTGTGACGTAGACGATGTCGCTCAGGGGGTCGTCCTGCGCGGGGCGCCCCGAATGCAGTACCTCGCGTACGGTGATGCCGGGTAGCGGAAACATGATATTATCCTGCGAGGCGTTCAGCAGGAGCAGGTAGTTGTCGAAGCGAATGCCGAACGCCTGGGCGTGGTGCGTGGGAGCTTCCACGTGCTGCGGCAGGTTCACTTCGAGCAGCTGCGGCCTGAGTGCTGCGAGCTGGCGCGTGAAAGAAAGCAGGTCACGGTCCTGTGCGTGCCAGTCGAGCCACGAGATCTTGTTGTCCTGGCAGTAGGCATTGTTGTTGCCGCGCTGCGAATGGCCGATTTCATCCCCGGCAAGCAGCATAGGAATATCCTGTGCGCAGAACAGGGTAAGCAGCAGGTTGCGGCGCTGCTTTGCGCGCAGCGCCAGGATACCGGGGTCGGTGGTTGGGCCTTCAGCGCCGCAGTTAAAGCTGTGGTTGTGGTCGGCGCCGTCGCGGTTGTGTTCTCGGTTCGCGTGGTTATGCTTCTTCTCGTAGCTGACCAGGTCGGTCATTGTAAAGCCGTCGTGGCAGGTAATGAAATTGATTACCGGCCTGCCCCGGTGTGTCATCAGGCGCAGCAGATCGGGAGCGCAGAATTCACCTTTCCAGAAGCGTCGTGCGGTATCGCGAAAACTGTCGTTCCATTCAAGCCACGGCTGTGGAAAACGACCGCGCTGGTAACCGTCGGGCCCCAGGTCCCAGGGTTCGGCAATCAATTTTCGCTCGCGCAGCACCGGGTCACCCACGATCGCAGCGTGCAATTCGTGGTGAAAATCCACGGCGCCATTCTTGCGAAATATCGCCGGCGCCAGGTCAAAGCGAAATCCGTCGACATGCATCTCTTCTGCCCAGTAGCGCAGGCTCTGCAGCACGAGGTCGCGCGTGTGCGCGTGGTCGGTATTGAGCGTGTTGCCGCAGTGCGTGTAGTCGATGTAGCTGCCGTCTTCAGCCCTGCGGTAATAGACGCCCTCGGCCAGGCCGCGAAAGCTGACAGCCGGGGCATCGTGCGCGCCTTCGCCCGTGTGGTTGTAGACTACATCGAGAATCACCTCGATGCCGGCGCGGTGCAGTTCGCGAACCATCGTCTTGAATTCCGTGACGGCATCGCCTGCCGCATAACCGCTCTCGGGTGCAAAGTAGGCCAGCGTATTGTAGCCCCAGTAATTCGTGAGTCCCTTCGAGGTAAGGTAGGGGTCTTCGCTCTTGCCATGTACGGGCAGCAGTTCAACGCTGGTGACTCCCAGGCTCTTGAGATGCGCCACCAGGTGTTCATGGTGCAATCCGCCGTAGCGTCCGCGCATCTCGTCGGGCATACCGGGAAATTCAATGGTGAGCCCCTTGACGTGCGCCTCGTAGATGACCATCTGCGGTACGGGAATCTGCGGCAGTCTGTCATCGCCCCAGTCAAAACCGGGTTGTGAAATTTCGGCGACCGGGGCAGGCCATGTTTTGCTGTCGCGCCAGATATGCAGCTGGTTCATGCTGCGCGCAAACGGGTCTGCGAGGTAGAGTGTTTCACCCTGGCGCGTTACTTCGTAGCAGTACAATTCACCTGCCAGGTCGCGCACGACGCTGACCTGCCAGCGATCACCTGCCGCAGTCAGCGGAATGCGGTCGAGCAGCTGGCCTTCCCGGTCAAACAGGCATAGGGTAACCTGCTCGGCAGCGGTCACCAGCACGGCAAAAAGCCAGGCGCCGTCGCGGCGCGTGACACCGTACGGAAAAACGTCTGCAGTTGTTTCCATCACTGTCGCATCAGCCGGAGGTAAGAAGCAGCTGCTTCGTTCCAGGAGAAGTCAGTCACCATCGCGTTCGCCTGCATCTTCAGCAGGGCCTCTGGTTCTTCATTGTGCAGGGCTATGACGTGGCGAATTTTCTGCAGGAAGGCCGACGCCTTTTCAGTGCGTGAGGCGCCATCGTAGAGAAAACCGTTGTGTTCATTGATGATCGTGTTGGCGAGACCGCCGACACGGGCGGCGATTGGCACGCAACCGTAGCGCATCGACTTCATCTGGCTGGTGCCGCACGGCTCAAAATCAGAAGGCATCAGCATCGCGTCGGCAGCGGCATAGAGCCGTTTCTCGAGATTGTCATCGAAACCGCAGAGAAAGAACATATTGCCCGCAGGTGCAATTTCGTGGCTCATCTGCGGGGCCATATCCCCTTTGCCGAGAAAGACATAATTTGCCCCGGTCTCCATCAGGTGGCGCAGAACGCTTTTACCTTCTGCCTCATCGAAGAACTGGCGTATCTTTTGCCCGGTCATGCGCGTGACGGCGACCATGAGTGGTTTCGTCATGAAATGCTGTTCGTCGGTTCGCCCGAGCCGGGCAAGAGTGTCTGCAATACTCTCTTCAGTGAGTGACTCCGATTCACGAAAGCCGGCAAGTAAGTGGGGGAGCTCCTGCCAGAGCGCCTCGCGGTTTCGCAACTTGCCTGCGGCCCGGCTCGCCGCCGAGTACGCATGCGGCAAAATTGCCGGGTCATAAAAATTGAGGTCGATGCCATTGGTAATGCCGGTCAGGCGACCGGCAATGCGCAGTTCACGAAAATCTTTTTCGAGGCCACGACCGCCGAAGAAACCCTCGACGGCATTATCGGCCCGGCAGATCTCGTCGGCATAGTTCGGCGAAACCGTCGTGACCTGGTCGGCCGAGTGTATCGCCGCGCGCATTGGGTTGATACAGTCGATATTGGCGTACGGGTCGAGATACGGCGCCATGGTTTCCCGCGGCAGCTGTTCCAGTTCGGGAAACCAGTCGAGAAAACCCTTGAGGTCGCCCCAGGCGGCATAGGGCCGGGTGCCCTGGTATTCAAGGTTGTGCACGCTAAAGAGACGAAAGTACTTTCTGAGCTCGGCCAGATCGGGATGCACGTTGATCAGCATGAGCAACAGTCCTGAATGCCAGTCGTGGCAATGGATCGTATCGATTTTTTCTTTGCGTGATAATCTCAAAAGCAGCCAGGCAGCCGCTACGGAGAAGAAGGCAAAACGTTTGGCATCGTCTTCAAAGAAACCGCGCTGTAAACGCCCGCTGTCGATATAGACGTCAGAATATTCACCCCTGAAAAAGCGGTCGCTGTGAATGAGCAGGATCCTGATTCCCTCGTGCTCAGAGGCAAAGACCGACACAGTGCTGATTTCGCCGCCGTAAGGCACCTTGAGAGTGAGGTAACTCTTCACCTCTTCGCGGATTTCTTCGTAGTAGGGCATCACCAGCGTGACTTTGTGGCCCGACTGGCGAAAAGCATCGCTGATGCCCCAAACAACACCGCCTAACCCGCCGCGCTGCGCCAGGCCCGAACACTCGCTGCTGATTTCAAAAATGTTCACAAATGGTAACTGGCCCCTACGTAGGGCATCGCGCCCAGCATCACGTTCTTCGTCGGCATCACTATGACCTGCGTGCCTGCCTCGATACTGACCGAGCTCCCCAGCCGGTACTGGTAGCCAAACGACAGCGCGCCCGTAATATAGGTGCCGAGGTCGAGCGACTTTGGTGAACCAGCGACGGAGTTCTGGATGAGCGGAATACCATAACCCACTTCGACGCCGGCGAAGATGCCGCGCAGCGCTTCGGGCAGAAATTCGGGAAAGTAGCGGAAGCCGGCGCTCGCCATGAAGAAGCTGACGACGCTCTCGGCATTACCCGTCGAACGGAAAATGCTCGCACTGTAAACCGGCAGGTACCAAAGCCCGCCCGTATATTCGATATTGCCCGAGCGCACGCGCACATGCGCCCCGCCTGAGACACCGCCGCTGTTGTAGTTGATCACGCACTGCCGGCTGGTGAGGCCGAGGCAGCCATCGGGGTCAGATACCAGGCGGTCGGCAAGCCCTGTCGTGAGCGGGCCAAACTGGAACATCCAGCCGCCCCAGATGGTGGTGTAGATATCGTAACGCTTCGGCTTCGTCGGGTCGATTTCGACGCCTTTGTGTACCTGCGACAGGCGTTCGGTCTGCTGCGCCAGCGGCGGAGTGTAACCTTCTTCCCAGCCACTGACAGAGAACCAGTGCTCGAACTCGACGCGTACCATGTGGTGCCAGTGTATGTCGCGGTTGAGGTTGAACTGGTTGCGGCGGTTAAGACTTTCTTCAAAGCTGTTGCCGAATGCCGCCTGCACGTTCGAATGCTGCACGCCGTAGAGTAGCCGAATCACCGGGCGTGAGTAGATACCGCGACCCGCTGGGTTGATCGTGAAGCCTGTTTTGATCTGGTACGTGTGCTTCGTGTCGGTGTCGCCCCACTCGAGACCTTCACTGTCTGGTATACCTTGCGTGTTTGATTTAATCGAATTGAAGTGCTCGCGGTAGCGGTTGCCGATGTTCGATTTTTCGCGCGCGTAGACCAGTTCAACGAGGTAGTGCAGGTGCTCGGTGATGTACCACATCGGGCGAATCACGAAAGAATACCGTGTGCTGTTGTAGTCGTCGGGGCGGAGCTTGTTGTCGTTATCCCAGCTTTTGCCGAAACCGAAGCCGGCGTTCAGGTCGAAATGGTTGGGCAATAGCCGCAGCTGTATTTCATCGTACAGGCTGAGTTCATAACGCTCGTCAGTGAAAGCCGCGATGTAGATGTCTTTGCTTTCGTTGTCGTAGGTCTCGCGTACCGCAATCTGTGGCGCCTTTTTTTCGAAGCGTACGCTCAGGTCGTTCCAGTAGATCTTGATCGGTCCGAGGTCGGGGCCGCTAAAGCCAGTCCAGCCGGTGTAGCGCCAGTAGTTCGTCGGGTGTGGTTGCGCCCAGGGGAAAAAATCAGAGTTGCCCGGGTTTTCGAGCATGAATTTCTTAAACGCCTCACCGCGCATGACATCGGCGTATGCAACGTTCGGCGTCTGGTACGGTGCGCCCCGCATGGTTTCGTTAGCGCGTTCCCACATGAGCTGGAAGCTCGCGCCGACCTGCCAGCGCGGCATAAATTTGTTACTGAAACTCTTCAGTCCGTCGACCTCATAGAGGTTCAGTTTGACGAGACCGCCCACGGTCGGTATGACCGCGTACTGGTGTCCCTCCCACCCATCGTAGCTGCGATTACGGTATAGTGACCAGCCTGAATCGCCGGCGCCTAAAAAATACTCAAAGAGCTTCGTGCGCTGGCCGGCACGAAAGCCGACAGTATCATAGAAAACCTGCGCAGTGAAGTTATCAAAGATACCGATGTAGCCCATGTTGTACCACAGGTTACCGGTCTGCGTCACCAGGGTCTTGAAGAGTACGTTCTCCGTTTCGAGCCAGACATGGTTGATACTGAAGTTGCTGAGCGAGCCGTTGCCCATGTTGTAGCCGCGGTAGCTGCCGCCCTCGATACGCATGAACAGCGTCGCACGCGGAGCCCCGGGTGTTTCGGGTCTGACCACGTGGTAGCCGAAGTCTGCCATGAGCCAGGGAGTCTCATTCATCAGTCGGCCATAGAACGGCGACCAGCCCAGCGTGGGTGCATTGTAACCGAAGTCATCCTGCGCACTGGCGCGTACGTACATGTTAAAGAAGAACGGTTTGGGAATTTTGAAGCCACTCTTGAGTTCTTCGAGTTCTGCGAGACCGGGCTTCTTCTCTACGGTATCGGCTTTTGTCTGGGCGGTCGCAGCTGGTTGCGCGGGCGTTTCACTAGCGGCTGCCGGCTGAGGGCGGTCGAGGCGAATTTTGCCTTCCTGTGCCTGCGCCCAGACAATTACCGAAGAGGCAACTAGCGGTAGCACCGTATATAGACTAACTTTCTGCATCTGGCGACTCGCGTAGTTACTGTTTCTGCAGGATCAGGATCGTGCGCGGCGGCAGCGAATAGGTTCCGCTTGCCGTCGAGGCATTGCACCTGGGCGCCGAGGGGTTAAAAGTCGCTTCGCCGCTGTTCGCGCAGTAATTGCCGCTCAAATTCGCATGGAAGCCTTCGAAATAGTATTCGGTATTGGTCACGACATTCCAGGTTCCTGTCGGCAGGTTAATCGTATGCGTGTTCACTCCGCCCAAGTTAAAGACAATAAAAATTTCGGTCTTACCCGAAGGTGGGTTCTTGTAACATAGTGCGATTACCTTGTCACTGCCGCCCCAGGCGCCGGAGCCCGCAAAACTCGCGTTGCAGTTACCGGGTGAAGCACCAATGTCATGCCAGCTCAGGTCACCCATGTTGGGATAATTATTCTTGCTGAACGCCCACAGGTTATCTTTCCGGAACCGGATGATCTTTCGCGTAAAATCATACATGCGGTATGCATACGGGTCGGCGAGCCAGACGCCCCAGCGGTACCAGTTGTACTGGTTGTCAGAGCCCGTGGTGTAAGCGTTATTGTTACCGAACTGCGTGCGCATCCATTCGTCACCGCCCAGCAGCATCGGCGAGCCGTTAGCGACCATGAGCAGCACGAGCAGATTGCGAAAATTCTGTCGCTTGAGGTTCTCATTGAAGCCCCAGTCGCGCGAGTAGTTGCTGCCGTCGTCTCCCGAATACGGGTCAACGCCGTCGGGGTTGAGCGGGCCCAGGCCATTGCGCTTCTGGTTATAGCTCAAGAGGTCGTACATCGTGAACCCGTCGTGTGCCGTGATCTTGTTGATGTTGTGGTAGGGTTGCCTTCCATCCCAGGTTTCGTTGAACTTTGCGGAGCTGCCAGTGAGCGCCCCGCCAAAATCGACAGGCGAGTCGGAGTTCAGGCGGTAATCGTCATTGTTCACGATGCGCCGGCTGACACGCTTGAACAGGTCAGACCACTCGTACCAGGCAAAACCCGTCGTGTACGTGGTGTCGAGCGCGGTGCAGCCAGTTTCGTAGCCCGCATACTTATCGCCATCAGTGCCGTAGCAGTAGGCCTTGGGGTGATCGCCAAAACGGTAGCCGCCGATCGACCAGGGCTCGGCGATGATACGCGTGTCGTAGCGCTGCAGCACCGGGTCGTTGACAATCCACATTGAAGCAGACATATTGCGCCTTGAGGTATTGGTGCTGCTGTATGTTTCTGAGCCCCATTCTTTCCAGTAGTTGTACGAGCTCCAGTTGTTGGTAGCCTGGCCGTCTTTCTTCTCGAGTACTTCGCTCAGGTCAAAACGAAATCCGTCGACATGCATCTGCTCCACCCAGTAGCGCAGGCTGTCGATGACCATACGCCGTACGGGCGGGCTTCCGGTGCGCACCATGTTGCCGGTACCGGTGTGGTCGTAGTAGAATTCTTTATTAGGTCCGGTGAGCGCATAGTAGCTGTAGTTGTCGATGCCGCGGTACGACAGGATCGTTGCCGTCTCTGCCGGGTCATACGCCCAGAAGTTCGAGGGATCGTTAGGGTTCACGGGTACATTGCCCTCAATCAGCGGTACTTTCTCGCGCCAGAGACCGCCTTCACCCGTGTGGTTATACACAACATCGATGATGACCTCGATGTTGTACTTGTGGAACTGTTCGACCATCCAGCGGAATTCGTTTACCTGTGAGGCTTTTTCGGGGCGATACGCGTACGTGAATTCGGGAGTAAAAAAGTTGAGCGTCCAGTACTTCCAGTAGCCGCCATCACTACCCGCCTCATGAATGGGTAAGAATTCTACGGCGGTGATGCCCAGATCGGCAAGATACGGCGCCAGCTCACCTGCCCCCCTATACGTACCCGGAAAACGCGCGTGGTAGTCGGCCGGCAAGCCGGGAATACCCGCGAGCGCAGCGGCTGAAATACCTTTTGGGTGCACTTCGTAGAAAACGAGCGAATTGCGCGCACGCCGCTGCGTCGTTGACTGCTTGCGCTGCCAGTAATCCTGCTCTGTTGAGCTCCAGCTGTAGTTGTCATCGCGCACGACGATACCTTTTGCGGCTGCTGCGGTTGTGTCCTCGTGCCGGTAAGGGCCCGAGGCCGCCATACCCTTCGACCAGTCGTGCTTGCGGTGTACTGCTTTCGCGTATGGGTCGAGCAGCAGTTTGTTCGGGTTGAAGCGGTTGCCCTGGTTGTCAAAGTCCGACTTAAAACCAAAAAGTGTACCGGGGTACCATGAAGGATGGTAATCGAAATTGGGGCCCCAGACGCGGTAGCCATAATACGTGCCGTGGCCCACGCCGTTGATGAACACGCTCCAGACATTGCCGAAGCGCGACATCTGGAATTCCTGCACGGGGTACTTGCTGTCGGGGTTGTCAAAGATCAGCAGGTGCACGCGCGTTGCACGTTCGGAGAACAGGGTGAAGTTCACGCCGCCGTCGACGATCTTCGGGCCCATCACTTCCATATTCTTGATCTGCGCGGTGTTGAACGACGGCGCATGCGGTTCGGCGTCGTACATACGAAAGAAGTCGGAGTTAGGCCCGGCGCATTTTCCAAAGAACAATATGCACATGAGCGCTGCGCAAATTGCTTTTTGTGGATTTCGCGTTCTCATTGTTTCACCAGAATTACTGCGCTGTAGCAAGGCACCGACCAGCTGCTATTCGTTGTGCCCCAGCTGTTGATATTATTGCTGCCCGATGCGTATGACCAGCGCAGCGTTGCCGCCGACTGGTCGCCGCAGTTGGTATTGTCGTTACCGCCGCTGACTGCGGCGACCGCGCGCCAGTTGGTCCCGCCGGTTTCGACAGTAAATGCCTGCGCCCCGCCCGTCATGTTAGCGAGAATTCTAAACTCCGACTTTGTGTTGATATATGTCGAAGAGTCGCCGCTGAAGCCAGAACAGGCACCGCCCTTCGTGAAATAAGAAATTGTCTGGTTAGGTGTCGCGCCGTCGAGGTTTGAGTTGCTGTTTCCGGGGTCTGACGCGTAACGCAGTGCGGGGCAGGCACGGCGGAGCTTGGTCAGAAATGAGACAAAGCCGAGCATGTCGGCATTGGTCGCCGCGAGCTGCCAGTCGAGGTTGTTGCCTATCTTGCTTTGGTCCTGTATCTGCTTGTTGCGCATGAATTCCTGGCCTTCGTAGAGCATCGGTATGCCGTGTGCGGTCAGAAGCAGCAGCGAGCCGATTGCCGATTTCGATTTCGAGTCGAGTACCGCGCGCGCGACGCTCTCTTCATCGTGGCTCTCAATGTAGTTGAGCGTATCGAGCGGGTTATTCGAAACACCCTGCCAGACACCGTCGTCACGGCCCTTGCTGAAATAGAGTGCGGTCTTGCTGCGGTTGGTTACAGTTGCATCGGTATTACCCTGTATGAAGCGCTTGATGGATTCGCGAAAGTAGTCGTTCCACTGCGAAAAGCCGCGGTAGTCTGTGCTGAGCTGCGCGTTGAAGTTGGGCGTGGTCCAGTTACTCTGGACCATGAAGCCGTGGCGCTGCGCGCCGAGCCAGTTCTCGCCGGTCATGAAGTTCGGCAGCTTGATGGTATTACCGAAGTTGTCGGTAGTTGTACCGCCTGCGCTATAACTGCCACCACCCGAAAGATATTCGGTGTCCATGATCATGCTCGTTTCTGTTGCCGACGGCGGTGTCGTGGTTGTCCAGCTGCCGGGATGCGCACCGTCATTGATCATATTTTGGATATCGCGCAGCGTCTGCTCGTTCGTGCCGACGGCCAGGTCGAAACGAAATCCGTCGACGTGGAAGTGCTTCACCCAGTACTTGATGTTATCGAGTATGAGCTTGTAGGCAAAGGGCCGCTGGTTGCGGTCGTCAAAGATGTGGTTACCCGTGCCGATGTTCGACCAGTTGAGCCCGTTCGTGCGAAAGTAGTAACGTCCGTACGGGTCGGCCTGGTAGAGGTAGTTAAACGCATTCGATGTGTGGTTGAGTACGACATCGAGAATAACCGCGATACCTTGCGCATGCATCTTCTTGATCATGCGCTTGAGTTCGAGCACCTGGTAGCCCGCGCGGGCATCGACGTACGTGCAGGCTTCAGATGCATTCGCGCGCGAGCAGTACGATGAATACGACGACTCCGGTGCAAAAAGCAGCGAGGGCAGGTAACCCCAGCTGTAGCTTTCGGGATTATCTTTGTTGTCGTTCGATGACTCGTGCAGCGGCATCAGGTGCACCGCGTTGACGCCCATGGTAGAAGACAGGTGCGATGACGTTACCGTCGGCGTGGTAGTGGCAGATACCATGGCTTCAAAACCGAGGTACTTACCAGACAGGTTGTCTCCGCTCGTTGCGCCAACCGCAGTCATCAGTGCGGCGTTGTTCGGGGTCGTTGCGCTGTAGTAAGCCTGCAGTTGTGTCTTGCAGGTTGAGCCGCTGTGGCTTTGCAGGCATGAAGTTGAGCCACTGAAGTCATCGACGTGTGCTTCGTAGACAATGTACTGGCTACTCGGCGGCCGGGCGGTGCCAAACCAGTTGGCGCCGCCGATATCCGAGGTCACTCCATCTGTCGCATTGTTCCAGCCGCTGAAGACAGCATTCGCGAGCCACTGGGTGTCGACGATGATGCCATGACCGTGCGAACCAGCGCTTGCGAGCGCGTACGGGTCGGTGATATAACGATCGCGTTCGGCAATGGTCTTGTTTTCGTAGTTCTGCATGCAATTGATACGGTAGCGGTAGTAGTACTTGCCTGCGCCCGCAGCGCTGACGGGTTTTGCTTCTGCGGTTGTAATGGCCGCGGTCGACCATACGCCAAACCCCGCGTTGCCCGTGCCGTCGCGCGTCATGTTGATGACGGCGCTCGGGCTAAACATGCTATCCGTTGCCGCATTGTACAGGACGACCTCTACCTGCTGCGCGGTAGGGGCGAAGAAGCGGAACGTGGTATTGGTGCCGTCGTAGACCGCACCCAGTTTCATATCGCGTATTGTCGGCCAGTCAGTGGCAGTGGGTTGTTTATAGTTGCTTGCTGCCTGCGGATTGCTACAAGGCGTATCGATGACGTTACCCTGTGCGTCGGTGAGATCGATAACCGGAATGTATGTGCGGGGTTTTTGCTCTGAGTTGCAGCGCATGGCAAATGCGGTCATGAGTAAAACAGAAATGACAGCAGCCGCACGCCTGCGCATTGGCGAGAATCAGTTCGCGCCTTCAGCAAGTAAAGTATTTAGTTTTGCCGGTATGACCCTGATCGTAGAGACTATGACATTCACCCGCTATTGGTGTGGATGAATGAGACATAACCCAGATTTGAAATCTGCCTGCGACCACACCCTCGACATTCAGGTCTTCATCTATTTGGCGCGAGTAAATCACGCTCAATCTCAGCGCACGCACGCCGCAGTGCTTCTTTCGCGGGCAGTGAGCCGTCGAGCGCGGCGTAGAGGTACGGGGCGACGATGGTTTCGAGCGCGTCGTAACCGGGTAGCTGCGGCCGTGCCCCGGCATAGTCGAGCTGTTGCAGAAAGACCTTAAGCTCCGCCGAAAGTTTGCCGGCCATCGCGCGGTTGGCCGCCCGGTTGACGCTCAGCTGCCCCGTGCCGCTGATCCATTTCTTCTGCACCTCTTGAGATACCAGGTATGCCAGCAGTTTGTACGATTCGTCTTTTTCTTTCGAGGCAGAAAAGACCACCATCGCCGCGCCGCCGATATTCGAGGCCGAATGCAGCGACCCGTTGCCGGGTACCAGGCTCACGGCGAACGGTACCGTGCGGAATGTCTGCAGGTTCCACGGGCCCGAGAGAATCATCGCGTAACGACCAGTCAAGAATCCCTGGTCGGGGTTTACAGCGCCCGACACCCAGGCGCCTCCTTCGCTGCCGCTGGCGTAAAGAGCGCGCAGGTATTCGACAGCGCTCACCGCTTCGGTTGAATCGAGCAGGCAGCGGTCGAGATCGCCCGACAAGATCTGCGCGTTGTGCAAGAAGAGCCATGGCATCATCCACCAGAGCGACGAGTTCATCGCGAATGCTTTGGCGGAGTTACCCTGTTTTCGGAACAGTTCACCCATTTTGCTGAGTTCACCGATTGTGCGCGGCGGTGTCACACCCGCGGCGGCGAGCAGCTTCGTGTTGTAGTAGAGCGCAACCGTCGTCAGCTGGTCGGGTACCGCGAAGATTTCAGGGCTCTTGCGACCGGGCAATTTCACTTCGGCGACCTTGCGTGCGACCGGCAGCATATCGCTCACAAGTTTTTCGGCGCCGAATTCACCGAGTGGCGCAATCGCCTTGCCCCAGGCGAGGCGTGGTATGTGACCGATGTCGACGCGTGCAATGTCAGGCGTGCGGTGAGCGATCGCCGCCGAAGTTAGCTTCGGCAAAAGACCGTCGAATGGCACGCGCTCGGCAACTATCTTGATATGGGGGTTTTGTTTCTGGTAGTCGGCGAGCAGATCGTTAAAGACTCGGGTTTCTTCATTATTGTATGAATGCCAGAGGGTGAGGGTGCGTGGCTCAGCTGGCTTTGTCTTAGTGTCCTGGCTGCAGGCGAGGCCAAGTAAGATAATTGCCGCTATGGAAATCCGTCGCAACACTCTATTTGCCCCCGAATTAATTCGGGGGCAAATAGAGATTGGTTTCGCAGTCACTCTTTCACTCCCCCTTGGGTTAGCCCGCTGATGATATAACGCTGCAAGAACAGAAAGAGCAGTAGTACGGGGAGCACCGAGATCACTGATGCGGCCATCATCTTTTCCCAGGCGATCGAATACTGGCCCTTGAAGAGAGAGATGCCGACTGGCAAGGTGATCCACGAGCTATCGGGGGTATTCACGATCAACTGCCACAAAAAGTTCGACCACTGCCCGAGAAACGTCAGCAGTACTAGTGTCACCAATACCGGTGAAGCCAGCGGTAAGATTACCAGTCGCATCGTCTGCCAGTCGCTCGCCCCGTCGACCTCGGCTGCCTCAAAGAGCGAGCGGGGTATGCGCTCGATAGACTGGCGCAAAAGGAAGATACCGAAAACGTTCGCCGTGTGCGGAATCACCAGCGCCTGCCAGGTGTTCATCCAGCCGAACTCGGCGATCAGTGCAAACTGCGGCACCATGAAGATCATGCCCGGCACCATCATTGATGCCATCAGCAGACCATAGACCAGCTCTTTGCCCACGAATGTCTTGCGCGCGAAGGCGTACGCCGACATGAAGCAGATCGCGGTTGAAATCACGGCTGTCGAACCGGCCACGGCTGTGCTGTTCAGCAGAAAGCGAAAGAACGGAAAATCCGGATCACCGAGGATCGCGCTGAAGTTTTTCCAGGTGTAGAGTTCGGCAAAGCCTGTGCGGGGGATTATCTGCGTGCTCAGGCCCATGCCCTCTTTTTTGACTGCAGTCACGAACATCCAGAAGAGCGGCAGCAGGGCAAAAGCGGCGAGTGCTGCTATGGAAATCCATAGCAAAATGAGCTTAAGACGCCTCATGCAGTGCGCTCCCGTAAGAACCGCCAGTTCAGGTACGAAACCAGCAATGCAAAGATCAGCAGAAAGTACGACATCGCGGCGGCAGAACCGTAGTTCATCTCGGTGAAACGGGTATAAAGCAGGTAGCCAGAAACGCGTGTGGCGCCGACGGTTTCATTGGCAAACAGGGTAACGGGATTTCCTTCGGTCATGATGTAAAATTCCGTGAAGGCATTGAGGCACCCCAGAATACCGGTGACCGTCAAAAACAGAATAACAGGTTTTACCAGCGGCACCCTGATATAGATAAACTTCTGCCACCAGGTCAGGCCATCGAGGTCGGCTGCCTCAAAAATATTCGGTGAGATGTTCTTCAGCGCAGTCATGAACAGCACCATACCAAATCCACAACCTTTGAAGACCATGGCGATCGCGACCGCTGCGAGCGCAGTATGCGCGTCACCCAGAAAGCCTTTCGCGTGAAAGTATTCAACTCCCATTTTCATAAATGCCGTATCGAGCAGGCCGTCCGGACTATAGATGAGCTTCCAGACGAGGCCGATCACCAGCATGTCGAGAATGTTGGGCAGAAACAGCGCCGAGCGAAAGAAGCGGCTGCCAAGCAGGTTTTCACTGAGTAGGGTTGCGAGTAAGAGAGACAAAAAAATGCCGGGCGGAATCGTCAGAAGCATGTAAAGGAACGTCGCAACCAGCGACCACCAGAAATCCGCGCGCGTCAAAAGCTCGCGGTAGTTCTGCAGGCCGACCCAGCGCATGTCTGAAAAAACTTCGTACAGGTTGGTCTGCCAGGTGACTTTCTTGAGGCTAATAATGAAAGAATAGGCCATCGGGTAAGCGAGAAAAACCGCGAACACTGCGAGAAACGGGGTGAGCCAGAGGTAGGGGGCGAAGCGGCGCATTCGCATGAGAGCTGACAAAACGGTGTGCATTGGATTACTCCTTATCGCAGCCTAAACGCCTTGGTGTCGATGAGGCGAGATTTCGCGAGTTGCTGATCGTTCGTCAGCAGCACGCAGCCATTAATTCGTGCGGTTGCAATGATAATCGCATCGGGAAGTTTCAGATTATTGTCCCGTTTGATTCTGATCGTTTCCTGTTTGACCGAGTCTGTCAAAGTCACAATTTCAATTGCTTTGAGTAAAGTCTTTATGCCTTTTTCCTCAGCAGTTGTTAAACCTGGATAAGCCAGTAGTTCGATTTCTGAAATGATGGAGAGGAAATATCTTCCCTCGGGAAGTCTCTCTGCCAGTCGATTCTGTAGCTGGTAGATTGCAATATTTGTATCGACTAGAAATTTCACGACCATTCACCGCGGAGGCGCTTCTGGTATTCAAGTGCGTCCTCACGTTCGCCCAGGACGCCTGCGAGATCAGCCCATGGTGGAACCTTTTCAGTTTTCTTTCTACGATGCTTGGGTTTCTGTTTCGCTGATTTGGCCCGATTGGCCTTCTTGGTTTCTTGCCAGACTTCATAGGGCACGAGAACGAACAACGGTTTACTTGACCTATCCTTTACGATGCTATATGCTTTCATCGGCGAAGCTGCAGGTCGGCTCCGGCGCACCCCTGAGTTTTTCAGATTTTTCTTCATGGTTTTTCTCCTGGTACTAGCATAATCTCTGCCCATTACCATCAAAAAAATGGATGTGCTCGGGTTCGGCATAGACGCCCAGCGTTTCACCCGGTTTCACCACCGGTTCGAGCAAGGTATCGTCGCGCATGACGAACGACGCTGCGCCGCTCTTGAGATACAGGAACACCTCGGGGGCCGCCGGCTCGACGACTTCGACCTGCGCGTGTATCGAAGGTTTAGCAGTGTTCGCGCGGGAGATCTTGAGGTGCTCTGCGCGAATGCCGGCCGTCAGGGTGGGAGCTCCCACAAAATTCTTCAGCAACGGTTGTGCGAGCGGGTGCGACGCTGCAAGCGAAAGCGAGAATGCGTCATTCTTCACGGTGACCTGGTCGTTCTCGCGCGAGACCGTGAGCTCGAAAAAGTTCATCGGCGGGCTGCCGATAAAGCCCGCGGTGAACAGGTTATCGGGTTTGTTGTAGACATCGATCGGTCGCCCGACCTGCTGAATTTTTCCCTGGTTGATGACGACAATGCGGTCGCCCAACGTCATCGCCTCGAGCTGGTCGTGCGTGACGTAGATCATAGTTGAGGCAAGCTGCCGGTGCAGGCGCTTGATTTCGACGCGCATGCCGGTTCGCAGCTTCGGATCGAGGTTTGAAAGCGGTTCATCAAACAGAAAAACTTTCGGTCGGCGCACGATTGCGCGGCCAAGAGCTACACGCTGGCGTTGCCCTCCCGAGAGCTCGCGCGGCTTGCGGTCCATGTACTGCTCGAGACCCAAAACCTTTGCGGCAGCCTGCGTGCGTGACTCGATCTCGGCAGCAGGCGTTTTGCGCAATCGCAAGCCCAGGCTCAGGTTTTCGCGCACCGACATGTGCGGGTAGAGGGCGTAGTCCTGGAAGACCATCGCGATGTCGCGGTCGCGCGGAGTGATATCGTTAACGACCCGGTCGCCGATTTTGACGATCCCCCGCGTTATCGATTCGAGGCCTGCGATCATGCGCATGGTCGTCGATTTGCCGCAGCCCGAAGGCCCGACAAAGATCACGAACTCGCCGTCGGCAATGTCGAGGTTGAAGTTTTCGACGCCGACATAGCCGTTGGGGTAGATCTTGTAGACCTGGTCGAAAGAGACGGAAGCCATTCAGCGCATGAATCGGTAATGACCGGACTACGTCGATTATTTTTGGGGTGGCGCGAGTAATTGCGTGGCACTAATGCAGCTCGACTTCATTCCCGCCTATGCGGGAATCTACTTACAGTACAAACGGAATGAGATGCCCGGTTACGCGGGCATGACGCAGCGGGATAGAGTGCTTCCGAGCTAAAAATTACCCGTCGCTGTCGCGCTGGGGTTGGTCGACAACGTCCGGTTGTAATCGATGTATTTCACCAAATCGCGCGGGGTGACGCCAGAGCCTTCGGTGGCACCTGAGAGTATGTTGTATACCCAGCCGTTGCCGCTATCGCCGTTGTAGTCCACAATATAAGCGGCTACCTTGATCGCATTGGGTGCAGTGCCACCAAACTCGGTTAAGAGGATGCGTGCTTCAATATACCCGCCTGCCCGCCAGTCGTTCTTGTTGTCATTCCAGGTAGTAGACCAGTTGGTTCCGTTCGCCTGCTGGTACTCTGTATAGTTGGCGCCGTCGATGCGCGTCTTCCAGTGCCAGCGCATTTTGGAAGCCGTACCGAACTTTGCTTTGTTGTCGCTCGAGGTATTGAGGCCGTTGGCATCATTCAGGTCAGTGGCAAAAGTGAAGTACACAAACTTGTTTCCTGCCCCGGCACCCGCAGCCTGAATATCCGAATGCCGCATACCGACGTACAGATAGGTTGCATCTGCCGTGACATAAATATCTCCGGCTGCTCCTTGCGCAGTCGCAAAGGTCTCTGCCGCCACAAAGTTGTTCGTACCATCGATGGCTTCCGTCCGATAGTAGCGCGTCTTGATGCCGGTTGTGTGCTCGAATGCGGCCACGGAATTTACTGAAGTGTCTTTCAGGGTATTCAGTACCTTAACTTTGTAGGTTGTAGCGCTCGCAAGTGTGGCCGCAGGGGTAAGAACAAAAAAACCGCCATTACCTGCTGGTATCGTGAAGCCGATGCAGCTGGTGAAGTTGTCGGCTGACACTTGTATATTACCTGTGCATGCGCCGTTGGCGGCGTTGAAGCTGGCCGTGCTTCGGTCCATGTTCTTGCTGAAGGTGATGGTGATCGTGCCAGCGAACGGGTCAAAGCCGGTGGCGCTGTCGGCAGGTGTAGTACCACTGACGATTGGTTGAATCGTATATGTCCGCGACTGCACCGTTGAGTTTGCATGGCCTGCCTTTGTCGCAAGCACCTTGAGCGTCATGCTCGGGCTGACGGCGAAGGTTTGCCCTTCGTTGACCTGCGTCGAACCTCCGTCACAGGTACCGGGAGTAGTCGCAGCCGGATCAGTGCCATCACTTCTAAAGCACAGGACAGCACCACCCTCTGCAGTTGTGACGGAGGCAGTTTGCGTGGTATTATAGGTACCCGAAGCCGGAGTAAAACTGTTGATAGTGAGCGCAGGTGCGAGGGCAGTTGTGAAACCTACGGCAGTCTCAAATTGCGACGCCAGGGCGTTACCCACCGCGTCCTGAGCGCCCGTGGTCACACGAATGTAGTAGGTTGTTGCAGTAGCCAATGCAGATGCTGGAGTCAGGGTAAACGTCAGGTTGTCGCTCGTTGTGGGTGTAGCAGATGTCATCGGGATACAGGAACTGAAACCGGGGTTAGCTGAGACCCAGATAGTGGGCGACCCCACAGTGCAGGTGGTTGTTCCCGTGAGTGCCTTCACCGTCGACGGGTTCATCGCTTCGGAAAAAGTCACAGAAATCGTAGTCCCTGTTGCAACGTTGTTAGCATTATTCGCCGGGCTGGTAGATGCTACCGTGGGTGCGGTCGTGTCGATGGTATAGAGTCCGCTCGTTTCTGACGAGTCGGAGTTTCCACTTTTGCAGGCAATGGCCTTGTAAGTGGCTGTTGCGCTGACGACAACCGCAGTCGAGTAGAGTGTACCAGTTGTGCACCCTGTCTTGCCGGCGTTACACACAGGGCTTACAGGTGATGCTCCGGAAGTATAACACACAATCGCACCGCTGGTCGACGAAGTCATCTGCAGGTTGGGGGCTGTTCCGAAGGTGCCCGGTGCGGGGTTGAAGACCGGCGATGCCGTGGTTCCGGCCGCAGACGTTGTGGAGCTCGCGGGTGTATAAATTGCCTTGTTGCCGGCCGTATCGCGTACAACCACGGCAAAAAAATACGTCGTGCTCGCGGTGAGGCCAGTCACGTTGCGGCTCGTCAGCGCTGACGTGTAGTCGTCGACAACGGTCACTCCGCCTGCTGCTGCATCGATTTCGGCCACCGTATCGATGGCTGCACTGGTCGCCGCGCGCACCAGCCGATACTGCAGGTTTGCCGTAGCTGTGACGGCGTCTGAAGCTGCTCCCCAGGAGACAGTGATAGTAGTGTCTGAAATCCCACTGAATGCGATTGCCGTACCCGCGGTTGGGGCCGTGGTATCAGCTGTGGTTGTCGTACCGCCGCCCGAATCGCCGCCTGCGGCCCCCGATGCGCTACCACCACCACAGGCGGCAAGCAGTGTAGCAAGGATGAGCATGACGATCAGGCGGTATTTTTGCATGGATATTCCTCTGGTAACTAAGACGATGCGCAACGGGGGGTTACGACGGGTCAAGTTTTTCTTGTGGTGTCGCCTCACCCCCGGCCCCTCTCCGAAGACGGAGACGCGAAGCGCGTCGCCTGAAGGAGAGGGGAGCTAAAACCTGCTTGCTGCAAATCGCTGGCCGCAGTCTTTCTCCCCCGCACTCTTAGGCGAGGTGGGTCCAAAGAGTGGGGTGAGGTACGGCGTGCATCGCGCTTACCACCCCGTATAATTGGTAATGCTTTGTGCCATTGTGCTGCACAATGGCGCGCATGCTAAAATATTTCGCAACGCAGAAGAGTTGCGTCAGAGATCAACTCAAGCCGAAAAAGTGCTTTGGGAGCGCTTGCGTGCAAGGCGATTTCTTGATCTTAAGTTTAGGCGCCAGCATCCCTTTGGTGAGTTCATTTTCGATTTCTATTGCCACGAGCAATTACTGGCCGTCGAGCTCGAACGTCTTCCCCCTCTCCATTAGGAGAGGGGGCGCCCGAAGGGCGGGGGTGAGGCGACTACCCCACCTCTACTACAACCTTTCCAAAGTGGCTGCCGCTCTTGAGGTAGCGTATCGAATCCTGCAATTCGGCAAAACCAAACGTCTTATCAATTGCGGGTTTGAGTCCATTCGCCGTGACAGCGCGGCACATGTCTTCGAAAGCCTCGCGGCCACCGACGAGAATGCCCTGCATGCGCACGTTCTGCATGAGAATCGGTAGCAGGTTCAGTTCTTTCGACGATCCGGCGAGAATGCCGATGAGGCTGATCACCCCGTCCATGCGCACGGCGCGAATCGACTGCTCGAGCGTGCCCGCGCCACCCACTTCGATGATGTGGTCGGCGCCCTGCATCTGGGTTATCTTGCGCACCTCTTTTGCCCAGTCGGGTTTCTCTTTATAGTTAATGATGTAGTCGGCGCCGAGTTCTTCAGCTTTCTTCAGCTTATCGTCGGAGCTAGAGGTGGCTATGACTTTGCAGCCGAGCATCTTGGCAAACTGCAGCGCGAAGATCGATACGCCGCCGGTGCCGAGCACAACTACGTATTCGCCTGGCTTCGCCTGGTTCATGGTCACGAGCGACGACCAGGCAGTGAGGGCGGCGCACGGTAGAGTCGCGGCTTCGGCATAGCTCAAACCTTCGGGAATTTCGACCGCCGCCCATTCGGGTAGCTGCATTATTTCACAGGCAGTGCCGTCGAGTGGGCCGCCGAGTGTGCTCTTACGCAGATCGTCGCTCACCGGGCGTTTCGCAATCCAGTTCTGCGAGAAGGTCGGCATGACACGGTCGCCGACCTTGAAGCGGGTCACTGACTTGCCGACGGCCACGACTTCACCCGCGCCGTCAGAAAGCGGCACCATCGGCAGCCTGAGCTTCGGGTTATAGTTGCCCGTCACCATCAGGTAGTCACGAAAGTTGAGCGACGCCGCTCTCATCGCGATGCGTATCTCGTGCGAATCTAAATCCGCCAGTTCGCGCTCGCGCAGGTGAATGTTCTCGATGCCGAAACTGTTTTCAAGTACGTGGGCTTTCATGTTATTCATTTCGCACAGCTGTCGATTTCGCGCTGCCAGTTCTCCTTTTCATTTGGCCTATATGCTTCAGTGTCCGTGATGGGTGCGTCGACAATAAAATCAATTCCCGTTTCACCATTGCGTTCGGCACCCAGAGTCCACAGACCCTGTATCGCCACCGACTGCGGAGAAATATCTTCGGAAATCGGGCTGCGTTTGCCGAACTTGTCGACAAAAAAATATTTCGAGTGCAGGCTGTCGAAGGCGCTGCCGGCAAAAGAAAATCGGCTCTTCAACAGGCCGTTCTGGCCAATTCTATAGATGCGGTAGAACCCTTCGAACTCACGTGGCGCTCCGTCTTTGCAGCCATGGACAATCACAACACGGCCACGATAGCCTTCGGGTATGAGGAATATATTGTAAGAAGATTCATTGTACCACATCAGGGCGTACAGGCTGACGATGGGCAGCGCCACGAGCGGAGCCTGCAGCTTTGCCGGCAGAGAATATTTGCTGAGCGCCATAAAGAGCACGCCGATGCCGATAAACCCGAGCGCAAAGTACAGATACAACGACCAAACGATCGGCAAGGCGACCAGAATATAAGCGAGCCCGCCGAAAAAAATCAGCGGCAGATTGCGCCCGCGCTTACGCAGAATCGATGACAGACCCCAGCACGCAAGAGCGGCGAGTGAAAATGCGGCAATGAAATAGATGTACATGCAAGAATCCTGGCGTCTGACGACGCTGCGTCGATGGGTAATGCCTTGGGCTGCCGTAAAGAATCTTTGCGGTTGACGCCGAACACACTTTGGCGGTCAGAGAGCTATGGCCGCTAAAACACTTATCCAGAATGGGCTCGTCTACGATGGCACCGGAAACAAACCGACGGAATCTGATGTACTCATCGAAAATGGCAAGATCGCCGCGATCGCGCCGCACGGCACCATCAAGGCCTCAAACGCCAAAAAGATCAATGCGCAGGGCATGTGGGTCACACCCGGCTTTCTCGACACGCACACGCATTATGATGCGGAACTCGCGCTGTCGCCGGGGCTTACCGAATCGGTGCGTCATGGTGTGACGAGTGTTGTCGTCGGCAGCTGCTCGGTGAGCTTTGTGTCATCGTCGCCCGAAGATTGCGCCGACATGTTCACGCGCGTCGAGGCTGTGCCACGCGAAGTTGTTCTGCCTCTATTAAAGAAGATAAAGAAATGGGATTCACCCGCAGGTTACCGCAAATGGATCGATAAACATCCGTTAGGCCCTAATGTCGCGAGCTTCATGGGCCACAGCGATCTGCGAGCGCGGGCGATGGGACTGCACCGCTCAGTCACGATCGAGCGCCCCACGTCTGCAGAACAGAAGCAGATGGAAGCAACGCTCGCCGAAGCGCTCGATGCCGGTTTTCTGGGCATGAGCTGCATGACCAACCCATGGGATCGCCTCGACGGCGACCGCGAGTGGTCTGCTTCGCTGCCGAGCTATTATGCCCGCCGCGCGGAGAAGAAACCGTTGCTCGAGATGCTGCGCCGTCGCCACCGCATCCATCAATCCGCCCCTAACCTCGTCACACGCGTCAACGTGCTCGGCATGGCGCTTGCGAGCGGTGGTTTGGCGCGCGAGAGCCTGCGGACTACGGTGATCACGATGATGGATCTCAAGGCCGACCCGTACGTGCTCGGCCTGACCAACTTTGTGGCCTGGCTGGCGAACAAAGTCTTTCGTGGCAACTTTCGCTGGCAATCGCCGCCGGTACCGTTCGATCTCTATTACGACGGCTGGGATTCAGTACTCTTCGAAGAATTCTACGCAGGGCAGAAAATCCGCGACGCGGCGAAAGATCTGAATTCGCGCCACGCACTGCTTTCCGATCCAATATTCCGCAAGCGGTTCAAGAAAGACCTCTTGCGCAAGCTCGCGCCGAAAGTCTGGCACCGCGATCTCGCCGATACCACGATCCTGTCATGCCCCGATAAATCTGCCGTCGGCAAAAGTTTCGCTCAGGTAGCAGCCGAGCGCGGGCAGGATGCAATCGATACCTTTCTCGACCTGCTGCTGAAGTATGACCGCGACATTCGCTGGCATACGTGCCTGGCGAACCATCGGCCTGAGAAGGTCGCGGAGATTATGAAGCACCCGGCGACGCTGATGAGCTTTGCCGATTCGGGCGCGCATCTGCGCAACATGGCATTCTACAACTTTCCGCTGCGCATGCTGAAGCAGGTGCGCGACGCCGAACTTGCGGGCAAAGCTATTATGCCGGTCGAGAAAGCGGTCTGGCGTCTCACCGGCGAACTGGCTCAGTGGTTTGGTCTCGATGCGGGAGCTCTCAAGCCAGGCGCGCAGGCAGACGTGGTCGTGATTGACCCGAAGCGTCTCGACGACTCTCTCGAAAAGGTAAAGCTTCAACCCTGGAGCAAAGGTTTCAAATTCGACCGCATCGTGAACGAAGGCGCCGCCGCGAGGCATGTGTTCATTGCGGGGCAGGCCGCGATAGTAAACGGTAAGCCAGCCCCTGCGCTCGGTAAGAAGCGCATGGGTAGGTTTTTGGAGAGTGTGCTGTGAGCCTGCCCGTTTTTGCCGGATGTTTGATGATCCCGCTTGAGAATATTCCATTCTGCAAATTTTCTTGACGGCCAATCAAGATACCGCTTTAGTATCACTAAAGGTGATACCATGCAGGCTATGTCCCTAAAAGTCGAAGATGAGATCCTTAAAGACGCAGAACATTTCGTGAAACGGCGCAAGATTTCGCGCAATGCTTACATTAACGAGGCCATTAAGGCCTATAATGCACTGGAGCGTAGGCGTGAGCTGAAAGAGAAGCTGGCGGTTGAGTCAAAACTCGTTGCCGCAGATTCTCTCGCTGCATTGAAAGAGCTAGAGATGATAGCCGACTTTCATGAGAATTGAAAAGTTTGGTATCTATATCGCTGACCTGAATCCACGTTACGGCACCGAGCCGGGCAAGAAGCGGCCTGTTGTTGTTGTGCAGACCGACCTGCTGAACGGGGTACATCCCAGCACTATTGTTTGCCCGATTTCGACTAAAGTAGCTCCCAAAGCAGAGATACTGCGCGTGCATATCGACCTGAAGCCTGCCGGGTTGAAGCGCGCTTCAGACATTCTGGTCGATCAGGTGCGCTCGATCGACAATCGCCGTTTCGTCGAGCAACGCGGTGTGCTGTCGGCGAAGAACCAGCGGCAACTGCTCGAGTCACTGAAGATTCTGTTGCTGGAATAGGACCACCCCAATTTCAATTGACAATCATTCTCAATTGGCTTGACGGCGGGTCGGTAAACGCGGGCTGAAAGTATGCTCGATTACCTGCTTGCCGGTGGCATTCTCGCGGTTGCCGCACTCTACCTGTTGCGCTATTACCTGCCGGGCCGCAAGCAGGCCGGCTGCGCCAAATGTTCAGCAGCGGGCCCTGTCAAATAATAGTCTGTTCGCTGCGTTTATCCAGGTATCCCATTTTGAAAAAAACAAAAACCTCCACCGCCAAAAAAAAAGCCCCGCAACCGACTGGCCGCAACCTTGCGAACCTTGCACCGGGCGAAGGGGGAGTAATTCTCGCCACGCCGCTACACCACGAAAGACTGGCTGAGATCGGCCTCGTGAAGGGTGAACGCGTCGAGGTCATGAAAGTGGCGCCGTTCGGTGACCCGGTGATTCTGCAGGTGCTCGATGCGCCTGTGATCGTGCGCCGCGCCGACCTGGAAGGGGTGCTCGTTTTATGACAGCACCTGTCACTCAGGCCTTTCGTGTTGCGCTGATCGGCAACCCGAACGCGGGTAAGACGACGGTCTTTAATGCTCTGTGCGGTGCACGGCAGCAGACCGGAAACTATGCCGGTGTCACGGTCGAAAAGAAGACCGGTCGCCTGCGCGGGCACGAGAATGTCGAGATCATCGACCTACCCGGTACCTACAGCCTTAAACCCAAATCGGCCGACGAAGAGATCACCGAGCGCGTGCTCACCGGCCATGCCGGACGCGAGCGCGTACCCGATCTCAACATCGTCGTGCTCGATGCGGGTAACCTGAAACGTTCTTTATTTCTCGCGCTGCAGCTCAAAGAAATAGGCCAGCCGACGATCGCAGTGCTCACAATGCGCGACATTGCCGCCCGGCGCGGTTATACGATCGATATCGTGGCGCTCGAGAAAGCGCTGGGACTCAAAGTGGTCGAAGTCACGATGGCGACGAAGCAGCATATTGAGGCCCTGACTGAAGCGATTGTGGCTGCTTGTCCCCACCCCGCCTATGGCACCCCTCCCCGCAAGCGGGGAGGGGCCGGGGGAGGGGAAATCGAACAAATCTACGCTGCCATCGACAAGATACTGCGCAAGGCAGTACAGAAAGCAGAAGTAACGAACTCCCTCACGAAAAAAATTGATGCACTGCTGACGCACCGTGTCTTCGGACTGATTGCGTTCTGTCTCATCATCGGCTCGATGTTCTTCAGCATCTATGCCGGCGCGCAGCCGGTGATGGATGTGATCGACAACGGCATGAAGTCGCTGGGACAGGCGGCGCGTACGGCGCTTGCGGCATACCCTGTAACCGCGTCGCTGGTTTCTGACGGCATCATTGCAGGAGCGGGTTCGGTGTTTGTTTTTCTGCCGCAGATCATGATCCTGTTTCTTTTCATCGCGCTGCTCGAAGAGACGGGTTACCTCGCGCGTGCTGCCTTTCTCATGGACAAACTGCTCGGCTGGTCGGGGCTCAACGGCCGCGCGTTTATTCCGCTGCTGTCGAGTTTTGCCTGCGCGGTACCGGGTATTCTTTCGGCGCGTGTGATGCCGACCGACCGCGCACGCATGGCGACAATTCTGATTGCGCCGCTCATGTCGTGTTCGGCACGCCTACCGGTGTATGTGCTCTTTATTGGCGCATTTATCGAGCCGCGTTTTGGCGCACTGTGGGCCGCGGTTGCACTCTTCGGTATGCACCTCGTCGGCATTGCGGTGGCGATGCCGTTGGCATGGCTTTTGAACCGCAAGGTGCTCAAGACGGGCACCAGCCCCTTTATTCTCGAGATGCCTGAGTACCACATGCCGCATTTGCCCAACGTGCGGCGGCGCGTCTACGATGCGGCGAAGGACTTTCTGCAGCGCGTGGGCGGAGTGATCTTTGCCCTGTCGATCGTGATCTGGGCGCTGGCATACTTTCCGCATTCGCAGAAAACTGCCGATGCAGAGTATGCACGCTTTGCGAAGGCGAATTCGCTTGAAATCGACCAGGTCCTTTTACTCGCGAACGGTAGCGCAACCGGCGAGCAGAGCAAGGTGATGAAGGCGGAGCTCGATAGTTCAGTACGCGCGGCTTATCTGCGCGACAGCTTTCTTGGAAAATTTGGCCGCGCGGTTGAGCCGGTGTTTCGGCCACTCGGCTTTGACTGGAAAATTTCCGTGGGTATACTCGCGGCTTTTCCGGCGCGTGAGGTGTTTATCTCGACACTCGGCATCATCTACAGCGTGACCGACGCCGAAGACGACCCTGCCGCGCTCGGTAAAAAACTCACGGGCGAGAAACGACCCGACGGCTCGCCGGTGTATTCGGCATTGCTGGCAGTCACCATCATGGTATTCTTTGCACTCTGCGCGCAGTGCATGAGCACTCTTGCCACCATCCGCCGCGAACTGATGAGCACGCGCTGGGCCGTGATTGTATTCTTTACTCTGACAGGGCTGGCGTATCTGGCGGGGCTAGTTGTCTGGCAGGTCGGTAATCTTCTCGCGTAAGACGGCTGTCGCAGACAGCCGTCTTACGCAAATACCACCGTCCGGTTTTTGTAGCGGATGATACGGCGCTCGAGTGAGCAGCGCACGGCTGACGCGAGTGCCAGCTTCTCCAGGTTTTTGCCCTTGAGGCGCATATCTTCTGCCGTGTCGCGGTGTGAGACGCGTGTCACCATTTGCTCGATGATCGGGCCTTCGTCGAGATCGGCCGTGACGTAGTGCGCGGTTGCACCGATCAGTTTGACCCCGCGTTCGTACGCGCGCTCGTAAGGATACGCACCCTTGAACGAGGGCAAAAAGCTATGGTGGATGTTGATGATTTCTCCGCTGTAAGATTCAATGAAGGCGGGTGTGAGAATCTGCATGTAGCGTGCCAGCACCAGCAGGTCTGAACTCCCCCGCACCATTTCAAGAATGCGTGTCTCTGATTCGGCTTTCGTCTGTGCTGTCACGGGTACGTGGACGAAGGGTATGTTGTATTTGTCAGCAACGGGTTTGAGGTCTGCGTGGTTCGAAATGATCAGTGGAATCCGGACGTGAAACTCGCCCGACGAGTAGCGGTAGAGCAGGTCGAACAGGCAGTGGTCGAATTTGGATACCAGGATCACCATGCGTTGGGGAATGGTCATGTCGAAGACCTGCCAGGTGCCGCCGATTGCCTGAGTTATCACTGCACCTTCGCGGTCGAAGCGTGCCCGGTTCGCTTCGGCGAGATCGAAGCGAACGCGCATGAAAAACTGCGCTTCTGCGGGCGAGGTGGTGTGCTGGTCAAGTTGGGTGACGTTGCCACCGCAGCTGAAGATCAGGTTTGAGATACGCGCAACGATGCCGGGCTGGTCGGGGCAGTGGACGAGGAGTACAAGCGAATGGATTGTGGTATTTTCCGGCACGCAGGGTAAAAAACACATTTTTGACGTGGGGTAAATGCAATTCAGCGCTTGGACTTTACAGCCACCGCAGTTTGCCGATAATGATATTAATGAATCGCCGTTCTCTGCAATTCCTGGCCCTGATAGTTCTGTTTCCCCTGGTCTTTTCGACCGGGGCTTTTGCCGCGAAGCGGAAGGTTGCGCCGAAAAAGGTTAGCACGGGCCTTGATGAGCTGATCAAGAACCCCGCTGTATTAAAAGATAAGCGTATAGCGCTCGTGGTGAACCATAGCGCTATCGATCGCAAAGGCCGTCACATCATCGACCTGTTGCATCCCAAGTTCAAGGTGATGAAGATCTTTGCGCCCGAGCACGGCGTGCGCGGTAATTTTGACGAGCATGTCTCGGGCGAAAAGGATGATAAGACGGGGCTGCCGATTATCAGCCTCTACCAGAAGAACAAGAAAGCTCCGACTATTGAAGAACTTGCCGATGTCGATCTATTGATCTTCGACATCCAGGAAATCGGGCTACGTTATTACACCTATGCAACGACGATGGTACTGGCGATGAAGGCCGCCAAGGCAGCTGGCAAGAAGATGCTGATTCTCGATCGCCCCAACATGGCGGCGCCGCTTGGCGTTTACGGGCCGGCTCTCGAGAGTAAGTTCCACGGCGGTTTTGCGGGTTACTATCCGATTCCGATTGCACACGCGATGACCATGGGGGAGCTAGCAACGTTCTACAACACGCACTTCAGCATAGGCGCTGACATCGAAGTGGTTAAGATGAAAAACTACAGCCACAATATGTTCTATGACGAGACGGGTTTGCCGTGGCGTAACCCAAGCCCGAGTATCACTGGCATGCAGTCGGTACTTGGTTACCATCTTGCCGGCGCGTTAGAGGCGCTGAACATCAGTGTTGGCCGCGGCACCAGTAATCCATTCCAGCTCTACGGAGCACCTTTCATCGAAGTGAAGAAGATTGTGAAGGCCCTGAACAAGGCGCGCCTGCCCGGGGTGAAGTTTTACGCAGCAAAATTTAAACCGACGCGTTCTGCCTACGCGAAAGAAGTCTGCCGTGGTTTCAAAATGGTCGTGACAAACCGGCGCAAGGTTGACCCGATGCGCACGCTGGTGACAATTGCGCGCGAGCTTTATCATCAGCTGCCTGAGAAATCACGCGAGAAGAACTGGCAGCGTATTGCGAACGGTGTAGGTGACACGGAGTTCATCGCGCAGATCGCTAAGGGTGAGCGCGTCGAGAAGCTGGTGCAGCTGACGCAGAAAGATGTGGATTCATTTAAGCAAGAGCGGAAGAAGTACTTGATGTATCCGTAGATTTTGCCGCTTCGTGCGCGATGAGCATGCGCTTGCGCGCCGCACCCCAGCGGTATTCACTGAACGCGCCGGTTTTGCGTATCACGCGGTGGCAGGGAATCAAGTACGCTACGGGGTTCTGTGCAATGGCTGAAGCAGCAGCGCGGACGGCTTTGTCATTACCCGCGGCCAGGGCAACGTCACTGTAAGATGCGAGACGCCCTTCGGAAATCTGCAGCAGCGCCTGCCAGATCTTCAGCTGAAAATTTGTACCCAGAAGATGTATTTTCAAGCGCGTTGAACTCTCAAAGATTGCTGTCACCGGAAAATCAGGCTTTGCCTCTGCCTTGATAATCGCCCGTGGCCAGCGCTTTTGCAGTGCGGCAACAAGCGGCGCTGCGTCGCTGTCAAAGAATTGCAGTTCGCAGATGCCTTTGTCGGTTTCAGCAACGAATAAATCACCGAAAACGCTTTCGTGCAGGCTGTAGGTAATAACCAGACCAGCACCGCGTGTTTTCCATTCGCCGGGGGTTACGGCCTCAGTGGTCACCATCAGGTCGTGCAGCCGTCCGGTGCTGCTGAGCTTTGCCCGAAACGCCGCTTCGATCAGGTTGGCCGATTCTTCGAGCGCACGAATCGCGTAGTCGCGGCGCAAGAATTGCAGGTATTTTTTCGGCGAAATGCCCACGTAGGCCGCGAATAGCCGGTTGAAGTAGAAATCCGACAGGCCGGAAACCTGCGCCATTTCGGCGAGATCGGCTTCACCGGGGTACACCGCGTCGACGTACTCGATCACGCGCTTCATTGCCTCATAGTGGCTGATCCCCGTTGCTTCTTTTTTATTGCGCATCTGCCGTTGGTCAGGATCGCTTCGCAGGGCGCGATTGGGCAGCAAGGTTTCTTTGGTCATGGTAGGTTCAAGTTATGCCCGGTGGTGACGACCGCCGACCCGGATCTTGCGAAATCGGGGGTCTAATTGTTTAACCACGGCGGCACGGTGGTGGGACGGATTGTCGGGGCACAGGAGCTTAAACTGACGATTATTACATGCTTGCCGTCGCCCGTACACAAACGGTCTCTGCCCCGTGAAACTCTGGCGCTACATCTACCCCCGTTTCAGCGATCGCAGGCTGGAGCACCGGTTTATTCTCGATAACAACGAGAAGGCAGCAAGGCAGGCGCGCTGGGGGTTTGCGTTCGGTACCTTCGGCTACGCGATGCTCGGAGCCATTGCGTTCTTTATAGATGAGGCTATGTTCGCGCGGACGAAGTGGCTGGTGTATGGGCTCATCATGCCTACGCATTCGCTGGCGGCGTTTGGAGTTACCTACCTTGCCCGCTTCTTTTATCTGCAGTGGGTGCTGGTATTTGCCAATATCTTCAGCAATGCCTGTGTCATTGGAATTTTATACTTTGCACCAGAGGATTTTTATATTAAATACGGTTATGGTTTGGTTATCTGCATACTGATCTACACTTTCGCGATGCTGCGCATGCGTACCTTCTTTGCGATTGTCGGTTCTTCGCTCGTGATTATGCAATACGTTGCCTTTTTGTTACTGGTGCGCCCCATGCTGCTGAACGATGCTATCTACGGCCTTGCTCTTATTTCGTTTGTTAATACGGCAGGACTGTTTTCTGTTTTCTTCTTTGAACAGAACTCTCGCACCGAGTTTATGCAGAGCCGTACGATTGAAGAGCAGAGCCTGCTGCTGAATGAAGAGAAGAAAAAATCAGAGGCGCTGCTGCTGAACGTCTTGCCCGAGAGTGTTGCCAACCGCCTGCTTTCGGGTGAGCGCACAATTGCCGACTACTTTGACAGCGTTTCGGTGCTGTTTGCCGATATTGAAGGTTTCACCAGTCTCTCGCGGCGCCTGAACCCGCATGACCTGGTGCAGATGTTGAACCGCATCTTCAGCCATTTCGATGCGCTCGCCGGGGTTCTGGGTCTCGAGAAAATCAAGACTATCGGTGACGCCTACATGGTCGGGGCAGGTTTGCCGGCGCCAGTCAGCGACCACGCGCAGCGCTGCTTTGACATGGCTCTCGGTATGCTGCGTATCCTGGAAGACGAGAACAAAGAATTGCCAGAACCCCTGAAGCTCCGCCTCGGTATTGCGTCGGGGCCGGTGGTTGCGGGAGTTATTGGACAAAACAAATTCATCTACGATCTGTGGGGTGAAACCGTCAACACTGCCAGCCGCATGGAGTCATCAGGTGTAGCGGGTGAAATACATATAACGGCATCGACGAAAGAGGCGCTCGGCGATGCAGCAGAATATATCGACCGGGGTGAAA
Source organism: Turneriella sp. (assembly GCA_046346875.1). Lineage (GTDB taxonomy): Bacteria > Spirochaetota > Leptospiria > Turneriellales > Turneriellaceae > Turneriella. Next base: position 157,889 of record JAXMHG010000001.1, on the reverse strand, counting down.
TTGAGATTAAGGGCATAGGCAAGATGACCACCTACCTCGCGAGACCGCTCACCTAATTCACTTTATCGCCTGTCATAGAATCGTGTTTTGCCACCATGTCGGTAGTACGCGTAACGATAGGTGACCAGAACGGAGAGTTCCCTCCCGAGACCACATTTGGCGAGGTCGTCGAAAAACTCGCCCCGGCCTTTAAAAAAAGCGCGCTCGGTATCGAGGTGGATAAGGTCTCTTACGACCTGAGCCGCCCCCTGTCGGTGATTGGCTCGCAGGCAATCGCCGCACGGCCGCTGACTTTTGACGATGAGGCCGGAAAAGAAATCTTCTGGCATTCGAGCGCGCACGTGCTCGCACAGGCGCTGAAGCGCGTTTATCCTCACATTCAGCTCGAAGACGGCCCGGTGGTAAAGAATGGCCCCGGTTTCTTTTTCTACGATGTGCTGCTCGACGACAAGATCAACGAAGAAGCATTTGAGAAAATCGAAGCTGAGATTCAGAAAGTCATTCGTGAAAACCACGCAGTGAAGCGCACGGTGCTTGAGCGCAAAGACGCAGTCGCGAAGTTCAAAGCGATGGGCGAACATCTTAAGGTAGGAATCATTGAAAAACTGCCAGAGGGCGACGAAATACGCGTCTACGAGCAGGGCGAATTTGCCGACCTCTGCCGCGGGCCACACGTGCCTTCGACCGGCAAACTGGGAGTTTTTAAGCTCACCACTGTCGCCGGCGCCTATATCGGTGGCAAATCAGAAAACCAGATGCTGCAGCGCATTTATGCAGTAAGCTTTCCCGACAAGAAACTTCTGGCTGAGCACTTCAAGCGCGTAGAAGAAGCGAAAAAGCGCGATCACCGCAAGCTCGGTACAGAACTCGAACTCTATACCACGAGCGAAGATATTGGGCCGGGGCTCATTCTCTGGCTACCCCGCGGCAACATCATAAAGGACGAACTCGAAAATTGGGCGAAAGAGACCGAGGCGAGAAACGGCTACCAGCGCGTCACGACCCCGGTGCTGACAAAGGAAAATCTTTTTTTCACCAGCGAGCACCTGCCGCACTACATGGATAGCATGTTTCCACCGATGCAGATGGATAACGAAAATTATTACATCAAGCCGATGAACTGCCCGTTTCACCACACGATTTTCGGCCACCGCCCGCGCAGCTACCGCGAGTTGCCTCTGCGTCTCGCAGAGTATGGCACCTGCCATCGTTACGAAGATTCAGGGGCGCTCATGGGTCTTATGCGTGTGCGCGCTATGCAGATGAACGATGCACACATTTATTGCACCGAAGAGCAGGCAGTTGAAGAGTTCAAAGCCGTCATCAAGCTGCACGAATATTATTACAAAGCGCTCAATATCACCGACTACCACATGGTGCTTTCGCTGCGAAATCCAGCGAACAAAAAGTACCACGGCGAAACCGAAATGTGGGACAAAGCCGAAGCACTGACGCGGCAGGCGATGGAAGAGTCTGGCGTACAGTACATAGTAGAGAACGACGGGGCGGCCTTTTATGGCCCTAAGATGGATTTTCAGATTAAGAGTTCAATCGGGCGTGAGTTCACTTCTTCAACGTGCCAGCTCGACCTGTTCATGCCGATGAAATTTGATCTGAAGTATGTCGACAAAGACGGCACGCTGAAACGCCCGGTGTGCATCCACCGATCGCCGCTGGGTACGCACGAGCGCTTCATCGGCTTCCTTATCGAACATTTTGCCGGCGCTTTTCCGCTCTGGCTGGCCCCTGAGCAGGTGCGCATTCTGCCCGTCAACGAAGCACACATGGAGTATGCCTCGAAGTTGCAGCAGGCGTTCCGCGAAGCGGGTATTCGTGTGCACATCGAAGTGCCTGAAGAAAGCCTGGGTAAGCGCATCCGTACCGCGGAGAAACTCAAGGTACCGTACATGCTCGTCGTTGGTGACAAAGAAGCGTCGGGCAATATGATCAACGCGCGCAACTATTTCACCGGTGAACAACGGGAATATACGCTGCAGGATTTTATGGCAACAGTACAGGAAGAAATCCGCAGCAAGCGCATCACCGAGATTGCCAAGCCGGCGCCGGCAGCTAAATAACCATTGCGACCGGGTGGCAGTCTCGCTGCTGCCCGGTTATATGCCCAAATACCAAAACCATGAAAAAAACAGAAAACAGAAGATTTACTGAGGCGGAGCTGAATCGCTTCTACGAGCTGCTCGATGAAAGCCTGACCCCTTATGACTGCGGCAAACTCTGCGCTCCCTCGAACGGGGGTGAGCCGCTGTGCTGCCAGGTCGAGAATGCCGTGCCGATGCTGTACCGCGAAGAATTTGAGTACCTGCAAAAACGTACCGAACTATGGGACCGCTGGAAACCCAAGACCCCGATCGACAAGAAGATGAAAAAAGAAGATGAGACGCGTATTCTCATCTTCTGTGAGTGCAAAGGAGTACAGCACTGTGAACGCGAAAACCGTTCCGTCGGCTGCCGAACCTTTCCTCTTGAACCCTATTTCGACGGAAAGGGCGAATTTGTCGGCCTGATCTTCATGAAAGAGTTTCGTAACAAGTGTCCGCTTATCAGCCGCCTGAAAGATATCAAGCAGTCGGTGATAGACAAGCACTACGAATTCTGGACGCTGATCATGGAGATCAAGAAAGACGAGTTTGACCTGTACAAATCGACCTCGCGCGGCTGGCGTATTTCCGCAACCAAGCGCGGGACAAAACTGCCGATCCTGTATCCTTCGCATAAGAAAACCAGGAAAGCGGTTGCCGGTTAGGTTTAGCGCAAACTCCAATTGCCCTTTACGGGCTGCCGCAATTCCTGCCTGACCCAGTTGTGCCATGGCTGAACTGACGCTCTCTGAACGTATCTCACACGCGCCAGATAGCTGCGGCGTGTACCAATGGTTCGAGCACGCGGGCGATCGCACACCGCTCTACGTCGGTAAGGCCCGCAACCTGCGTAGCCGGCTTCGCCAGTACCTGAACTCCGACGACCTGAAGACCACTTTCCTGATGCGCCGGGCCAGCCACATAGAGTGGATCGCGACCGATAACGAAACCGAAGCCCTGCTGCTCGAAAACAACCTGATCAAGAAACACCGGCCGGTGTACAATGTCAGACTCAAAGACGACAAGCAATACCCCTATATCTGTATCTCGATGAGCGAACCGTTTCCGCGTATTTATCTCACGCGGCGGCGTTTGCCAGGCAATCTGTATTTCGGTCCCTTTTCGAAGGCGCAGGTGGCGCGCGAGAAGATACAGCTGACGCTCGATATGTTTCCGTTGCGCCGCAGGCCGCTTAAGTTGCCCCTCGCAAAACCGGCAAAACCCTGCCTTAACTATCATCTCAAAAAATGCCTCGCGCCGTGCGCCGAAAAAATCAGCCAGCACGATTATGCGGCTATTGTGCAGCAGGCGATCGATTTTATTTCCGGCAGCGATGACGAGATTCGCCAGCAGGTCGAAAAAAAGATGCACCGGTTGGCGGCAGAAATGAAGTTCGAAGAAGCCGCGCGGCTGCGTGATATCCTGGCTTACTTCAATGAGCGCAACATCACCCCGCAGGTCGAGATGCGCGATGCGCTGCCCGATTTTGACATCGTCGGTATCTATTCGGCTCCGCTTGAACAGTTGAAGGCCGATCTTTCTCTGCGCGATGAAGACCTTTCTGCACGCAAATCAGCGGCCGGCGCTGATTTGCGCATGGCACAGATCTGCCTGCTCAAGTTCCGCGACGGCCGGTTGATCGCCAAAGAGAACTTTTCGGTAACCGAAACCGATATGAACTCTGCGACCCTCAGCGATGCAGAGTTCGCCGAGACATTTTTCCGCGACTATTACCTCGGCATGATTGACCTGCCGCCGTATATTGTCGTGCCCGATGGGCTGGATCTCGCAAGCTGGTCAGAGGCGCTGAAGACCGGATCGCGCGTGCTGGGGCTCGCGGAATTTTCTCAGGCGGTGAAAGACGCCAACAAGGAAGTAAACCCTGCTGCGCTGATGCAAATGGCGAATAACAATGCGCGGCTGGTCATGCGCGAGCGCCTGCTCTCCGAGAACCTACGCAACCAGCGTGTGGGCCTTAAGCAGCTGCAGAAGTTCATTGGCCTGAAAAATCCACCGCAGGTTATCGAGTGCTACGACATCTCAAATATCCAGGGTACAGACCCGGTTGCGAGCGGCGTGATGCTGCGCGACGGCATGCCGTACAAGTCGGGTTATCGCAAGTACCGTATCAAAACGATTGAAGGTGCGAATGACCCGGCGATGATGCACGAAGCATTGTCGCGCAGGCTCGCGCGGGTCAAGAGCGGCGAAGTGCAGCCGGCAGATCTCATTGTCATCGACGGTGGCAGTACGCAGTTAAATGCCGCGCTGCAAGCCCGCTCAGAGGCTGGCCTCAGTATTCCGATGATTGGCCTTGCCAAGAAGCAGGAAGAAATTTATACTGAAGACGGGCGCATCCTGCGTTTTGATAAAGAAAGTCCCGGCATGCAGATTATCCGCCGCGCACGCGATGAAGCGCACCGCTTTGCTGTTTCCTACCACCGCAACCTGCGCATGAAGCGTAACCTGCGTTCGGTCTTTGATGGCGTCGAAGGTATTGGGGAGAAAAAACGCGCGGCAATATTGCTGGCGCTGCGCAAGCTCGACCTGGGTGAAATCGATGCTACAGCTCTGGCGAAGAAAATACGTAAAGAGTCAGGAGTTACCGCGGAGCAGTCAGAGGCGCTGGCGCAAAAAATCTTCGCAGGCCTCAAAGGGCAGTAACGCGCACTTGTAGCGCGCCGGCAGTCCGTAGACTGCAGCCATTGCACCCGGCAGGTGAGCGGCTTCGCTGTTGAACGAATCTTTGAATTCTGTAATCCACGCAAGGGCGGTTGTCGTATCTTTGCCCCTGATGCCCCGGGCAAGGTAGGCGGCGCCGGCTTTTAAGATGGCACAACCCTCAGAGTGCCAGCGCAACGCGACAACGACATTGCCCTGGATTTCAGGCGAGACCACGACGCGATCACCACACAGCCGGTTGGCGCGTTCAACAACCGCAGCGCCCTCGGGTATTGGTGTAGGAACTACCTCGGCGAGACGTAGTAGTTCGTCAGAGTAGGTCGGCATCAGAGCTTTGCGGCCTGTTGCAGCACGTCGCGGATTTTTTCGACTGAATCATCGTATCGTATCAGGTAAATGACTTTGCCCTGTTTGTTCAGAACATAGAGATAGAGCGAGTGCGAAATTGTGCCCTTCTCTTCTTTGGAGTAAGCGCCGAACATTTTTTCCACGCGGCGAATTTCTTCGGCAGTACCGGTAAAACCCCGCGCGTACGGGAAACTGGCCAGATAACGTGAGAGATCCGCCGGTTTGTCATTTGCTGCATCGACGCTGATGAAGAGTAGAGCAATTTTTGCCTTGAGTTCGGCATCGTCGCCAATGGCAGACTGCAGGCGGTGCAACGTCATCGGGCAAAAATCGGGGCAGCGTGTGAAGCCGAATAACAGCAGGTTGACCTGGCCAAGATGGCTAACCAGTTTTTCGCGTTGCCCATTCTGGCCGGTTAACTCCGTGTCGGGTTTTAGTCCCAGCGGCATTTCGCGGAAGGTTATGCGGTCAGAGCAGCCTGACAGTAGAACACCGAGTAACAGAGCTGAGAATACCGGGTTCCTTGAGGAAAAATAGGGTGAGTTGATCATCTGTCCCTTCTGTCCCGTATGGGAATTTCAAAGCTGATACCTCGGCCAGCCACCGTAAACGTTGCCCTGCATTTTCCATCGGCAATTTGTCTTAACCCACTGATCATCAGGTGCTTTTTGCCGGGCTGAAAGGCCAAGGTCAAGCCGGCCGGAAGCGTGACCCTACCTAACCCCACCATCGAGACGCGACCGGCAGATTCGATGGTTTCATGCAGTTCGACTTTCTCCGCGCAATCGAGTGCAACAGCGTCTAACGTGGTGGCTTCGGCGGCGGAATTTGTGATCGTGCCGTATGCGGTCGTCATCCCGTTATCCACTACGGGCTTCACAATGTACCAATCGCCAAAAACTAGACCATTTTCACGGTGCTGCACCTGGTTGCAGGCGGCAAAAAGCATTGCGACGAACGTGGCCGAAATTCTCGTAGCAGCCGACCAGCTTCTAACCTGGTGCAGAGTGCGGCGGACGGTCATAGCTTTCGTACCCCCGCCGCAAGACCCGCCATCAAGCTTTTTTACCCAGAAACCGAAGATATAGTATGGAAAGCTCAGGTCACGACGAATGGTCGCGGGTCAGTGAATACCTCGACCGCCTGGCATTTGAGAACGATCGTCTCGAGGCAGAACTGCGCGTAAAAAAGCAGCGCCGGCTCGAACGCGAAGCTGCGTTCGAAGGGCATGCGCCTGGTAATCAAGACTCCCGTTTTGACGAGATCGCTGCCAACTCAGCTTACGAAGCGCGCAACGCGACCGACGCCACTGCGGGTATGCACATCTCGTACGACGCTCTGCGCCGCGATCTTTCAGGCCTCATGTCAGACCTCAACGACTTCAAGTCAACCCGCGCGGGCCTCGAAGCCCGGCTGGGCGCATAAAAAAAGGCCCCATAGAGGCCTTTTCAGCTGATCAGTTCGACTCCGCTCACTGATCGCTGAGCGCAGTCGAAGCGTCAGTGACTTTCTTCTTCTGTCTTAACGAACTTGTACTTCGCCTCTGCTTCGTCGAGCAGCGACAGCACCTTGTCGAGGTCTTCGCGCGTATGCAGCGCAGACAGAGACAGGCGCAGGCGGTCTTTCTTGCGCGCAACCGCGGGGTATGGTACCGGGTTGACGAAGACGCCGTGTTCGTCCATGAAGCGCGTGATTTCGCGCATCTTGAATGTGTCGCCGATCACGATCGGGGTGATTGCTGTCTGCGTACGTTCGATGTCAAAGTTGCGCTTCTTGAGTTCTGCGTGGAAGTACTTGATATTGCTCCACAGCTGTTCGTGCCACTTGGGCTCGGTCTTCAGAACTTCGAGCGCAGCTGACTGGGCGGCGACCTGCATCGGGGTAGGTGACGCAGCGAAGAAATACGCGCGTGAGAAGTAGCGCAGGTAGCGAACCACTTCTTTTTTCGCAGAGATAAAGCCACCGACACCGCCGAGCGATTTCGAGAATGTGCCCATCACGATGTCGAGTTTACCTTCGAGGTCGAAGTGTTCAGGCGAACCTTTGCCGGTCTTACCGAGTACACCTGTTGAGTGTGCTTCGTCGACCATCAGTTTCGCGTCGTGCTTCTTCACGAGGTCGTAGATGTCTTTGAGTGGGGCGATATCGCCGTCCATCGAGTAAACTCCCTCAACGACGACGATGCGGTCGCCAAGACCTTTCTTGGTCTGTATCAGCACGCGCTCGAGTGAATCCATGTCGTTGTGGCGGAATGTAGTGATCTTCGCGCCCGAGAGCAGCGCGCCGTCGATGATCGATGCGTGCGCCAGTTTATCGATGATGATCGTGTCTTTCGGGCCCAGGAAGCACGAGAGCACGCCGACGTTAGTAGAGTAGCCGGAAGGATACAGGATCGTGTCTTCAGTACCCTTGAGCTCCGACAGTTGTTGCTCGAGTGCACGGTGCACGTCGTAGTAACCGGAAAAGTGAGGGGGCGAACCAGCGCCAGCGCCGTATTTTTCTGCTGCAGCGATCGCTGCCGCTTTAACTTTCGGGTGCGCGTTGAGGCCGAGGTAAGAGTTCGACCCCATCATGATCATTTCTTTAGCTTTGCCGGTCTTCTGGTCTTCGACGATCACGCGGTTGGCGTTGGCCGACAGCATTACGCGGCGGTACATGTGGTGACCGATAGAAAGCTGGTAGTCTACCGATTCAGAAAAGGGTCCGCACCACGCAAAAAGATCTGGCTTTTCACGGCGCTGCAGAACGAAATCAGCGAGCGTCTTATTCAGGTGCTCCTGATCGTATTGTGACATCATTTCTTGTACTGAACTCATGTTGCTCCTTCAATGCCTCTTTCTATAATTCGCATTGATACAATTTAGACGTTTAACTTTGGATTTTAGTCATTTTTTAGGCGGCGCACAATGCGTCAACCTTATTGCCCAACCTTCGACACCGTGCCAAAAATCTATGATTCAGGTTTTCTCTTTGCTGCAGCTGCGAAAAAGAGCGCTGAAACACGCTTTACATCGCCATTTGCCTCGCTTTTTGAACACAGTTATCGCAGTTACTCGCATAACTATTGAGGAGCTCAAATGACGAGTGCACAAATCACAGTCCCTGTAAGTACCGTTGCAGCCGCTGAGGCTGTCAGCGTGGTCAAATCGGGTAACCGCATTTTTTTCCATGGCATGGGCGCCACACCGCATCGGCTCATTGCCGCACTGGTGGAGCGGGCGAGTGATCTGCGCAAGGTCGAAATTGTGCACCTGCATACCGAGGGCGAGGCACGCTACGCAAAGCCGGAATTTCGCGATAGCTTCTTTGTGAATAACCTGTTTGTGGGCGGTAACCTGAGAACAGCGATTGATGATGGGCGCGCTGACTACATTCCCGTATTCTTGAGCGAGATTCCCACGCTGTTTCGTCGCGGTGTGTTGCCGCTTGATGTAGCGTTCGTTTCAGTCACGCCACCCGATGCGCACGGGTTCTGCTCGCTCGGTGTCAGTGTCGATGTCGCACTCGCGGCAGTGCAGTCGGCGAAGGTAGTCATCGCACAGGTCAACCGGCACATGCCGCGCACCCACGGCGATGGCAACATACACGCCAGCAGGTTTCATTACCTGGTCGAAGGACATGATCCCCTGCCGGGACACGAGCCTGAACCCATTGGCGAAGTCGAGCGGCAGATCGGCGAGAAAGTGGCCTCGCTCATCGAAGACGGCTCATGCCTGCAGATGGGTATCGGGGGAATTCCCAACGCGGTGCTCGCGAGCCTCACGGGGCACAAGCGGCTCGGTATTCATACAGAGATGTTCAGCGATGGAGTTATCGACCTCGTGGAACGCGGTGTTATTACCTGCGAAGAGAAGACGATACACCGCGGGCGCATTGTTGCGGGGTTTGTCAGCGGTTCGCAGCGCCTCTACGACTTCGTGAACGATAATCCTTTCGTGCACTTACTCGATATCACGTACGTCAACGATACGAGTGCAATCCGCAAGCTGAAGAAAATGGTCGCCATCAACAGCGCTATTGAAATCGACCTGACAGGCCAGGTGTGTGCTGATTCGATCGGTACGCGGCAGTTTAGCGGTGTCGGCGGCCAGATGGATTTTGTCCGCGGTGCTTCGCTCAGCGAAGGTGGCAAGCCGATACTCGCCTTGCCGAGCGTAACCAACAAGGGCATCAGCCGCATTACGCCGATTCTAAAACCCGGTGCGGGTGTTGTAACCACACGGGCGCACGTACACTACGTTGTCACCGAATACGGTATCGCAGATCTCTACGGCAAGAACCTGCGGCAGCGTGCCACTGAGCTTATTCGTATTGCGCACCCGAATCACCGCGAGGAGCTCGAGCGCGCAGCATTCGAGCGTTTCAAGCGAAGCGAGTGAGCGCTAACGTGGCACACAGCCGGCAAAGCAGTCGTCACTGTGACTAAGATCTCCGCTCTGGAACAGTTGCGGCGAGAGCTGTGTTGTTATGCGTTACCTGGCTTTCGGCTTGCTATTTACCGTTCTTTTTGTCTCGCGTAGCCCTCTCTTTGCGCAGGCCTTTTCTGTTGAACCGCAAAAGGTCAATGAACTCGGTGGTTTTTGGGCGTTTTATCCGAATAACCTGCTCACGGGTTTCGATCTCAGCCTGGCTGAGATAACTCCCGTTGCAGGCGCCGAAGCCATCTATGTAAAAGTACCTTCTGACTGGAACAGCTATGAGTTGCCCGGTGGGCGCTTTGGCAGTCACGGGGCGGGCACTTACACTACCTGGCTTGAAAATCTTGAGCCGGGTGAGCTCTATGCAGTTCGGCTGAATTTCGTCGGCAGTGCGCACCAGGTCTTCGTCGGCGACGAGGCACAGCCGCTGTGTGCAGCGGGTAAACCTGCGCTCACGGCGGCCGAATACATGCCCGACTACCGGCACGTGCTCTGCCGGTTTATCGCTTCAGACAAGCGCATGCGACTGACGATCCAGGTGGCAAACTTTCTGCACGCCGCAGGTGGCCTGCGCGACGTACCCTTTGTCGGCAAAGAGTCAGTTATCTGGCGTGATTACCTGATTCATTCTACAGCTGCTGTTGCAGCACTTGCTTTTCTCTTTGGTGTAGTTACTTTACTTTTTCTGGGTTTTGTGCTCAACCGCAAAGACTACCGCAGTCTGTTCATGATCGGTTTTGCCTTCGTGATGGTGATCCATGCCTTCAACGGCGACATACGTCTGGGCAGGGAGCTTTTTGAATCCTACGGTTTTTTGCCGCAGGCAAAGCTGAACATGTTCATTCTTCCTTTCGGAGCATCCATGCTTCTGCTGTATGTTGCGACGTGGTTTGGATACGGTCTTTTGCGGCGCAGCGCGCAGTACCTGGGGTTGGTTCTTGTAGCGTGGTCTTTATTGCTCCTGTTTGCCCCGCTTGCGCTCACGGCGCGGCTTTATTTTATCAACCTGCAGGTTACTGTTGTCCTGGCGATACTGCTGCTCTTTCTGATGGTCTACGCGCTGAAAAAAGGCCGGGGCGAAATCTGGATATTGGCAGTCGGAACCTCGTTCCTTGCATTGGGGTCGCTGGCCGCAGTACTGCGCACACTCCACCTGATTGATTTACAGGGCCTTGAATTTATCGGCTTCATGCTCTTTCTCGCGACGCAGACAAGCCAGGGGGTGGTAGAGCTCACGAGAATTCGCAGAAGCCAGCAGGTACTCATCAGCGAAAACAAAGCGGCACTCAGCCGTCTCAGCCTGTTCGTACCGCGAGTACACCTGAATAAGGTCAGCCAGCGCTGGCGCGAACTGATACGACCAGGAAAGTTCTACCACGCTGAAGCCTGCATCATGTTCCTGCGTATTGAACCGGAAAATCCGCACGAGATGGCTGCGGACGACTTGTTCAACCTGCATGCCGATTTTGCAGAAGAAGTGGCAGACTTTGCCGATCGTTTCGGCGGCGTCGTCGACCGCATTTCTGTCGGTCGCTACATTCTTTCATTTAACGATGATCCTGCCATCGCGCTGCAGCTTGCCGTGCAGTTGCGGATCCAGGTGCGCCAGCGGAGCGCTGCGCTCGATAGATTTTTTCTCTTTCGCTGTGGTATCCATTATGGCTCTGCTGTGTGGGGTATTTATGGTTCGCCCGAAAGGTGGTCTGGCGGTTACATGGGGGACACAGTCAATATCGCGGCCCGTTTGGAAACACTGTGCGCGCGCTACCAGACTTCCATACTCATGAGCCAGGATGCGTACTTTCAGTCTGCGCACTTCGACGAGTACCTGACGCGCATGCTCGAACCGGTAAAACTCAAGGGCAAAGATGACCACATTTTTGTCTACGAAGTACTGGCCGGCCTGCCAGATGACAGAATCACGCTGATCAAAGAAACTCTGCCATTCTTTGGCCGCGGTTTACAGGCCTTCCTCACCAAAGATTTCCCGCGGGCGATTGACTACTTTGAAAAAGTTATCGCATTGAATGCTGATGATTTTGCGGCGAATCTCTACCTTGGCCGTTCGCGCAAACTCGCGCAGCAGGGCACTGATGAGACCTGGGATCCGATTGAGGCCTTGCAGAAAAAATAGTTATGAAACGTGCATGCATTCTTATGTTCCTGCTGGCACTCCATCTGCCGCTTGTGGCGCAGGCTACCGGCCGGCAGTACGATTCGGAAAAAGCAGAACTCGAAACCCTGAACGGTACCTGGCAGTTCTATTGTGAAGATGGTTTTCCTGGTCAGGCAGAGCCCACCGCGACGCCACACACGATTTCGGTGCCGGGAACCTGGCGTAACTATGACTGCCCGCAGGGTAAATTGCCTGGGACCGGGCGCCACCGTTTTCACCTGGTGGTTACCGGGCAAATGCGGCCATACGGTCTGGCGCTCTATTTACCGATTGCTGGTACGAGCATGACTGCTTACTGGAACGGTTACAAAATCCACGAAGCCGGCAATGTAGAAGGCGGTAAAGCAGGTTTTCGCACAGCCACAGTTCCCATCGCTTTCTCTGAGCGGAACGACCTCATCATCGATGTGGCCAACTTTGACGACCGATATGGCGGCCTGTGGCAGGCACCGCAGATTGGCAGCGTGAACGAACTGCGCACCGTGCGCAAGTTCCGTTTCCTGATGGATGGCCTGGTTGCCGGTTTACTTGCATTTCTTGCGCTCTATAATCTGTCGGTTTTTGCAGGAGTCAGAAACCACCTCTATCTGTACCTCGGCTTATTCACGCTGGGTATAAGCCTGCGCAGCCTGATCGAGAGTGAGCGGATTGCCCATTCGTTGCTTGGGCCGGAAAACTGGTACGCGCTCATTCGCTTTGCACACCTTGCGCTTTATGCCGGCTTCATTTTTTTCTTCGCTTATGTGAAGCGGCTCTTTGCACTTGATCGCTGGCGCTGGTGGGAGCTCGTTCCGGTCTCGGGCCTTGTCGCGTATGACATAATGGTGTTGCTGACACCTCCGGTGTTTTTTACCGAGTTTCTGAACGCGGCGCTCGTAGCGCTGCTCACACTTGGCCTGCAAATCATTGCCTACACGATCATGGCCGTACGTCGCGGGCAGCGCGGGGCGTACATTCTGCTGGGTGGAATTATTCTGCTCTTTGCCGCTTCGATTAACGACGTCTTCTTTAATTTTGCATTTTCCGCCACAATTGAACTGGTGCCCCTCGCGCTGCTTGTTTTCGTCTTGATGAATGTGGTCGGCCTCGAGCTGATGGAATACAGATTGCGGAAATTTTCCGCACAGCTCGATGCCAGCATCAGCGAGCGCCGGACAAGCCTTGAACGACTGGCACCGGGGCTGGCGCAACGTTTCGTGCAGGCTTCGTCGAGCAAGTCGGCCATTTTTTCATCGCGCGAAAAAGTGCCGGTGCGTTTTGCGGCGCTATTTGCCGACCTGCGCGGTTTTACCGCCCTCTCTGAATCCCGCAGCCCCGAAGAGGTCTTAAATCTCATTAACCGCTACCTCGAACACGTTGTTCCACCCATTATGGCGAACGGTGGCCAGGTGTTAGAATACCAGGGTGACGGTATTCTGGCCTATTTTACTCTTGGGGCCGATTCCTGCCTCAGGGCCGCAGTTGCGATGCAGCAAGAACTCCGCCGTGGCTATGAAACAGGAGCGCTACCAGAATTGAGCATGGGCATCGCCATGCATTCCGGATCGGGGGTTCTGGCGCTGCTGGGCAATTACCAGAGGCTTGAGCCTGCGGTCGTTTCACCAGCAATACTCGAGGTGCAGGATCTCGAGATGCTCTGCTCGCAACATAAGGTACCGTACGTGTTTTCTTACCGTTTTTTTAATGAACTTTCCCGTGACGCACAGTCGCAGGCAAAGATTCTGACAGACCTGGCCGGTTCTCCGGTTTTTACGCTCGCTGCTCCGGCCGGGTCACAGGAACCTGCCGGCCATACGTAAATCTACGGATCGTAACCCTACCGAGCCCACACCGTAGGCTCGATAATTGACTTCAGACCCAAAATGTGCTAAAAACAGCCATTCCAATTGAGGGGAAACCCGGGGGAGGCTTAGATGCAAACAGTACTAGCGGTAGATGATTCAGAAACCATGCGCCAGATGGTCAAAATGACGCTCCAGACAGGCAGTTATAATGTCATTCTGGCAAGCGACGGTGAAGAGGCGCTCAACACGTTTATGAGCACCACAGGTGTCGACCTGGTAGTGACAGATATCAACATGCCCAAGCTCGATGGCCTGGGACTGATCAAAGCGATTCGCGAACGCAACCAGGATGTACCTATCCTCGCGCTCACGACAGAATCAGAAGATACCATGCGCAAAAAAGGGGCTGAAGCCGGCGCCAACGGCTGGATGACTAAACCTTTCAAGCCGGCACAGTTTATCGAAGTCGTCAGACGCATTATCTGATAGCCAATTCGCTTGCCGCCGACGTGGGCAAATCACTTTGGCGCTATGCGGAGTTTCCCTCTTCTGATTGCGGCAGCTTACGCACTTCAAGGCGAGCCAGCTCAACGGAATTGCCTGGCGCACCTGGTCAAGGTTGACAGAGTGAGGGAGTATCTTCTGTGAAAACTGACATCATCGTCATTAAAGCTTGACCCCGCAGGCCTGCTATGGAAATCCATAGCTATGCTGGGAATTCCCCTTGGCCTTCTGGCCGCGAACGCGTTTGAGTGGTATGCGCACCGCTATATTCTGCACGAAGCAGGCCGCGATAAAAAGGGCCGTGCACATTACCACTGGGACCACCACCGCGAAGTCAGGCGCAACAATTTTCGCGAGCCGATGTACGACCACCTGCTGGGCGAAGAGTATGACCGCCACCGCTTTGAAATCGAAGCGCTGGTAAAGGTCTCGCTCGCGGTCTCACCTCTGTTCCCGATTGCGCCTCTTTTTACAGCCACGCTTTGGTATTCGGCAATCAACTACTACTATTGCCACCGCAAGTCACACGATAACCCCGAGTGGGCGCGCGAACATTTACCCTGGCATGTTGACCACCACCTCGGGCGCGACCAGGACATGAACTGGTGCGTGACCAAACCGTGGTTTGACTACATCATGGGTACGCGCGTGTACACGGCACACAGCACGATCGAGAGCAACCCGCTCGGCATACCGCTGCCGAAAGAGCTCGAAGATTTCTTGTGGAGCCTTGTACCACGCGCGCAGCAAGAACCTGCGCGTGTGAGTTCCGCTGCTTGATTAAGTGCTGTGCGCAATATGACGCCCTGCACTAAAGGCCAGCATGCAGATACATACCGAACTCGAAATTAATGCGCCGGCCGAAGAAGTCTGGAAGGTCCTGGTGGATTTTCCCCAATACGGCGAATGGAACCCGGTCATAACCTCGATCGATGGCGCGCCTTACGTCGGCGAAAAGATCAGTTTTAAGATCAGGGCTGCGCAGGGTGTCGAGATTCCGATCATTGCCTGCGAAATTCTCGTTGCGAATGCTGCGCAGGGTGAGTTGCGCTGGCGCGGGCCGGCGATACCGCTGCTCGATCAGGTGATTGCAGGTGAGCACTACTTCATCGTGCAGAGCGCGGGCGAGGGCAAGTCGCGTTTCGTGCACGGCGAAAATTTTACCGGCCTGCTCGCTGCTCCCCTCGAGCCATTGCTGCAGCAGCGTCTTACCGAATCATACAGCGAAATGAACCGTGCACTGCGCGCACGCTGTGAAGGCCGCAGCCGCTGACGCAAACCCGTAGCAGATGAACCTGGCCGGTAAAACCATCGCCGTCACCGGCGCTTCGGGCATGATCGGTGTCTACATCTGCCGCGCGCTGCTCAGGCGCGGTGCAAAAGTCGTCGGTGTGGTGCGTAATCCTGAGAAGGCAGCTTTTCTTGCTAACGAAGGTGTTGAGTTTCGCCGTGCCGACCTGGCCGATCGTGCCGCGCTCGAAGCGGCATTCGCGGGTTGTGATACCGTGGTCTCGAACGCCGCGCTCTACCGCCTGACCGCTCTCGACTGGGAATCGAATTACCGCCCGAATAAAGAAGGGACAGAGAACGTATACCGCGCAGCAGCAAAAAATGGTATCAGGCGCGCAGTACAGATCAGTACGATCGGGCTTTACCAGTTTTCAATCTTCAACGAAATCGACGAAAACTCGCCGCAGGTCAACGGCAAAGCACGCGAAGGCGGAGCTTACCGCGCTACCAAACAACTCTCTGAAGCTTTGGCCTGGCGCCTTTCGCGAGAGTATGGCATCGCGCTGACGGCCCTGCGACCCTCTGCCGTTTACGGTGCACGCGACAGCAATATCATGCCTTACCTCGCGAAGTTGATGCAGCTGCCGTTCTTGCCTTTTCCTGGTTTTGCGTGGCCGCTGGTCTACGCAGGTGACGTCGCCGACGCCGTGGTTGCCTCCCTCGAAAGCGATCGTACTGCAGGCGAAGCATACAACACTACGGGCGATACCTCTGACTTTGCCGACTTTCTGGCAGCGTGGCAGCGCGTATCCGGGCGAGGCTACGTACTGAAGATAACTCCCTCTTTTGGTATTCGCGTCAGCCATGCAAAAGCGAGCCGTGATCTCGGATTTCGCAACCGCCCGTTTGACGAGGCCTTGGCTGAAATTTTCGCTGAAGAACCGGAATTGCTGCGCTAGCTATGGAATTCCATAGCTAGTCCGTCTCGTACGCCCCCATGCTATAGCCAGCCGCATTCGTGAGTGGTGAAGACCCCGTATTCACCGCTGTGCGGTTGGTTGAATTCAGATCATCAGTGACGCTTCCGCACGAAGCACTGCCATTGCCGCAAGTAGAAAGGTTGGTATTGCGCCCGCCGTAGCGCAGGTCGCGCCATTCATTGGCTGTACAGCTATTCTGCTGGAGACGCCAGTCATCACCACCGTAGTTCACGAAAGGTGCGCAGCCAACTGCCGTGCGCAAATTACCTGAAACAGTTGCCGCAGTGCCCTGGTTCGTGTTGTTTGCATTGTTCACATCCCCATCTGCGCGGTCAGAGGCGCCATTGTCCCGATAGAAGAAGCCACCACCCACGTATGCATTGTTATGCAGCGAAACGGGATTATCCGTCGCATTCCATTCGTAAAAAACCCGGCCTCCACCTGCGTTAAAAAAAATGTTATTGGCGAAGAGTGGCATCCCGGTTCCCCCGTTCAGTGCCACCGCGTAAGTATTTCCGCTCGTCCACAGGGTTGCAATGGTATTGTTTGAATAAGTTCCTCCTGTGCCTGTAAAGTGGTATACCCCAATGCTCCAGGCATCGCTTCCACTCGCAACGGAGTTGGAGATGATTACATTATTTACCGCGAGTGGATTTGAATTTACTACCAGCAGCCCGGAAGCCAGTGAGAGGAAATTGGCGATACCATTGACGATGGTGCCTGACTTGATATAGTTATTGCGCAGCTGCAGTGCGCTGTTTTCCAGGCGTGCTGCGGCGGTAATGCTGCTTGGCGTGGTCACATTTCCGCTCAGGATGGCATTGTACCCGATGATCGGGCCGTTTGCATGGGTTGTGCCGCTGTTTTGTACCAGCAGGCCATACGAGGGCCCCGGTTGATTTACTGAGGTCTCGAAACGGTTGTACTGAACTGTGAGGTTGTTGTTCGAGCCAGAAATGAGCCCGACTGCGCTGGCGCTGTCTGTGGCAGATAAATGAAAGCCTTCGACTGTAGTTGTGCCAGTGATATTCAATGCAAACAGCAGGGTGCCCGGTATCGCGACACGGGTTTGGTTGCCGTAGGACATGTCTTTTTCTGCGTCCAGGAACGTTGCCGAGTAGCCGCCCCTGAGGTTTACGCCAGAAATCAGCACCAATGGTTCCTGGTAAGTTGAAACTCCCCCGCGTCGTGCGACGAGAATGTCACTCACGGTTGCCGTGCGAGCATACGCCAGGGCAGCGCTGATCGTTCTGAACGGATGTGACTTATTGCCGGATTGACCGGTGTCGCTGCACGTCGTTTCGGTTGAAGCACAGTAGACGTAGACACTGGAATTCATTGCGTCGAAAAAACCTGTCGACCAGACGCCAGGTGCATTGTAGTTCGTGCGCACACGCCAGTAGTAGCGCACTGCATCGGGTAGCGTGACTTCGATCTCGGTAGTGGGCGCCGTCACGCGAAACGGGCTACCCGCAACCGGGGTTTGGTAATTCGCATCAGAGGTAAGCTCCACCTCGTAATATTTCGCCGGGATCTTTGTTGCCCAAAGAAGTTTTGCCTTCAGGTTCGGGGCGCGGCCACCGCACCGAAGGTGCGGGTGAGAGTATTGCCGGTGCGGTAATGTCGGCGAGTATACCTTTAGCGTCGAGCAAGTCGTCGGTTGTTGCAGGGATACTGCAACCTGCCATTAAAGCAATACAAAAGGAGACATAAGTCCGCAGGTTTTTTGGCACACGCACAGAATCAGAAGCAAGGTAAAAAAATCAAGCTGAACCATATTGTCGTTAACCTCGCGCTCCGGGCGTCTTATAGTATAAATGGAGACTGATAGCCTGCTACTGGCAAAACTGCGTATGGGTCACAGCAGGCTGACGGGCCTTCTTGACCAGCTGCACCTCGCCATTCTGCTCGAAGATGAGAATCGTCAGGTCAGTTTCGTGAACCAGGCATTTCTCGACATGTTCGGCATTGGCCTCAGTGCGACCGAATTTGCCAGCATCCCCTGCGAAGTTTCTGCTGAGGCGGCCAAAGCAGCTTTTGCAGATCCTGAAGCTTTTATTGCGGGCGTCGCCTGCAGGCTGGCAGAGCGCAGGCGGGTTGCCAATGAGATACTGGCCCTAAAGGACGGTCGTTGGCTCGAACGAAATTATTATCCTATCTATATCGGCCAAGATTACCGCGGGCACGTCTGGGTTTACAGTGACGTAACCGAGAAAGTCCGCATGCACCGGGCGCTCAAGCGACAGGCGACAACGGACACCCTGACAGGGTTACCCAACCGCCGCCGCCTTGAAGCAGACCTGCGCCGGCAGCTGCAGATTGCGCGGCGTTACGACCGCCCGCTGAGTCTGCTTCTATGTGATATTGACCATTTTAAGCTGATCAACGATACTCATGGTCACCACGCCGGCGACCGCGCGCTGCGTACCGTTGCGGGCAGAATCCAGGGGCTGAAGCGTGCGGCAGATTTTGCCGGGCGCTGGGGTGGTGAGGAGTTTTTGCTGGTGCTGCCAGAGACCGACCTCGGGGCAGCACTACGCCTTGCCGAACGCCTACGGCAGGCAGTGGCAGGGGAGCCAGTTACAGCCAGCGGCTTGCGGGCCACTATGAGCATTGGGGTGAACCAGTGTAGCCCCCAGGATGACCCCGAAACCGCGGTAGCGGCGGTCGACCACTGGCTCTACGCAGCGAAAGCGGCCGGCAGAAACCAGGTCATGAGCTGCCTTGGGCAGTTCGCAGTGAATGCGTCGAACGGTTGACGGCCTGTCTGAACCCCAAAAAAGGACGAATGCTTAACCAGATTCTCGAACAGCTGAACTACGACGTGGTCAACCGCCCGGTCGACTTTTCCGTAGGCGACACAGTAAGAGTGCACTATAAAATCAAAGAAGGCCAGAAAGAGCGTATTCAGGTCTACGAAGGCCTTGTCATTGCTATCCAAAACCAGGGTTCAGGTAAGACATTTACCGTCCGCCGGGTAAGCTTCGACGTCGGTGTAGAGCGTATTTTCCCTCTCTATGCGCCCACAGTCGACAAAGTAGAGAAGATCCGCTCGAGCAAGGTTCGCCGCTCGAAGCTCTATTACCTGCGTGGCAAGTCGGGCAAAGACAGCCGCCTGAAAGAAATCGTCCGCAAGCCGGTCAAAGACCCGCTTTTCGCGAAGGCACAGGCATATAAGGCATCTAAACCGAAGCCGGCTGAAGCTGCACCTGCCGCAGAAGCCGCGGCGGAAACTCCTGCTTAACCTTTCACCGCAGGAAACCGAAGAGAACCGCGCCTTGGCGCGGTTTTTTTTTGAGCCTGACGACCACTCTTACCGTGCAGTGATCGGTGTTGATGAAGTGGGGCGGGGAGCGCTCTTCGGGCCGGTGACTGTCGGTGCGGTTCTGCTCAGCCGCGAGGCGTGGGCGGTCCTGCCCGGCGAGTCATGGTTTGGCTCAGTCAAAGATTCTAAACTCGTCAAAAAAGCCGAGCGTGAAAAGCTCGCCCCGTTGCTTGAGGCTGCGTTGCCCTGTGCCCTGGCGCATGTTTCGGTGCGCTACATTGATCGGTACAATATCAACGCAGCGATACGCTACGGTATCTACCGCGCGGTACAGACGCTGCTGCGGCGTACTACGTTCGCCGCGCATGAAATCCGCATTATCGCCGATGGCAATTACCGCTTTGAATACCCGGCTTTGGGTATGGCGAAACCGATGCCAAGGCTCGATGCCTATATCAAAGCAGACCAGAAATACTTTCCGGTATCGGCAGCGTCGATTGTCGCCAAGGTGAGGCGCGACACGCTCGTCGAGCGTGCCGCGGAGCGTTTTCCTGGTTATGGTCTCGAGCGCCATGCGGGCTACGGCACGGCGGCGCACCGGACGGCAATCATGCAGCTTGGTGAAACTGCCTTCCACCGCAAATCCTTTCGCGGCAAGGCAAAGCCGCCTTAGCAGAGCCTATTGTCTTTTTCGCGTCGACAGACTCTCTTGCTTTGCAGAACCCGATACCGATGCCTGCCACGGCTTTGACCATACCTCGCCGCACGCGCTTCCGGTTGAGCCTGCTCGTGGCGATTCCGGCACTCGTTCTGCTCACCGGTGGCTTGATTGTCTTCTTCACTCTATCAAACACCCGCCGCACGATGGAAGATTTTGGCTGGGCCCTTTTCCGCGAAGCAACAAAAGAAAGTATTAACGAGACGCGTAATATTATCAGGGAAGCAATACCCGATATAGAGACACTCGGAAATCTCTGGCGCAAGAACCTGTTCAGCCGCGATATGAACTGGCAGGCCCGTTACTTTACCGAGCTTTTGCGCTCGCACAGGGAATACAGCTGGGTGAGTTTTGGCGACGAGCGGGGTACCTTTTCCGGCGCGTACAGGCCCGATACCGCTGGAGCTCCACCACGCCTCAACGTGAGCTGGCTCAACAATGGCCGTACGATCAGTTATGACTACGAAGTGCTGCCGAATGGCCAGCAGAAACTGTACAAGTTTGAGCCCGACACGGGTTATGATCCGCGCAAACGGCCATTCTATCAGCTTGCGCAAAAGGCCGGCAAAAGAGTCTGGACTCCCCCCTATATTTTTTATGAGCAGGCAGTACCGGGTATAACCTGTTCGCTGCCCGTCTACACTGGTAGTCGCCTCGAGGGTGTGTTTTCAATCGACTTTGATCTCAACGCCTTGTCGGATATTGTTGCGCGGGCGCGCGTCAGCCAGCGCGGCGTCGTCTTTATCTATACAGAGAACGGTGAAATTCTCGGGCACCCCACGATGAAGGTCGTGTCAAAAGCCGGCCAGCGTGCTGAAGGTCGTATACTGACGGTCTCGGATATCCAGGATGAAAACATCAAGGCATTCTTTGCGGCGCTGCGGCAGGACCAGAAAGATTCGCCAAACGGTTCAGGCGAGACGAGCCGTAATTTTCACGTAAAGATCGAAGGCGATCGTTTTCTAGCGAGTTATTCGCGTTTCGCGATCGATGACGGGCTTTTCTGGAATATCGGCATCATTGCTCCCGAAAGTGACTTCCGCGGTATCGTCGAAGTGCGCGAAAACTACAAGCGCGCCTATGCGATTTCTTTTGCCGCAATATTACTCTCGGGAATGCTTGCGTGGCTTTTTACCCGAATGATTTCTTCGCCGCTGCGCTCGATTTCGCTCGATATGGAGCGGGTGGGCAGGCTCGAGATCGAGAGCGGCGCAGCTAATAGCAGTCCGTTCAAAGAAATTTCGCTGATGGACGAGCACCTGCAAAACATGAAAGGGGGATTACGTTCGTTCGCAAGTTATGTACCGAAAGACCTGGTACGCGACCTGCTCAAATCAGGTAAAGAAGCGAAGCTCGAAGGTTCGACCGAGACCCTGACGGTATTGTTTACCGACATCGCCGGCTTCACCAGTTTTGCCGAACAGCTAGAACCCGACGAGCTGGTGCAGAAACTGGGCAAGTATTTCGAAATCATGACCGTGCAAATCATGAAAAACAGGGGCACGATCGACAAGTTCATCGGTGATGGCATCATGGCATTCTGGGGAGCGCCTGCCGCAGACCAGAACCACGCGATCGGTGCCTGCCTGGCTGCGCTGGCCTGTAAAGAAGCGCTGCGGCAAATGGCTGAATCGCCTGAATATGGGCACTGGGCGCGTCACCTGAGCACACGGTTTGGTATTGCAACGGGCCCGGTTGTCGTCGGAAATATCGGTACGCGCGAGCGGATGAACTACACTGTTATGGGCGATACTGTGAACCTCGCCTCGCGGTTGGAAGGTGTGAACAAAGTCTATGGCACTGCTATTTCCGCGAGCGATTCCACGTACAACCTGGTGCGCGCGCAGATTGTAGGCCGCACGCTTGACCTGGTTGCGGTAAAAGGAAAATCGCACGGTGTGCGAATTTTCGAGATACTGTGCCGCCGCGATGGCGCCAGTGCCGCCGATCTCGAGCTGGAAAAAATTTCGGAGCAATGTCTCGATGCTTTTATTGCCCGCGACATGGCAACTGCCAAGAAGTTTTGCCTGCGCATACTGGAACTGCGCGCAGATGACAAGTCTGCGAACCTGCTGCTGCGCCGTATTGCCGAGTATGAAGGGCTTGAAGACCAGAAGAGCTGGAGTCCGGTAAACGCGATGTTGACCAAGTGAGCGCCAGCCGGCCGAAAACTGGCAGACCCGGTACCATCGAAGCGTTGTCGCCCTAAGTGACAGTTTTCGACTGGCGTATGCAAACCCAGAGCCCATCGGCTGTTTCTCATAGCGCAACTGCCGGACAGAATAACCCACCACTGCAAAAGATTTTAATCGCCGGTGGCGGTGCTATGGGGGCAGGCATCGCCTACATCTTTGCCCGTTCGTACCCCGAAGCGCAGGTCGATGTCATGGACACCAACGAAAAGGTGCGCATCCAGGCTGCCGAGAGTTTCGAGAAGTGGGCAGCGAAGGACAAAGAACGCGACGAGAAGGCCGGTAAGACATTTGTCGACACGAACGGGCGATTGAATATCCTTGCCGGCTTTGGCAAGGCGCAGCTGCACTACGACCTGATGCTCGAAGCAGTGACCGAGAACATCGAAGTGAAGAAAAAGATCTTTAACGAGTTTGACCTGCGCGCGCATGACAACTCGCTCTTCGCCAGCAATACTTCTTCATTATCGATTACGACGCTTTCGACAGCTGTCAACCCCCGCCGCCAGGGTAGGGTCGTTGGCCTGCATTTTTTCAATCCGCCGCGTGTCATGAAACTGCTCGAGATTATCACGACAGAAGCGACCGAACCCTCGGCCCTTGCGCTGGCCCGCGAAGTCGCTGCCCGTCTCGACAAGACTGCGGTCGTCTGCAAAGATGCCCCGGGGTTTATCACCTCGCGCCTGGGTATTGTGCTGCTGAACGAGGCAATCTTTGCGCTGCAAGAGGGATTGATGACGGCAGAAGAAATCGACACGTCCATGAAGCTTGGCTATAATTTCCCGATGGGGCCCCTGCAGCTGGCTGACTTTATCGGTTTGGATGTAGTCTTTGCCGTAACGCAGACACTCTACGAAAACTACCAGGATACAAAATACCGTCCTTGCCTGCTCTTGCGTAAGAAGGTTGAAGCAGGTCATTTGGGCCAGAAAAGCGGCCGGGGATTTTACGTCTATGACCGCTGATAGCCTGATCGCCGAATTTCGTTCGATGAGCGAAGCGGAGCTCGAGCGCCGCTTCTGTGGCGAGGCTGCAGCACCTGCTCTCTCGCCCGGCGACTATACGGGCACATGGCTTACCCGTATTGAAAATGCAGGCAAGTACAAACCATTCAACTTTCTCAGCCAGTGGCTGATGTTCGACCTCACACCCTTTGGAATTTCCTTCCGCGGCGATGGTAGCGGCATCTGGTACTTTTTCGATCCGCGCTTTGCCGCCGGTGAATTTGTGACGGCCAGAAGCCGGTCACGCTGGCGCGATACTGACTGCCTCGCAATGGATTATGGCCAGGCAAACCTGCCGGGCTTTGTCAAAGATCTGCTGTACGATGAAATCAAGGTGCTTTCACCGCAGCACGCGATCGGTATCGGCGGTTTTAATCAGCCAGCAGGCGAAGGCGATAATTTCTATTTCCTGCTGACACGGAAAAATTAGGGAATGCTCATCGCGGGCGTCACAGCGTACCTCGTCGTGACGTTACTGATCGGCTTCTGGGCGTCGCGCCGTGTGCGTGATCACCGGGACTTCGCGCTCGCGGGCAAACACCTGTCTTACTTCATGGCCACCGCCACGGTTTTTGCGACCTGGTTTGGCTCAGAAACAATACTCGGGTCTTCCGCCAACTTTGTACAGTCCGGGTTTTTCGGCGTTATTGAAGAACCGTTTGGTGCTGCGCTCTGCCTGATTCTGGTGGGGGCCTTGTTCGCACGCGGTCTCTACCGCATGAACCTCACCACGTTCGGTGATTTTTTTCGCGTCCGCTACGGTGCGCTGGCAGAGGTGGTCGCTTCAGTAATTCTCGTCTTTTCGTATGTCAGCTGGGTTGCAGCCCAGTTTCTTGCATTGGGTATCGTCTTTCATACGATTACGGGCGTATCGCTGGAAATGGCGATCGTTGCCATGGGTCTGCTGGTGACCCTCTACACCACCATGGGGGGAATGTGGGCTGTTTCTCTGACTGATACCCTGCAGATGACGCTGATTGTCACCGGGCTTGCCGCCGTATTTTTCTATCTTCTGCAGCAGGCCGGTGGATGGAATGCGGTTATGGTCAACGTGCCGCAATCGCATTTCTCTTTTCTACCGCAGGGTAAAGTATCGTGGCTGCAGTATTTTTCACTCTGGATCGTGCTCGGTTTGGGCTCGATTCCCGGGCAGGATGTCTTTCAGCGGGTGATGTCGTCCAAAAACGAGCGAGTCGCCGCGGTTTCGTCCATCGTTGCAGGCCTGCTCTATCTGACAGTGGCGATGATTCCGCTTTTCCTGGGGCTCGTAGCCGTGCGCCTGCTCTCGAAAGGCGAACTGCCGGCAGATATGCAGTTTTTGCTGCCGCAGCTGATACAGCTAAAGACACCGGTCTGGGTGCAGATCCTTTTTTTCGGAGCCCTTGTTTCGGCGATACTGAGTACGGCGAGCGGGGCGCTGCTGGCACCCTCGGTACTGGTGGGCGAGAACCTGCTGGCCAGGTTCGTTCGCGACGAAAAAAAATTACTGCTCTTATCGCGTATCAGTACGGTAGCGATTGCGCTCTGGGCATTGCAAATGACCCTGGCGAACCGGCATATCCATAACCTCGTCACCGAATCTTCAGCGATCGGCCTCGTCGCCCTGCTGCTGCCCTTCCTGTTCGGTTTTTATGCCCGGCGTCACAACGCCACTACCGCAGTGGCCAGCATGTTTTTGGGTTTTGCGGTCTGGCAGTTTTGGCCGGGCGCATCTGTATTATTTGCCACCGATGAAACGCAGATGCCCGCGGTCATTGCCGGGCTTCTGGCCAGTGCAGTCCCTTATTTCTGCGAGTACTCTTTCCGGGCACTGCAATTTGTCCTGCGGCGTTAGCCGTAGCTATTGGCTCCTTTTTCAGGAGCCAATAGCAGGTTCCGGAAACCGCGCAAGGCTGCAGACAGGCCATTTATGGCCGTTTTGCGAGCGATTCGCATCGCGAATCGCGGCGTCTGCAGCCGGCGCGGGAGTTTTTCCGGAACCTGCTAGAAAAAATTCATCAGGTACCAGCGATCGCCGCGTTTGCGGAAGATGAGGTTGCCCATCAGGCCCATAGACGGGCGTCCCTTGAAGTCAATACGCACTTCGCATTCAGTGGGCGAATACCAGAAGAGTCCCAGCTTAATCTCGCCCGCACGTGAAAAAACCGTCCTGTAGCTGCGCACGTTGTCCCCAGGTGCGGTTTCTTTCCAGTACTTGTCGTCCCAGAGTACGCGGCTGAGAATTGCTGATTTGTCATAGAGCGCACTGCGGACCTGTTCATAACTGACGAAGGCTTTGGCGTCAATGATTGCTCCCTCTTTGGTATTCACGAAGCTGAGGAGCTTCTCGCGGTCTTCGGCAATGATCGACTCGATTACCGAGGCTGCCGTTGCGACCAGAACCGGGTTCTCGCGCTGCGCTGCGGCTTCATCGGCTGCGCCGACAAAGAAGTAGCCCTGCAGAACGAATTCAGGCGGCTTCTGGCATGCTGCCAGCCAGAAGAGGAGTATAAATGGAATTCGTTTCATCATCGCTGTGGCCTTGAGCACGGTATTTACGGCTGCATCTGTTCGAGCAACGCGGCGAGTGCGTTGGGCCTCTGTAACCGCAGGCGCTCCGCAGAATAGACTTCCGCTGCCTGGCCGCGCAACGCCAGCGTACGAAAGCGGTCGATACCGCCAGGACCAGCTGCGCTCACGCGTACATTATCTGCCTGCAGAGCCGGTATAACACCCTGCGGAAAAACCGCCGTCGCCAGTAGTTCGGGTGAAGCCGGCAGGCTGACCAGCTGCGGTTGACCGTTGATTTCCAGTAAGACGCTGACAGGCAGCAGCTGCAGGCGGGCAAGCGCGCGTTTCGCCGATCGGGCACTGAAAAAAGTATCGCGCGGGTAATAAGCCCGCAGGCGGTTCTGCAGGCCGTTGACTGTCTTGTCGGCCTGGCCTGCTTCAGTGCCGCTCAGCCGGCAATACAGCGCCGCACCGTTCAGAACGCTCAGAGCTCCCCCCAGATCGCCATCGCCAATGACGAGGCGCCTGGCTGACAGCGCACGGTCGACAAAACCCGCAAGCACGTTCAGGTTTGCGGGCAGGGTCTGCCAGCGGTCGCCAGGTACCATGCGGCCAAACTCAGGAGTCAGCCAGGGAAAATAATAATCTTCACCGCGGCGCATAAGCACAAGGTGGGGCGAGCCGGCGTGGCGTGCGAGCGCAGCCATTTCACCTTTCAGCGAGGGAGCACAGATCGAGAAGGTAAGCGCTGCATTCAGGCTGAGCCACGGTGCCGCGCGCCTTCCCGAGTAAATGATTATCGTGTCATAGTCGGCATCGAGAAAACCGCAGATGCGGCTGATTTCGTTATCGCTAAAACAGCGCAGGCTGGTCGCCTGCAAATTGAGATAATCGACTCCCTGCCAGGCCTTGGTGATGCAGCGTGTGAGATCGGTGCGGAATGAAGAAGGCTTCTGCAGGTTTTCCGTGAGTACCGGCGGCATGTCGGCAAAGCCGAGCAGTGAAAAGACAAACTGGTTTTTATCGTCTGCATCGGCGAGCAGTACCTTGTTACCAGACGCGGCTGCGCGTGTCGCGAGAAAGATGGCGAAAGCAGCCGCTTCGGCACCGGCGGTCTCTGCGGCTACCTGCAGCAGCTGGGCCTGGCCGGGCGCTCCGTGCAGCGCCAGCCGGTCGGCGCGCGCCAGTGTCAGGTACGAGCGGCAGAGTGAACGGTTCTCTGTCAAAAAACGTGCCAGGTTGTCGCTGCGCGTCCAGGTGAAACCCTCGGGATTCTCGCCTTTGTGGGTTTCTAAAAACGGCAGCGCGCCGCCCAGGCCGGTGATACCAGCCGGTTTTTCAAAGCGGGCGTAAACTGCCTCGCCCGGCAGCGGGGTGGATTGCCAGTCCTGTGCCTGCAGACTTTCGAGTTCGCCGGGCAGAATTGCCTTCAGCAGCCGGGAGAAATTTTCCGCGTCGGCAGAATCTTTTGCCACGGTCAGATTGCGCGCAGCAACTGGATCAGCTGCTTGCGGTCATAGAGTTCGATCGGTCGTGACTGGATAAAGGCATGTGCCTGGCTGGAAAATTCTGAAGTGCTGATACATGCGCCCCTGTTGGCGCCCTTGGTGCGCATTTCTTCGTGCAGCTGCCGCACCGTACGTTCGGGTATCATGTCTGTCGTGCGCAGTATGTAGATAAGCCGATTGGATTTCTTGCTGTTACGGCGGTTACCTTCTTCTTCGGTCGCCAGCACGTGCACTTCTGAGTCATCGATGACGTTGAGGTCGACAACTTTGAAGGTGAGCGCTTCGACGATTGCCCGCGACTGCGCTTCAAATTTTCCGGGTGGAGCGATCATGAAGTCTTTAATCGTGTCGTCTGTACGGAATTCTTCGTAGGCCTTCAGCTTATCGTTCACATCGCGAAACTTTGGATTCACATCAGTGATGCGCTCCCAGTTGGAAATCGCCGTGTGGAAGTCGCGTTTGCGTTCGGCGCAGGCGGCAATGGCGTAGCGCAGGTTGAGTTCGAGCTCTGACCCCTTGGGTGCCGTCAAAAGACCTTTTTCAAGTTCGACCTGCGCGGTGGGCAACTGGCCTTTTTCCATGAGGCTTAAGCCTTTCGCCAGCAGCGCGCGGCCTTTCAGTGTCTCATCTTTCGACGCCAGGTCGAATTCGCGCACAGCCCAGTCATAGTCTTTCTGGTTCTTGAGGCACATGCCCAGGTAGTAGTGCGCACTGTGCAGGTTGGGATTCAGCTTAACCGCTTCGGTCAAAGCAAGCTTCGCGTCGTTCAGGTTGCCGGTATTGTACTCAATGATGCCGATATGGTGAAATGAATCGCCGTGCGTGGGTTTCAGTTTGGCCGACTGCTTGAAATAGGGCAGGGCTTTGTCGTTCAGGCCTGCAGTTTCAAAGAGCACTCCGACCTGGTAGAAATTCTCGTTGTTTGACCCATCGAGCCTCGTCAGAATGAGGTATTCTTTCTTGGCTTCGTCAAAATTACGGTTCTGCATGTAGATCTTGGCAAGCCGCGAGCGCACCACAGCTTCTTTCACCTGTGCGCTCCATTTGCTGATCTTGATCGTTTGCCGGTATTCGGTCGCGGCAGATTGAAAGTCGTTTTGCCGTGCGTAGGCTTCGCCAAGCAAGAAGTGCAGGTATGGATCTCGCTCGTTCTCTTCGATCATCTTAATGAGCTTGCTGATTGCCGGGCCAGTATGTCCCTGCCGGATCATTTCAGCGAGTTCTTCGACCCGCTTGGGAACAAGGTATGTTCGTACGACGTAGTAACCAAAGATCGCGATGACCCCGATGATACCGCCGAGTAGCAGTATGGTTACTAAATCATCCATCTCAGCTGTTTATTTTTCCGCCGGCCGCAAGGCGCTGTTCTTTCAAACGCTTGTTTTCTATCTCGAGTTCTTTGATGCGGGTTAATGCATCGAGCAACTCGGAACGGCTCATTTGCGAGACGCTCTCCGACGCTTCTACGGTTTTTTTCGCGCTCATCAGTTCTTCGCGTGTAAGCCCGGACAACTGTTCACTGGCCTTTCTCTCTTCGCGCGCCTGTATCAGCTCGGCGCGGCTGAACTCGATGATGCGCTCGTACATGGCGACCATCTGTTCCAGCTGGTTGATTTCTTCGTCGTTGAGCCTTACCACGGTCTCGTAACCGCGGATCGTTTGCCTCAGTGAGGCATTCTCACGCTTTAGGGATTCCAGTTCCTCCAGATCCATTAGAGAAGCTGAAGAGCAAATGGGATTAGTGCGTCAAGTGTATTGCGGTCGACGCGCGAGGCCCTACCGGGTGATCAGAAAAATGCCCCATTGGGCGAGCAAATTCGGGCGAAAATAGATCTCTTTCTGGTTACGCACGTACCGTTCGCTGAGAATGCGAAAACCCCGTTCGGCACAGTAGGCTTTGAAGTCGTCTATCGTCAAAAGGTGCAGGTTGGGGCTTTCGTACCAGGCAAAAGGGAGCGAGGGTGTGACGGGGGTGCGCCCGGATAAAAAGAACTGCAGCCGTGCCTTGTAGTAGGCAAAATTCGGGAACCCGACGATCAGGTTTTTGCCGACGCGCAGGGCGTCTGTAATGACGTCGTCCGGGTAGCGCAGTTCCTGGAGTGCATTGTTCAGGATCACGTAGTCGAACGAGTTGTCCTTGAAGTCGGTCAGGCCGCTGTCCAGGTCACCGAGCAGTACGTTGATGCCGCGTTCGACGCACTGCATGATCTGTTCATGGTCAATCTCGATACCCTGTGAGCGTGTCTCCAGGTTCTTGTTGAGCAGGTAGAGCAGCTCGCCGTCGCCGCAGCCCATGTCGAGCACGCGGCTTTTCGCCCCGACCAGAGTCAGGATGATGCGATAGTCAATGCGCTCGGTCTGTAGTTCGACGATGGGGAGTTCCATATTATTCGGCCACTTCAACGCGGGAGAGAAAGTGTTTCACCAGCCGCGACTGTGTTTCCGTTTCGACAAGAAAAGAGTCATGGCCATAATGCGCCTCGATTTCCAGGTAGGTCACGGGTACACCGGCGATCTTGCACGCTGAAACGATTTCGAGCGACTGGTAGGCCGGGTAAAGCCAGTCAGACTTGAAGGCCAGGACAAGCAGTTTTGCTTCGAGCTCATAAAACTTTTCGCTTAATGGGCGGCCTTCTGAGACGTCAAAAAGATCCATCGCTTTGCTGATGTAGAGATACGAATTTGCATCAAAGCGCCGGACAAAAAAATCCCCCCGGTTGCGCAGATAACCTTCGACCTCGAAGTCAGCGTGGAACTTGGTATGGTCCTGGTCAGACTTTGTGCGGCGGCCGAATTTTTCAGCCATCGATTTTTCACTCATGTAGGTGATGTGCCCGACCATGCGGGCAACCGAAAGACCGGCGCGCGGTATCTCGCGGCTATAGTAGTTGCCGCCATTCCAGTTGGGGTCAGCCATGATCGCCTGCCGACCTACCTCGTTGAAGGCGATCTGCTGCGGCGAATGGCGTGCAGTCGTCGCGATAGGTATCGCCGATTTCATGGCATGCGGGTAACTTACCAGCCACTGCAGAACCTGCATGCCGCCCATCGAGCCGCCTGCAATTGAGTATAACTTTTCAATACCCAGGTGCTCCACCAGACGCTTCTGCGCATTCACCATGTCTTTGATGGTAATCTGTGGAAAATCGAGTGCATAAGGCGCGCCGGTTGCCGCGTTCACCGACGAGGGGCCGGTCGAACCCGCGCAGCCACCAATGACATTCGAACAAATAATAAAATAGCGGTTCGTATCAAATGCTTTGCCGGGACCAATCATGTTGTCCCACCAGCCAGGGCGGCTTTCACCTTCGTGGTAAAACGCCGCGTGCGCGTCGCCGGAAAACGCGTGCGTGATCAGGATTGCATTGCTGCGCGCGGCATTCAGCTCGCCGTAAGTTTCGTAAGCAACACGTACTTCTTTCAGGACTTCGCCGTTTTCCAGCTTGAGTTCAGGAAAGTCAAAGGTTCGCAGGCTGGTAAAGATTCGTTGCTCAGGCGATGCGGTGTTACTCACTGTTGGTATTGCGCCTGCACACTATCAGGCTGCACCCCGACGCGTAAGGTGCACAGGCTGTCATTCAAAACTTCGCCCGGCGCGTTACTGACAGGACGCCGAGTACCTGTGCGCAGGCCAGGGCAAAAATACTCAGCGTATAGAGCAGGTACATCTGTTCGGCTTTGCCGACGAAAAGCGGCAGCGCGATTTCTGCAATGACGACGACAAAACCAACAACGGTCACGAGCGGTACGAGATCCATCAGCTTATAGCGGCGGACATCCCACGTGAACAGATCGAAGAGAGCGAGCTTGATACAGTAGAAGCTAAAGAAAGCTCCCAGCAGCAGGCCACCATAGTTCGCTACGCGGAGAATCGTCAGGTCAGAGGCAAACCTGCCGACGACAAACCAGCCAATAATCAATGCCGGTACAGAATACAGGAATGAAGGGATAAAATAGAACCACTTCGCGTGCCGCCGGCGTCCCCGAAGACGATCCACGCTGATCTTGAGACCCCAGGTAGCGATGAAGGCGAAGAGGCCGATGCCCACTGCAAAAAGGGCGAAGATCAGCCCCACGTTACCAATAATGAGGGGCATGACGATCAGCGGCGTCACGTAACTCGGCCAGACGAAGAGCAGCATCGCCCAGTCCATGACGTCGCCGTACTGCTTGCCCTCGATGGCATGGCGCGGGCCGGTAATCAGATAGCCAGAAAGTTTCATCGCCACGGCCATGACGACGATACCGATGTAGGTCGTGAGCGAGACAGCGCCGAGCGAGTCTTTATTGAGCGCAACCAGAAGGTAACCGATCGTCGCGAGGGCCCCGGCGGTGCCGAGTATAAAAATCTGCGCCCGGTGCATTACTTGATGCGAATGCCCATGTTGAGGGCGCTGTTCATCTTTTTGCCAGACATCTTTTTCGCCGCCAGGACGCGGTCGTCAAGGTCACGTATGGCCCTGAGCAGGCCGTCGATATAGATCGCGAGCAGTTTGGCCCGGTCTGTTGAACTCATGTTCACCAAAACTTCTGACTTGGGTGTATCGCCCTGCGCATGGTAGTAGAGCAGCAGGTGGCCATAGCTGGTTTTACGGATGTCATCGTTCTTGATGGAACGTTTGTGCATGAACTGGCGGCGCATGGCGGCCTCTTCATAGCGCATCTCGATCGAAGAGATGTTCGCACCGTTCATCTTCATGATGACCTCTTCGAGGACGACCGGGTTGTCTTTGTCGCCGGCTGTGCGCTTGCCGCCACGATCGAGAATAATGCGGAATTCGTCTGCAGGACCCTCGTCTTTGGGCTTATCACCCTGGGTCTTGGCCGCCGCAGCATTCTTGCGTTTCTGGTCTTCGTCTGCCTTGAACCGGCTCACCAGCTCATTCAGTTTTTGGTGCAGTTCATCAACCGTCGGATGGCTGAGGTCGCCCGTGCCGTTCATCTGGGCAGACACACCGGCCATGGGAACAGCCAGGGATAGGCAAAATAAAATAAATGCTTGGCGTCTCATGGTAATCTATTATCGACGTGACAGATGCAGATATGTAGTGTAAACGATATTTACACCACCCGCAGATGAGAGGTTATTGAATGGATATTAAGGTTCACGAAAAAGCGGGATATTATGTCGTCTACCTAAAGGGCAGCCTCGACATGTATACTTCGGTCGAGCTCAAGAGCCAGACTGACGCGATCCCGCTCAAAACCGGCGAAAAGCTGATACTGCAACTCAATGACGTCTCTTACATCGATTCCAGCGGTATTGGAGTGCTCATCAAGATTGTGAATGCAGTCCAGGCACAGAGCGGTACCGTGCACCTGACCGGCATCAAGCCGATGATTGAAAAGATCTTCAAAGTCGCCGGGTTAATGAGTTTCTTCTCTTTTATTACTGAAGAAGAATTTAAGTCGAAATATCCGGTTTAAATGATCAATCCGGCCTGCGGCCGGATTGATCATTTGGGCTTGGGCACCCGCCCAAATATCGTATCGATGTGCGTCAAAAATGACCGCGCGTCGAAAACTTCGTCCCAGTCCTTTTTCGTGATCACAGACAGCTTGGGGTTAGACTCAAGCCGCTGCCGCAGGTTGCCTTCTGCCGGGTTCTCCCAGGTTGCCATCGCTGCCGCCTGCACAATTGCGTAGGCGTCTTCGCGGCTCATCTGGGTTTTCGCAGTGACAGTCAGTAGTGCCCGCGACGAGAACAGCAGGCCATGCGTCGCATCGAGCACGCGCTCACAGTTCTTCTCATGCACGTGCAGGTTCTCGACCACAAAGGTCGACTTGATGAGCATGTATTCGATGACTGCCGTTGCGTCGGGCAAAATCACGCGCTCAGCGCCGGAGTGCGAGATGTCACGTTCATGCCATAGCGCGATGTTGTATTCGCCCGTGGTGGCATAACCCGAAAGTACGCGCGCGAGACCGCAGATGCGTTCGGCAAGAATCGGGTTGCGCTTGTGCGGCATCGCGCTCGAACCTTTTTGCCCTTTCTGGAATGGTTCTTCGAGTTCGCGGCCTTCGGTACGCTGCAGCAGTCGAATTTCCTGCATCAGGCGGTAGAGCGCCTGCCCGGTGAGTGCGATGGCCTGCAAAAAGTACGCATGGCGGTCGCGGGGGATTACCTGCGTGCTGACGGGTTCGGCATTAAGGCCGAATTTTCCGAGCACATATGCCTCGAGCTCGGGCGGCATCTGCGAGTAGGTACCAACGGCGCCGGAAATTTTTCCGTAGCGGCAGTCGTCGAGCGCGTGGCGCAGCCTGTCGCGAGAACGCGAAAGTTCCGCATAGTGGCCGAGGAATTTTAAGCCCAGCGTTGTAGGCTCAGCGTGTACACCATGCGTGCGGCCGGCAACGACGAGGTCTTTGTGTTTCTGCGCGAAGTCATAGAGCGCCGTGAGTGTTTTACCCAGCGCCTTGTCGATCAGCGCGCCCGCTTCGAGAATCAGCACCATCTGCGCTGTATCAACGATATCAGATGAGGTCAGGCCGAAATGCACATGGCGCGATGCCGGGCCGATATTCTCGGCCAGGGCAGTCAAAAAAGCAATAACATCGTGATGGATTTCGTTTTCGATTTCATTCACCCGTTCTACGGTGAAGGTCGACTTCGTACGAATGTCATTGAGCTCGGCATCGGTTATGTTGCCTTTCGTGTGCCAGTACTCACAAGCAGCAATTTCAATGTCGCGCCAGACCTCAAACTTGCGCTGCAGCGACCAAAGCTTGCGAATTTCGGGAGTTGAGTATCTGTCGATCACCTCACCCCCCCCTTGGGCTTGCGCCCAAGCGCAAGCGCCCCTCTCCTTAAGGAGAGGGGGGGGAGCGAAGCGGAGGGGGAGAGGCTAAGCATTTGCAATTCTTACATCCGGTATAACTTCGTCGTCGAGGCCCACGCCGCCGCGTTCTTTGCGTACCACGCGGTTGGCGAGCGACATGTTCTTGTCAAAGATGAATTTCAGCACGAGTGCGCCCCAAGAGGTGTGGTACTTGATATTGTTATAGAATTCCGGCGCCGCCGCGCGGATTTGTGGCAGGTAGTTCCATGCTGCAGACGGAAAGTCGTGGTGTTCGTTGTGGTAGCCGACGTGGCATGACACCAGCGAAAGCGGGCCGTAGTAGCTGTAGGTTTCTTGCGGTTCTGCCACCATGTAGTGTTCCTGTATCAGGCGGCCGCCGACGATCGAGAGGCCAAAGCCAAACCAGAACGATAGAGCAACGTAGAGAAACGCCATCGGGCCCATGAAATAGAACACGAGAAAATCCGTCGCAAAAGTGGTGACCCAGTTAGCGAGCACCCAGCCGTCGAAGAAGGCGACTTCGCGCACGCGCATCGTGCGCAGTGTCTGGATCAGCGGATAAAACGCGAGCCACAGCATCTTGCGGTACCAGATATTTTTTACCGTCTTGACCTCCCACAGTGCGGGCAGGTCGGCGTCGAGCTCGTAGACACCCTGGAACGCGTGGTGCTTCATGTGGTACTTCTTGAACGAAACGTAAGAGGGGACGAGCATGGGGGCATTGACGATCAGTCCGAAAACATCGTTCCAGAATTTGCCGCGGAAAATCAGGCCGTGCGAAGCATCGTGCAGAAGGCCGATGTAGCTGTGGTTGATGATTGTGCCGACGAGCCAGGCGGCGGGTAGAATGATGTACCATTCCTGCTCGCGCAGAAACCAGGCAATGGTGAGCTGCAGCGCTACGGTGAATAGGATCACTGCCGCGCTCCACGGGTTCTTTTTCCCGATGAACTTCTTCATCTCGGGGTGTTTCTTGAGAATTTCAGCCGTGCGCGCGAGGTGCGGCTCGGGCTTCTTATCAAAGAGGAATTCCGTTCTAGCCATGCGACCTTTTGTGCGTCGCAAACAGGTTGTAAAGATCATCCGAGACGGCCAAAGGCCGTCTTGCATTAACCGTGTTTAGTTGTAAGTCGCACTGAATGCCACACCGATAACACTGTTCGTAATTCTCGGGATGACGCTTCCGGTGACATCGTCGTCCATGCTGCTATAATGATAGAAGAGAGCTGCACCCAGCCCCCAGTTTTTGGAGACCCACCATTCCTTTCCAATCTGGACATTTACACCAATTCCAGATTTTGAACTCGTGTTTGTACTGCCCGCGGTCAGGCGGGTGGTTGCTGTGCCGATATCCGCGCTCAGATATGCGTTGAGTGAATCCAGATAAAGCGCGAGGCCGCCGCCATATGAGCTGAGGCCCAAGGTATTGCTGCTTGTCGCAGTCAGGCTCGTGCCATTTAATGAATAGTCTGGGTTTGAGGCCGAGTAACCGTTCAACGCGCCGTACAGTATGACATTATCAGTCAGGCTAAAGCCCAGATGAAAGGCGAAGAAGCTGGCGGGGCCAGACGCGCTCAGCTTTCCGGTTCCATTCGTGTAAACTGGTGATTCACTGAAACTGAGGGAGCCCATTCCAAGCAAGAAACGCAGGTAAAGTCCGTCATGTTGATGGTACCCTGGTTCTGGCGCGGCATCGGCCGGTGCCGGGAGTCGGTGTGATGAGTGCGGGCGACGTGTAGAGAACCTCGCCATTATCATCAAATATCTGAACGATGCGGCTGCGGTCTATGGTCCGCTCATTTCCGTCATCCATCTTGATAGTGACGCTGGTTTTCGTTTTTCCCGTTATTGTTCCTGCAATGCGCTCGTTGCTCGTGACAACTGTTGCAGCAAAAGCAGCAGATGCAAGAATGAGGTTAAAGGTGAAAAGCTTTAATATGCTCATTATCCAATGAGCCCGGGTTTGATTATACCGGCAAGTAAAATGTTCCCGTTGGTTCTGGCTGCAGGCGCAGCCAGAACCAACGGGACAAACCTCGTTGACGACCTGTGCGGCGCGTCAGGATTATGTCACATCAGATGGCGTATGCTTTTGAACGCATTGTGTTCTTTCAGGCATCCGCCGCTGACCGCGAGCGCATCCACGCGCTGCAGCTTCTGCACCCGGCACTGACCCCTGCGCGCACAACCTTCATTCACCACGCTGCAGAGCTCGACAGCCTTGAGCCTACAGCGCTGCTGGTCTGCTGCGGCAACTCGGCCGCACATGCCTACCGCACCGCGCTCGATCACGGCCTGACCTGCCTCATCTCTTTTGAAGATTTTCTCACGACAGCGGCACAATTGATACAGCTTACCGCGTCGGCGGCTTTTGGCGAAGTGGTGCTGGCATTTTTACCCGAAGCACTGCGCAGGCAGGCGAGTGGGATTTTTTCTTTGTACGGTTTTAATCCCGTGGCTGTCGATTCTTCGCAGGCCCTGCTGCGTGAATTGAAGCACGGCGCAGCTATCGTCGTCTTTGACCAGGATATGCCATCGCTCAGGGGCCGGGTGAACGAAAGCCGCGAGAAGATATTTTCGCTGTTGCGCGCAGAACGCCGCGCACACCGCCAGCTGGCAGTCGTCATCATCAAGGACTTCGACCAGGGTTCGCTTTTTGGCGACATGACGACCATGGCGAAAGATGTTTCGAACGCGATGCTTTCCCCGGCCGAATTTCTCGAATACATCCGCAACTACCTGAGCGACTTTCACGCCGCGCATGCGACCTGGAAGTTGCGCATCGGGCACACCACTGGCCTTGCGCATTCGACGTACACGGGCCGGCCATCGCCCTGCCTGGGCCTCGCCGACGTGAAGTGTGGCTTTCAACTCATGCACGACAAGGCGTACCACGAGTACACGCACGCGCGCGAACAGATGCTGATCGAAACGCGCGACCTTGCCGCCCGCATGGCCGTCACCGAGTGGTTATTCGACAAAGCGCTCGCGCAAGAGGCAGAATCAGTGGGCAAGAGTCTCGCTGTCAGATCAGAGATGCCGCGGCTGTTTGATATACAGCGGGCGCACGCACAACCCGCGCAGCAGGGCCCGCAGCCACCGCTTGCAGATGGCGCGAAGGCGGGAGAAGAGATCTAACGTCTTGCCTGCAGCTTTTATTGACTGACCTCAGGCACACGCAGCAGGATATCCCGGTCAGGTTCAAAGTCACTGATCTGTGTCTGCCACGTCTTTTCACCGAGGCATTTGCCGCGGTAGCCATGCGTGATCAGGCGTGAACACACGGGTCTCAGAAACCGGATCTGCATCTTGAAATCTTCTATTTTGCCGCGCCATGCCGAGCCGGTGCGCAGTATGTACTCGAAAGTACGGTAGCTCTTTGGTAAACCCTTTAAGCTGAATTCGGGTGCGTCGAATTCAAATGTATTGACCATCACCCAATCGGATTTGTCGCTCGAAATGGGGTAGCGGTAGAGCAGTTCAAAGCATTGCCCGGCAAGACATGCCTCGCGCCCGGCAAGATCTTCAACAATGACGCCGATCTCGCGCCCGCCCACGTAGGCGCGAAAATTCTGCAAGGGCAGAGACCGCCGCACCGGAAACGCTCCCCGCAAGGTGGTCTCTGTTGCACCGTGCATGTAATAGGTCACCTCAACGGCAAACCGGTTGGGTCTTATCTCGCGCGCACTGATCGTCTCGCGCTGCAGTTGCGGCAAACTCTCAGAACGGTCGAGACTGTTCAGCGAACCGAGAGTAACCAATGCGCAGAGCAGGCCGGCACCGCGCAGGCGTGCGTGCATCAGTTGCAGAAGGTTGCGTCGTCCTGCAGTGCAATTTCGGCAATGCAGGTATCGTGGTGCTGTTTGCCGGGGTAGACTTCGAGAATCGTCACGTCGATTTTCTCAGCGCATGTCTCTTTGAAGCGTGCGACCTGGTAGTCTGCGAGTGAAATGGCACAAGGGGCTGAGGCGGTGGAGCTGCTGCATTTTTCAGAAAAATTTACAGTAGTGGTAAAACCCCGACCGGTCGAGCTGGTTATTTCAAGTCGGGCCTTTTTGATTCTGTTGTTGGCGAAATAGAGCGACCGCGAAGCGGCATATCCGTTTACCAGGTGTATCTGTTTGAGTTGGCGTGCCCTGAACTGCAGTTGAATCGATTCGCCGACGCCATCAGTCGCGTTAGCGGTGGATGCGCACCAGGCGGTTGCGACAGACCCGTCGATCACCTTGTCGGCGTCGTACTTATCGGCCGGTTTGCCTTGCTCTTTCAGGTGTGACGATGCGCTCGCCGAAATGCGATAGCGCCACTGGTAGCTGTCATCTTCGGCAACGTCGGCAAAGAGCAGGCACGGTAACAGGAAAAGTATTCTGAAGGATTTCATGCGGTGACGCTGCGGACTACCTCATGCGTTGCCAAGCACATTACCGCGGCGAAACCAGAACGGCAGCTCGATAAACGTATGCGACGCAGCGACGGCGAGATAGATGTGCAGGGTGGGAACAGGAAACAACAGGAAAAAAACTGCCGTGACCGCGATAGCTCCTACCAAGAAGAATTCGACAATGCGGTGGTCGAGAGTGACCCCGAGAAAGAAGAGAATCTCTTGGGGGAACCGGCTGAACTTCGAGGGAGCTTGCGCGCGCGGTAGGACAAGCAGCCACAGTGCATAGTGCAGTATCTGCCAGTAGGCAAAAAGCGCCATGAGTAGCGTGCCGGCAAAAGGCCAGGCGTGCGGCACGGTGCGGCGAAAGAGCGCTGCTTCGACGGCCTCGGGCAGCGGCTCGGCCGAAAGCCAGCTCTGCGCGCCCACCAGCAAGAATAACGCAGGCAGTGCAAAATAGAGCAGCAACCAAACCACCCTTTCACCCCAGGGGTGATCTTTGCGTTTCCACAGCGTCACCAGCGGAAACAGGTTGTGCGTGTGGACCACGGCGAAAAAGAACCATACGGGTGCCAGCAGTAGCAGCGGCATTGCAGCGAACAGCAACGGCAGCGAGAGCAGGTAATGCCTGTTTGGCTGTGCCGCAACGAGCACAGCGAGCCACGCAATGGCAAACAGGTAGAGCAGTGTCAGAGCCGAATACCCGTCGGTCGGCAGGCGCGGCGCAAGCAGCGCAATTTCTGCGACGCCGAACGCGAAAGCACCGGCGACAATCAGCGGTGGGTACTGCTTACGCCGGCGCAGAATGCGCACTTCGGCGAACCAGAATTCGTATTCGCGAAAGACATGCCAGACACCAAATACCGCGAGCGAAAGCAGGGTAGAGTGGTAGGGCCAGCGGAAGCAGAGCAGGGCTGCGCCGGTGGCTAGCAGCGTGGTGACGAAAAAGCCGAATGCGCCCCCTACTTCTTTCCTCTCTTCCGTGCGCACCTGCAGCAGAATCGGTACTTCGGTCATGTTGAGCCGCTTGCGTAGTTCGAGTTCAGGTGGCGTTCTGACAGGCATCGCGACAGGTTTGTTGGTGAAGAGTATGAAACGGTTCAGCGGCGTGCCCTGCGTGATGTACTTGAGTTTGACGTTCTGGTTCGTGAGCAGGTGGCTCGGCTGAAAGCTCTTTGAGCAGGTTGTTGAGCTTCGGTGTGCTGGATCTTTTCAAATACCTGTGCTTTAGCTCGAATGCCTTGGCGGCAGCCTTGGTACAGTTTTCACCCGTTTCGGCGCCTGATGAAAACCGGGGAACTTCCAGAAGGCCTTTCTGTATCGGCGAGCGCCGCGACCAGCCTTGGTGTCGTTGTCGTCGCGAATGATATCGTACTTGTTGATGATGTGATCAGCGGTTTGCCGGTATCGGCGATCAGGGCAAAGAGCGTCTTGTTTTGTTTGTCAAGGTTGTCGGCGTAGTCCACTGGTAAAAACGACGTCGAATGAGCGCCAGGCTTCACGCGCGCGCTTCACGCTGACTGATTCGGCATCTTCCACCACGTTGCGTTGGCGCCGCAAACCGGCGGTATCGACAATCTCGATCAGGCGGTTTTCAAAGTGAAAAAATCCCAGCATACTGTCGCGCGTGGTGCCGGCCAACGGCGAGATCAGGCGCGCTCTTTACCTGGTGATGGTATTAAAGAAGGTACTCGTCGGCATTGGGTTTGCCCAGAATCGCGATACGCAGTTCGGGAGGCTTTTTCAAAGATGACATCTTCGTCCTTACGGTAGAACTTTGCCGCCGGTGAAGGTTAGACCTGCTCTTTGAGCTCATTTGATGTTACGCTTATTGAGCGATACGAAAAGGCTTTCGCGAAGCCGAGCTCATGGTTTGATCGCCACCCGGTTTCGCCGCGGGTCGTCAATAAAGCTGACCACGACAAACGGGCTTCTTGTTGCGCCGCAGGCGGCGGAACTTCTGTTCAAAAGAGGTTAACTTCTCGCGCGATTGACGAACAGCAAGAGGTTGAATTTTTCGAGCCGCTTCGCGGCCTTCACCGCCGCGCGAGAGTCAGTTCGTCAGAGTGGATGTTCTTCTGGTACTGAAACCGGGAAAGTCGGTGGTCCAGGTGCCTTCGCCCCATTCGACCTTTTTCGGTGATGAGATCGCGCGTCACGCCTGCTGGTTGTAGACGACATGCCTTGGTGAGCACCGATCAGGCTGTTAAAGAGAGAGCTTTTACCTACGTTCTGTCGTCCAATAATTGGCAATCGCAGGCATTTGATTTTGTAGGCGAAAATCCCCGCGTACAACTGTAAATTGACGGCCACGAAACGGTGCCGCCTGTCGGCTATGCACTGCGGCATATGGCCGTCAGGTTACTGGCGCTTTTTTCTTTCCCGTTGTCTGTGCGGTCGGCTGCAGCCCTGCCAGCCTGTGACGATAGCAGCGCGCATGATCGCTGCGGCTCGGGGACACTCGGTGCGGTTATTATTCTTTTAGCCCCCAGGGTGACTGGGTTTTCGGCAAGCTCGGCCGATGGAATAGCTGTCCTGCCCGAGTTCTCGCCTGCACCTTCGTTGTCACCCGGCCTCAGTCCCCTCCGGTTATTTACCTTCGCCCAGCATCGATGCCAGCCATGCCCTGTCGGCGAAATGATGCTCTTGAGCTGGTCAGCGAGCGTGCGCTACTTTACCAGTGGCCGCTCAGCGCGGCAACGTCATAACCTCGGGTACACGATACCATTCTCGGCACTGCCGTGTTTTCCGTCACGCGGCAGTTTTATGCAGGCCTAAGCCCCAGTTAACAATGAAAAATAGGTTTATCGCGGAGGGTATTTTACCGTGCCCAGGGCTATA
Source organism: Turneriella sp. (assembly GCA_046346875.1). GTDB lineage: Bacteria > Spirochaetota > Leptospiria > Turneriellales > Turneriellaceae > Turneriella. Next base: position 116,469 of record JAXMHG010000001.1, on the reverse strand, counting down.
CTTCTGACACTGAATCTGGCGCGTCGTGACGCGCTGATCATTATATCAAAAATGGCAGACCTGCCGCCGCGAAGCGCTGATGAATTATGTGATTTCTGGACTATCGTCTATTCGCTGAAGGAAGTCGGTACTGCGAAATGTGCCATTGAAGTCGGCACTATCTGTCCATTGGCGATAGCCGCCGCTTTCATAAACAGCTGGCTTGAAGACAGTGCCGAGCATATAACCACCGGAGAGAAAAAGGTGCTGTTTGAAACCAGGAATTGACCAGCATGCGCTACTTAAAATTGTCATACCTTCATTAAGCGCAGCCATTAACCAGTACGCGCTGGCCAATCTGTGTTGATTGCCAGTGGTCACCGAACGACCAGACTTTCATATCTGGATACGTCCTGTTCGAGGCGCATGGCCAGGCATTAACAAGAGATCCGCGCGAACCCCACTCAGCCACCGCGGATGCGGACTCCAGCAAAGTCTGAAAAACTCTGGGGCCGATACCATTCAGACTGTTGTGAAGAGGTTTTTAAACGCTGATCGAAGCTTCTTCGCGAATGAATTCATTCCATTTCTGATAAGAAATTCCCGCGCCAATGCGCAGCGGCCTCGCGCAGACGATAAGCCAGAAACGCAGAAACCAGAGCGGAGAGCCTGTTGTCGCCTTCCCGCGGCCACCAAAGAACCGTCAACGCCCAGCGTGATGCCATACTGTCATTTGGAAAGCGCTACGAAACTCTGCGGCCGCACGTTCAGAGGCATCACGTTCACGGTTTCCAGGCCGTCGCAACTACAGTTCCTGAATTTGTACGCACCAGACGCGCCGAAACGACCAATGTATTCGCTCTTCATCAGGCCGTTGATAAGCAGGTACTCCGCATCCTTGAGACGATCGCCCGCCGTTTTTGCCTGCGCCGCCTTCGGCGCGGATTTTACTTCGGCAATGACCTTGTCGAGGTTCTCGCGTTCGACAACTTCGAAGTATACGCTGCGCACGGAATTCTTTTTCAAACGCGGCCTTCACGAGATCGGCGGTCAGATTTCCAGGCTGCTCGCTCGCCGTTTTGAATCTTGCGACTGCGAGTGTGCTGCGAGAAAAATCGAGCGCCGGGTTCTTTACGAAACCTCGGCTGATATCTGCCGCAGCGTCTGTGAGCTCAAGGTCCTGCGCCGCGATTGCGCCGCAGGCGAGCAGGGCAAGCGCGAGGCGCTTCATATTTTCCCCCTGGAAGTATTCGGCGATGCCGCCCAGCGTGAGAATATCTTGTAGTCCGATTCAGGGCGTCGTGTAGTCGGTATCTGCCGGGTGATCGCGTAGCATGCGCAGCAGGTCGAGCGAGTCGATGCGCAGCTCTTTTGAGCGGCCGCGCCGGGCTCACCTTTTCGACGTTGATCTCGCCGCCTTTTTTCATTTTTCTTGTGGGTATTTTTTCAATTCATCTGGTGTTTCTTGCTGCGGCGATTTCCTGTTCCTCAACGTCTTTCGATTCACCCTCCCGCATGCGGGAGGGGCCGGGGGAGGGGACACTCAATTAATCAATTCCCTCTACCTGCCCGCAGCAGGTCTGACGATAGGAACAACGCGCCGTCGCGCCGTCCGATACGCGGTCGGCGGCGAGTGTCGCGCATGATCTCGCGCACCGATTCCTACCATCAATGACCCAGTGGCCAGACAAGATACCGAACCCACCATAGCCTGCGGCGGCGTGATGATGGGGAAAATCTTCGACACCGAGAGATCGCCGAGGCTGGTGATTGTGATCGTTTGGTCCGGTGAGTTCTGCTGCCTGGAGGCCACCAGTGGGTGCGTTCGCCGAGGTCGGCAAGACCTTCATGAGCTCGGGTAGCCGCGCAGCTTTTACTGGTAAGCAGTATCGCGGGGGCGATTAATCCGCCTTCGCGCAGCGCAAATGCCATGCCGATGTGGATCGCTTCACTTGGTTTGAACGCATTGTCATGAACCCGTCTGCGTTGGGGTAGCGTGCCACGGCGAGTGCGCAACCGGCAGATCAGTAGCACGGTGGGCAACATACGCTTTCTCGAGCGAACGCTGTTCAGTTCGGCGCAACCCAGGCGAGCGCGGGCGTCAGTGTTGATCCGGTGGCGAGAGGTAGTGGGGTATCTCGCGTTTCGAGCGTGACATCTGCTCATCGTCTTGGGTCGCCCTTCACCGCCTGAGCGGAGACTGACTTCGTCCGTCGCAGGGCCTCGGTGTGGGCTGCAACTGTTCGATGTCGGCAATGCCGCAAGGGCCGAGTCCAGCAGGCAGCCCGGCTTCGCCTATCCCGAGTTCATGCATGCGCCGGCGTGCCGCGGGGCTCATGAGCAGACGAGGGGAAAGAACCCCTTCCTCTGCCCCTCCCCTTGGCAAGGGGAGGTGGCCGTGGACCGGGGTGGGGGTCTTGCCCTTGCGTAGGCGGGGTGGTTCTTCGCCGCGGCAGGCGCGGCTTCCATCACCACAGCAGCTGGTCCACCGGCTTATCGGTTTTCAGCCGTGCGAGCGGAGCCCGACTTGATCTTGCGTCCTCGACAGTTGCACGAGCAGTTCTTCGACCACGCCATCGACCCAGATCCGGCATCGATCGCGGCCTTCACTGTTCGAGCGTTGCAACGACCTGTCCGCGCTTCACGCGCTCGTCGGGTTTGATCTTCCACTCGAGCAGCGATGCCTCGTCCATGTCGGCACCGAGCGAGGGCAGAACGTAGATGAAATCGTTACTTGCCATAGCTAGCCTTTCCTATTGGGCGTGCCCTGAGCCGATCGAAGGGGGCCGACCATAAATCACGCTGTTCACGGCTGCGACAATCTTCTCGACCTGCGGAATCGCTGCCTGCTCCATGTGCGCGGCGTACGGTATCGGCACCTCTTCAGAACACGCGCGATCAGGCGGGCGGAGTGTTCACAGATCTATGACCTCTGCCGAAATGCCGGCGGCTTCGAGTTCTGCCGCGGCCTTGAGCGTGCGCGGCACCATGCCGCCGTAACGAACGAGCGTGACATCCTGCCCCTCGCGCAAGACAAGCGCACGGTCTAAATCCGCCGCAACGAATTGTGCATCGATCTCTTGTGTTTCCTGGAACAGCAGCGCATGCTCGAAGATCAGCACCGGGTCTGGATCTTTCGGAGTGCAGTCCACAGCATGCCGCGCGCGTCGTGCGCGTTCGACAGCGCCACGATGCGAATGCCGGGAATATGAGCGTACCAGCCCTCGAAGCTGTGGGAGTGCTGCGCCGCGAGCTGGCGCCCCGCACCGGTCGTCATGCGAATGACAATCGGCACGCTAAACTGCCCGCCCGACATGTGACGCAGCGACGCAGCGGTATTCCGGTAATCTGGTCGAGCGCGAGCAGGGAAAAGTTCACTCTCATGAGTCTCGACGATAGGCCGCATGCCGTTCAGTGCAGCGCGAAGTACCTGCACCGGTGAAACCCGATTCAGAAAGCGGGGCATCGCGAATGCGGTCTTCGCCGAATTCATCGATGAAACCCTTGGTGACGCCATAAGGTCCGCCGTACTTGCCGATGTCTTCGCCCATCATGAAGACGCGGGGTCGTTCTGGAATGCATAGCGCAGGCCTTCGCCCAGCGCCTCGCGGTACGTGATGGTCTTTTTCAAGGAGTGTCTCTGACCCCACCCCGCCGTCGGCACGGAATAAACCCCACCCCCACGGGCTTGCGCCCGAGCACTGACGCCCTCCCCTTGTCAAGGGGAGGGGTAAACAGGCAGTAGTTTTGTAGTTTTGACGGACACATATTAATGCCATTGCTCCTCTTTGAGTAGTCATCTTTCAGTAAATCTCCCACATCCTCCACCGGGCTCTCTTCGGCGAACTTCCTGGCATCGTCGATCTCGGCACTGACCGAGGCTTCGACCTGTGTGCAGATCTCGTCAGGATTAAAACCCTGCTCGCGCATGGAATTTCCTCGAAAATCAGAATAAGGTCACGCTTCTATTTTTTCCGTTATCTCTGCCTTATCACGGTAGAGATCGGGATCGTACATCGAGTGCGCGCGAAAGCCGTGGGTCTGGAACTCCAAAAACTGCAGGTTACCCGATTCGCGCACTTCGTTGATCGCCGCGAGCGATTCGCGCGTGGTCGCCACCAGATCCATGCCGTCGACGCTGCGCACCTTCATGTGGTAACTTGCGGCTTTTATGGTCGGGTTGGTTTCCGATTCATAGCAGTGCAATGCAGTGCCCATTGCGTAAGTTATTCTCGCAGGCGAAAAGCACCGGCAACTTCCACAGTTTTGCCACGTTCATCGCTTCATGGAATTCGCCTTCGGCGATTGCGCCGTCCCCGAAAAAAGACCACCGTCACTGCCTTGCGGTTTTTGCATCTTGTCAGCCATCGCGATGCCGACTGCCAAAGGCAGGCCGCCGGCCACAATCGCATTGCCCCCATAGAAACGGGTAGATTTGTCAAAGATGTGCATCGAAACCCGCGGCCCTTGCAGCAGCCGGTGACCTTACCGAACATTTCAGCCATGATCGCCCGCGCCGGCACCGCGCAAGAGTGCGTGCGCATGTTTGCGATTCGTTGCAACAATCGCGTCTTCGGGCTTTAGAAAGGGTATTAATCCCGTTGCTGCGGCTTCTTCGCCGATATAGAGGTGGAGAAAGCCGCGTATCTTGGTTGCGTTATAGAGCTAGCCGCACTTCTCTTCAAAGCGGCGCAGCAGCAGCATGCGGCGGTACCAGAGGGTGGCTTCGTCTTTTGTGATTTTTAGCATACTGAACCAGCCCAGTCATGCTTCGACGGGCTCAGCATGACGAGGGCAAAGGTCACGGTGAGCTTGTCGAACCGTGGCCGCGCCCAACGATAGTCGCCTTGCCGGTTCCGGCCATGTGCCCCCTCCAGCGTCGACAAATCACCCTCAGGCAAACCGAGCTCGCGCGCCTTCAAGAGCCGGCGCATGATCTTGCCGCTGCGTGCGCGGCAGGTTATCCATGAACTGGATTTCACGCGGTGCGACAGCAGCACCCAGGCGGCTGCGTGCATGCCCGCGTATTTCGTCGGCCAGGTCTTCGCTGGCGGTGAAACCCTTGCGCAGCGACATGAAGGCTTTCACCAGTTCGTCTGCAACTTCGTCTGGCACACCGATCACGCCGGCATCGGCCACTGCGGGAGTTCCATGAGAATGCCTTTGCTTCGAACGGGCCAATCAAATGGCCAGACGATTTGATCACGTCGTCGGCGCGCCGACGAACCGTAGCCGTCGGCGTCGCTTTCGCCAGGTCGCCTGCCATGTAGTAGCCGTCGACAAAACATTTCTTGTAAGGTTCTCTTCATTGAGATACGTACGAAACATCGACGGCCACGGTGTCTTGATCGCAATTTCACCTCGACGTCGGACTCGTAATCATCGGAGAACGCCCGTCGCTGCGGTTTCTCGAGCGCAATTTCTTTAATGCTGCCCGCCTTCGCCTTGCCCATCGAGCCAGGCCAGATATCCACCGCAGCAAAGTTCACGATCATCATCGCGCCGGTCGCCCGCTACCAGGTAATGCGCGGGCATGCTGATATGTTTGTGTCCACAGTACGGTTTCGGCATTGAGGGTTCGCCGGACGCTGCACAGGTGCCGAGCGCGCTGAACTTGAAGGGCTGCACTGCCTGGGCCCCTGCCTTCATCATCATGTACGTTGTCGGCTTTGTGTACCACCGCACTTTTCATTTGCACAATTGAGTACCAGTGTTCGAGATCAAATTTGCCTTGCCGTCGACGATCATCGGCGTCACACCGTACGACAGCGTACCCCAGAATTCATACGTCACCAGGTCACCCAGCCTGGTCGGCAGTGCACCAGCAGACCTCGCCTTCTTTGAGATCAAGAATGCGCGCGAGGTAGAGTAGTATGCCACGACGGTACCGTGCACGTGCTGTGCACCTTTCGGTTTGCCCGTGGTGCCGCTGGTAAAAATGCAGCAGCGCAGGCGTGTTTGCCGGCGTTGCCTGCGTCACATAGTTAGCGCGTCACGCTCTGCGCCGCGAGCCGAGCGCAGAGACATAGATGGCCCGGCAGGGCGACCTGAGAGTGCAAAGACCGTCGCCGCGCCGTGCAATGCCGAGCGAAGCGAGTGCATTGGCAAAACGCTGGTCTGTTTTGCAACTGGCGTAACTGATGTCACTTGAGTCTTCTACCCCAGCCATGCGTCAGCGATTGCATCAGCCGCGCTGGCCACCACCAGGTACAGTATTTCTCGGACGGTGCAAATCGATAAGTGGAATATCGGATATAATTTTTGTAAGCGGTTAGCGGTATAAACCTTTTTTCACCGGTAGTCAGTAGGCAGGCATGCCCGACAAACCCGGTAAAGGCGGCAGCGGTGAGCAAATTCGCTGGTTCCAGCCGTCAGTTGCAGAAGTCTGGCGGTCGTAAAGACCAGTGCCAGATGGCCTTGAGAGAAGTTCTCGCGCGCCGTAAAACAACGCAAGAAAGCTGTGCTGCCCTGCCTTGGGTAGCCAATGCGGCACACGGCATCTGTGGGGAGTTAAGACGTTCTCAGCCAGGTATCACGCCAGTCGGGGTATCAATCGAATTTTTTCGATGTCGATGCCCACCCCCGTACCGGTCGCCATCGCAATGGCGAGCGCGCCATCTGAATGCGAAAGGTTAACCGCAGCGAAGGTGTTTTGAAAATCCGGGCTTCGTCACCTTCTGCAATCTCGATGCGTACTTCGCGCGCAGGCAAAGTCCTTTACATAACAATGCGCAAGCAGATTTGCGCAAGCATGCGCGATAACGGAGCACTCGCGCCCCGCGCGCGGCAGCATGTCGGCAGCACGCTCAAGCCCGCCGTTTAAAACAGCGTCTTCGTACGCAGCCGCTTCTGCAAAAAACCAGATAGCGCGCCGCCGCCTGGCGGGTGGCCGATGCAGACGCGCTTGCTCCAGGTTGCTTGTTGGCCGAAATGCCAGAAGACGCTCGTCATTCATCCTCAGTTTGTGCGGTTACAGCAACCTGCCGATTTGCAATCAGCAAGTGTCTGGCCGATCTGCGGGTTGAGCTGACCAGTGCTTTACTGCAGCCGGATGTCGCCGATCAGCGCCAGCAGTTCGTATTCGCCGTTGCGGTAAAGCGAGAGCAGTCGCTCATGCATGACGTCGATGTCGCGGCGATCGCCCAGCGTGTTCTGTAGTCGGGATTGCCAGTTCATACAGGCTTTAACTCGGCTTAACTCCGTCGCGTAGAGTTCGAGCGCGCATAGCGAGTTGCCCTGAATACGCAATACAGGTTGCGGCGCGCCACCCGGACCGGCCGGAATTTTTGCCTGCTTGAGTACGCGCTTGAGGTAATGCGCGAGAACCGGCCCCTGCGACTCGGCGAATGAATCAGACCTCCTGAGATCTGTGACACGGAATTTTTTCCGGTAAGACATAGAGCAACCTTATCGCATTGCCTTTTGTATAAGCAGGAACTCGCTGATGTTTTCTACATCGATCACGCCCATCAGCTGGCCTTCATAACCCACCGGTAACATGGGCAGGTTCAGTTCGTTCATGATCTGCAGAGCTTCTGTCACCGGCATCTGTGGCGGCAAAATGCGTATGTCACGGCGCATGATCTGGCCGATGGGTACGGTCTGGCCAAAGCGTGAAAGTCCCGCGAGCATCTCGTCGCGAGTCAGGATACCTGCAATCGCACCTGCCTCGGTGACCACAAACTCCCGCTCCTGGCTGTCAAGTAGCGCCTGCAGCGCATGGCTGAGAGTCTCTTCGGCCCGCAGCACGGTAAATTTGTGCATCACCAGACTGCCGACATTGTGTACGCCGAGATCATGCTTCACGTATTCCTGGCTGGCCTCTGCGCCGGCGCCAAGGTAGATGAAAATGCCGATGAAGACGAGCCAGATGTTGTAGAAGAGCCCGACGAAGACAAAGCCAATTGCAATCACCTGCCCCAGGTTTGCTGCGATCTGCGTGGCGCGGGCACGTTCGAATTTCAGCGCCAGTAGTGCGCGCAAAATACGGCCGCCGTCCATGGGAAACGCCGGGATCAGGTTGAATACCGCCATGAGCACATTCACGAGAAAGAGCGTCGGTAGAAACAGATCGGGGGTCATAGGCCCTTTGGGAAACTCAATCAGGTAAACTGTTGGGGAGAAGTGCATATAGGCAAACAGCCCCGCGGCAATCACCACATTCACCATAGGACCGGCGATCGCTACGAGCAGCTCTTGCATCGGTTTTTCGGGCATCTTCTCCATGCGCGCCATTCCACCGATAGGGAAGAGTGTGATATCGCGTGTGACGATGCCAAAGCGGCGGGCAGTGAGCGCATGGCCGAACTCGTGCAATACCACGCAGCCAAAAAGAGTAATGATATAGGCCACGGTCAGCAGCGCCTGTTCGGTATTCTGCGCTGCGCGGTAGCTGCTCAGGCCGATCCAGGTCAAAAGCAAGAAGAAAGTCCAGTGGATGTAGACCTTGATACCGCGAAATTCACCAATGGGAATAGACCAGCGCATGACTGCCGCTATACCGGCCCGCTACGGCGCGTCATGCAGAAACCTGATTGGACTTAGCTCTGTGGCCAGCGGGAGCTGGCAGCAGAGCTAAGCTTTTAGAAGAGGACGCGCGAGAGCTTGCGTCGGTATTCGAGCGTTAGGGCGTGCTCGTTGCCGAGTATGTGAAATGCCCGTATCAAAATTTCTTTGTCTTTTTGTTTGTCTTTGCTTTCTTCAACCTGTTCGATCCACCGGTCGAGCAGGGGTGTGGTATTCTCTTCTTTGCCGGCGATTAGGGTGGCGAGCTCTGTGGTCTGCCCGTCGCTGAGCATCGCCAGCGCAGCGGTGCGCGCTTCGCTGAACGCCGAGCCAAATTCAGGAATCAGTTGCAGGCAGTCTGAAGCAGCCGCTGCATCTGCAGCCTGCTGTACGAGGAACCCGCGTGCAACAGCCCAGGCTGCTTCTTCTAGTCGTTTGCCCTTCAGCTTTTGCAGCAGTGACCTGGCTTCTGCGGGTGAGTTCTGGCTGAGATTCAGAACCTTTAGGTAATCTTCCGGCACAATGAACTGATCGAGAATTTCGCGGATACGGTCAGCCGGTTGTGCCCCGACGAAACCTCCCACTATTTTACCGTCTTTGAAAATTTTGACATCGGGGATGCTCATGACCTGGTATGCCTGGCCCAGCTGCTGCTCGGCGTCGGTATTCACTTTCGCCAGTGCAAATTTACCCGCGTATTCAGTTTCGAGGCCTTCTAAGGTGGGTGTGAGCGTACGGCAGGGACCGCACCAGGGGGCCCAGAAGTCGACGACGACGGGCCTCTTGTGCGATTCGCGAATTACCTTCTCTTCAAACTCGGCTGTCGTGACATCCATACCTGCGCGGACGGAGAATTTGACGTGGTGTAAACTGTTAATGCGGCCGCAAAGCTTCTGCGTTTCCGGTCTGTATGCCACGTAAGAATTGGCGCGTGATACAGCGTGATAGTTTTACCTTTCGGAACCTGAAACTCTCTTACCTGGAGGCGAACCCCCAGGGGAAACAGAAACTCTTCATTGCGCACGCCAATGGCTACGCGGCCGGCATGTACGACTACCTGGTAGAAGAGCTTGGCAGGCGTTACCATGTCTGCGCGCTTGACTTTGCCGGTCACGGTGAATCACAGAGCACTCTCGATTTTTCTTCATGGAATTTCTTCCGCGACCAGATACTCGCGTTCTTTGAGCACAAGGGCTGGCAGAAGGTAACGGCTATCGGCCATTCACTCGGCGGCGGCAGCCTGCTGCGTGCGGCGCAGGCCGATGCAGATATTTTTGAAAAAATTATTGTCTTCGATCCGGTGGTGCTGAATTTCGCAGCGGTGCTCTATGTGAAGCTTTTGGGTAACCCTATGGCTGCGACAGCGCTCGCGCGCCGGGCTGATTTCAAAAGTAAAGAGCAGGCGCTCAAAATATTCATGCGGCATCCGTCGAACCGCAGCTGGCAGCGCGAGAGTGTCGAGGCATACGTGAAGTACTGCATCCGCGACACCGGCGAAGACGCTGAGCTCTGCTGCAGCCCGGCGGTTGAGGCGCAGATTTTTTCGCAGGCTGAATTCGGTCACTTGTTTAAACTTGGACGTATTACCTGCGAGACCCACTTCATTCTACCGCCGAAGACCAATGTGTGTCCGGGCCGCGTTACCCGTCGCATCGTGCGTAACAATCCGAAATCCACCATCGACATTGTGCCCGACAGTGGTCACCTGCTGCCGTTTGAGAACCACCGGCTTACGCTGTCGCTTGTCGGGCGTTATGTTTGACGCCTGACTCGTTGCTGGCAGTGAAGTGCATGACTGAAGGTACCCCGATGCCGAAAATCTTCATACAGGTGCTGCTTCTTCTTGTGGGAGCTGCCCTCGTGTTGTCGCGGAACTACTGGGGTAAACCATTGCCCGTGCTGCTGTCGGGTATTTTTTTCATGAACCTATGCTGGATTACGCTGGTCCTGGGGCATGATCTGAAAATATGGGCATGGCTGCGTAACAATATCGTGGGCAACCTGACGATGATTGGTATTATCGTGGTAAACCTTATTGCTGTCGCGGTGACGGCGTTTATTTCTTAGGGCCCTATGGAAATTCTTTCAGACATCCAGTTCCAGGCGCGGCTGCTGCGCGCAGTGATACCAACGCTTATGGCGGTGCTCTTTGCACAGTCGGGGCTAGACAAGGTCTTTGACTTTCGCGGTAACCTCAGCTGGATGACCGACCACTTCAGTAAAACCTTCATGCGCGGTGTTATACCCGTTTCGCTGGTCGCGATTACGGTCCTTGAACTCGCATCGGCGCTGCTCTGCGCAGGGGGAGCTATCGCTGTTCTGCTGGGTGGCTCCGTGGCGCCGGCGTTCTGGGGCATGCTGCTCAGTGCGGTAACCCTGCTGGCACTCTTTGCCGGGCAGCGCATTGCCAAAGACTACGCCGGCGCGGCGTCGATTGCCTTGTACCTCGGTATCGCCGTACTGGGCATGCTGGCCCTGCACTGAACAAGGCCGAACGCTGGGCTAATTCGATTTTCACCGTGTCTTGTGCTGACGCGATAGCGGATGAGTTACCGATCCGAATTGGCAACACCTTACTTTAGCGGATTTTCACCGCGAGAGAGAATCTCGCCGCGCGTGCGCTCCCTAATTTTGTCCTTGGGTTTGGGTCTTTTCTTTCTTGCTGGAAGCGATTTCTTATGGGGACAACAACCGGCCCCTGATTACGGTGCGATCTCTGCCAAAAAAATCGGTATAGACTTGCGTATCGGTTTGAACCAAGCCTCTGCCGGAGGTATTCTGCACCTGTCATCTTTACTGGCGCTGAACCCCTACGTTCTGTACCGCAACCGCGAACAGACGAACAACTATCTCACTGAGCCAGGTTCTTCAACCGCATCAACCTATAATACGTCGAAAGACTCATATTTTGGCGTCGGCGGTTTTGTCCCGGTCTACATTGCCCGAATTGAAGACCTGCATATTAGGCTCATGCCGGGCGCAAGCTACGCGGCGGGGCAAACACGCCGGTCACAGTCGTCGGGCACAAGTCTCGTTTACGATCAATCAGCGAATATTACCTACCTGAGCCTGCAACTTTTTCTGGGGCTGCAATATGCCCTCACCCGGCACCTGCACGTAATCGGAGAATTGGGTTACAGTTACAGCGAAATCCGCGCATCCTTCTACACGGATAAATCGGGTAATCTCTATAGCGGTAATATTGGCTTGATTTTCTACTTCAACTAATCTCCGAAATCCAGCCAGTTCGGCAGCTGGCGGTCGATTGGCCATGACCGCCGCAAAAAATGAGAATCCTGTTGTGCTCTAATTGTTGCGCAAGGTATTTCGCCTTGTCGCCGCGTCTCGCGTCCGGTTTTTACCCGCCATGGCAATGACAATCAACCAAATTGAACAACACCTTGGTTCGCACGCGGGTCTGCTGATCCACAAGTGCGAGACTATCCATAAAGAAGCGCTCCACCTGCCTTCGCCGGACGTGGTCGATACGATCTACGCTCCCACCAACCGCAACAACAACGTGCTGCGCTCGCTGCAGTCGATCATCGGCCACGGCCGCCTCGCCAACACCGGTTACGTTTCGATTCTGCCGGTTGACCAGGGTATCGAACACTCTGCAGGTGCTTCCTTTGCACCAAACCCGATCTACTTTGACCCCGAAAACATCGTGAAACTCGCGATCGAGGGCGGCTGTAACGCTGTGGCGTCGACCTACGGTGTGCTCGCGTCAGTTTCGCGCAAGTATGCTCACAAGATTCCCTTCATCGTGAAAATCAACCACAACGAATTTCTCTCTTACCCGAACAAATTTGACCAGATCATGTTTGGTTCGGTCGAAGAAGCGGCGGCGCTGGGTGCCGTTGCTGTCGGTGCAACCATCTACTTTGGTTCAGACGAGTCAGCCCGCCAGATCGTCGAAGTGGCACAGGCTTTCGAGCGCGCGCACGAGCTGGGTCTCGCGACCATTCTCTGGTGCTACCTGCGCAACAGCGACTTCAAGAAAGACGGCGTGGATTACCATACCTCTGCCGACCTGACCAGCCAGGCAAACCACCTCGGCGTGACGATCCAGGCTGATATCATAAAGCAGAAACTGCCAACCAACAACGGTGGTTACAACGCGCTGAAATTCGGTAAGACCCACGCGAAGGTATATTCTGACCTGACAACTGACAATCCTATTGACCTCACGCGCTACCAGGTGGCAAACTGCTACATGGGCCGCATGGGCCTCATCAACTCGGGCGGTGAATCAAAAGGCGCTACCGACATGGACGAGGCAATCATGACCGCGGTGATCAACAAGCGTGCGGGTGGCATGGGTCTTATTTCGGGCCGCAAGGCCTTCCAGAAGCCGCTGAAAGAGGGCGTGGCGCTCCTGAACGCAATCCAGGACGTCTATCTCTGTAAAGACGTTACTATTGCTTGATTCGTCATTGATGCGCGGCGAAGCCGCGCATCAATGACGTTCCCACATCAGGCTTGAGCGCAGTTCGTGCGCTGTCTGCCTGATGCGGCGGGCGAGAATCTGCGCGAGATTGCGCATCGTCGTATAACCCATTTTCGTGTTCTGGTCGAACAGTTCGTAGAGTGACCCACTCGGTATCTTGAACACTGTCGACTTCTGGATTGCCACGGCGCTCGCCGAACGGGGCTGGCCGTCAATGAAGGCAAATTCTCCGAAGAGTTTTCCCGGCAGAATAGTGTGGATGGTCGCGCTGTCGGTTTTACCCAGCGCTCCAATAATCTGCACACGCCCTTCGGTCAGGATATACAGGTCTGATTCTGTACTCTGTTCGTGGAAGATTTCCTGGTTTTCTTCAAATTCAGCTTTCACAGCTTTCGAGGCGATGAGCGCAAGATCCTGTTCGCTCAGGCCCTTGAATAGCTCGAAGCTTCCGAGTAGTTTCTGTATGTCCATTGTTTATTCCTGGTTTTCTAATATGGTTTTGCTGATCTGGTGTACGTCGCTCGCAGTCACACGCAGACCGTCGAGTACATCGACGAATGTATTCATAGCGCCGCTGTCCTGCTCTGCTGCGGCCAGAAGGCTTTCGAGATTCTGGCTTTGGACTTTTTTCGACATGAATTTCAGTTTCTTGTAGAGCAGACCCGATTCTTCGGCCAGTGGTATGTTCTTATGCTCAAATGCCTGTAGGTTTTTCTCGAGCAGTTCGGCAATTTTGCTCAGGAGAAAATCAAGATCTTTTTTCTGACTTTCAGAGAAACTGCTGTATTTGTCTGCCGCGCCCTTCATGACCGGCATGATCTCGATGTGCAGCGAGTTTGCGAGCTGGCGCATGTCTTCGGCGAGGTGCAGGTAGTAGGTCGCTTCGCGCGATTCGCTGTTGGTCAGAGTCAGTTTGGCCAGGTCGCGCAGGTAGAGTTTGATTGCGTCAGACAGTGTTGCCACCTGGCGGTTAGTTGTTTCGATGTGGCTTTCAGCCACCACGGCATTTTGGGGCGTGAAGATATTAGGCAGATCTTTGACCGTGTCAAAAATAATGGTGCCGGCGCGCATCAGCTCGCGGCGCGTCTGTTCGAGCGAGAGGCTTGCCGAGGCAATATCACCGGGTTGAATATACTGAGGTTTGAAGATTGTTGGTTCAGGGCCGGTGTCCTTAATGAGGTAACGCACAGTTTTTTCCAGCAAACCGACGAAAGGCAAAAAGATAATGGTGTTAATGCTGTTAAAGAACATGTGCCCGTTGGCAATTGCCCGCGAAATATTTCCGGGATCCATTTTATTGGTAAGGAATGTCATCAGCTCGGTAAACTGGCCGATAAATGGCAGAAATATCAGTACACCACCGGTATTAAAAATAAAGTGGATCAGTGCAACGCGGGTTCCGTTACGGTTCGTGCTGAAGCTGCTGATCAACGGGGTTACGCATGTGCCGATATTGGCCCCGAAGGCAATGACGATTGCCGCCTTCAGGGTTAATATACCCTGCGTAGCCATTGCAAGGGAGATACCAATAGCGGCCCCGCTACTGCTCACAAGCGCTGTAAAGCCGGCGGCGATCAGTACACCCAGAACCGGGTTTTCGCCGAATGAGGCTAACAGGTTGGTAAAGGCCGGCACGGAACGCATTGGGCTCATCGCTTCGCTCATAAAACCCATGCCGAAAAAAATGAGGCCGAAGCCGAAAACAATCTCACCGCCGAATTTGAAAATCTGCGATTTACCACCTAAAATAACCGAGGTGAAGAAACCGATCGCAATCATCAGAGGCGCATATTCATTAATATTGAATGCAATGAGTTGCACGGTCAGGGTCGTGCCGATATTGCAGCCGAAGATGACGCCGATTGCCTGTTTCAGCGTCATCAGCGTTGAACCGACGAAGCCAATCACCATCACCGTCGTGGCGGTCGAGCTCTGTATCGCGGCGGTGGTGATGGTTCCGACAAGCACGCCCATGATGGGGGTGTTTGTCAGTTTCCCGAGAATGACGCGCATCTTGTCGCCCGCGGCCTTTTGCAGACCTTCAGAACTGACATCCATTCCATACAGGAACATTGCCATGCCACCGAAAAGACCGAGCGCCAGGAAAAATATCCAGCCGCCACGCATCGCTTTGGTGCGAATCTGCACCGGTGCGGTTTCGAGTTTGCCGTTGTGGAATGCTTCGACGAGGTATTCACCCGGAGCGTCACCGATCTTAAGTGTCGCCTTGATTATACCGTCTTTATCGGTGCGGCCTTCGGTCGGAGTGACCTCGGCATTCTTGCCGGCGGCGCTGCTGAGGTGAAATCGAATCAGTTCGTTGGCAGCGGGTTGGCCGTTTTTGAGTACCTTGACCACGAGCCCCTGGTTAATTGTTCCCGATTCGAGGCCGGTCAGTGTCTTCTGGCCAACCGGGTAAGACTGGTTTTCCATTTTGTAAACGTCCGCGGCCCCCAGCGTGCCGGTGACGCCTAGCGTTAGCGCAAGCGCGAGAATGTTACCTATGGAATAGGCCATGCGGATTTTCAGCACAGAAATCTCCTTTTTCTTGTCGGGCGCTTATCGCCCACGCCACCAATCTAAAAAGGCAAATTGACCTGTATACGCCAATTTATCTACCAATTTGTCTTTTATTGCGCGGCAGCTTTTGGTCGACTGTCTGTAGCAGGGCTTTTTTCTGGAGGGTAAGGAAAAAAGCCCATGATCACCAATTTTCAACAGGTCGAAGACAAGATACACTCATACCCCGTGCAGAAAATCGCCGTCGCCTCAGGCACCGATTCTGAAACACTGCACGCCGTCGCGATGGCGCGTGAAAAGAACATCGCCGAGTGTGTGCTGGTGGGCGAAGAAGCGGTTATGAAATCGACTGCTGAAAAAGAAGGCATTAGCCTTGCTGGAGTGGAGATCGTGAACGTGCCAGACCCCGTGAAAGCCGGAATGGCCGCGGTGCAGTTGGTGAGTGAGGGCAAGGCGCAGATCTTCATGAAGGGTTACATACACAGCGACGACTTCCTGCGCTGCGTCCTTAATAAAGAGGTTGGCCTGCGTGCCGACAACCTTCTCAACCATATCTTTATTCTCGAGGCGACGCATCTGGGTCGGTTGCTCTTCATCACCGATGGTGCCATGAATATTGCACCGACGTTGGAAGAGAAGGCTCGCATCATCAGCAACACTGTCGCGCTGGCACAAATCTTCGAAATTGAAAGACCCAAGGTCGCGGTCGTCTCTGCCGTCGAGGTCGTTACCCCGGGCATACAGTCGACGCTTGAGGCAGCAGCACTCGCGAAGATGAGTGACCGTAACCAGTTCCATGGTGGCATCGTCGATGGCCCGCTGGCGCTCGACAATGCGATCAACCCGCTCGCGGCGAAATACAAGAAGATCGGCGGTGAAGTGGCTGGCAATGCAGATATACTTTTGATGCCCGACATTGTTTCGGGCAATGCGCTCGCGAAATCGTTCGCGCACATTACCGGTGGCACAACTGCAGGGCTCATATTCGGCGCGAAGGCCCCGGTGATCTTGCCCTCGCGCTCCGATTCGAAGCAGTCGAAGCTGATGGGCATGGCCTGCGCGGTGTATGTTGCCGGTGCAAATGCACAGAAGCGAGTCAAAATAGGCAAGGTGCATTTCTGACCGGCAAAGCCGGTCAGAAATGCTAACTATGAAAAAAATTCTGGTCATCAACTCGGGCTCGTCGACCATTAAGGCCGATGTGTTTGCAGTCAAAGAGGGAGTTCCTGTCTTTTTGGCGAAAGCACTCGCTGATAAACTGGGCAAATCTGACGCCCTACTGTCCATTAAAGATGAACAGAAGAAGCTCCGCGAAATGGCGATCGCAGGGCTCGATGTGCCGGCGGCACTCGAACGGCTCTTTGCGGAGCTTGCCGATGCCGGTATTTGCCGTGCCGATGAACTGGTCGCTATCGGCCACCGCGTGGTGCATGGCGGTAGCCGCTACACCGCGCCTGTTGTCGTCGACGACGCCGTGATTGCGGCTATTCGCGGGATGGCGGTATTTGCGCCGCTGCACAACCCGGCGAACCTCGCAGGCATTGAACATTGCCGGCGCAGCACAACCGTACCGCAGGTGGCTGTCTTTGATACTGCGTTCCACCAAACGATGCCCGCGGTGGCCTCGACCTATGCCATACCGCGCGAGCTGAGCGAAAAGTATGGTATTCGCCGCTACGGCTTTCACGGTACGTCGCACGAATACGTCACCCGCGAGTGCGCACGTGTCATGGGTGTCGGTTACGCAGAATTCAACTCTATCTCGCTGCACCTGGGTAATGGTGCAAGCGCGTGCGCGGTGCGCAGCGGCAAGAGCATCGACACGAGCATGGGGTTCACCCCGCTCGAAGGGCTGGTCATGGGCACGCGCAGTGGTGACCTGGACCCTTCGCTGCCGTTTTTCCTGCAGAATGTGGTCGGTCTCACAGCGGCTGATGCAGAAAATCTGCTCAACAAAAAGTCGGGCCTCTTGGGGTTAAGCGGCGTGAGCGATATGCGCGAACTTTTAAGCCGCGCCGATGCCGGCGACGGGCATGCGGCACTCGCGCGTGACATCTTTTGCGCGCGTATACGTAAGTATATCGGCGCTTACCTGGTATGGGGCCGGCCGCATGCGATTATCTTCACCGGCGGCATCGGCGAGAATTCACCAGAGATCCGCCGCAGGGTCCTGGAAAGCCTGGAACACCTCGATATCCATATATCGATCGAGAGAAACCAGGAGTTGCCTGCCGATGGTAAAATCAGCAGGGACGAAGGTGTCGCTGTCTACGTGGTCAGTACCGACGAAGAGCTGATGATTGCGCAGCAGGCGCTGTGGCTCATTGCGCCGTAAAATATCGAAACGCTCAGACCGCGAGTTTTTCGCCGAGTACAGAGATCACTCCGGCAATATTGTCGGCGATCTTCTTCTTATCTGGCTTAAAACCGTTGAGCTGCCAAAAACCGGCCACGTTGATCACGGCCCCGACAGCTGCTCGCGCGATGATTTCGGCGTCGAGCGGTCTGGAGAGTTTGTTCACGAAAGGTATCAGCGCAGCGGTGATGAGGCCGACGAATTTTTCTGAACCTGCAATATAGACCTTGTCGACCCGCGCCGATACGCCGAGGATCTCGAAAAAAATCACGCGGCCGATGCGCGGGTCGCTTTCGAGCAGCGCCAGGAAGGCGAGCAGCACCTGGTGGGGTTTTTCGCTGATACTGCCGGGCGAGAAGGCTGCCTGGATCAGTTGCGATTCGACCTTCGCAAGCTGGCGCTGGTAGATTTCGATGAGCATTTCTTCGGCATCGGCGAAGGCCTCGTAGTAGTAGCGCTGCGTCAGGCCTGCCTCTGTGCAGATAGCGCGCACGGTGGCTGCCTTGTAGCCCTTGCGCCCAATGATATCGAGCCCTGCAGACAGCAGGCTCTCACGCCGCTCGCGCGCCCGTTCGGGTGCGCTGGCGCCTGCGTAGACGCGTTTTGCCCGTGGTTTCCTGTTCATGGCACTCAGAAGTATTTGACAACATATGTTGTCAAATAAACAAAGCATATCTGGATGCGAATGTAGTCAGATGGGAGGCATATGAAATCATTTAAAGGTAAAGTGGCCGTCGTCACCGGTGGCGCAGCAGGCATTGGTAAATCGCTCGTGCTCGAGCTGGCAAGGCGTGGCGCGCACGTCGCGTTCAACGACATCGCCGACATGTCCTCTACGGTGTCGGCGATCAGCGATGCGGGCGTGCGGTTCTACAACGAGAAGACTGACATGAGCGACAAGGCGCAGATCAAGGCGTTCAGTGAAAATGTGCTGCGCGAATTTGGTCATATCGATGTGCTGATCAACAATGCAGGCATCGCGCTCGGCGATACGACCTTTGATGAGGTCACGGTAGAAGAGCTCGAAAAAATCACGAACATCAACTACTGGGGTGTCATCTACACAACCAAGCTGTTCTACAAGACGCTGCTTTCGAGCCCCGAAGCGGCGGTTGCCAACCTTTCTTCGAGCCAGGGTATTCTGCCGCTGCCGTTCCTGATTCCCTATTGCACCACAAAATTTGCCGTACGCGGCTTCAGCGACACGCTGCGTACCGAGCACAAGGTGCGTGGTATCGACAATGTCACCGTGCATACAGTGCATCCGGGTGCCGTCGCCACGAACATCACGGTGAACGCCGACCGCCATAACAGCAACACCGAATTTTTCCACCAGATGTTGCAGAAGCAGGGAACCACCCCCGACGAAGCAGCAAATATTATACTCGATGGTATTGCAAAAAACAATCCGCGCATCTTCATTAATAATGGCGGAGTTCAGGATGTGCTGCAGCGCATTACCCCCGAGCATTCGGCTGACCTGGTATCGCTGGGGATGCGACTGGCCGGGGTGAAGCCTCGCTGACCTTGCTTGTGCAGGTCTTGTCGGTGCCGTGTCCTGTTGGTGCCGTGTCCTGTTGGTGCCGTGTCCTGTTGGTGCCGTGTCCTATTGGTGCGCCATATATGGCGCACCAACAGGACCATCAAGTTTTAAAGCTGGCGGCCAGCTTGATCGCTCCCTCGAACACAAATTGCACAGCCATCGCTGCCAGAAAAAGTCCCATTACCCTGCCCAGAACCATCAGGCCGTTGGCGCCCAATAGCCGCTGCACACGCAGGCTGGCGCGCAAGATAACGTAGCTGATAAAGAAGACGACGGCGATGGCAGTGATGAGTACCAGCGCAAACAGCAGCAAGAAGGCTGCACCGAAAAAAGAGGCACGCCGGATCACGGCGCGGGTCTCCTGCTGTGAGTGGCCGCCGGTAAGCGACATCATTAACGGAATCGTGCCGATGGGGTCGACAACGACGAAGATTCCTGAAACCAGCAGAATGAAACGCGCCGCGATATCTTCCATTGCCTGCCTCAGTGCGCGAGAATCTTGCCGCTCATGCCGGCTTCGCGGTGCCCCGGTACGCTGCAGTAGAAAGCGAACTCCCCCGCCGAGGGTGTAAAATGCAGGCCAGCCGATTTGCCGGGTTCAACCGCAATGTGGCTGTCGCTCCCTGCCATGGCGTGGTTATGACCCGACGCATGGTTGTGGCCAACCTGGTGGTTGTGTGCGGGTTTGCCGCTGTCCTTTATCCCCTGCAAATTGAAGTCGTGCAGTACCTTGCCATCATTTACCAGCGTCAGGTGTACTGGTACACCAGCTTTGAGGTGCAGCTCTTTGGGCTCGTACTGCATCTCTGACGCCCTGATCGTCAGGTGCACCGGTGTTACTTCTTTTGCGCCGAGGCTTGCTGTCGCCACGAGACCTACTGCTGTTAGTGTAAGGGCAGCAAGGCTGCCAATTATCAGAATTTTCTTCATTGTTTGTTTCCTTCCCGGGATTTTCCCGAATTTTCATGGGCTTTTTTCGTCCATGCTAAACCATAGACACCGAAGCGAAGTAGACATTACACCCGAGGTGGAAAAAATTTTGTGATATTTTCGGACAGGCGGTGTAATATCTGCCATAGCGGATGGTCATGTTGGCAACGGGAGCGATCGAGGTGAAAGCCTGAAGGAACCCCGTGCAACACAATGGAGGATTTTATGAAAAATATCGAACTGAAAATTGAGGGCATGACCTGTGCACATTGCGAGCGTACCGTCGAAGAGGCGATTCGCGAGGCGGGTGCTGTTGGCAAGGCGAGCAGGGCGAACGGTTCGGCGACTGTCAGCTATGACGAGACCGTCGTTGATCTGCAGAAAATCCGCGAGGCCATCGAAGAGAATGGCTACTCGGTGAAAAACTAAAGGCCTCTATGAGCCAGTCAAAGACGCTCGATATTTCGGGCATGACCTGCGCCAACTGCGCGCTGCGGATTGAAAAAGGTTTGTCGAAACTACCCGGTGTACAGTCGGCGACGGTCAATTTTGCAATGGAGACCGCTTCGGTACAATTCGATGAAGCGGTGTGCGAACTGCCGCAGCTGATCGGCAAGGTCGAGCAGCTGGGCTACGGCGCCGCTGAACAAAAGGAAGACGAGGCAGACCAGCGCGCCGAAGAACGCCACCGTGACTACGTGAAGACGTTTCGGCTGTGGCTGGTTTCGGCCGCGCTGTCGCTGCCGCTGGCCTATACCATGGTCGCGCACCTCGGCATCAGCTTCTTGCCGATGCCCGAGCTCCTCATGAACCCATGGTTCCAGCTGGCACTCGCCGCTCCGGTGCAGTTTATCATCGGCGCGCGCTTCTATGCCGGTGCCTGGCGCGCGCTCATGGATAAGAGCGCCAACATGGACACCCTGGTGGCGCTTGGCACCTCAGCCGCGTTCTTCTACAGCCTGTGGATGAGCATCACGCATGGCGCGCACGCACAGCTCTACTATGAAACAAGCGCCGTACTCGTGACATTGATTCTGCTCGGCAAACTGCTCGAAGCGCGTGCGAAGGGCAAAACCTCTTCGGCGATCAGCAAACTCATGCACCTGCAGGCAAAGAGTGCAATCGTCGTGCGCGACGGCCAGGAGCTCGAAGTACCGATCGAAAAGGTACGCGTCGGCGATCTCGTGCTGGTGAAACCCGGCGAGACGATACCCGTCGATGCGACCGTTGTCGAAGGCGAATCGGCTGTAAATGAAGCGATGATCACGGGCGAAAGTATGCCTGTCGAAAAGAAGGCGGGCGATATCGTCATCGGTGCAACACTCAACCAACTCGGCATGCTGCGCATTCGCGCCGAAAAGGTCGGCAAAGATGCCACCCTCGCGCGCATCGTGCGTGCCGTCAAAGAAGCGCAGGGTGCGCGCGCGCCGATACAGCGTTTTGCCGACCGTGTTTCTGCAGTGTTCACTCCGACTGTGCTTGCCGCTGCCATTGTGACCTTTGTTGCCTGGTATTTCGTGGTTGAAGCAGGCAACTTTGCGAAGGCACTCGAGCATGCGATTGCGGTGCTGGTGATTGCCTGCCCCTGTGCGCTCGGTCTTGCGACCCCGACGTCGATCATGGCGGGTTCGGGCCGCGCGGCAGAATCGGGTGTGCTGTTTCGCAACGCCGTGCATCTCGAACACGCCGGCGCGATCGAAGTGGTCGCGCTGGATAAGACTGGCACGATCACCCGCGGTGAGCCGAAGGTAATGGCGCTCGTGAGCGCGCAGAATGAACAAGATCTGCTCATGGTTGCGGCGGCGGTGGAGAAACTCAGCGAACATCCCCTTGCGCAGGCGATTGTCGCCGAAGCGAAGAGTCGCAACCTGACCCTGACCGAAGTACAGAATTTTCGCGTCTTTCCCGGTGGCGGTGTCGAAGCGTCATACCAGGGTAAAACCGTCGTGATCGGTTCGCCGCGTTATCTGTCGGAGCGTTCCCTGAGCCTCACAACTTATGCCGAGAAGGCAGCGTCACTCGAAGCCGAAGGACAGACTGTCGTCGCGGTGGCGATGAATGGCGAAACCCTCGGCCTCATTGCGATTGCTGACGAGATACGCCCTGAAGCACGCGCGGTGATTGCCGAACTCGCACAGCTGGGTGTAGAGACTGTCATGATCACAGGTGATAACGAACGTACCGCAGCGGCGATTGCAGCGAAGGCGGGCATCAGCCGGTACTATGCAGGGGTAAAGCCTGAAGGTAAGGCGGGAATCATAAAGGAACTTCAGAACGCTGCCTCACGTTTTACAGGCGGCCGCATTCACCCGCATGCCGTTGGCATGCTGGGCGACGGCATCAACGACGCACCCGCTTTGGCCGCAGCAGACGTCGGTATTGCCATGGGCGGTGGTTCAGACATCGCCATCGAAACAGCTGACGTGGCACTACTCGGCAATGACCTGCACGGCCTCGTGCGCGCGGTGCGCATGTCACGGCTGACGATGCGCAACATTCGGCAGAACCTGTTTTGGGCGCTCGCCTACAACACGGTTGGTATTCCGGTCGCGGCTGCGGGTTTTCTCGCCCCCTGGCTCGCCGGTGCGGCGATGGCGCTGAGTTCGGTCTCGGTGACGCTCAATGCGCTGCGCTTGCAACGGGTGAAGTTGTGAATAAATCGCCCGGCTTTAGAGCCGGGCGCGGTCTAATATTCAACTATATGGAAACGATCACATACAAAGACTTTGAAAAGCTCGAAATTCGCGTGGGAACCATCGTGAAAGCCGAAGAGTTTCCCGACGCGCGTAAACCCGCCTACAAATTGTGGATCGACTTCGGCAGCTTTGGGACCCGAAAGACCAGCGCGCAGATCACCCAGCTCTACGATTTAACAAACCTCGTCGGCAGGCAGGTTGTCGCCGTGACGAACTTTCCTCCCAAGCAGGTCGGCAAGTTCATGTCGGAATGTCTTGTGCTGGGGGGCGTCGGTGAGGCAGGCCAGGTCGTGCTGTTGCAGCCCGAGCGGTCAGTGGAAAACGGCCTGCGCGTTCTGTAGCAGAGTCATCTGCGGGTTGTTCTTCCTTTTCCAGATCACCCCGTCCGCCACGTAGTGGTGAAAGGTCAGCGTGAAGCCGACGACCATTGCTGTGGGAACCGCGGTATTCTTCACCAGGTCATCGAAGCTGGTGCCTATCACCGGCAGCAGGTAGTAGATCGGCAGCGCCAGTGCAATCGTTGCAGCACTGTAGAGGGCGATACGCAATCTACCGCCCTGTGAAAGCCACGAGAGCGCACGTGCTTTTTCGTCGATGCCGGCAGCGAAGCGCCGGTTATTGAAGAGCCAGACAAAGAGCATATACTGCACATTGTGCCAGACATTGACTAACAGCCAGCCCGAGCAGAGCTCGTTGATGACGATATAACCGCCGAGGTAGACCAGCGCATGCGAAGCCATGTAGAGCGTATGCCCCCACGCTAACTCTCTGCGCTGGTAGGCTATGATGCGCGTTACGAGCCAGTGTGTCCAAAGAATTGCACAGACGATGCCTGCGGCGATGACGATGGTACGCGGCACGTAGGGTAACCAGAACTCCTGGAAGATAAACTCGTCGGGCCGCTCAGAGCAGCGGTTCAAAAATCCCCAAATGGGCACCGACCAGAGCGTGAGCTCTGAAAGCCGTGGGTTATCCCACTGCATGCTGCCGGCGCGGTGGCGGTACTGCTGCGCAAGGCCCCAGCTCTGCCGCACGGTGTGGAAGAACTGGCCGAAGAAGTAGACAACGAGCAGCGTGGTCATGCCGTAGCTGCGGCCTGTGAAGTAGAGTAACAGAAGCAGCACCGGTGGAACCAGCCAAATCGTGCGCCAGTAGCGCGTGCGATCATCGGGGTGTACGACCAGGTTCGTGTACGTCGCCCACAGGTGCTCGTAGCCAAAGAGCCACGTGTGTACTGCAAGCACCGGCAAGAAGAGCGCGGGCCAGACAACCGTCGTCGTTGCCATGGCAGCAGCCAAAAGCGCAACGCCGGCAATCAGGCTCACGTCAAAACGAGCGCTCTTGAGCCAGCCAGCGTTCATGATTCAGGTCACCACACCCGGCGGTAACTTGGGCGCTGGTGGTGCTGTACAGACGCCTTTCTCTTCTTTAATCTCACACTTGTGATGGCGCTGGCATTCCTCGTTGCTCTTGCACTCTTCGCCGGGTTTTTTGCGTTTCGGGTCAAACGGCGGCTGGTACGGCGCAGCAGCTGAGATAGCAGTTGCGGCGAGGCAGCAGCTAGCGAGCAGCAGGCGGAGTTTCTTCTGCGTCATGTCACAACTCCTGGTGGCAGCTTCGGCCGCGGTGGTGCTGTACACATACCCTTGTCGCCGGTCTTCTTGCAGCTGTGGTGTTTCTGGCACTCATCGTCTCTGCTGCACTCTTCACCCGGTTTCTTCTTCTTTGGGTCTGGCGGTTCCGGTGGGCCTTCATCGGCCATGATTGCTTCGGCGCGTTGTTTGGCATGCACCGCAGACCCCGCGAGTGCGGCAGTGCCGGCGAGTATAAGAAACAGAACGGTATTTCTTTTCATGTTGCTCCTCTCTCTGATTTCATTTGGACGCCGCATGCTGTTTGAAAGGTCAATTTATTTTGCTGTCGGCTTGCATTGACGCCTTGTGGCAACCCCGTAGCGGGGAAAATGCCTTACGTCAATATCCAGATTACCAAGGGCGCAACGCGCGAACAGCGCTCGCAGCTGGTCAAAGAAGTCACCGATTCGCTGGTGCGTATTCTCGGCAAAAAACCGGAGCACACGCACATCGTGATACAGCAAGTCGAAGAAGACCACTGGGGTTTCTGCGGCATGCTGACCGAAGACTACAAGAAGCAGAATCCCGGCTGAACCTGCAGGATTACCTGCGGGTTGCGAGTATGACACCCGCTACAACGATTAATCCCCCGATGTAGTGGTAGGTATTGAGCGGCTGGCCCAGTAGTAGCGACACGAGCAGTGTGGTGACCGGTATCAGGTTGACAAATACCGAACTGCGTGCCGCGCCGATGAGTTCAACACCCTTGTTCCAGCAAAGGTATGAGACACCTGTGGCGAAGATGCCGAGGTAGAGCACCGGCCACCAAAATGCGGGTTCAACCGCCCAGCGCCAGCCATCGAGCTGCACCGCCGCAAGTGCTGCCTGTGGCGGTAGGGAGAGCAGGATGAGCGCTGCAGTGACGACCGTCGTCGGCATGCGCTGCAGTACTTCACGGCTTTTCACCGAGTAGACGGCCCAGGCAAACGGGGCCCCCAGCAAGACGAGGTTACCCGGTGCCAGCCGCAGCTGCAGAGCATTACCCAGGTCGCCCTTGAACACGATAAAAGTCAGGCCTGCAAAAGCTGTAGCAATGCCCAGCCAGCGTACGGGTGAGATGCGCTCTTTTTTCCAGATGCGCGCAATCAGCGTGGTCATCGCGGGATTCGCCGCGATGATCAGTGCGCCGGTTGCAGGTTCGGTCAGCGTCATGCCATAGGTGAAGACGGTGTTATAACCGCAGATGCCCACCACAGAGAGAAAAAGCAGGTCGTAAAAATTCCTGCGCCCGAGTGCGAGGCGGTAGTTGTGCCGTATAAGTAGCCACGGCAAAAGCAGTAACGCAGTCAGCGAAAATCGTGCGGTGAGCAGCACGAAAGGCGGAGCGACAGACAGTGGGTAATGTATCACATGGAAAACTCCGCCCCAAAGTACGGCGCTGGCAATAAGGTAGATGTACGCAATCGCCATGGTTCAGCCAGCGAGTTGGCGCACTTGGCCAGCACGCAGTTTGTTTGAGCTGCCCAGCTGTTCATAGGCAGAAAGCACCAGGCGGCCATCCCATTCAACGCGGTAGTAACCTTCGCCGATATGTTCACGGTGGGAAAAAATAAACTGCAGCCTGCGCTGTGCCAGCGTTGCCGGCGGGCACTCGTCCCAAAGGTCATCCAGCCATTGTGCCAGTTGTACCAGTTCGTCGCGGCTGACCGAAATAATTTCACGCCAGCGTTCAGTGCCGTCATTTTCATAGCGAACCTGTAGTTGCTGCGACTGGCCGTTACTTTCCACGTGACTGAGTTCTACGAACTCGCTGTCCGAGCTGCCAAAGAAGGCGACGGACTTAGCCACGGCTTGGCCTGGGTTTTACCGGGTTTCTGAATATTGCCCCCGCAATCGCCGCCATGATGACACCGCCCATTGCCATGTATAGAAACAGTAAAACATAGGTGGGGAAATCCCCATTGAAAGTCATGTCGAACTGGCGCATCTTAACGGCCATCAGGTCTGGTGCGATTTGCGCTGCTTTGAGGCGTGCTTCAAAAAACTCGCGGTAGGTTGGGTAGAAGCGGGGATTTACCACTTTCTGGTAAAATACCATGAAGAGGGAGAAACTGGCCGAGTAGAGCACCGAGTAGAGGCTGCCATTGCGGAATGCGTGCATGAAGCTGTGTTCATTGCCGCTAGCCGCGCGTATTTGTACGACTGTGAGAAAGATCGAACACCAGAAGATCGCCGTGACAGCGTTACGGGCATATTCGCCTGTCTCATGCCGCTCGGTATTGAAACCCAGCAGGTGATTGACGAACACGCTGGCGACTGTCAGTACAAAGGCAATTCCGTAATTGCGAAGAAGTATATTCATGTTGGTTCTCCCTGAAATTGTGTTGATTCCTGCTTCTCATCAAACTCGCCGGCTGAGATCGCCAGTATCTGTTCTGCCAGAACCTGGCCGACGAGAGAATATGGTAGTACGACATGATCGGCGCCCGCGTCTTCCAGCCGGCGCACCTGGTCGGGGGTTTCAGCCGTCGCAAAGATGACTGCAGCGGGGTTTAACTCGCGGCAGGCGCGTACCAGCTTGAAATTGCTCGTACCCTTCAGCAGCAGGTCGGGTACCGTCGAAACGATCAGTTTTGCACGGTCGATGCCGCAGTGTTTGAGGGTCTCGACACTGCTGATATCGCCGAAGATGCCCTGTATGCCATAAACCGACAGGGCCTTTAGCACCTCGACGTTATAGTCGATGACCCTGATGCTCGAGAGAAAACCCGGGTCGCTCTCGCGCAGGTTGTCGATAATCGCGCGCGCGCCGCGGTGAAATCCCAGGATAAAAACGGGCGGTACCTCACCGGCTGCGGCATGCTCAAATTCGCGCTCATCATGCAGCTGCAGGAAAAACAGCCTGCCGAATATCCTGCGCAGCAGCCGCCAGATGCGGATGTTATACTTGATTGTATAGGTCGAGGTCACCGCAGAAATGCCGAGTGCATACACCAGTACCGACATAAGTTTTTCACTGATATGTCCGTATTTGACCGCCACCGCTGCGATCACCAGCGAGAACTCACTCACCTGGCCCAGGTTGAGCGCGGTGAGTATGCCGGCGCGTGTACTGCCGCCCGCTAATCTCACGAGAGGGGTAACGACGAGCAGCTTAGAGAGTACAACCGCCGCAAGAATGGCCAGCAGGGGAGGCAAAAGCTCGGCGCGCGGTGCGGGAATTTTCATGCCGAGCGAGATAAAAAACAGCGTCATGAAAAAATCGCGCAGCGGAGATACCCGCGCGGTGATGTGGATGTGGTAGGGGAAAATGGATATCGCGAAGCCTGCGATGAGCGCGCCCATTTCGATCGAAAGACCCAGCAGCGAGGCAACAGAAGCGAGCAGTGCACACCAGCCGATAGAAAGAGAAACCACCAGCTCGGGATTTTTCGCGATACGGTTAAACAGCGCCGAGAGCACATACTTACTGAAGTAGAAACCCGCCGCGAGCAGCAGCACCGCCTTGAGCAGGGCGATGGTGATCAGGCTGACTTCGGGGTTGTTCAGGTTTGGCTGAAGCACCAAAAAGAATATCGCCCAGAGATCCTGGAAGATGAGTATGCCGATCGAAAGTTTGCCCGCAATCGATTCCAGCTCGAATTTGTCGTAGAGCGATTTGACGACAATTGCTGTCGAGCTCAGCGAGCAGAAGACCGCGATATAAAGCGGTTCGAGGCGACCGAACTGCCAGAAGACGAAGTGCCCGGCAGCGCCCACAAGAAAAAGTATCACGGCGAGGTTGAACGGAAACTGCAGCGAGCCGGTAATGAAGATTGCCCGGCCGTTGGCCATCAGGCTCTGCGGGCTCAGTTCAAGGCCAATGATAAAGAGCAGCAGGACGAGGCCGATCTCCGAAATGGTGTCGATGTTATGCACATCGGTCACGAGCTGCGGTGTCATGTATGGCCCAATCAACACACCGGCGATCAGGTAGCCCAAAATCAGCGGCTGCTTCAGGAAATGCATCACCACGGTCATGGTCGCCGCGATGACGATTGCGATACCGAGGTCTGCCAGCAGGCCGTGGTGCATTCGTTATTTGCCTGCGACGGACCTGATCTTGTAGCCCTGGCTCATGAAAGAGATGCCCAGCGTGTGGTCTGTCGAGACCATGATCGATTCGATCAATGGCTTCGCGACATTCTCTTCGGCAACCCATTCGACGATGGCGTTTGCGCCGATACCGGCTTTTGCCGTCTCTTCAGGTGCCAGGTAGTAGATCGCTGTCGCGAGCGGTGGCAGCAGGCGGGGCCGACGCACATACGAGCGCAGCAGCGAGCCGTTCTCTGCGTAGTAGTTTACCGTGCGCAAAACAATGGGGTGCTTCATGTCGGTGTTGTGAATCGCCAGCGTGGTCACCAGCGCCGCGGTGCGGTCTTTGAGCTTGAGGTGATGGATGCGGGCGTATGCCGGCACGTACACAACTTCGCCGGCGGCGATGGATTTCAGGTTTTCCGGCGCGGGTATTTCTTCGCCGATCGGCGCATCGTTGTTCTGCGGCACGCAGCCGGAAAAAGCCGGCAGCAGAATCGCGAAAATAACGCAGCGTGACAGCATAAGCTATTTCTCTCTGAACTCCGCCGCTGTAAAGACAGGCAGTAGTTCAACGCCATTCGACAGCAGGGCTTCGCGCCCGCCTTCGCCACGGTCGAGAATACAGATCGCGTGGCGTACCGTGAAGCCTGCCTCGCGCATGGCGGCGAAAGCTTTGAGCGTAGAACCCGCGGTGGTGATCACGTCATCGACCATCACGCATGGTGTTGTGGTATCGATGCCCTTGAGCATTTCGATTTTTTTTCCGGTACCATGGTCTTTCGCTTCTTTGCGCACGATTGCCGGCAGAAGCTCGGTGGGAGCTTTGTCATTCACGTTACCTGCAACTGCCTGCGAAAGACACGCTGCATAGATAATCGGGTCTGCACCCATCGTGAGGCCTGCTGCAATTACTTTGCCCTGGTAGTGCTGTGCGATGATACCCGCAACAACCTCGCCCGCGAGCGCCAGGTATCCTGGCTGCAACAGTGTCTGCTTTAGGTCGAAGTAATAGGGGCTGATTTTGCCCGATGCGAGCGTGAACGGCTGCTCGTGGTTCTCGCGGTACGAAAATTTGCGTATAGCGTCTTTTAACGTGGCTTTGGCCGATGCAAGGTCAGTCATCGTCGGCATGCTCAGCCGGCGACACAGTCGGAAAAGCCTTAACCCTCAGGTTTGCCCTGCGTTGAGAATGAGCTCCACCGAGTTCGTAAATTCTGCCTGGGCTTGTTTTCCGCCGCCGACAGAAAAATTCCCCGCGGCGAGCAGGTAGCCGTGCGTGTAGTCGATCAGGATATCCCGCAGGCGCAGGGCGAGCGGCGTGTTCTGGCAGTGTTGCCCGAGCGCCTGCAGCAGCGCCTCATTGAAGCGCACCAGGTTTGTCGGCCAGGCGTCCTGGCGCGAGAGCAGGTGCACGGTGAGACTCCGGTGCTTTTTGGCGGTATCGAGGTATGCCAGTAGAAGCCTGGTTGCGGCTGCTCTGGCCGTGCAACCCTCGGGCATCTTCTGTGGCAGGGCTTCAAATGCCTGCTCAAGCGCTGCCGCGAGCAGCTTTTCGCGGTTGGGAAAGTAATGGTAGAGCGCCATCGGGTCAACGTGCAGCGCGGCCGCAAGGTCGCGCAGGCTGGTCTTTTCGACGCCACGCAGGGCATAGAGGCGCAGGGCTGCAGACAGGATACGCCGGTGCGTCAGCTTCGGTTGTGAGGGCCGGCCTGGTTTTACCCGGGGCATGGTCGGCACAAGCGAGTCGCACTGAAGTGCTGTAAAGTGCTTTACAATATCTACGATGTAGAATTATATATTCTACATCGTAGAATAAATAATTTCGGAGGAGTTATGAAAGTTTCAGTCTATATTGCGAGCAGTCTCGACGGCTGCATTGCCGGCAAAAACGGAGAAATTGACTGGCTGCACAACCCGGCATATTCGCTGCCGGGCGAAGACTTCGGCTACAGCGACTTCATGCAGAGCGTCGACGTGATTGCCATGGGCAAAAATACTTTCGAGAAAGTACTGGAATTCAGCGAATGGCCTTTTGCCGGCAAACGTGTGGTCGTGCTGTCGCGCTCGCTCGCGGCGCTGCCGGCGGGTGTACCTGCTCAGCTCTCGAACGAGACTCCTGCTGCGTTCGTTGTCCGGCTACGGGGCGAGGGGGCCGGGCGCGTCTACGTGGATGGCGGCCGCCTGATGAGCTCTTTCCTGGCGGCTGGACTCGTGACCGATCTGACGCTGACTCGCATACCGATACTGCTCGGTGAAGGCCTGCCGCTTTTTTCCGGACTACCGAACCGCCTGCCGCTGCAGCATATTGCGACCAGAACCTGGTCGAATGGCTTTGTGCAGAGTAGCTATGGAGCTGGCTGAGAAGTCCCGTAAACTAGCAGGTTCCTTTTTCAGGAGCCTGTTAGAAACTGCTGGCAGGTACATTTTCATTCTGCCGGTTGGCCGTATGAGAAAAATCTTCTTCTGCACACTATTCGTACTACCACTCTTCGCTGCCGGCAAAAGCGAGACCTTCAGCGGCACGATCTTATCTACTGAAGAAGATTTCTGCGGCAAGTCGGTAGACTATGTGCTGCAGGCCTCGCTCGCCACCGAATCGCGTGGCAACCTCGTCCTTGTTCTTGCTCCCAAGTGGTACATGGTTCGCCTGAAAATGGAGATCAGGATCGGCGATAAAGTTGAAGCGACTGTACTGCGGCAGAGCGACGGCAAGTTTCATGTGCTGACCATGAAGGTTGGCGGTAAGACGTTCCGCCTGCGCGACGCGAAGGGCGTCCCCCTCTGGAAACCAGAACCGGGCAGCGAAGACCTTTTTAAGTCGATCTGCAAGGCCTAACGCCGCGCAGCAAGTAAGTCCTGCAGGCAGGTCTTCAGGTTTTTTTGGTCGTACCGGCATTTTTGCCATATCTTTGACGTACTCAAAAACAATACTGAGTATAATCGAGGTTAAACATGATCGCAGTTGGAAAAAAAGCTCCTGATTTTAAAGCGACCGCCCTGGTCGGTAAAGATTTCAAAGATATTTCGCTGAGCGACTTTAAAGGCAAGTACGTAGTACTGTTCTTCTACCCGCTCGACTTCACATTCGTCTGCCCGACGGAAATTATTGCTTTCTCTGATAAAGCAGCCGAGTTCGAAAAACTGGGGGCGCAGGTTGTTGGCTGCAGCGTCGACAGCAAGTTCAGCCACCTGGCATGGTCAGAAGTCCCGCGCGAAAAAGGCGGTATCGGCGAAATCAAATACCCACTGCTCGCCGACATCACGAAAGACATTGCGCGTAGCTACGGCGTGCTGATCGAAGAAGCCGGCATCGCGCTGCGCGGCGTGTTCATTATCGACGGCAACGGCGTGCTCAAGTCAGCCACGATCAATAACAACAACGTTGGCCGTAACATCGACGAAGTACTGCGTACCGTTCAGGCAGACCAGTTTGCCGAATCGCACCCCGGTGAAGTTTGCCCTGCAAACTGGACTCCTGGCAAAGAAGCGATGAAAGCCGACGTGAAAGGTTCAAAGGACTACTTCTCGAAGCACGGCAAATAACCCTTTTAGCCCTTCGGGGCCAAGAGTTTTACAGCATGAAGGCATCTGTGTTTTGGACCAGATGCCTTTTTTATGAAGTGATCTATGTACAGCTATTCAAACAACCAACTCCAGTGGAATAAACAGGCACTCGCACAACTTCTGCCCCATCTGGCAGACCGTCTGCGCAGTGAATACCAGTACACAGGTCCCTTCTGGCTTTACCAGGAAGACATCCTCAAAGAAAGGCTGCGCCTGCTCGAGGAGGGTTTGCCAGGTTGCAGTTTTTATTACTCGGTTAAGTCCCAGTCAAACCTCACACTGCTGTCATTGATTGCCTCGCACACCCGCTTTGGTGCCGACGTCGTTTCTGGCGGCGAGCTGTACCGTGCGCTCAAAGCCGGTTTTACGCCCGACAAGATTGTATTTGCCGGCGTTGGCAAAACCGAAGCGGAAATCCATGCAGCGCTGGATCTGCGTATCCGCAGTTTTCATGTCGAAAGTATAGCGGAGCTGAAAGATATCGCCCGTATCGCCCGCGAAAAAGGTCTTACTGCACAGGTGAGCCTGCGCCTGAACCCGGACGTTGAGGTAGATACGCATCGCCATATCACAACAGGCAAAGAAGAAAACAAATTTGGTATGAGCGAGGCAGACGTAGGCGAAGCCATTGCTATTCTCAAAAACGAACCAGGCCTGAAGCTCATTGGCCTGCAGGCACACATCGGGTCGCAAATTTTTGATGTTGAGCCCTACATCAAAACAGCAAAATACATGAACGCGAAACGTGAGTTGCTGGCCGCACAGACAGGGGCTAAGATCGAATATATTTCTTTAGGTGGCGGTTTCGGCGTCGATTACAAGCAGCTTGATGGTAGCCCGACTTCTTTTGATTTTGGTACCCTGTCGCGCAGTGTGCAGGCAATCTTTGGCGATGCGGTAGAAACCCATTTTGAGCCCGGCCGTTTTATTTCTGCTCCGCTGGGTATTCTTGCTTCGCGTGTTCGCCACCTGAAAAACCGCACTGGCAAAGTTATCGCCATCATCGATGCAGCCATGAACGACCTGATTCGCCCGATGCTGTACGAGGCGTACCATCCGATTCTGCCGGTTACCCGGCGCGAAACCGAAGTGAATTATGACATCGTCGGGCCGGTTTGCGAGTCGACTGACACGTTCACGAAAGGGCGCAAGATTCCTGAGCTGCACGAAAACGACTGGTTAGTAATCGGTTACGCCGGTGCCTACGGTTCGTGCATGAGTTCCAATTTCAATTCCCGGCCGTTGATTCCCGAGGTGTTGCTCACGACAGGGGGGGAGCTCCGCGTGATACGCAAGCCACAAACCCTCGAGCATATGCTCTCCCCTGAAATCATTTAACTAAAGCGGCGTAAGGCCGCTCAGGTTAAGGCCCGTAATCTTTTCTGCAGTACCGGTACCAGCCCTGATTCAAACCACGGGTTACCTGGTGTCATTCGCATCCAGATACTCCTGGATCTTCTCAAGCATCGAGGGAGGGATCTTGATATCCTGTTCCTGCAAGCGCGAAACGTACTTGTTGAACGACATCCGGTGGCTCGAGGAGCGCGTGAATTCGACCAGTGCCATGGTAAGGTGGTCCTCGATACGGCGAAAGAGTTCTTTGTTACCAGAGATCGCCTGCTCGTACTTGCGAATTGGCAGTTTATTGACGCCACGGCAAATGGTGCGGTAGAAAACAAAACGGGCAAGAATGTCGTCGTCGAAACCCGGCTCGCGAATTGCCCGGTCGAGACGGCGCAGGTTGATGAAGTCGACAATCTGCAGCTTAAACGGGTTGTTACTGATTTCACGCAGAATGGTCGCGAAAAATAATGACTCGTAGATGCGCAGCATCGGCGTGTTGTCGTAGCGCGCCTCTTCTTCGTGACCGCAGTCGAGGTACATGACAATATCGACGTCAGAACTTTCGACCGCCATACCGAAATTCACAGAGCCCAGCAGGTCGAAGGAGATTTTTTCGCCGGTGCTCTGTATCAGGCGTGCGGCGCGTGCGAGCTCGCGGGTACGCTGTACAGTCTCGGGCGTGGTGAATTTCCGGAAGTAGTCTTTCAGGCCCAGGAACTTTCTGAAGGTCTCGTTTTCCGGAAACGGGTTACGCATTGGCTTAGAGTAAGAACGACCCCATGGCTGAAAACTGCGCTTCGTCGAGTATCTCTTCGCTCGCGCGGTACTTCTTGTCGATCTTCACAGAGCAGATGTCAGTGATCTTGCCTTTTGCCAGGCGTTTCCAGGTAACTTCGCGCACAAACTTCTGCCCGTCGTCGACCGGTTGCAGGTTAATCGTCGCAAAGAAGCCGCCGACCTGCTCGCCTTCCATTGTCTGTACAGAACCAAAATTCGACGGGTTGAGAAAGAATGTCTGCCCGAGCTTCATCAGGCCGTAGTGTTCGTGCACATGGCCTGAGAGCACGAGGCGCGGGGCTGTCTCGTCGACGGCGGAGCGCAGGCCGTGCGAGCCGCAATGGCCAAAGCGAGGTAACTTATCGAGCGTACCATACGCAGGGTTGTGCAACACGAAGACATCTGCTTTGTGCTGCAGCATGAAGTCGCGGGGACGGCTCGTTAATTTGGTGCCGCTGCCATGTTCTTCAAAACGCGCGGCAATTTCTTCGGGTATGCCGGGCGTAAAGACCGGTGCGCTGCCGTAACCCGCAAACCGAACACCCTCTACCTCAAGCACCTTTTCATGGAGGTCATAGCTGGCTATCGCGGTTTCAGAAAGCGGCAGGTCATAGTTGCCAGGGATAACGATTGTCTTGCGGCCGGTGGGCACAATGGCTTTAGCCAGCGTCTGGTATTTGCGCAGCAGTTCGGCTTTGGCGCGTTCAGCCAGCGCGATATACTCTGCACCTTCGGAGGCCGGCAGCTTTACACCTGGCGCTCCCTCTTGTGCTGCGCGCGCGTACTGCAGTGTCGCGAGCGGGTTTTGGCGGTCGGCGACAAGGGTACGAATTTTCTCCTGCAGTTCGATGAAACGAAACAGCGCTTCGTCGTCGCTGCCAAATGCATGGTACGTCAGGTCGCCCGAAAGAATGTAGAGGTCGGCTTCGGTACTGTTGAGCACCTGGCTTACGCCCGAAAAATTATCGTGAATATCTGTCAGGTAGACAATCTGCATTCCGGTTGCCTAAAGCAGCGTTCCCAGCGCGAACTCGGTATCGGTTTCGGCCGTGTGGTCTGAAGGCCCGCGGCTGCACATGCACATGTGGCGGCCGGTGGATTTTACCCGCACGCCCTTCGCTTTGCCCGAGGTCATGATTTCTTCAGCAATTTCTTTCACCAGGTCTTCCTGGATCTGGAAACGCCGCGAGTAGGCCTGCACAAGGCGCGGGAATTTGCCGAGCCCGATGATAATTTCGCCCGGCTGGTACGTAATCGAAATCTTGCCATAGAAAGGTAGAAAGTGGTGAGCACAAATGGAGAAATAGTTGATAGCGCGGACAGTGACGGTTCCGGTGTACACTTCGCCCTTTTCAATCGGGCGGGTCACCTTCAGCAGCTTAGAAGGGTCGATACTGTAGCCGCTGAGCAGTTCTTTATAGGCGCGGCGGATGCGGTCTTCGGCTTCGGGTTCATCGAACCATTCGAGCGCCCGCGCGTCCTGGGTGACATTGGCAGCAAGCCAGTCCTTCATCTGCATGAGTCGTACTTGCAGCGCCACACACTGCGGCAATTGATTGACGGCCTGTCTAAAAACCCTTTTTGCTCGTCAGCCGGCGAAGCCGGCGACAAGAAAAACGGGCTGTAGCGCAGTGGTAGCGCACACGTCTGGGGGGCGTGCGGTCGCTGGTTCAAATCCAGTCAGCCCGAAAACACGATGTTTGGGGGTTTGTCGCTGCCAAGGATGGCATCTTTGCGACAAACCGAAAAACAGGATGTTTCGGGGTCTGCCCCGCCATGGATGGCGGAGGGGCAGACCAAGAAGCCGATAAATGATTGTTAAACTCCATAACACTTTGACCCGCGCCAAAGAGCCCGTCGAGGGCTCCTTGGTGCGTATCTACTCCTGCGGCCCCACGGTCTATAACTACGCGCATATCGGCAATTTTCGCAGCTACCTCTTCGCCGACGTCCTCAACCGGACGCTCCGCCTCGCTGGCTACAAGCTGCAGCACGCAATGAACCTGACCGACGTCGATGACAAGACGATCAAGGGTGCGACCGAGCTCATGCAAAAAGAGCCTGGCAAATACGCCGACCTGAAGGCGGCGCTCGCCGCATATACCGAACCTTACAGCCAGGCATTCTTTGCTGACCTGAAAACCCTGAACGTAATTCCTTTTGATTTTCACCCACGTGCGACCGACTATATTCCCGCAATGCTCGACCTGGTTGAGCGGCTGATTGCCAAAGGCGTTGCTTACGAGCAGGATGGTTCGGTCTATTACCGCATCAGCGAGAAGAAAGATTACGGTAAACTCTCCCGCGTTGATCTCGAGCAGAACAAGACAGGCACGCGTTACAATACCGACGAATACGACAAAGACGACGTGCGCGACTTTGTGTTATGGAAAGCCGAGTCAAAAGACGGGGTTCACTGGCATTCCGCCCACGGCGACGGCCGGCCTGGCTGGCACCTCGAATGCTCAGCGATGATCCACGAAATATTCAAAGGTGGCATCGATATCCATACGGGTGGTGTTGACCTGATCTTTCCTCACCACGAAAACGAAATAGCGCAGAGCGAGTCGGGTTACGGCGATGGTTTCGTCAAACACTGGATCCACTGCGAGCATTTGCTGGTCGATAACCGCAAGATGTCAAAATCCGCCGGTAACTTTTACACTCTGCGCGACCTGCTCGCGCAGGGCAAGCGCCCCGAGGTAATTCGTTATTTCCTGCTTTCTGCACACTACAGCCAGAAAGTGAACTTCACCGCAGAGGCCCTGCACCAGGCCGAAGCGGGCGTGGAGAAAATCTACAGTCTCTGGTCGCGGCTCGAAAGGTTGCAGTCACAGCAGCAAGGTGGAGATTCTGTTTTTCTTCAGGTCTCTGCCGACGCGCGCGAAAATTTTACTACCTGCCTTGCAGACGACCTGAATACCCCGCGCGCGCTGGCGGTTGTGCACGAATACCTGCGGGCAGCCAATGCGCAGCTCGACCAGGCAAAAGACCAGCCCGCATCTGCTGATGTAGAACAAATTCGTATTACGCTGCGGCACTTTGACGCAGTTTTGGCGCTGCTTGACCTGATGCCGAAAGTCGGCGCAAATGCCGAATTGCAGCAATTACTCGAGGAGCGCAACGCGGCGCGCGCAGCGAAAGATTTCAAGCGCGCGGACGAGCTGCGCGACCAGCTACTGAAGGCAGGTTACAAGATACTCGACACGAAGACGGGTTCTCACCTGGAAAAGGTCTGAGTGGTCGTCGCTGGCTTTCACGCCGTTACTGACCTGGTCGAAAAATCGGGATTTCTTTCCGGCGACCGGTTGATTGTCGCGCGCCAGGCAAACGACCAGCGCATGCAGCGCCTGCTGGCAAAAGCCGAGCGCGCGCAGGTAACTATCATCCGCAAAAACTATGGCGAGCTGAACCAGGTTGCGGGCACCAAGAACCACCAGGGTATTGTGCTCGAGCGACAGCAGGCTCTTGAGCTGAAATCTTTTACTAAACAGGATTTCGTTTCCGCTGAGAACGGCATCTACCTCGCGCTCGATGGTGTTCAGGATCCACAGAACCTCGGGGCGATTTTCCGGACGGCGCTCGGCCTTTCGGTCAGCGGAATTTTTCTGCCGCAGAAAGACAGCGCCCCTGCAGGGGCAACCGCACTCAAGGCATCTGCAGGGGCTCTCACTGAGATCCCCCTGTGTTTCACCGGCAGTATCGCTTCGCTCATGCAGTTCATTTCTGACAAGCGGCCTGAAATACCGTTGGTGGCCCTCGATGCTTCGGGGGAGCTCTTTTCTGACGGTGACACAGACCTCGCAGGGGTGCAAACTCCCATTCTTCTGGTTGTCGGTTCTGAGCAGGGTTTGAGTCGCCTCGCACTCGAAAGGGCGACGCACCGCCGTCGCCTGCTGATGGATAGTCGTCTTGAGAGTTACAACGTTTCTGTTGCCACCGCGCTGGCGCTTTACGAGTTAGTGCGCAGGCGTTCTGCTGATCTGCCCGATAAACGAGCCAGAAGCCGCACATAGGACAAAATGCTCAGCTTCAATTGGCGTGCCGTCAGCAAGGTATTTAACACCGGCTACAGCATACCGCACAGCGCCGAGACGATTCACCGGCGCTGGTTCAAACGGCAAACCTATGTACTGGCACTGGGCTCGTGCCTTGTAACGCTCATCGGTTTTCCGCTGTATCACCTGCTCACGGCGCGTGGGGGCGAAACAGCCTTTGCCGGCCAATACCACCGGATCGCCGTACTGGTCGTCTCGCTGACCAGCTCATTGATACTCATCTTTAGCCGCCACTCGCGTTCACGAGCGGAGCTTTTTTCTTTCACCAACCTGCTGCTGCTGTTTATCTGTTCGGCT
Source organism: Turneriella sp. (assembly GCA_046346875.1). Taxonomy (GTDB): domain Bacteria; phylum Spirochaetota; class Leptospiria; order Turneriellales; family Turneriellaceae; genus Turneriella. The sequence goes on along the minus strand of JAXMHG010000001.1, from coordinate 77,799 downwards.
ATTGATATCGCGCTCAGCGAAAAACCGCGTCGCTATACAGCTTTCAGCCTCGTACCACTTTTCGGCAGTACCTATGTTTTCACGAGCGTGCGTTTTATGACCGTGGCCTACGTGTCTGCCGCAATAGTTTTTACCGTACTCAACAGCTGGTTACACTGGATTCCCGAAATCATCGTCATCTACAATGTTGCGTACTTTGCCGCCTGGTGGATGGCGCTGATACGCATACGCAGCCTGCAGCGAATCAGCTATGACCAGGCGAGGTTGTATGAAAGGCGTATCTATGACCAGCGCATCAGGCTGGCCCGTAATCTACATGACTCGCTCGGCGGTGACCTGATGCAGCTTGCGCTGCAGCTGAGCGGCAACGCGCCGCGAGAGCAGGTACTCGACCTGGCGCAGGCAGTCATTGCGAAAACCAAGAACCTTGTTTATACCCTTGAGCCGACTCATGAAAACCAGCATTTTCCCGAATACGTGACTTCGTACCTGCACCGCCTGAGGCAGATAGGTCGGTTCACCATAGACCTGCGCGTCGATGATGAATGGCCAAGGCTCTCGATCGACAAGAACCTCAACCTTCAGGCAATTTTCACCGAGTGGATGACCAACACGCTGCGGCATTCGATGGCCACGGATCTCAATATTTGCTTGTATTTTCGAAAACGACACTACTTTCTGGTAGTCAGGGATAACGGTACGGGCTTTCGCTGGAGCGGCGACCGGCGCGGTTCGGGTCTCAGGAATATTTCCATGCGGGCCGGGTTGTTGAGCGCAAAAGTCTTTGCGCGCAGAACCGGTACCGGCACATTGTTTTTTTTAAAAGGTGGTAATGAATGAAAAACTTGCTTGTGGTAGAAGATAACAAAACAGTCCAGCAGGGGCTGGCAGATCTCTTTAAGAAGAATAAGGAGTTCGGTGTTTCAGGTACTTACGGTGACCTGCAGGCCGCACTCGCCGATAGCCGTGCCCTGCATCCTGACCTGATCGTGCTCGATCTTAAACTGCCAGACGTGCGTGGTACCGAAGCCATAAGCGGCCTGCGCGAAAAATACCCTGAAGCCAAAGTTGTTGTCTACACCGCTTATGAAAATGAAAACGAAATTATAGCCTGCATGATGGCCGGGGCAAACGGCTATATCATGAAAGATACTCCCCCTGCACGTTTCTTGTCAGAACTCGAGGTTATTGCGCAGGGCGGTTCGACGCTGACGCCGCGTGTGGCAGAGAAAATTCTCAGACACTTTGCCCCGCACAAGGCGACCGAATCGTCGCTCAGCAAGCGCGAGCTTCAGGTTCTCAATCTTATTTCGTTGGGCCTGCGCTACGAAGATATCGCCGAAGAACTTGATATCAGTGTGCACACAGTGCGCCACCACATCGAAAAAATCTACAAGAAACTGAATGTGACCAGCCGCGGCCAGGCTGTGGCGCAAGCGGTGCGCGCCGGCATCATTCGCCTCGAATAATCTTCCCTCGGCAGATATTCCTATTAAGGGATTTCCTGCCCATTGACAAACCTATCTCCGTATGGTAGTGTGTAGCGTTGTATCTCTGAAAAACCGGCAGCGCAGGTTGCCGGTCTTTTTTCGGCGGTGCGGCTAAATTCTTTTCCAGGAGATAGCATGAAAAAAATTCTCGCAATGCTCGCAGTACTCAGCCTGATCGGTGCAGTACACGCGCAAAAAAAGGCAAAGCCGGCAGCTAAGGCTGCGGCCAAAGTAGATGCAGCAAAAGCTGACGCCGATGCAAAAGCAAAAGCAGCACAGGGTGCAGCGAATGCAAAAGCTGCCGATGTGCAGAACAAGGCGAACGAAAAATTGACCTCTGCTGCGGCATCGGTCGAAAGCAAGATGTCGGTCGCTGTTTGGGGTGGATATAATTTCGCTTCAAGCACTTTCTTTTCTGACCTCGAAAAAACTATCAAGGACTCAGAAACATCTGCCGGTTTTTCGACATCAAAATCACCAACCCAGACCAAAGGCGGTATCGCCGCTGGTGCGGATCTGATGCTTGGCGGTGATTTCAAATACGGTCTGGGTCTTGCTTATCTACAAATTTACAAACTGGACTGGACAAACTCTGAAGCAGGGACCACTGCTAAAATTACGTCAAATATCGCGTTCGCACCGATTCACGCACAGGCTCAGTACATCATAGGTGGACTGAAGCTCGGTGTTGGCGCTGGTATTTCGCTGGGTACAGGCGAAACGAAAACAGAAGTAACGGGTTCTGAAACTACTACGACAAAGGTTAAGGGTTCATCTTTCTCTGCCTCAGCAAGCGTAGCGTACGGGTTCGACTTTGATGGCGTATCTGCTGATGTGGGTGTGCGTTACTATGCCATCTTTGATGACAAAATGTTCCACAACATCGTACCGAGCGTAACAATAGGCTATAAGTTCTAACCGGCACTGCCTGATTTTTACCAAGTGACCCCGCTCTGGCGGGGTTTTTTATTGCCTGCGCCGCTTAGGCACAAGTGGTTGGTGCGAAAGCACCAATCACTTGTGCTTTTCAATCAGCGCGTATGCTGAGTGGTTGTGGATCGACTCGAAGTTTTCGGCTTCGGCAACGTAGTGGCTGATACGGTCGTCCTGGTTGAGCCGGTGCGCAACATCGCGCACGATATCCTCAACGAATTTTGGGTTTTCGTATGCCTTTTCAGTGACGTACTTCTCGTCCGGGCGCTTCAGCAGCCCGTAGAGTTCGCACGAGGCGCTTTCTTCAGCCAGGCGAATGATATCTTCAATCCAAAGAGTATTGGCGCCTTCGGCGAGTTCGCTCAGCCGGGCTGTGATGGTGATGTGGCTGCGCTGGTTATGCGCGCCGTATTGTGAAATTTCTTTCGAGCAGGGGCAGAGGCTGGTCACGGGTACCACCACCTTGATACGCAGGTCGGTTATGCCGTTTTCACAGTGGCCGATGAAGGTCACGTCGTAATCCATCAGGCTCTGCACTCCGCTCACGGGCGCCGCCTTGTTGACGAAGTAGGTGAACTTCATCTCGATTTGACCCACGTGCGATTCGAGCCGTTCGAGCATTTCGGGCAGCAGCGCCTTGAAGGTTGGCACATCGAGGTGTTTCTTGCGCTCGAGAATTTCAACAAAACGCGACATGTGCGTGCCCTTGAACTGCTGGGGCAGGTAAACGTACATATTGAGCTCCGCCACAGTGTTCTGGGTTTCGCCCGTTTTGTCACGAATTTGAATCGGGTAACGAATACCCTTGATACCCACCTTATCAATAGCGATTCGGCGGGTGTCGGCGCTGGACTGCACGTCTACGAGAGAGGCTGCCATGGCCGCGGCTGCTTGCGTCATGCGAAAAGTATAGCAAAATAGCCGTCGCAAGGCCATTAAGTTTTGTCAAAACTTTGGACAAAACCCCGTACGGCCGATGGCTGGTGCGGCAGTGCGCATAAGTATCCTGCCGCACAAGCTCTCAGATTGGTATCCGCATTTCTATTTGACCCCGACTGTTGCGCGCCGACTCTAACGGCATGCTGCGCGGAGTTCTATCCCTCACGATTATTGTCACATTGTCGGCGGTCTTTGCCCTCGAGGTCGAAGACCTGCGCAAACAGGCGCAGCAGAAGACCGATACAGTGCGCAGCGAAAGCCAGAAGAAGGTCGAAAAAATTCTGGCGCGCTTCGCGGAGTTCAAGTCTGACCTCGAAAAACTCAAACCCGGCCTGGATATCTCGCTGCCGGTCGATACGAAAAATGCCGGCAAGATGCGGCTCATTGACCACAACGAGCTGACGGGAATTCCCGAAGCGCCGAAAGTTTTTGCGATCGTCACGCAGGACTATCGCCTCAAGACCTGGCATTCCGATTCCGACTCACAGAATCTCGACCGCGTGCGTGCGGGCGACAAGGTCGAGGTCGTTATGGTTGTGAACCCCCGTGCTTCGACTCCGCTCAGCAACCGGTCCCTGAGCCAAGTCGAAGGGTGGGCGCTTATCCGCACGGCGACTGAGAGCGAAGGTTATATTCCGCAGATGTACCTAAAGAACGTGCCCGAGCAGGTGCAACCGAGCACCAAGAAGAAAGAAGCGAAGTACAACATCAGTTCATCGGGCCTGCGTATGCGCAGTGAGCCTTCGCTTGCGGGGGAGTTCATTCAGCTCGTGCCGGCAGAAGCCGAGGTTGAGGTGATCGCCTATTCGGCTTCGAAAGACACAATCGATGGGCTCAGCGATTTCTGGGCGCAGGCAAACTACGCGGGCAAGAGTGGCTGGTTGTTTAACGGTTACCTGCGCCCTGTTGCACAGAAACCGGCGCCGCAACCGCCCAGCGTCGGTGCGGGAGGTTTTGCGATGCCGGTCGATGGTCGTGTGAATTCAAAGTTTGGCCCGCGTATTGATCCCGTAACCAAGAAGAGCGGCGACTTCCACCGCGGTATCGACATCATGGCGCCGATCGGCGAACCCATCAAGTCGGCAAAAGCAGGTGAAATCTACGAGAACACCGCCAACAAGTGGTGGGGCAATTACATCATCGTGAAACACTCAGAAAATCTCTTCACGTACTACTGCCACCAGTCACGCACGAAAGCCCGTAAGGGTCAGCGTGTTGCTGCGGGGGAGCTCATCGGTTACGTGGGTAGGACCGGCAAAGCGACGGGGCCGCACCTGCATTTCGAAGTGCGAGTGGGTAAAGACCCAAAAGATCCGTTACAGTATCTGAAGTAACGGGCTGGCGGCAGGTCGCGCAGCCCCTAACCACTATCAGGTCAATCGCCTGAGTGCCTTATCTTCGGTCAGAAGCCCGCAGCCGCTGAGTGCCGCCGAAGCCAGCAACGCAGCATCTACCCAGCCGACACCCCTACCGGCGAGTTTCTTTACGCGGATGAATTCAAGAATCTCGTCGTAAGTGGCCTCGATGGGTCGCCGCAGCAGGCCAAGCAATTCATCAGCCTCCTCGTTCTTCTCTATGCCACCGAGGACCAATTCCGCGTAAACGAGGCTGTGCAGCAGCACACGATTTTCGCGCAATGCGCTGACGAACTCGGAGCTGCCGCGCCGCTTGAAATGGTTTACCCAGACTGATGTGTCCGCAATAAATTCAGAGTGCATTCTTGCGCCGGCGTGGTGGGGTCTTGAGTGAGGACAAGGCCCCACCCATTTGTGCCAGTCTTTGGCTGGCCAGCTGCGAGACGAGGGTCTGCAGACCCCGGTTAACCAGTTGGGTTTTCTCCCGGATGCCGGACAGTTCCTGAGCACGTGCCAGCAGGTCGTCATCAAGGTACAGCGTCGTTTTCACGCAGGTAGTATGGCAAGAAATACTATATATGTCAATCTATTATCGATATCCAGCAGCACACTGTGTATTGTGCCCTGACCAACGCAGGTAAACCGATAGACCAGCCAGTCATCAATTTAAAAATGCGGACGCCTATGCGTAATATACTGATCACCGGCTCGACGGGCTTTATCGGCTCGCACCTTGCCGACGCCTGCCTGAAAAAGAAATACCGCGTCCGTGCGCTGGTGATGCGCGGCGACCCCGGTGAAGTCGGGCTGAAAAAGCAGCGGGTAGAAATTGTTTACGGCGACCTGCGCGATGGCCCTTCACTCGAGGCGGCCTGCAAGGGCGTCGACATTGTTTTTCATTGCGCGGCGGTTGTGACTGACTGGGCGCCGCGCTCGCTTTTCCAGGCGGTCAATATCGACGGCATGGAAAAACTCTGCCGCGCAGCCCTGAACGCGCGCGTGCAGCGGTTTGTCGAGCTCAGCACCAACGACGTATTCGGCCTCGACGAAAGCCGGGTCATCACCGAAGAAGCTCCCCTCAAAAAATGGGGTGAGCCTTATGCCGACACGAAAATTGCCGCGGAAGAAATTGCGTGGCGCTACTACCAGGCGCACGGCCTGCCGGTGACGATGGTCTACCCGTGCTGGGTCTATGGTCCGGGTGATAAAACTTTCGTGCCGTTAACGGCCGATGCGATCCTGAAGAAAGAGATGGTCTTCTGGCGAAAGGATGTGCACGTCTGGCCGACTTATGTCGACAACCTGGTCGATCTGCTGATGACGATCAGCACGCACAAGAATGCGGTGGGCAAAGGATTTTTGGTGCACGACGGCGAGATGACGACGTTCCAGCAGTTCTGCGCGGCAATCGCTGCAGCGCTCGGTGCTAAGGCGCCGCGCCTACATCTTCCGTACTTTGTCGCGTACGGCGCAGCGTTGCTCATGGAATTCACCTGGCGAATTCTGCGCCTGCGCAGCCGGCCGCTGCTGACGACCTACACGGTGAAAAATCTTGGGTCACGGCTGCGCTTTTCCATTGAGCGCGCGGAACGCGAGCTGGGTTGGACGCCGAAAATATCTTACCGAGAAGGTCTTGCGCGTACGCTTGAATGGCTCAAAGGCCTCGACCGCTCGAACCTGAAGCAGAAATAGAAGCTCCCCCACGTCCTACGGTTGGAGTTTCTGCCAGCAGGAGCGGACGAGCAGGGGGCCGAAAACCAGGCAGACCGCGTTGATCAGCACATTCATCGCCGCGTCGACGAGTCCGATGCTGTAGCGAGCATTCTGCAGGTTGAACGAAACATCGAGCAGCCCCAAAAATACCAGTGCTGAACCAGCCATGATGCCAGCAAGGTCACCCCAGCGGCGGTTGTGCCACAGGCCCCATGCGGAAATGAGCAGCAGGGGGGCTACATAGCCGAGGTCGGGCAGAGGGAATGAATTCTCGAACGCGAGGTAGCGCTCACAAGCCAGGGCGGGTTTCAGACATTCGGTGGTGCTACCCGAAGCGAGGCAGTCGGCTAGTTTGGGCCCCTGGACGCGGCAGGTATCTTCCAGGAAATAGAGCAGCCAGAAGCCGGCAAAACCCACCGCCAGGCAAAGTTGCAGTATGGCGATGACGCGCTGCTTTTTGGTGTTGGATGACATGGCTGACCCGGGCTGCCCCAACCGGGACGTCAATGGATTTCATAAGCTGCCCAGCCGACGGAGCGTATAACGGTTTACGCCGCATACGAAGTCCGGGAAGGTTCAACATGTCCGCGCGTCTCCTGTTGCTCATTTTGACGAGCGCAGCCCTTTCGTGTGCCTCGCTCTTTGCGGCTACGGTTCTCGCCGATGTCGTCGCGGTAGTGGCCAGTGCGCCGATTACCAGCATCGACCTGTCGCTCGAGATGGAGCGCATGCAGAAGCGTAAGATGCCTCTGAAAGACAAGCGCAGCATAAAAAGCCATGCGCTCGATGCGTTGATTGGCCGCGCGATTATCGACGTTATTGCGCGCGAAGAATCGGTTACAATTTCTCCCGAACGTATCAATAACGCAATCAAGAAAGAAATGGATATGCGTGGTATTCTGCGCGAAGACGATTTCAAGAAAGTTGTCAAGCGCGACATGGGGGTTGATTTTGACACCTACAAAGAAGAGCTGTCGCGCCAGCTGAAGACGCAGCAGGTGATGCAGCTGCGCGTCTCCGTCCCAAACCCGACGCCTTCGCAGGTTGAAGAATGGTACCGGCAGAACAAGAACCGCGTCGGGAAAAAATACACGTTTCGCATGATATTCATTCCCGTTGCGGGCAACGAGCTTAAGGTCAGCAACCAGATGAAGGCTGCACGCGCAATGGGTGCCTCATCCAGCGCCGGTTTTGCGAAAGCTGCCACGCAATATTCCGCTCACGGCAGTAAGGCGAGGGGTGGATTAATGGTCGATCTGCGGCTTGACCAGGTCGCACAGATTGACCCGATTCTCGCGGGTGCTGTAAACGGTACGCCCATGGGCACGACTTCGCAGATCTTTGTCGGGGCAAACGGCGGTTATTACTGCGTGCGCGTCGAAAGTGCGCGTGCGATCGGCCTCGACGAGGTGTATGATAACGTACGCGCAATACTCTATAGCCAGAACGAACAGATCGAGTACGGCCGCTGGTTGAAAGAGCAGCGCAAGAAAGTCGCTGTGACCATCTACCTGAAAGATTACCAGGAATAGTCCTGCAGCATGACGCAGACCGTCCTACTGATCCATACGACTGCGGCATACACGCCTGATTTTAACCAGTCCGGTGCGGCTGCCCTGCCTGAAGCTTTCGCGGCGAAACTCGAAGCGCTGGGTTTACCGGTTCACCTCTGTGTTGCAGACGATAGCCTGCGGCAGCGACTCGAAAGGCTTTTACCCGCTGCAAAGCTGTTGCCCGTGCAGAGTGAGATTGCCGCGGTTCGGGCGCTCTTTGCCGAAAGCGGGGTGAACCATATCGCCATCTGTGGCGGCGTTTTCCCGCTGCTCGACGCGGAGCTTACGCAAAAGCTGCACGGTATCCATACCGAGTACCGGGCCGATATCACTTACGGGGAAAACCTGCCGCCCGGTGTAGCTCCGCACATTGTCAGCCGCGACCTGCTCGAGTCACTGGAGATCATGGAGGCCAGCGATGCCGACGTCGCTACAGTCGGCCTGCGCCCGTTCGTCGAAAAGAATATCAACCAGTTTCACGCCGAAGTGCATTATGAAGAGCCCGACCTGCGTGTCCTGCGGCTTGACTTCAGCCTGGCAACAAAGCGTTCCGTGACAAAGACCGCCGCCTTGTTGCAGCACCTGCCGGCAGGACAGGGATATACCGCGCTGAAGCCGGCGATCGAAACGTATCCTGAAATTCTTGTTACATTTCCCTCTTATCTTGAGCTCGAGTTTGTTTCGACAGCCGAGCATGTGAGCTATTTCTCGCCACTCAAGGCGATAGAGCAGCCAAGGCATATGCTCAGCGCTGCGCATTTTGACAAGGTGCTCGCATATATCGGCCAGGGTTATGGAGACACGTCTGTCTGCGCTTCGGGACTCGGCGAACCGCTGGAGCATCCCGACGCGGTCGGCTATCTCACGCGCCTGATTGAACAGCCGCAGGTACGTTATATTTTCATCGAGACCAACGGTTTGCACCTCGATAAGTTATGGCCGCTGGCCACGCATGCGCAGGCCCAGAAACTGCGCGTGATCGTGATGCTCAATTCGCTCGAACGATACACCGACTATTCCGGTGCGCCGCTGGTGACGCTCGATCGCGTCAAAGCGAATGTGCAGAGTTTAACGGGCGCGCTTACTGCCGCGGGCCGCAATGCGCAGGAACTTGTCTACCTGCAGGCGTTCAAGGTTGTCGAAAACGAAACCGAAATCGATTCGCTCTATGCACTCGCCGAAGACCTGGGTGCGAGCTTCCTGCTGCAAAAATATAACCGCTATGCAGGCCTGTTGCCCGAGCGCAGGGTGTCAGACATGACCCCGCTCGAGCGCTACTCGTGCTGGCATTTGCGCCGCGACCTGTTTATTCGCGCGAACGGCGACATCGCATACTGCAAACAGACGGTTGACCAGAACAAGAACTCCGCCCGGGGCAACCTGGACAAAGGTACTCTTGCCGAAATCTGGCAAAACCAGCGGAATGATTTTATCGCCAACTTTCGCGACCAGTACCCGGCGCACCTGCCCTGCGCCACCTGCGACGAATACTTCACCTTTAATTTTTAGCAGGTTCCGGAAAAACTCCCGCGCCGGCTGCAGACGCCGCGATTGGCGATGCGAATCGCTCGCAAAACGGCCATAAATGGCCTGTCTGCAGCCTTGCGCGGTTTCCGAAACCTGCTTTCAGTTTCCCTTTTCAGGAAACTGATATTAGAAAACGAAGTGCCTACTCGACCTGCGTTGAGATGATCGGGTGCTCTGCGGCACTCTGCCATTCGACGGCCGGCCACCAGCGTTTTACGAACCTCAGATCGGCCGCTGCCTGCGCGGGTTCAAACGCTTCGCCCGGTTTTGGCGTGGCGACGCGGACACCGTGAGGTTCTGCCTCGCGCAGCACACGCTCAATCGGTTCAGTCCAGTTGTGCGCGGCCAGAACAAACAGGCCCCAGTGTACCGGCAGCATGGTGCGGCCGTTTACCCAGCGGTGTGCTTTGACTGCCTGCTCAGGGCCGATGTGCCAGTCGGGCCAGCTGCGGTTATACTGGCCGACTTCGATCATCGTGAGGTCGAACGGCCCGAGCCGCCGGCCGATTTCTTTCATCGCCGGAAACAGCCCTGTATCACCCGAGTAGTAGACGCGTTTCTTTTTCCCGATGAGCGCGAAACCGCCCCAGAGTTTCTTGTTGAAGTCGACAAGCCAGCGCCCCGAAGCATGGCGTGCCGGAGTCAGCACAACGCGCAGTCGGCCAACCTGCGTTTCCTGCCACCAGTCGAGTTCAACAATCCGTTCCGTCGGTATACCCCAGTAGGCCAGGTGTGCGCCGATGCCGAGCGGCACGACAAAGATGGCTTTGCCTGCGAGCAGCAGCTTCACGGTGTGCATGTCCAGGTGGTCGTAATGGTCATGAGAGATGACGACCACGTCGATCGCAGGCAGATCGCCGAAAGTCACCGGCGGTGGGTACCAGCGTTTTGGACCGAGCCACGGGTAGGGAGATACTCTTTCACTGAAGACCGGGTCAGTCAGCACGCGAGCGCCATCAATTTCGACCAGGGTAGATGAATGGCCGAACCACGTGACCCTCAGGCCCGAGGTGGGAGCTATCTTGTACTGGGTTCCTTTCGTGCGTTCAACCGGAATCGCTCCCACGGGGGCAGTGAAGCGTCCGCTCTTGAACATCGCCGAGATAGAGCCGGCGAAATCATTGCGCAGCGGCTGTGGATTTTCAAATGAATTACCGAGCCATTGCGGTGAATGCCGCATGCGTTCGAGTCTTTCGCCTTCTGCCGTGCGGCCGAAAGCCTGCCAGCCCAGCGCCAGCATGCCGCCTAACGCGGCGAGCAGCGCCAGGCCAAAGATCTTGAGCGCACGCCGCAGCATTATTTGTAATGTTTCATTTCGCGCTCTGTATCGCGCTTGATGTCCTTTTCGCGGATCGTCGAGCGTTTGTCGTGGGTTTTCTTTCCTTTGCCAAGCCCGACCAGAACTTTGACGTAGCGACCTTTGAAGTACATCTTCAGTGGCAGTAGCGCATAGCCGCGCTCGCGCATCTTGCCGCGCAGGCGGTCGATTTCTTTGTGTTTGAGCAGCAGGTTGCGCGGGCGCAGCGGCTCGTGGTTCATGATATTGCCCTGCTCGTACGGTTCGATGCGGACGTTGATCAGCTGCAGCCCGTTATCGCGAATAACCACGTAGCCATCGGAGATGTTGACCTTTTTCTGCCTGAGCGATTTTACTTCTGTTCCGGTCAAAGCTATGCCTGCCTCGAAATCTTCGAGAATCTCATAGTTGAAGCGAGCCTTACGATTGACCGCGATTTCCACTCGGGGGAGGTTATGCGGCTGCAGATGCGGCGGAAAGTATGTTTAGGGCCGGCCGCTGGCCAGCCCTAAAATTTACAGAGTTTCGGTTAGAACTTGAAGTAGGCGCCAATTGCGGGCGTAACGAGTACGTTACCCTTGGCTACGGTGTTATCGAGCTCTGTGTTGAGCGAACCCAGGTAGCGGGCATCGCAGAACAGCGCGATCGACAGGTCGTTGGAGATCGCGTAATTGAGGCCTGCATAAAGACCGCTGGTGATAAAGCCTGGTTTACCTGCGGTGTTTTCCGGCGTTGCGAGGTATGCACCGTAACCAGCAAACGCTCCCACGAAGAACATATCGCCGAGCATGTAGCGCACACGCGCTTCAACGGGGATGATGCTGACGGTTGTTGCCGAACTCAGGGCTGTTGAAGGGGTATTTGCATAAGTGATGTATGCCGCGCTCAGACCGAGTTGCAGCTTGCCGCCGTAGTAACCATGAACTCCGCCCGACGGGCCGCCGTAAGTTGAGCTGGTATCGTTTTTCTGAAAGGTGCTGTCGTTCTTGACGGTGAAGTTATAACCACCCCAGGCCATGAGGCTCAGAGATGACAGTGCCTTGTCGGCTGCAGCCAGGGCTGAGCTTTGTGCATCTTCGCCTTTTTTCTTCAGGGCTGCTTCTTTGTCTTTAGCTGCCTGTTCGGTCGCGGCCCGCTTATCTACCGCAGTCTTGTCGATTGCAGCTTTGCGCTCTGCAGCCAGCTCCGCAGCTGTCTTTTTTTTCGCCTGTGCCGTAAGCGCCACCGGGCTCATGGCCAGTGCCAGAATCATGATCATCGTTTTTTTCATGAGTTGTCTCCTAATAGTATAATCCTGCCCAGTGGGCGGAGGTAAATATCTTTCCGGGCGACAGGCCGAATAGCAGATCAGGTTTATTGCTGGACAGCCTGTTACCCCGGGTTCAGCTACGGCCGAACCGCTGAATTTTGAATGATCACGATTTCTGGTTGTCTTTGAACGAAGTTTGCCTGTATTTCCGCTCATTTGTAATCGGGTTTAAAAAAGCTGCAGCAACCTGCATAGCAGGCCAGGGCGGCGAGTTAGAAAAGAGGATTTTGAATGAACATTTATGTAGGTAACCTTGCGTACACAGTGACCGAACAGCAGCTGGCGCAGGCTTTTTCTGAATTTGGAACAGTGAGCTCAGCGAAACTGATTATGGACCGTGACACCGGTCGTGCGAAAGGCTTTGCCTTTGTCGAAATGGCTGATAAGTCAGAAGGCATCAAGGCGATTGCGGGCATGAACGGCCGCGAGCTGAACAACCGTCCGATCGTTGTCAACGAAGCACGCCCGCGTGAAGAACGTGGCGGTTTCGGTGGTGGCGGCGGCGGCCGTGGTGGCAACCGCGGCGGCGGCGGTGGTGGTCGCGGTGGTAACCGCGGCGGCTACAACGATCGCTGGTAAAAAAATGGGAGCTTAACGGCTCCAAAAACATTTTCCCGGCCATGCTGCACACGCAGTATGGCCGGGTGAAAATTTCTTCTCTCTTTTTGCTTCTTCCAATTCTCTATACTTCTCTCCTTTTCGCGAAACCAAAACCGCGGCATTTACCGCACTATAACGATGTGCGCTACACCTGTGCCAATGGCAGGGTTATTGAAGCACGCTTCATACTCGACGAACCGGGCAGGGTTAAGCTGCGCCTGAGCGATGGTCGTAAGCTGGAACTGCCGCAGGCATTTGCCGCATCGGGCGCACGCTACGCCAACGCAAAAGAAACTTTTGTCTTCTGGACGAAGGGCGACGACGCATTTATCGTCGAAGAAGAAATACTGACCTACCGCGATTGCACTAGCCAGAAAGGCCCATGAAGCGGTGTGTCCGAAATGGCAGCTTTTACCGGGCCTGCTAATCTCACTTGACGCTCCGCTTACCGCCACCGCGGTAAATAATGGCAGCAGCCGCTTCTGCAATTCAGCAAACACCACCGACGCGTTTTCGCGACCCGGCAGAAAATCGTGACCTGTTTCTCAAACTCGCCGATGCGCTGTTCATTCGGCGTAAGGTCAGCCACGAAGAAATTGCGCGCTACGGCAGTTACCTCTGGGCCGGCGATGCACTGGCTGATCGGCTGGCAAAAAAATTCGATGAGATCGGCATGCAACGGGCAATGCCAATGCTCAATACCGCGCTGCACGGTAATCTGCCGGCCGATGCGCCAGACGAACTAGTGGAGTTCATCGTTGAAACGAAAAAAGATCCTGCGTGGCTCGATCGTGCGCTGCTCGAAGAGGGAGCAAAACTCTCTCAGCGCTCAGGCCCGTTCGGTGAATACGTACTTTCGTGCGTCAGTCTCATGGGTGGCTATCGCTCCGCCGCCGCCAACAAGCCGATAGCCTTCACGGGACAGCTCGAGTACATGGCGCCGCGCCGCCTCGCCGAGACTGCCAAGTTTGGTTATGATGTCACGCGCACGGGGGCGATGGCGCAGGGGGCCCCGGGGTTTAATGCTGCACTCAAGGTCCGCATGATGCATGCGCATGTGCGGCTGATGCTCGACCGTTCGGCCAAATGGCGCCACGCCGACTGGGGTTTGCCCATCAACCAGGCGGACATGATTGCCACCAATATTCTTTTTTCATCGGTTTACCTTACCGGGCTGCGCATACTCGGCCTGCAGATTTCTGACCGCGAGTCGCAGGGGGTGATGCACCTCTGGCGCTACATTGGCTGGTTGATGGGCATTGATGAAGCGCTGCTGCCCGAAAATGAAGAGCAGGGCATGCGCATGGCATGGCTTGCCGGTGTCACGCAACCGGGCGCCGATGCAGATTCGCGTCTGCTTGGGCAGGCGCTGCTAAACGTGCCCATGGAACGCGCCGAATCGCCGGTGGAAAAAGCTCTCGCGTGGCTTGAGATGCAGCTGCGGTCAGGTTTTACGCGGATCGTGCTCGGCGACCGCGCGGGCGATGATTTGGGTTTACCCGATTCGCCGTTGAAGTACACAGTGGCCTTCACCACACCCGCCGTATTCGCGCTCGAGACCTTGCGGCGCGTTTTGCCCGGTGCAACCGATGTGGCCATTAGGCTGGGCGACGCCTGGCAGCGGCGCATGGTTGAAAGACCGCTCGGCGGAAAAATGCCTGCATTTGTGCCGCCGCAGCAACTGCGACGCGAGGCTGCTTACTAGCCTCCCAAAAGCGAAGCGGCGAACTTTTTGAGTTCAGCCAGCCTGCTGTGCGCGTGCGCCACGGTCTTGGCCGAAAATGCGGACTGCTCCCGCACACCGAGGTATGCCTTTACTTTGGGTTCAGTGCCCGAAGGCCTGATGGCAACCCAATCGCCGTTGGCGTTGGTGAAGTAGAGCAGGTTCTGTGCCGGCACGTGGGTGATCGCAAATTCTTTGCCGTCACGAATTTCTTTGAGTGACTTAAAATCGCGAGCCGAAGCAACCGGGTGACCCAGGAATTCTTTCGGTGGCGCCTGGCGTATCTGCTCGATCAGGTTCGTCATCGCGTCGATGCCCGCAGCCCCGGGAAACTCCTTCTCGACCGCATCTTCTGCAGCGTAGCCGCATTCGTCGTACATCGCCTTGAGCCAGTGCGCGAAGCCGCCGTGATCCGCTGCTATGTGCGCGGCGAGCAGGTTGCTGATGATACCGTCCTTGTCGCGTGAATCGCCGATGGTCACGCCGAACGCCTCTTCGTACGCGAGCACCATGCGCGCATTGGGGTCTTGCAGCTGGATCTCGTGTGCCTTGTTGCCCATGTTCTTGAAACCGGTCAATGTTTCGTGAAAGGTGATGCCAAACTTCTCGCAGATGGTGCGGGTGAGCGGCGTGCTCACGACGCTGCAGAGCGCAAAGAGGTTGGGGCGGAGCTTCTTCTGCTCGCGCAGCTTGCACAGCAGGTAGTAGAGCAGCACCGTGCCGATCTGGTTACCCGTCAGGGTTTCGAATTTTCCAGAACTGTTACGGTATGCAATGCCGATGCGGTCACCGTCACCGTCGGTGGCCAGTATCAGGTCGGCTTTGTCCTCTTCGGCTTTCTCGAGCGCCATGACCAGGCTGTCCTTGTTTTCGGGGTTTGGCGCCTTGACCGTGGGAAAACCTGGATGCGGTTCGTACTGCTGCGGTACCGGCAGAAAGTTTTTAAATCCCGATTTGTAGAAAACGGCATTCATCAGCGCACCGGCCGCCCCGTGCAGTGGCGTGAAGACAATCTTCTGCGACCGGTCTTTGGCGAAGTCGACTTCGCTCACCACCCAGCTCACGTAATCGCGCAGAATTTCGTCAGACAGGTCGACCAACTTGCCGCCTTGCGCGGCTGCAGTCGGCAGTGCATATGGCAGCTGCGCCATGGCGGCCATGACGTCGGTGTCGAATGGCGAAAGAATCTGCGCGCCGTTCGCCGCATACACCTTGTACCCGTTGTAGGGAGCGGTATTGTGGCTGGAAGTGATCACGACGCCGCAATCGGCGCCCAGCCTGCGCACGAAGAAGGGTACAACGGGCGTCGGTACAATACGGTTGAAGCGGTGCACTTCGATACCCGCCGCGAGGTACACCTGCGCCGCGATCTTCGCGAATTTTTCTGAGTTGCGACGCGCGTCGAAGCCGATAACGACCTTCGGAGTTATGTCTTTCACCTGCGACTTTAGCACCTGCGCGACTGCCGCACTGACGCGCGCGATCGTGTATTGGTTCATGCGTGCGGTGCCGACGTCCATGAGAGCCCGCATGCCGGCGGTACCGAAACTCAGATCATAGCCAAACTGGTCGAGAATCGCCTTCTCGCGTTCGGCCTCGGGCAGCGAGAGTATTGCCCGCACGCTGGTGATGGTATCGTTATCGAAGGGCGCCTTGGTCCACGACTCGGCGACCGCAAGTGCTTCTGCGTAGCTGCGCATGGAGAATTTTTTCGTTTACGTGCGTAGCACGTAAACGAATTAACTCTATGCGAATTCCACTCATAGCTGGTAACTGGAAGATGAACCTCAACATGGCCGAGGCTGAAGCCCTGGCAAAAGCCGTCGGTGCTGCGGCAGCGCAGTACAGTGACCGCGAGGTGCTGGTCTACCCGACGTTCCTGCAGTTCACGGCCGCCAAGGCCGCGCTCGCGGGTTCAAAAGTGAAGATCGGTATCCAGAATTGTTCGGCCGAAAAAGACGGCGCGTTCACGGGTGAAATATCCGCGTCACAAGCGCGCGATGCGGGAGCCCAGTACGTTCTGATCGGGCACTCCGAGCGGCGGCATGTCCTGAAAGAATCGGATGAATTTCTCAAAAAAAAGATTGAGCGCGTGCTCGAACAGAACCTGGTCGCGATGCTCTGTGTCGGTGAAACCCTGGCGGAGCGCGAGTCAGGCCGCGCCGAAGCTGTCGTGCTCGAACAACTGGGCGCCGCGCTCTCGAACCTGACCGCAGAGCAGTGGGCGAATATTTCCATCGCCTATGAACCCGTCTGGGCGATCGGTACGGGTAAGAATGCGACGCCTGAAGATGCGCAGAGCATGCACGAGACCATCCGCAAGCGCGTCGCAGAACTCAATAAAGACATAGCTCCCAAAATTCGTATTCTCTACGGCGGTTCGGTCAAGCCCGACAACATCGCCGCGCTCATGGCGAAACCCGACATCGACGGTGCGCTGGTGGGTGGCGCGAGCCTGAAGGCAGATAGTTTTGGCGATTTGATAAAATTGGCGATCTAACTTGCGTTAGCCATGGGCTTAAGCCCATAGCAAAAAGAGCTACCTCAGATTTTCTGACAGCGTATGTAATAGCTCTGCCATTCGTGCGCTGCGGCGTCGCTGTTGCTCAGGTGCCGAAAAAGCTCATTACACCGGGCCGTTCGCTCGCTTTGACTGCGGGACTGGTCGATGGCCCGGCATAGAGCGGGCGCTGCCATAATCGCTGTCGGTATAAGCGCCGAACCACCGCTATCACTGGTGAACGAGTTACTACCACGGCTTGCCGATCCAGTGGAATATCGTTGCGCATAGGCTTCATCGGTGAGCGTCTGGTTGCGCGGTGCGATGCAGGCCGCCACCAGGCAAAGTGGTACGATGAAACCCCGCATGGCTATTTCTCCAGCGATCGGATCGCTTCTATATCTGCGAGATCTTTTGCGCGGCCTACGGCTGCTTTGTTCTTCAAGAAGACAGACTTGCCAAGAAAATCGACTGAAAAGGGTCCCAGCTTTCCCGGTGTCCTCGACTGTAGTATTTCCTGGGTAGTGACACCGGTAAGCTGCGTGAGCAAATCGATGCGTGCGGGGGGAAATCCCAATTGGATAATGTCACCCGAGAGGATATCTTGCGAAGTTAACTGCAGAGATGACAGGCCAAAGTCATGCAAGACTTCCATGACCTTCTGAGCGTTTTCGGTGGTCGGGTTGATGAAGATATCGAGGTCGCCTGTGCCGCGTGGAATGCCAAATCGGGCGAGAGCAAATGCCCCGATGATCACAAAGTCGACCGAGTGCTGCTGCAAGAGCGCGAGAAAATCGCGCATATCAGGCATCAGTGACAGTTCATTTTCCGAAATTGAATTACCCTCTCGACCGGTGGAAATTCGGTGTAGCCCATCGCTACCAGGTAGGTCTGCTGGATCTTAAGAAAGTCCTGCATTCTCTCATCAGCATTCATACTCCGGTAGTGTTCTGCCAGCGAATTGTCTTCGCCCAGCTTTGCCCGGCTGATGACGACCGCACGCTCCATACCAACCCATATTAGGAGACAGCGGACTGTAAATCAAATTTCACTCGTGCCGCAACGCTTCAATCGGGTTGAGTGCAGCCGCTTTGCGCGCGGGGTAGATACCGAACACGAGGCCGACTACTACCGAGAATACCACCGAGAGCACGACCGAAAATCCGCTCACTGACGTCGACCAGCCGGCAAGGCTCGACATGGCCAGCGAAATCGCTGCACCCAGCAGCATACCCAAAGCTCCGCCTGACAGGCTGACCGCGAGCGTCTCTACCAAAAACTGCAGCAAAATGTCTTTACGTCGTGCGCCGACGGCTTTGCGCAAACCAATTTCTTTCGTGCGCTCGGTGACCGAGACGAGCATGATGTTCATGATACCGATGCCGCCGACAAGCAGTGAGACTGCCGCAATCGATGCGAGCAGCGCCGACATTGTCGAAGAAGTTGCCGTCACTGCTGCTCTTATGTCGGCGAGGTTCATGACCTGGTAGCCGTCTTCCTGCATCGATGCCGGCACGCGATGGCGGGTCGACAGCGCTCGCTGTATGGATTCTCCTACGTCGTCGATGTTGCTGCCCTCGCGTGCTTCGACGTCGAGCGAATCGACGTACTGCTTGCCGAGCAGGCGGTACATGGCCGTGGTCAGCGGCACCACCACCACGTCATCCTGGTCGCGAAAACCGGTGCCGCCCTTGGCCGGCATGACGCCGATCACCTGGAAGCTTACCTTGTTGATCTTGATGAATGTACCGATCGGGTTATTGTCGCCGTAGAGTTCGCGCACGACGGTCAGTCCGAGCAGCGCTACGCGTGCGCGGGACTGCTCTTCGGCTTTTGTGTACATGCGGCCCATGAACGGCGTCGCGCTGCGGATGGTCGCGTAGTCGGTGCCGGCTCCCTGTACCATGGTGTTCCAGTTCTTGTTGCTGTAGGTTACCTGTGCGCGGCCGTTGACGTTGCCCGCAACTGCGCTGATTTCCGGCACGCGCCCCTTCAGCCATTCGGCGTCTTCGACGGCAATGCGCGCAGGGCTGCCGGTTTCCTGCGCGACGCCGCCGACGCGCACGGCCGCCGGCCGCACAACAATAACGTTGGCGCCAAGACTTGTCAGCTGCGATTCAATGGACTTCTGCGCACCCGCGCCGAGTGCAAGCATCGCCATCACCGAAGCCACGCCGATCATGATGCCCAGCATCGACAGCGCGCTGCGCAGCTTGTTGGCAAGTACCGCCCGGTAGCCCTCGCCGAGAAGTGTCAGTAGGTACTGAGCCTTCGGCATCTTTGTCTCCCCATTTGCCTTCGAATGAACTCGGGCGTTCACGGAGCTCGCTTGACGCTTTTTCTTCCGCGTATCCGATACCACCTCACCATCCTGCATGCGGATGATGCGGTGCGCGCGCTCTGCAACCTCTTCATCGTGCGTGACGACAATCACGCCGAGGCCGCTGTCATGCATCTGGGTCAGCAGTTCAAGAATGTCATGCTGCGAGGCGGTATCAAGATTACCTGTCGGTTCGTCGGCCAGCAGCATGCGCGGATTATTCACCAGCGCGCGCGCGATCGCCACGCGCTGCTGCTGCCCACCAGACATTTCTGACGGCCGGTGGTCCATGCGGTCGCGCAGTGACACATCTGCCAAAAGACTTTCGGGTGTGGTTGTTCCCTTTTGCCCGCCCGAGTAGAGCAGCGGCATCGCCACGTTGTCGAGCGCACTGAGGCGTGGCAGCAGGTGAAACTGCTGGAAGATGAAGCCGAGCGTCGCGCGACGGTAGACCGCCAGCGCATCTTCTTCCATGTGCGCGACTTCTTTGCCGAACAGGCGGTAGCTACCGCTGGTGGGCTGGTCTAGCAACCCCAGAACGTGCATTAGAGTCGATTTACCCGAACCCGAACGGCCCATGATCGCGACGAACTCGTCGGGGGCAATGTCGAGATTTACATTCTTCAGCGCATGGACGGTGTTGCCGCCCATGACATACTTGCGGCCTAAGTTGCGGACTTCAATCATGCCCTGTTAATGCACGCGGTTGGAAGATTTGCCCTGACCGGAACGACCACTGCGCGCCGGCATGAACGGGTTGGTACCCTGCTTGCCGGTATTGACCTGCATTTTGGGCACGAGCACTGTCTGCGCCTCGTCGAGCCCCGAGGTGATTTCGGTGTTGCTGCCATCCGAATCGCCGATGGCCACAAGCACTTCTTCGGGTTTGCCTTTTGACCCCTTCACCAGCACAAACGATGAATCTTTCCTGAACTGTATGGCTGCGAGCGGTAGGGTCAGTACATCTTCTTTCTTTTTCAGAATGAATGTGACGTTTGCCGTCATGCCGCTGCGCATGAAGGCCGGCTGCGCTTTGGGAGCTACCTCGACATCGTAGGTGGTGACGTTGTTCACGGTCTTCGCTTCAAACGCAATGGCGCTGACGCGCGCTTCGATCGGCTGCTGCGGGTATGCATCGAGCAGAATTTCTGCCGGCACGCCGCGTTCGACGCGCGCGATGTCGGTCTCATCGACTTTGGCGACGACCTGCAGGCGGTCAGAGACGACGAGCAGTACATCGGCTGAAGCGACCGTCTGCCCGGGCTCAACGTTGCGCAGAATGATCGTGCCCGAGACAGGCGCAACAATCGGCGTTGCCTTGTAGTATTCCTGGAAACGTTTGAATTCTTCAGCGCTCACCGCGCGCGCCGAATCGAGCAATGCCGCGCGTTCGGTCGAACTCATCCAGGCGATAATCTGGCCCCGCCGTACTTTTTGCCCTTCGCGCACCAGCACACTCTCCATGCGGCCCGGCACCGGCGGTTTCATCTCGATGCGGCCCTCGGGCTGGACTGTGCCGGTACTGGTCACTGTGACACGAATTTCGCCTCGCTGCGGTTTGATCTCTGAATAGCTGGGAGCTTCACTCTTCTGGCCACTGGGCCAGAAGGCGTAGAGTGCCGCGCCGAGAGCTGCTGCAGCCAGGATAACCCATAATGGTTTGGAGCGCAGTTTTGACATCACAGGGCAGGTCCTTCGCCGGTGAGTTGTTCCCACGCAGCCTGTGCAATCTCCAGATCGTAGCGGGTCTGCAAAACACCTTTTTGACGGTTAATAAGATCATTTTCAATAATATCCCACTGGTCGAACGACAGCAGGCCGTTGTTGTATTTTACGCGGGCGATCTGCGCGCGCACCGTACTGGCACCCAGCAGCGATTCACTGACCTTCGCACTTTCGAGCGCATCGCGCCAGGTCTGCAATGCCTGCTGCAGCCGGGCCGTGCGCGCCAGTTCAACCGATTCGCGGTTACGCTTCGAGGCTTCGTGCGCGCTGCTGTTGGCCTTCAGCGCGTAGTAGTCTTTGCCGCCGCTGAAGAGCGGATAGCTCACCCCGACGGTTACCGACCAGCGGTCGCGTTCGGGAAAAAAGGTCGGTCCCTGCCTGAAGAGCGAGCCCGAAGCATTGAGCGTCGGAAAGAAAGGCGAGACTGCAGCATCGGCTGTCGCTTCCGCATTCAGCTCCTGCGCGAGCGCCTGGCGGTATTCAGGTGTCTGTTTCGAAAGTTCTGCGAGGTTTTGCGCTTCAGGCGGTGCCTTGCTCGCTATCGATCCCTCGGGCAATACTTCCTGCTCGTCAGGCAGGTTCAGAACGCGCCTGAGCTCCGTCTCAGCCGTGAGCTTTTGCCGCAGCGCCTGGTTGACGTCGCGCTCAGCCTGCGCCAGGTAAGATTCGGCCAAAAGTAACGAACCCTTGTTCTCGTTACCGCTGCTGAAGCGCAGGCGAATCATGCGCACGTTCTCGAGCCGGCGCGCGCGTGTTTCGAGCGCGAGCTTGTGTTGCGCACGCGCAAGTTGCAGTTGTGACCATGCTGCCTTGAGTTCATAGTAGACACGCGCCGCGGTCTGCGTATAGGTTGCTTCAGAAAGTTCGGTATTGGCCCGCGCCTGCTTGATCTTGTAATAATCGGCGAGTCCCGAAAAAATATTCTGGTTCACACCCAGCGAAGCGGAGTAGAGCTCATACGTCGTGTTGACGCCTGCAAGCTGCGCGGTCGTCGCCGAGTTCCCCTGCGTGTAGTTCATGCCGGCGGTGACCTGCGGCAAAAAACCTGCATACGCACCCCGGTAATTGAGCCGCGCGGTATCGAGATTCTGTCGCGCAGCCTGCAGGTCGCGGTTCTGCGCGACGAGCCGCTGCATGGCCTCGCCAAAACTCATCTTCAGGGGTTCTGCCGCTATGACAGTAGCAGCAAATAGATAAAGAAACAAGGGGGATTTCATAAGTTCTGTAAAGTGACCCCGGAAGGGGGCGATTGGTTCCTGTACTATATTATCGGCTTTCAGAAGCCAAATTGTAGCAATAGGGAGATGTGCCTACAATCAGCTTGACTCTGTGCAGACTGCGTTTAACGTTGTATGCATGGGACGAAGTTTCACTTTCTGTGCCTTTTTGTGTGCGGTTGCAGGTTTTGTGCTGACGAACTGCAATAACTACGACTTGCTGGATAAGTTGGAGAATCCGGGAGCCGTGAACCAATCCTCTTTTCAGGGAGCCGGGCGCCGTATTTTTGTGACAGCAGGAACCTATAACGCCATACTTGGAGGTTCGGGAGGTGCCGACACCAAGTGTATTGCCGATGCTGGTAATCCGATGGGACCTGGCAACGGCAACTGGAAAGCGCTGATTGCTGGCGGCGGAAGGCTGGCCTGCACCACCGCAAATTGTAGTGGTGGGGTCGGAGAAAACCTCAACTGGGTTCTTTTACCTAATACCCGGTATATCAGGCCAGACGGCGTTACCATTGGCTACACGAATGACAGGGCCCTGTTGATCTTTCCCCTCGAGAATTCGATTGCCCCGCTGGCAACTACGTTCGCCTGGACTGGCTTCATCAACGACTGGACATACTCAGTCAGCTGTGGCGATTGGACGAGCAGCACCGGTACCGGTAATCGTGGCCAGGTGGATAGCCTGACCGATACCGCCATTGTTGTGGGAACGCAAACCTGCGGTGTCAGTGAGCGACTCTATTGCGTTGAGCAATAGGATGGGTATGGTCACTCGAGAATTTTCAGCTGCCGCGCGCGGTTTAGGGCTTCAACCTTGTTACAGGTGTTAAGTTTCTCATAAATGCGCGTGATATGCACGCGCACCGTATTCGGGCTGATGTTGAGATCGTCGGCTATCGCCCGGTAACTCAAACCCAATGCAGTCAGGTTAAGAATTTCGATTTCGCGCTCAGAGAGAGGGTTCTCCTGCAGGCCGGGCTCGTCGGTGCTGTCGTCGAGAATTCTGCGTGCCACGCGCGGGCTGAGCGGTGCGCCACCGAGCATGATCACTGTGAGTTCTGCGAGTAAGAGTTCATTGCCCGTATCTTTGAGCAAATAGCCGTCGATACCCAGCTTCATCAGCCGCACAATACGCGCCTGGTCTTCAAAAACAGTGAAGACCACGAGCTTAATCTGCGGATATTCCGTGCGCACCCGCGGTATTAGCTCTTCGCCGCTCATACCCGGAAGTTCGAGATCGACAATCATCAGGTCGCACGGAGTTT
The DNA here is from genome assembly GCA_046346875.1 of Turneriella sp. Lineage (GTDB taxonomy): Bacteria > Spirochaetota > Leptospiria > Turneriellales > Turneriellaceae > Turneriella. Next base: position 54,324 of record JAXMHG010000001.1, on the reverse strand, counting down.
CTTTCAGGCGCTCGAGCGCATCTTCGGCGCTCGTGCAGAGCGCACGCAGGCAAAAGCCGGTTTCTTGCGCAAAAAGGTCTGAGAGCCGTTGCTGGATTACCGGACGGTCTTCGACGGCGATGATATTGGTTGCTTCCTTCATGCGCTGACCGGCAGTCTGTGGGATTTCAGGCGCAGAAGAAATAATGCTCCCCCCTTGTGGGGTTTTGCCGAGACTTTTGCGTCGATATTTTGCGCGCGCATAGCAATACTCTTGAGCCCGCCGCGCTCCGCCTTACCCCGCCACAAAAATGGGGTTCGGTTTTGCCAGAACCAAAGGGTTACGCGGCTATGCCTTTCGCGTGCACCGAGGGCAAAGGCAGTTGCGTGTGCATGGCGAATGGCGTTGGCTGTCCATTCAGAGAGCATGCGGTCGATGTTGAGCAGCGTGATATCGGAGAGCTGGATCTCTTCGTGCGGCAGGGCAAGCGTAACTTCGTAGCGGCCGAGCGCTTCGAGGCTCTGTGCGAGTCGCGCAAGCTGGCCCTTGAGAGTGGCGATGCGTTCTTCGCCTTTGAGAATATGCGCGAAGTTGCGCACGTTTTCGAGCACAGACGCAGCCAGCGCCCTTAGCTGCCGGGTGTCAACAATAGACTCGTTTTCGGCGAGCACGGCAACCTGTGACAGTTTTGCGCCCACCGAATCGTGCAGATCATTTGCGAGTTGCAGTTTGTTCTGCAGATAGCGCAGCTGTTCCTGCTGGCGCTTGTATTGCAGCTCGGTGACGCTGGCTTCAAGTCTGGCATTAGCCGCGGCAAGCGATTGTCTTGAGGTAAACTCATTGTACATCAGCAGACGTATGTACGCATGCCCGGTGATGCTGACAATGAGGGCAACAATGAGGCCGCCGACACTGGTGATAAAAGAAGGCGATAGCGGCGACTCGCCCCGATAGTAGATTAAGATCAGCGCGTAGCCCGCGATATGGTTACCATAGAGTATTGCAGCTTCAGCAATGCTGAAGCGTAGCAGCAGGGCGCCACCGAAAAAGGTCAGCATCAGCATCGTCCAATAGGCGCTGGCCGAACTGCTGGTCATATGCGTCAGCCAGCAGACGCATATGGCACAGTTCGTCATTACGGTATAGCCGAGCCAATGGATTGGCCTGTGTTTTCTGCCCCAGCGGGTGTAAGAAAGAAAAAATACCGCCAAGGCTACTATGACAATGACTGCGCGAAATAGTATGAAGGGTCGAATATCAGCCGGTGCAAACGACATATCGACGGGCAGAAATGCGACAAAGGCGAAGGCAATGAGGCCAGATGCCCGCGGCACACCTTTGATCAGGCTCGCATCAATTTCTGCTGTGAAGGCCTGGTCAGGCATGGGCTAAGTTCATGGTTTGTGTGTGGGCGATACTCTTGCAATCAAATCCTCAGAATGAGGATTGTGCGCCGTGCCAGAGAGTCGCCGGTTGAGGCGGATAGTGCAAATGCATTATTGACTTTTCTGCAGAAAGTAGGTAAGGTATAATGTGGACATTGGCATTGGCGCATATATTCCGAAAAATTTGCTCTTTGCCATCCTTGTCGCATTCTTTGCGCAGGCCCCATTCATCGCCTGCAATCAGACCACCCGCGAAGACCTGCTTTCGGGCAATTTCGGCAACGTCGATCGCTCGCCGCCCAAACCGATAACTCCCGATGATTTCAAGGTTAAGAGTACCAGTTCCATTCTCAGCTGGTCGGCCTCAGCCGGAGCTTCGCGCTACACGGTAGACATTGCGCAAGATGCGGCATTCAGCCAGTCGATGCCCGGCAGTCCTTTTGTCACCAACGAAGCCAGTCTCGAGGTTGCGTTCGCCGACGCGAATACGTATTTCTGGCGGGTGCGCGCAAACACCACAGAAGCCGGCCGGTTTTCCGATATCCGAAAGATTCACGTACTGGGCGGCGCAATGCGGGTTTTTTGCCCGAGCACGACGGCGAGCTGCAGCAATGCGGGCCGTTACGGCACGAAGAATTTTCCGTATGAGGTGATTCAAGAGAGTATTCCCGAGGCCAAAGCGGCCGGCGTTGAGCTGCTCGTTGCGTCACGTGGATCGGGTGCTTTTTATGGTGAGACTCTCACACTGCTGTCAGGCGTTAGCCTGCGCGGTGGTTATTCAGCAGCCAACTGGAGTCGGGATATTGATGCAAACATTACGGAGATTCGATTTTCAGCTTCGCGTCTCATTTCTGCTACATACCTTGTTGCGCCCACGCTCACTTTAGAAGGATTTTATCTTAACAACATAAATAGCGGTATCAACTATGTTATTTATATCGAAGGAACCTCTTACCTAAGTGTAGAAAACAATCGGTTGAAACCCGGCACCGGTTCGGGCGGCGGCTCCATGAGCTACGGACTATATTGTGTAACGGGTTCACCAAATATTCGGAATAATACGGTATTTGCGGGCACGGCATTATCCGGCAACACCGCGATATTTCTTGGCTCTAATTCGGCTCCGGTTATCTCGGGAAATAGGTTGGTTGGCGGATCGGCCTCGTCCTATGGAATCCAGGCGCTCTCTTCTGGCGCAACGGTCGTCAATAATTACATTCTTGGCGGTTCTGGTTCATTGGCGCGTTCCTTTGAAGATACCACAGGCGGTGCGAAAGCACTCTTAGCGCTAAACTATGTTCACGCCGGTTACGGCACAGGTACATCATACGGCATTCTCAGCGGCACGGGTCAGCAGCGCATCTATGCAAACACAATCGACGCAGGCAATGCTGCGACTGCCTACGGAGTTCAAGTTTCGACAGCAGCTTCCTCTAATCCCATAATCGACGCTAACCTGATCTATCATTCAGGCGGTGGCACTTCAGTCTATGGCGTTTTCGAGGCGAGCGCTTTGCAAAGTCCATTGCACCTGCGCCGAAATCTTTTTATGACGGCAAATGGCCTCAAGGCATATTGGGACAACAATGTAACCGATTTACCGACGATCTGCAGCGTCGATGGCAGGCCAGCGACTACCGACACGAGTTGCTCGGGAACGAATGTTCATGCAGCTGGCGGTTCAACGATCGGTAATCTTACCGCAAGCACTTTCGCCAGTGTATTTTCAAGTTTTCCCATTGGCATGACCTATACCGCAGATGGTCCTGATGTAGGCTCAACCTACGATGGGTCGACATCGCGCTTCGAAATACCAACGCAGGCTGGTTGCAACTCGTTTAACGTAGGTGATAATTTCAGCTACTTTTTTGACAGTCCGCTTCGGCAAATTACTGCACGCGATTGTAGTGCGAGCACATCTTTTCTCGATTTCTCCCCAGTTCTGGTCTATGATTTTCTGCGGTTTGTTCCAATAATTAATTGGGGTGCAGGTACCCCGTCGGCTGCTGAACGCTACGCACTCAAGACCGGGTCGCCCGCGATAAACACCGGCTTTGCCTGCAATGAATTCGTGAGCGCAACCCACACCTGGGGTACTGGTTCAAGCCAGGCCGACTGCGACGCCAAATTTCCGCACGCAAACTCAACCCACAACGCAGGCAACTGCCAAACCACATTTCTCTATCCGGCCATCCAGATTGACCCCAACGCAACCGGCAGCGGGCCGTTTAATATTCCTGCGTCGGGTAATGGTCTGTGCGAAGCGGGTGAAACCTGCCTCTACAATCCCAACATCGGAGCGTACGCTGGTCATGGCAATTTAATTGTTTCGGGGTGTGATTTGTCTTCTGTTGCAGGCGGTGCATTTACGACAGTCAATCTGCTAAAGTATGCGAATAATGGCTACTAAGTGTTTGCGATTTTTCCGTCAGAATCAAGATTCTATTTGAGGAGAAAAAAGTGAAAAAAATCAAAAAATCCGCCATGGTGCTCGGAATTCTGCTCTTTGCAGTGACCGGCATCGAGGCACAAAAAACCAAAACGACGAAAAACAAAAAGGGCGGCTATTCGATCAAGCACTCGGCAAAAATCACGCCGATGATGAGCGAAGAGAATCTGTATCTGCAGGGCGAATCGGGCGGTACAATCCAGATTTCGGTATCGCCGATGTATTCGCCGATCGGCGCCTGCGAACAGCTGGCGGGCATCGAGGCGTTGTACGAAGGCAAGCGCACGAACGCCTACCCTGAAGAAGCGCGCAGGCCGCCGGCAAAAGTGCAAAAAGCTGTAGGGCTGAAAGACGGTTGCCGTGCCCGCTATGAGATCGCGGACGAAAGCGGTTCGCGCATTGAAGAAATGGCTGTGTTTGTCGACCCCAAGAAAAAGAAAATCTACCAGCTTTCTGTTGGCTACGAAACAAGTCTCAACCAACAGTCGATCGACGAACTCATGACCATCATGAGCACGTTTACGGTAAAATAATTTCGTAGGATTTTATGGCGTTCAGAAAGTCGGGTTGGCTTTACAGCGTCACGCTGGTCGTGACGTTGCTGGCTCCGCAGTTTCTGGACGCCGCGCCTTCTCTGAAGAAGGTCGCAGTTCTTGAACTCGTTAACCTCGACAAAAACTCGAACGTCGAGTATTTGTCGGGGTCGATGACCGACGCCATGGAAGAGAAACTTTCGGGCAAGTTTTCGTACCAGAAGGCAGACAAGCGCGAACTTACCCGCGTCGCCGAAGAGAATTTTCTCTATAAAGACGACTTCGCCACCAAATCGGTGGCGCTCAATCTGGGATTGCTCACAAAGCAGGATGTCGTGATCGCCGGCGGTTTCAGCGTGCGCAAGGGCGGCAAGGGCGAAGAGCTTCTGACCACAATTCGCATTTATGATATTCCCAACAAGAAGGTTGTCGCGGAAATTAAAGAAAAAAGCCCGGTTGACAGTACGATCTTCGAATCGGTCGACAAGATCACGACCCGCATTGTCGAAGCGGCAAAGGCGGTACTGCCCACCAAAGAAGAATGGCAGCGCGGCGGAGGAAATAGCGTTTCGGGGCCGTGGTTCAATAACTGGTCGCTCTCGCTCGGGGCGGGGGGAGGTATCTATGCCATGGAGTATGCAGACCGTATTCGACCAGAGCTCCCCGCTCTGCGCATGGCGCTCATTGGTAACATGCCACTCATCGCAGACAAGGCGACAATCCAGCTGGGCGCAAGCTACGTGACGGACAAGCCGATCACCGGCAAAAACCCAGCACTCGAGGGACTCGACGTAGTAACTACTACCATCATGCCGGGACTCTGGTTTGGTTACCGTTGGGAGCCCGGCTCCTGGATGATCGGCCCGCGCATCGGAGGCGGCTATGCGTTGCAGTGGATCAAGGTTTCGGGTCTCAGAAATGAAAGCCTTACCAACATGCTGCCGTTCGCGGGCGCCGGGTTTGATGTGGGACTGCGTTTGAGTCGCAACCTTGATCTGGCGCTCAGTCTTGAAGCAGTTGCACAGGCGCAGGCTGGCAAGCTGACTTTGCTCAGTATGGCCTATCTCGGCGTGAATTTCAGGTTGTAGGGCAAATCCTGTCCGCTAATGCTTGACGTCTCCTGCGCACTGCAGTGATCGCTAATCAGGTGCGCAGGATGCTCTACATATCTCTGTTTGCCGGTTTACTGGCGTTGCCCTTGGTTGCCGAAAAACTGACCGCCGGCGAATTTTCCGGTACGGGTAGTTATGAATACCTGTTCTTTCCTGCGGGCCGGCAGGCAGAAGCGCAGGAGCTAACCCGGCGTATCGCAGAGCTTAACGAAGAAGAAAAGCGCCTGGCTGCTGACCTCGCCAGGGCTGAGGCTGAAATTGCCGCCATCGAGGGTCGCGAAGAAAAGAAAAAGTCCACGCGCATCGACTGGTCGGATATTGAAAACGCCACCGGTTACAGCGTCAAACTCTACGATGCTGACAAGAAGCTGCTGAGTACACACAGCACCGAAGAAAACTTCATCGTGCTTGAACTGGTTCCGGCAGATTACCACTTCCAGGTTGCGGCGGTCACGAAGTACAAGACCGGTGCGTATTCGCGCATGACACGCCTCAAGGTTTCGAAGGGTAAAGCCAGCGAGCAGAAACTAAAGGCCGAAGAGAATGCCGAAGCGGTGCGCGAGAGACTGCGCCTCGCGAAAAAATTCCGGGCCGGCCATGCCGAAACATTAGGGCAGCTGGCGCTCAGCCGTGAAACGGCGAATGTGGTGCCGGCAGATCTCAAGGTTCCTGAAGCTGCGACGAGTTATCTGGTTGCTGAGCAGGGCGATGCGCCTCGCTACTCTGGGGTAATCGCGCTACCCGGTCGGCAGGTCGCTATTGCAGGCAGGGCCGCCAGCAGCGAACCAACGAGCAATTTTCTGTGGGGGGCAGGGCTTCTTGCCGGCATACAGGATACCCGGCTCGACTACTTCCGCGTCACGCTGGGCGCCGAAGCATTTCTCCGGTACGATAGACCATTCCTGCGTTTCTTTTACCCGCAGGTGAAATTCATGAGCGGCGTTTCGCCCGCCAAAGACCAGGTGTTCGATTCAATGGTGCATTCGCTGCTCTATGCAGGCGCGTACTACCCCATTGAAATCGGCCGCGGTTTTCGCTTGTTAGGTTCTATATCTACAGGCCCCAATGTTTTTTTCGTGCTGTCTTCTGCAGCATCGGGCACCGCGGTGCAATGGGGAGTCATGCCTTCGGTTGAACTGCAGTACCAGCTGTGGGAGCGCACTTCGCTTTATGTGGGTTCAGGCATCAATTTCACTTTTGATCCCAATGGAATACTGCGCTTCGTGCCGATGAGTTTCGGTATCACGCGCCACTTCTGAATTTGTCGCCGAATTGGCTTGACCGTCTGATGGGGCGATGCCCCTCTCTTTGTTTCGGGCCTTATGAAACCGATTAAACTCCGCCTGCTGCTCTGGTTGTTGGCCAGCCTGTTACTTGTCGAAGGCCTGGGTGCTGTGTGGACGAGCCCGGCCGCGCGCACTGAAGCCGATAAAGACAATCCTTTTGTCTCTGGTACGCTGCGACTACAGCTGCGCTATAAGGACTGGTTGCCGTCGCTCGAGACCAACTACCGTTACGAAACTGCCACCCAGGGTAATATGCGCACCGATGGCGCGCAAAACCAGACTGCTGCCGGGCTTAGCAGTTTTCAGCAGCAGCCGTGGCATGCGATGCTGGGGAGCTATTATAATATCCTGAATTCCCTCATGGTTGGCGGGTTTTACCGCTATGCACAGGGCGAGAGGCACCGCAATGACTGGGTGGGCAGCGGCTGGGCGGGTAGCGGCTCGACTACCTGGGATTGGTTCTGGCTGAATACGAATAGCCGGCCCGAACATTCGGCCATTGGTGATATTACCTTTCGCTACCGGCTGGGTTTTCTGCCGGGGGAAAACTGGGTTTTCGAGCTCAAGAACCGCGCGATCTACACATGGTATACCGATGCACGTTACGCGAGCCGTGAAAACTGGGGGCAGCACTCCGATGCGGTCGCTGAAACGAAGTACGTCGTGCGCCCCGGTCTGCAGTATTTCTGGCTCGACGGTGACCGGCCGTTCCTGACCCTTTTCGCGCAGTACGAAGCGCATTTTGCTCTGAACTTTGGCACCCGGCGGCTTGTCGAAAGCTGGGCATATCTCGGCTTTCTCTATCACATGAGCGAAGAGGTGGCGCTGGGTATGAACCTGGCTTTTGCGCAGTGGTGGTGGAGCGAATCGGATTCTGTGCGCAACATTCGCGCGGCAGAGACCTGCACTGCCGGTGCATCAGCTGCCTTTACCTGCAATACCACGCAGTACGTGACGACACAGCGGGCTTTTATTGTTGGGGCAATTGCGCTGTTTCGTTTCGATTTAACGCCGATCGAATAGTGCAGACCCTATACGCATGATCGCGCTCAACGGAGTTTCTAAATTTTTCGCGGTAAGCCGCGGTTTCCTGTCGCGTGACAGGCAGACGGTACGCGCGCTGCAAAACGTCTCGCTCGAAATCCGCGAGAAAGAAATTGTCGGTCTCGTGGGCGAGTCGGGCAGTGGCAAGAGCACGCTCGCCCGCGTCATCATGGGCCTCTATCGGCCCGATGAAGGGCACTTTACCTTTGACGGTTACGATAGCCGCAGCATGAAACGCGACGACTGGCAGAACCTGCGGCGCGACATCGGTATTGTTTTCCAGGATCCCGCGTCTTCGATGAACCCGTGGATGACTGTCGAGCAGATCGTCGCCGAGCCGATGGTGATCAGGAAGAAAAAACTGGACCTGACACGCGCCGCGCGCCGTGACCGGGTGGCAGAAATTCTTGCCGCTACGGGAATGCCGGCTGAAACCATGGGGCGCAAGATACACGAATTCAGCGGCGGCCAGCGGCAGCGTATTGCCATTGCGCGCGCGCTGGTACTCAAGCCCCGTTACCTTATACTCGATGAACCCATCAGCGCGCTCGATGTTTCGATACAGGCGCAGATTCTCAACCTGCTGAAAGACCTGCACGCGCAGTACGGTTTCGCAGCGTTATTTATCACGCATGACCTTTCTAAAGTGCGCTGGTTTTCCGACCGGGTTGCTGTTATGTACCTTGGCCGCATTGTCGAATTGGCCCCCGCTGCCACGGTCTTTGAAAGCAGCCGCCACCCGTACACGCGGGCGCTGGGCTTGAGCCGGCTCGACACGGACTTCGCGAAACGCGATTTTTATACCCTGCCCGGTGAAATTCCCTCGCCGGTCAAAGCTCCGCCTGGCTGCCCGTTTGCCCCCCGCTGCGAGCGGGTCACTGCCGTTTGTACAACGGCTTTTCCCCCGCAATCAGGCGATACGCAAAGCCAGGGGGAGTACTACTGTTACAATCCGGTTACACCATGAAAGCTAAAAACTACGCCAACCACGCGCTGCTGTCCGCAAAAATTTCCGTATTGCGCGACAAGAAAACTCCTTCGCCGCTTTTCGCGCGCACCTTGCACGAGATTAGCCTGATACTCTGCGCGCTCGTTGCGAGCGAAATGGAGACGATACCAAGGACTGTTGCGACTCCCCTGGTGAAAACGCGGGGGCGTGTCGTGAAGAGCCCGGTGGTACTGATACCGATCTTGCGCGCAGGCCTTGGCATGCTTGAGGGCTTTCGCACCCTGCTGCCCGATGCGGCCACGGGCCATGTCGGTGTGGAACGCGACCACGAGACGCTCAAGCCAAAGTTTTATTACTACAAAACTCCCTCGCTGAAGAATGCCGACGTCTGGGTGCTTGACCCGATGCTGGCCACAGGTGGTTCGCTGGATTTTGCGCTGACAAAGCTCAAACAGGGCAAACCGCGTACGCTGCGCGCCATCAGCGTGATTGCCGCACCCGAGGGCATTCAACTGGTCGAGAAGGCGCACCCGGATGTGAAGCTCTACACGGCGGTTGTTGATGAAAGGCTAAACAACAAGGGTTATATCATGCCGGGCCTCGGCGATGCCGGTGACCGCTATTTTAATACCTGAGCTTAATGCATGTATAAAGCGGTCACACGGCAGGTAGTCCTCAATGACCTCTTGCGCGACCACGTCGTTGTGCATTATGACCGCCTGGTCAGTCTGCGGCTTTTATGCACCAATCGTTCGCTGCACCTGCGCGGTGTGATACGCGAAGGTCATGAGCGCGTCATTGGTCTCAAAACCGGTCAGATCTATTTCGACTTCCAGCTGAAGAAAGAAGAGGTGACGGCACATACGGTCAAGATGCGCCTCACGAAATCACGATTCTTCAGCTCGCGCAAGCCGGATATGATTCGCCTGAGCACACGGTTCTCGAGCAAACTGGAAGATATTATTCTCTACCACCTCACGCGCGGCGATTCACCTTTTTTCATGGTGAATAAGAAAAAGCGTTTCTTCGGCTTCGATCTCAACTTCATCCTGATGCAGATACCGCCCGAGGTCGACATACTCGGCAAGATCAAGATCCACAACGTGGCATTCGAACCCCGCCGCATCGTCTGGTACCTCGATTCCAACCTGGTGCTGCAGTCATTGGTGCATATATTCAAGCCCGACTATATCGAAATTGAACAGCTCGACCTCGGTGCCGACGAACAAAAGCTGCTGACGGATATTAACCTGGATTAATAGACTGCGGCACCGCCGCAGTCTATTAATCTCTCTAGAATTCCTGTGGCATATCGGCGCCGGGGATCTTCTTGTCCGATGTGTCAGCCATGATGAACATCTCCGCGAGGTTGAAGACTGACGTTCCGGGTTGGTCGCGAAAGTGGCTCTGCACCTTGAGCGCGGTGAAGTAGAGTTCGTACCGGTTCTGCTTCAGCGGGTTGCGCAGCTGCAGGTAGGGAGGTATCACGACTTCAAAGCGTTTCCAGCCCTGGTAGTCGAGCGAGCAGACAAAAATTTCCTGCTGTATACGGTTAGGCCCGCGAAAGATTGCATAAACCTGGTGCGCATGCCCGGCGCCGCGCAGATAAACGGCGAACATCCTGTTGCGGTCTGGCAGGTATATCTCGCGCGCCGGTTTAAGGTAGAGCACATCCTTGCCGGGTGAATGCACGTGCCAGCGGTATTCTGCCGAGGCAGGTGTGCCTGACGCTGCAGCGCTTTTTGCGGCAGCCGAGCGTTTCACCAGATCCTGGTCTTTTTCAAATGCCTCTTTGACGTTGCCCTTCTTGTCGGTTGCCGGGTGCACGGGTGTCATGCGCGCGCTCACCTGGTGCAGGTAGCCGCGGTCGGGCGCAATGGTCTTCAGGTGAAAGTCGGTCAGTAGCCTGAACGCGGTGGTGTCGTCAGGCTGCTGGCCCATCCAGAACTGGTCTGCGGGTGAGGCGAACAGCAGCAGGCAAAAAGCCATATGCAGGCAAACCGCTCGACGCCATGGCTTTGTCACCATCTACGGGTAGTGACAGCACAGATGAATCCTCTCGAAAAGCTTTATTCCTTCGGCAACAGGCTGCACCGCCGCATGACGCGCAGCATTCGTATTCCTGGGGCGAAAATTCTGTCGGTCGGCAATATCACGACCGGCGGCACAGGCAAGACACCTGCCACGATCTATTTCAGCCGGCTCTTGCGGTCGGAGTTTCCCAACCAGGCGGTGCTGAGCCGCGGTTATGGCGGTAAACTTTCGAAAGAAACCAACCTGCTTTCTGACGGGGTACGCCTGCTGATGAGCAGCGATGATTCGGGCGACGAGCCGTACCTGATGGCAGTGAACCTGCCCGGTGTGCGCGTGGCGGTGGGCAGAAACCGGTTGCGCAATGCGCAACGGCTGGTTGAAGAACACGGTGTTGATCTCTTTCTGCTCGATGACGGTTTTCAGCACTACCGCATTGCGCGGGACGCCGATGTTGTGCTGGTGGATGCGACAAACCCGTTTGGCAGCGGCAAGCTGTTGCCGCAGGGCATATTACGCGAGCCTGTAGAAAACCTGGCGCGCGCGCACGCCATCGTGCTCACCAAAACCGACCTGGTAGAAGCGGGTGTTCTCGAAGAGCTGCGAGAGAAGTTGCAGCGCCTGTCGGGTCTATCGCACATTTTTATCAGCCGCCACGCGGTGCGGGGCCTGGTGCAGATACCGCACGAGTATGCGCCCAACTTTACGCCTAAAGCTGTCTCGACAGAGCTGCTGCGGCATGAAACCGTCTGGGCGTTATCGGCGATTGCTAACAGCCGGGCGTTTGAGAATATGCTGCGCCGTGCGGGCGCCGAGCGGGTAGAGCAGATCAGCTTTCGCGACCACCACGATTTTTCGGAGCGCGATATCCGCATGGTGCTCGAACGCGTGCGACCCTATGATCTCGTCGTTACAACAGAGAAAGACTACGTGAGGCTGCGCAAGCACATGGACCAGTTGAAGGTCTTGCGCCAGTTTTACTATCTTAAGATTGAGTTTGAAGTCCTGGAAAACGAGATACTACTGAAAGAGGGCCTGAAGGCCCGCCTGCTGCACTCAGTGGTGTAGCAGCGCAGTGCCGGGCACGACTTTGTCGAGCGAATAGCTGAAGGTGTGCTTTTTTACGAGAGTCTTCTCGCCGCGCACCGTGTCATGAAAGATAATCTCGATCAGCGACTTTTCTGCATTGTACCGGTAGTCGGCATAACGTGTGCCGGTCAGGCCTGACTTGACGCGCTGCGTGAGCAGACCGTTTTCAAAGTACGAGTCGACTTTTGCCGTCAGTTCGCCCTTGGAATTGTAGATATTCTGCATCCAGCCAGTAGTGGTCTTGACCAGCTTGAAAGATTCTGTCGGCTTGCCGGCGAGCAGGCGTTTGCCACCCGCTAAAACTCCCTCTTTGTCATACTGGTAGTGCCATTCAATACGCGCATTGCCGCGTATGTCGTGGATCAGCGTCTTGTCCAGTTTGCCCGCGCGGTACTGGTAGCGTATTTCTTCGGTCATGTTGCCGGCAGCATCAAACAGCTGTTCGCGCGACAGTATACCCTTATCGTATTCAAACAGGGTATAACCGGCCGGTATCTCTTTTGGGCCGGAGGCCCGTTCATTGAGACTGAGGTAGTCAATACGCGAGATCTGGTTATTGTTGTATTGGTAGCGCGCCAGTTCAGTAGTTTTACCCGCGACAACGGTTTCTGATACGGGTCTTTTAGCGGGGCCACCCGGGCGCTTCCAGGCGTCGAGCGGGTCAAAGACCTCGGGGCCTGCGAAAAGACCGGCGTTTAGCAGCAAAAGCAGTGTGAATGTGAGAGCTCCCCTCATGGGACATATTTCGGCCAGCCGCGAAAAAAAATGAGAACTTTCTTAAAGTCTAAAGTGGTGCCCACCGACACTCTAAGGGAGAGGGAGTCTATGCAAGGCATACCAGAAATCAGCACACGTGATGCCGCACAGCCCACCGTGATTTCGTCAGAAGACCTCAAAGCCCTTCTGTACCTTACCATTCGCGGGCAAAACGGCCTCACAGGGTCTAAGGAAGAGCCACAGCGTATCGACAGCGAAAAAGGCGTGGATATTAAGGCCTGACGTTGTCTTTGGCCGCCAGCCTCTGATTCAGGCTGCGCCAGGAGATTGCGTCCGGAATTCGCCCGGCCGTTAACGTGAACCATTATGGAAAGCATGACAGGTTACGGCGAAAGCCATTTCAGCGTCGAAGGAGTTCAGCTCGTCTGTTCGGCGCGCAGCGTCAACAGCCGGTTCCTGGACGTTGAGCTGCATTACCCTCCCGAACTTTCCTGGTTTAAATCTCATACCGAAGAAATTATCCGCAGCCGCTTTTCGCGCGGGCGCATCGAAGTTGGTCTTACCTCATCGGCTCCGCTGCCCGTCGACATCGCCTTCAATACCGACATCATCGCGCAGTACGAACGCTTTCTCGCGCAGCAGAATGGCAAAAAGAAGGTAAACCTCGACCCGCGCGACTTTTTGCAGCTACCCGGTTTCATGGAAAAGCGCGTCAAGAACTGGCGTTCATACCAGAACAAGTTTGATTTTCACCTTTTGCGCGCCCTGATCAAGATGCAGCGCTCACGGCTTGCGGAAGGCAAACGCACCACCCGCGTCTGCCTCACGCACCTGCGCTACCTCGCGCGCATACAGCGTCGCATCAACGTCCTGCACACGCAGGCTCACAAGAAAAAACAGATTGGCCTGCGCCACCGCATCTATGCAGACCTGATCAGTTTTCCCGCAGACCCGTCGCGCGGCGAAAAAGAAAAAGTCCGCGGCGAACGCAAACTCGCGATGCAGGCGGCGCAGCTGATCTGGCACGAACGCAGGGACGAGCTGTTGCGGCTTGTGCACAATGACGCCAGTGAAGAAATCAGCCGCATCGGCATGCACATCGCGCGCATGCTCGAAATTTTCCTGCGCAAAGAAAGCGCGGGCCGCGAGCTCGAGTTCTTTCTGCAGGAGCTGCAGCGCGAGACCAACACGATTGCTTCGAAGGCGCAGGACAGCGAAATCAACAGCCTGACCGTGGTAATGAAGACCGAAATTGAAAAGTTGCGCGAACAGGTGCGCAACCTGGAGTAATTATGAAACTACTTCACGTTGGCTTTTCCAACAGTGTTTCGATCGACAAGATCGTGGCGATCATTTCACCCGAAACAGCAGTTGCCAAGCGGCTGCGCGATATGGGGCGCGAGAATAATAATCTTATCGACTGCACCATGGGGCGCAAGCTGCGTTCTATGGTGCTGACTGACAGCGACTTTATCTTTCTTTCGGCCATGCGCCCCGAGGCTTTGACGCAGCGCATGGAAAAACCCTCGACTCCCGAAGAAGCCGACCCGGCAGACTGACTTAGGCGGCCGCTTCAGTTTTGTCCTTGCGGTAGAGCGAGTACATCCGCCAGGCGATGAGCGCTAGCAGCAGCCAGAAGACAGCCCGGAACATCCAGACCGAGTAGGGCGGATCAAACAGCGTCAGTTTGAATTCGGGGTTCGCTGCCTGTGGGCGCAGTACGAACTCCGCGAGACTGTCCTCTTCGTTCAGGTTTTCTGCAATGTCGTATTTCGGCTTCTGCGCATAGTCGGCGCCATAGAAAAGTTTCAGTGGTTTTCCCGAATCTGCAAGCTTCTCTGGCAGCCTGAAGAGCAGGTATTCCTTGTCCGAGACGGCGATAAACTGGCTGAGTTTGATCGGTTCATCGTCGTCGTTCTTGATCTGCACCTGCAATTCGCCCGAAACGACAGGAAAATCTATGGTGTGGAATTCAGGTTTGCCCGCTTTGCGCGTGAGCGTCAGGCTCTTGGCGAGCGTATTGTTCTGGAATTTACCCGGTCGCTGGTAAATACTTACCTCGCGCGTGAAATCCTGTTCCTGGAAGGTGAGGCGTAGCCGGCTGATACGGATACGGTCGCGGTTCTCGAAGACGTAGATCGCGGTATTCTCACCGTCAACGGAGTAGACCAGTTCACCCACGGGAATTTCTTTCTCGACCTTGTCGTCGCTGCCTTTCTTGCGCATCTGTCGGCTGTACGGAACGATTTTTCCGTCGTGCACCAGCCGCAGGTCATTTTCGCCCGCAGCCTTGTACAGCTCGGCGTCGACCAGAGTGCTGCCGTAACGTTTGCCCTCGATGCCTTCAGCTGGCAGAGCGAGCTCTTTGACATAGCGGTAGCGGTTGGGCCGGAATTTCTCCGTGGCCTCGATGTCGCCCGAAGGCAGTGCGATGCCCGCCAACAGCAGGATCGCTCCCAGTTCGCGGAACTTGCCGCGGAATTTTTCGTAATAGAAACTGATGATCACAAGACCACCTCCCATGATGATGCCCGCAAGAATACGGACCGATTTGTCCCATTGCCAGATATCCACAAGATAGAATTTCAGAATTGCCAGCCCCATGAAAGCCAGCCCGGCCTGGCGAAACCAGACTTTCTGCCGGCGAAAGCCGATCACCAGCAAGACCAGCGCATACGAGGCGAAGACCAGCGTCAGCATGAGCAACCTTGCATCTTTGCCGGTAATGATGCGCTGCAGTTCGGTGACGATGCCCACGAAAGATGCCAGCAGCGCGATCGAGGTGAGTACCGGGCCAAAATTGAATTTTTCGGGCCAGAGGGAGCGCATACGCAGCCAGACTGCAGCTACCGTATAGAAAAGTAATCCCGCCGCCTGGAAGTTCACCAGGAACCAGTTCTCGCTGCCGTAACTCAGTGAGCCGAGCAGCGCTATGAAGTTGACACCGTTCGCGGCAGCGGTGCCGGAAAAAAGAAGGCTGTCGTTGCTACGCGCGGCTGCGTACATTGCGAGTGTGAGCAGTACTGCCTGCACCAGTCGCTCCGCTGGCCCATCGAGCATGATCGAGATACCGACTGTCATCAACAGCAACGCGACGAGAGCTGCCGAGGGCACGTGCCTGCGGTCAGACGCAAGCACCTGCAGGACAAGAAAATTCACCGCGGCAACACAGAGCATCGCTAACGCGGTCACTTCGCTGCTGAACATTTTATTTGTCGAAAGTACAGACGCAACCATCATGGCACCCAGCAGGTTGACAAACAATATCGCTGCGGGCCGCAGCACGTGCCGCTGGTGCTCTGGCCAAAGACCGGCATGGGCTGAGTGCAGCAGAATTGCCAGTGTCAGAGTACAGAACACCAGCGCACTGGTCGCGTACTGGTTATAAGTGCCTACCCAGCCAAAGACACTCAGCGCGTTACCGAGTGCGATTACCCAGATTGTGTGTACACTGGCCGCAGAATGCCGCTGTGGCGACCGAACCTGCAGCAAAAAGTAGAGTAGGTTGACGGCGAACAGGTACAGAAAATAGGCTTTCGGTTCATTGATACCGCGCGAGTGGATCACCGGCAGTGCGAAAAATCCCCCGAACAGGATCATCGATAGCGCCGCTGAGCGAATGTGCCGGGCAAATAACAGCGCGAGGCACATCACAGCGAACATCATGGCCATGGTTTCGCCGCGGCCGAGAAAGCGGTACACAAAATGTGCAGAGTATATGGCAATCGTATTGGCGGCGAGCGCCGTAATCGCGAGTATCTCGGGTACGTAACGGTATTGTTTCGCGTAGAGGCGGTAGCTTGCGTAGCTGAGGCCGGCAAACGCACCCTGGAGCATCAACAGGCGTATCCATTCACTCAGCCAACCCTGGTCGAGCGCATAAACCATGAAGAGAGCGGTCGAGACAATCAGCGTCACGATCCCGATCTTGCCGATGATGTTGCCGCCGATCAGCCATTCCCAGGAGAATGAACTTTCAGCTAACTGGGTCGTATTCGTAGCCGGCGTCGCAATGGCCGATACGGGTACGGTCGATGCCGGCGCGATGACCTCAGCAGGTGTCAGCTTAACCGGCCTGGGCTGTGTAGGCAGTGCAGAGTTGGCTGTTACCTTATTCTGGTCGCGGCGTGCGCGCTCAAATTCAGAGCGTAGAGAAAAAATTTCACTTTCGAGCGCAGCGATCTTCTTTTCCAACTGCTGCGCCTGCGAGTCTTCCATAAGAATCACTGATCAGGCCGCCCCTGCCGGGTCAATCGTATCGTGCCAGTATCAGCTTCGTGACATCCGTGTCTGCTGCCACTTGATCCAAGCACAAAAGGCGAGGCCGAGGCCGTCGGCGGCGTCGTCGATTTTCATCTGCGCTGGCAGGTTGAGCAGTTTGGCGGTCATCAGCTGCACGGTTTTCTTCTGCGCGGTACCCGAGCCGGTAATGGTCTTCTTCATCGCGCTGGGTGAAATTTCAGAGTAACTGATGCCTGCCTGGTACAGGTTCATCACCACGATGCCCCGTGCCTCAGACAGGCGAATGCCGGTCGTCAGGTCGCGCCGCAGGAAAACCTGTTCGAGCGCGGCGTGCGTAAAGGTATGTTTGGCGAACAGGCTCTGCAAAAATGCCTGCATGTCCGCCAGGCGTTTGCCTTCGGCTTCTTTTGCCTGCGTCTCGAAGACGCCCGCGTCCACGAACTCAGCCCGGTTGCCCGTAGCTGTAATGATGCCGTAGCCGAGCCGAGCGTACCCGGGGTCAATACCCAGGAATTTCATACCCAGCGGCTCTGGGCAAAATGCCGACCGGACGGAAGGATCTCTACCCGGTACTCTTCTTCGTTGACGAAGCCTTCAGTCTTCAGGTCTTCAATCGCCGGGCGCAGCGCGTGTACATCTTTGCCCAGCTGGACTTCGAGTTCGGTAATCGGTATGCGTTTTCCTGCGCGGTCGAACAGGTACTGCAGAATCTGCAGCGAGAGTTCATTCCGCACGTCTGGCTGCTACCTCAGGCGCGCTTGATACTACCACCGCCTGCCTCGAAGACAATCGGCTCGCCCGTTTTGAGTTCGAGCTCGAGTACCTGCGCTTCGCTGAGCTTCTCGAGGTACATGATGATCGCACGCAGGCTGTTGCCGTGTGCCGCAACGAGAATGTTCTTACCCTCGTTGAGTTTGGGCTCAATATTCTTTTGGAACCACGGAATAGTACGTTCGGCGGTATTCTTGAGCGCTTCGCCCGATGGTGGCGGCACGTCGTAGCTACGGCGCCAGATCTTGACCTGTTCGTCGCCGAATTTCTTCGCAGTTTCTTCTTTATTCATGCCCTGCAGCTCGCCGTACATGCGCTCGTTGAGTTCCCAGGCGGAATAAACAGGGATCGTATTGGCTTCGGTCGAAGGAGAATAAATCTTAAACCAGTCGTTAGGTTTTGGTTCGTTCGATTTCTGGATTACGGGCACTTTGCCCTCTTTGTTCTCTGACATGACGATCATCGCGGTGGTAATAGCGCGTATCAGTGTAGAGGTGTAGATGATATCAAACTTTTCATGCGACAGGCGCTTGCCTGCGGCGATGGCCTCCTGCACGCCCTGTGCAGACAGAGGGACGTCAACCCAGCCTGTGAAAAGATTGTGCAGGTTCCACAGCGATTGGCCGTGGCGAATCAAAACCAGTTTTGCCATGCGCTCAACTCACAATGAGAGCGCGCGCGTAAAGCAGTTGGCAGTATCTTCAGAGCGAGTAGAGTACTGCTTTGGCTACCGCATCGGGTGCGATGCCGGTCAGGCAGGCCAGTGGCTGGTCCTTGCGCGGGCAAACCTTCGCAAAGCAGGGTGAACATTCGAGCTGCAGGTCGAAGAATGTCTTGCGGTGTGTCAGCGGCGAGGTCTCTTCACGCCGTCCCATGCCGTTGAAAGTCACCAGCGCGCTGCCGGTCAGCGAGGTGATATGCGCCAGCCCCGAATCGTTGGCGACTGCTACTTGTGACCAGGCAATAATGGTGTGAGCCTCGCGTAGCGATGTCTGTGCGCAGAGCGAGCGGAGTTTGATTTTTTTTCCGGCAAAATGAGCGGAGATGGCGTCACACTCCACCTGGTCGATTTTGGCGCCGAGCAGAAGAAACTCCACCGCAGGCTTCCTGTTGGTGATGGTCTCGATCATCCGTATCACATGACCGACCGGGTATTTTTTTGAAGCGGCGGTGCTGCCGGGGCAGACGACGACGCGCTGCGTGTTCCGGCGCAGGCCAAACTTTTTCTCAACTGTATCAAAAGGCAGGGTGGCCAGCTTTACGTTGCGGTGTTTCTCCCAAAGATCTTCGGCAATCATTCCGGCCGGCAGCAGGGGATTCAGCAGGCGCAGGTAGGCCAGGGCGCGGTGTTCATGCCGGTTGTACGGTTGCCGGCGAAACTTATTTTTTTCGCGGGTGAGCAGTATGCTGCGCATATCAGAAGCAAACCCGTAACGTATTTTCGCCCCCAGCCGGCGCAGCAGCAAGGCGGAGCGAAAACTGGGCGAAAGGGTAAAACCGAGATCAAAATTTTCCGCGCGCAGCCGCTGCAGGTCGTCAGCCGCGGGCTCTTTGCCCTTGAACGCGACTATGCTGCCGAGTTTGTCGGGGGCAAGATCGGCGATCCAGGAGCGGCCAATGAGGACAATTTTTGTTTCGGGTAACAGCTCGCGCAGCGCGGTATAAAAAGGAAAGGCCATCGCATGGTCGCCAACCCAGTTTGGCGCGTGGACAAGTACGCTGCTGGCTTTCATTTTGTTTTCGCGCGCCTGAAGTAGTTGCCGCCTGCTAGTTTCTGGTAGCGCGCGAGGTTGAGCGGTTCACCCTTCGGGAAACTCTTTGCGCTTTTTTGTTCAAGACCGTAGAGTAGCGAATATGCTGAAACAGCGATAGCTTCGGCATAGATTTGGCGGTGTTTTGCCATGCGCAGGTGATCGCGCTTAGAAGTCGTGTGGGCCAGCTCGACAAAAGCGGCGATGGCGTTTACATACGTCGGTACAGCCCAGGTTGACATGTAAGGATGCAGAATTTTTGGTGCAGTGGCTACCGTATCAAAACCATTAACGACAAAGGCCTTACGCGTGTAGCGGAGTACTTCCATACCCGCGTAGTGGTTGTCGCCCCCATAACCTTCGGGCCCGCCTTCGCGGCGCCAGTTCTCGGCTTCGCCTTTTTCTCTTTCCCAGAAAGGCCCAAGAGGTTCAAATGCTGCGAGGCTTGTCGCATACCGTTCGCCTTGCTTGCCATAGAGCGATTCAACGATTGAATCGGAGTCTGCGTATGCCCACTGCACGAGGTTATGCCGGTAACCGCGGAAGCGCGTGAAGTCTGTACCCACACCATCCGGCTTAGACCAGAAACCGATATAGTAAATGAAAGCGTCGGCCATGAAGCTGGGGAAAACCTTGTAGCGGTCATCAGAAATAAACCAGCGGTTCCACGCTGTCTTCGCAAACTGTGAGCGAATCTTCTGCCGGCCGGCGCTGCCCGAGCGCACGTAGCGCTGTGCCAGCTCGTACGTACGATAGCCAGGAGTAATGACTGTCGCCATGGCGCCTGAAGCCGGTGCTTCTGTATGAGTCAGGTGCAGGGTGATCACGAGCTCTGGCTCGAGCGCGTTGATGCGCGAAATCGTGCCCGGCCGTATTTCACCGGTCTTCTGGTCGGGGTAATCGTACAGGCGAAAGGGTGCATTGACATCGTCGCGGTTCTCAAAATAGTTCTCGATGTAGCCTGCGGGGCGCGACAGATATGCTTCTATCGCAGGAAGGTTTGTGGGAGCTTTACCGTATTTCGCCAGAATCTTCGCGAATTTTGGTCTGCCTTCTTCGTTCTGTGTCAGGTCGAGAAGGGCTTTCGCCCTCGCGGCAATGTCGTACATCACCTCGAACTCCCATACGCCACGGTGCCGTGCGCCTTCGCGGAATTTGTCGAGGTACATATCGAGCCGTCGGTCGTATTTATCGCCGTACGCTGTATGCGGCACGATATCGCGCCCGCCATGACCAGGGTCAAGCACCACCCGGTAACTATAAAGAGGGTGGCCGGCCAGAATTACGGCGAGACTGAATAGCGTAAGAGGCAGGATTTTCTTTTGCATAAGGCATTCAGGCGTGCTTTGATTATAGCACCCTGCATGGCGAAGCGCGGCTTTGAGACAGTGCGGCAAACATGTTTGCCGTGAATCGGCTTTACGGCGAAGACCGCCGGCCCGAGCTAGCGCCTATGAACTCGCGTGTCCGCTGGGTGTTGCGCGCTGTTGCCGCGGTGTCGCTGCTTGCTGCCGGCTCGCTCTGGTGGTATAGCCGCACGACCCTCGGTGACGCACAGGCCCTGGCCCGCGGCGAAGAGGTCTATGCTTCGCACGACTGCACCGACTGTCACCTGGCAGCGCATGCGCTGAGACAAAAACGAGAACGCGGCGAGCCAGGGCTCATCAGGGTCAGGCGCAGCTTACCCGAAATAAAGCAGTTTCTCGAGGGCGATCAAAAGCACCGTTCATACGTTTTGATGACGCAAAATGACCGCGACGACCTTGTGGTTTACCTGCGCAGCTTGTTACCGCAATAACCTGCGCTGTGCGCGCAGCATGAATAGTCTTGGCAGCGCACGTTCGGTATCGAGCTGCAGCAGCGGTGTTTCCGTAAAAAAAGAAACGACTGAATTGCGCAGGGTGCGGTTGCTGTCGGTATCGCTGTCGATGACGCTGATAAAGCCGCCGGGCTTGAGAACGCGCAAAGCTTCGGCGAGTGCTGCCCTGTGATCGGGCATCTGCGACAGCGCCATGCGCAGCACTACGGCGTCAAAGGCCGCTGCCGCAAAAGGCAGTTGCTGCGCATCGGCGCAATATACAGTAACCTGTCCTGCAGACCGGCTGCGCGCCCGCCGGGTATGCCCGAAGTCAAGGTCTACCGCGACCACCTGCCCAAAAGACAGGCCCAGTGGTTCGAAAAAATCGCCTTCGCCGCAACCGATATCGATAACCCGTCCCCGGCGACCGCACGCAAGGTGCGCAAAGATATCGCTATAGGGCAGGTCGGGCTGCTCCATGCGCCAGCGTGCAAAAGTGTCTTCGCTGCGCGCCGCAAGCGTGTTGCGCAGGCGCGCGTTATCTGCCGGTAACTCGCTGATTTCTGCTGCCGCGTCTTCGAGCGTTTTGAGAACCGCGGCAATGCGTGAATCGGCCAGCGTCGAGCGGTTCAGGGCGTAGTAGGTGTGCTGGCCTGTTTTTTCTGCAGTCAGCAGATCGAGTTCACGCAGCGCTTTCACATGGTGGCTGGTGTTCGACTGCGAGAGGGCAAGTATTTCAGACAGTTCTGAAACCGTCAGCGAGCTCTGCCGCAGCAGCAGGTAAAGGCGTATACGGACGGGTTCGCTGAGTGCCTTGAGCAGCTGCAGGGCGCCGGGCATTTCAATAACGGAACGTGATCTGCAGTCCGACGAATCGGTTGTGTGCGAGTACCTGTACCGAAAGCGGCACGAGCATCACTGCCCGGAAAGTACCCATCGAAATGAGCATAGAGGTGAGTCCCACGTCAAAGGGATCAAAACCGTTGGTGAAATAGATCTTTGAACTGACCCAGAAAAGTGCGAGGTCGCCGAAGAATAGACCAAGCATCGGCAGAAAGATCGACTTGTTCTTGATCATTGAGTTCGAGTTAACGTACCAGTAGCCCAGAGCAGGTGAAATCAGCGTTGCGCCAGCCGTCAAAAGCAGCGACTTTTCACCGTAGGTGTTGGCAAAGGGACCTTGGCCGCTTTCGTGTGCCACCAGATCGACGAAGGCAAAACTCTGCCGGTTGCGCGAATCAGCCCGGATGATTGCCTTATCGGGAATCGTCGAAACAAAAACATCAAGACCAACCAGCGAGAAGAAGCTGGTTTTGCAGCGCCAATGTGCACCGAGGGTAATATCCTGTTCAACGCAATCGGTATTGAGGCGCTTGAGCGCGCGTTTTGCCGTATCGACTGCCTCTTCCGGAGTTTTGCCGGGCATATCAAACGAAGCTCCCACAGACCATGCCGGGCTCGATACCCAGAAGGCAAGGCAAATCGCTGCCGCACGGGCTGCTCTCAGAGCACGCGGGAAAAAGGCTGACATGGCACAAGGACTCAAAGACGAAACAGCCCGTCACGCGGCTTCTTTGCCGGTCGCATGGCATTTGGGCTCTGCATTGACGGAGTGTTTCCGCCGCCGTTTCTGCCTACTGTGAGTCCCGAGCTGCTTGAAATCCTGGTTTGCCCGCGCACCAAGAAGAAGCTGCAAATTGCCGATACTGCGGTACTTGAGCGCGTTAACGCGCTGATCAAGTCGGGCAAGTGCAAAGAAGTCTCCGGTGCGCAGGTCAGCGAGCCTGCGACCGCCGGGCTCTACGAACCTGAAAACCAGACGTTCTATTTCATACGCGAAGATATTCCGGTGCTCGTATACGACAACGCAGTCAGGCTCGGGTAGGTTTTCCTGGTTCAACCAGTCATGAACGCAATTTCGTCCAACCAACCTGATTTTGCACAGGTCGACAGCCCTGAAAAACTGAAGCAGCTGCAGCAGGCACAGTTGCCTGCTTTCTGTGAATACCTGCGTGGCTATATACTCGAGACTGTCGCAGCGAACGGCGGCCATTTGTCTTCTAACCTCGGGTCAGTCGAGCTCACGGTGGCGCTCCATTACGTTCTGAAATCCCCCTTTGACAAAATTCTCTGGGATGTCGGGCACCAGTGTTATGCGCACAAAATTCTGACCGGCCGGAAGAAGCAGCTACCGACAATTCGCAAGACTGGTGGCCTCTCTGGTTTTCCGAAGCGCTCTGAATCAAAGCACGATCTCTATAACACCGGTCACGCCGGTACTGCAATTTCACAGGCAATGGGCGAGGCAATTGCCGCACGGCTCACTGCCAAGCCTGGCGCGCCGTTACCAACCGTGGCGGCTGTTGTCGGCGATGCCTCGATCGTGACCGGTATGTCTTTCGAGGCGATGAACCATGCGGGTTATGCGCGCACGCCGATGCTGGTCATTCTGAACGACAACGAGATGAGCATCTCGAAGAATGTCGGTGCAATCAGTTACCGGCTGACGCAACTCATCAACACCCGTCTCTACAGAAAGAGCAAACGCGGTTTTATCAATCTCGTGGCAAAAATTCCGCTGATAGGCAGGGTCATTAACCGGCTGGCAAAACGCTTCCGCATGTCGATGAAATCGCTGGCGACCGACCACCAGTTCTTCGGCGAGCTGGGTTTTCGCTATCTTGGTCCCATCGACGGGCATGACGTATTAAAAATTGTTCACCTGCTCGAATCGCTGCCCCCTATCGAAGAACCCATACTGCTGCACGTCGTGACCAAAAAAGGTTATGGCTACGAGCTCGCAGAAAAAGATCCAATCCAGTACCACGGCGTGGGTGTATTCGACACGGGCAAGGGCATCGAAAAGAAAAAAGATGCCCCGTGGGGTCTGAGCAAATTTGTTGGCGAGACGCTGGCGCACCTCGGTGAAAAAGACCGCAGGGTTACCGTTATCACTCCTGCAATGAAAGAAGGCTCGGGTCTTGGCCCGTTTGCGGCAAAATTTCCCGAACGTTTCTTCGATGCGGGTATTGCCGAACAGCACGCGACAACCTTTGCGGGAGCTCTGGCGAGCGCGGGGCTTAAACCCTACCTGTGCATCTACTCCACTTTTTTGCAGCGTGGCTACGACCAGCTGGTGCAGGATATTGCGCTGATGAACCTGCCCGTGCGCCTGGTCATTGACCGCGCGGGCTGCGTCGGCCAGGACGGCGAAACTCACCAGGGTTTTTATGATATCGCGTTCATGGCAGCTTTGCCGAACATTCGCATACTCTCCGCGCGCAACGCCGAAGAACTGGTAAAAATGCTCGCATTCCAGAAAGATTACGATGCTGCTCCGCTTGCGATTCGCTTTCCCAAAAAAGAGTACGCGGCGTTTGATATTGCTGCATTCGTGAAACAAGCAGGCCTTGCATCCTATAATCCATTCACGGCAGAAGTGCTTGCACCCGGTAAGCAGGTCCTGTTGCTGAGCGAGGGGACCTTTGCCGATAAGGCGCTCGCCGTGCGCGAGCTGCTGCAAGTTCAGAAAATATCAGCCGAGGTCATGGACCTGCGCTGCCTGCGGCCATTGCCTGTTGCGCAGCTGCTGCGCGCATTGCGGGGCAAGAAGCTTCTGGTAACGCTCGAGAACCATGGACTCACCGGCGGGGTTGGCGACCTTGTTGGACAGGCACTGCGCCAGAAGGGCGTTGCCATTCGCCACCTGGCAATGGGTTATCCCGAAGAAGTGGTGCCCCACGGTTCAATTTCTGATATTGAAGATATCTATGGCCTCACACCGCAGAAGATAGCGGCGCAGATCGTGCGCGCAATGCGTTCAAAGCCCAGCCGTTAACCCATTGGGTTGATTTTTTGCTGCAGCTGCCCGTACAGCTGCGGGTCAATCACCGGGTCTACAACGTATATGATACGGCGCAGAAAATCCTGTGCGAGGTTAATTTTGATACGGCGGGGGTCAGGGCGAAAAGTTTCGGTCATGAACTGCCCGCGGTAGAGACCATTCTCCCGGGTGGTATTCATGTGCAGTACACCGAGTCTTTGTACAAGCGCCCGGCTCTGGTACCTGCCGACCTCGAGCACTTTCACGACTTCAAAATAGGTCTGCCCGCTGTTCATCGTCAGTGACAGAATCAGCAGGTCATCATTCTTAATGACCTTCTGGTTATGACTCAATGAAATTGAGATATGGTCGAGAAAGTCCCGAATAACCTTCGGGCCATATTGATAAAACGAGGTATTGACAATCAATTTAATGGCGGTAAGCGGGTCTTTAGCTTCGCGCCACGCGGTCTCGGTTGTCAATGCGGCAAAGTCAGTTGCGAGACTGAGGATATTGACATCTTCTTCGTAGACAACAAATTCCTTGAGGGAGCCCAGTTGTTTGACGATGTCGGTTGCTACCTCTTTCTTGCCTTTTTTCTCGTTATCCTGCGCGAGGGTCTGCAGAGTTGCTGTCATCCAGCGGAGCTCGGGGTAGTTGTTCGTGTGTTGGTTTTCGGGCAGCGTACGCCGCTGGTTGAGTATCAGCCTTTTTGTTTCAAAAGGAACCGTCGGCTCATGCGCGGCCATCAGGTACGAAAGCAAGGGATACTTGCGCAGGTAGGCGCGCTGTTCTGTCGTAAGGTTTTCACCCTCAGGCAGGTTCATTTTAGCCTTGCCGATCTGCGACAGCATGCCGCCCATCATCACGGGCTGCACAGCCTCAGAGCCACGGCCCCTGTCTTTCGAGATCATGGCTTTCATACTGCGCGATTTAAGCGCCATCGCGACGACAGCCCGTTTTACCGCCAGTTTCGTAAGCTCTGATGAGCCGCCTTTCACGGTATCCAAAATATTGATAACGCCGACCATCATGTCGGGTTGTTGTTCAAAATCGGTGATGAAAGAGTTCACGTGGCTGTGCATCTTTTGCGAGTGCACGGCACCGAAGGCGGCAAATTTGAGTTCGCTGAACAGCGTCTCCGTCGCCGCACTAAGCTCCGCCACACGCTGCTCTGAAAGCAGTTTCGTGTCGGTCAGGCCTTCGAGATCTTCGCGGCCGCCTCTCTTGATGCCCAAACGGTCTTCATCGCTCTCGCGGTAAAAGACGCCTGACCCGATATGCTGCAACAGCTTGTTGATCATCTCAGGCGGAGCCTGTTCTTTTTTGGGAATCAGTACCTGGCCGTTGGAGTTATAAAAGTTTACAGGAATTTCCTGCGTGTCGCGCATACGGGCGATGATCTCGGGCGAGAAATTAAAGGGTTTGAGGGCTTCCCCGGCCATACGCGTCAGAGCGGCATCACAGAGTTAAGGCAGACGGTCAAGGGAAGTAGAGAACAAAAGAGAACAAGGCGCAGCCGCTATAAGCTGCGCCGTTAGCGAAATTTATTTAGAGAGCCAACGCATCATCGAACGCAGCTTCTTGCCGACTTTTTCGATGGGATGATTTTCCTCTTTTTTGCGCATGCTTTCGAATTCTTTGCCGCCTGAGCGCAGGTCAGCAAGGAAGCCCTTGGCAAATTTAGAACCATTGGCTTTCTGGATATCTGCCAGTACTTCTTTCATTTTCTGCTTCACGTGACCATCGATCACGCGGGGACCGCTGACATAGTCGCCGTATTCAGCCGTGTCAGAAACATAGTAACGCATTTTTTCCAGTCCACCCTCGTAAATGAGGTCGATGATCAGCTTTGTTTCATGCAGACACTCGAAGTAAGCGATTTCAGGGTCATAACCCGCTTCGATCAGCGTTTCAAAACCTGCCTGGATAAGGTGGCTGATACCACCGCAGAGCACTGCCTGCTCGCCAAAAAGGTCAGTCTCAGTTTCTTCTTTGAATGAAGTTTCGAGAATACCTGCGCGGCCGCCACCGACTGCGCTCGCATGGGCGAGTGCACGGGCTTTTGCCTTGCCCGTCGCATCCTGGTGGACTGCGATCAGGCAGGGAACACCGCCGCCTTCGGTATAAACGCGGCGCACCAGGTGGCCAGGACCCTTGGGAGCGACCATGTATACGTCTACGTCTTTCGGGGGCACGATTTCATCGAAATGGATATTAAAGCCGTGCGAGAAGACGAGTGCTTTGCCGGCCTTCAGGTGCGGAGCGATTTGCGATTCAAAGATTTCTTTCTGGGTCTGGTCTGGGGTCAGAATCTGGATTACATCGGCGCGCTGCGCGGCTGTGGCCACATCGACCACTTCAAAACCGTCAGATTTTGCTTCAGCGGTGGATTGAGAGCCGGCTTTGAGGCCAATAATCACCTTGAGCCCTGAATCCATCATGTTCTGCGCCTGGCCGCGGCCTTGTGAGCCATAGCCGATTACCGCAATAGTCGAATTTTTGAGGACTGACAGGTCGCAGTCCTGATCGTAATAGAGTTTTGCCATGGGGTCAAAAGGGGGTCAGAGACACCCCGTCAAGGAAAGTGACCCCTTAGGGGTGAATACGGGCAATCCCCTGGCGCGGAACACCTGCATAAGTTGTAAACCCTCCGCCGATGAGGATCTTGTTATCTGCCTGAATGGCAATTGCGCTCACATGTCCGTCAGGGCCGCTTAGCGGGTCAAACAGGGTATCCAGTGAACCGTCGTTATTGAGGCGCGCAATCGCGTTGCGAGTAAAGCCGTTGAAGGTAGTGAAATTGCCGCCAATAAGAATCTTGCCATCCGTCTGTAGGGCGACTGCGTTGATGACACCATTCGCACCTGTGCCCGGGTTGAAGGTTAAATCGTGCGAACCATCGCCATTTACGCGGGCAATGCTATTGCGTGCGCTGCCATTAAAGGTTGTGAAAGTACCTGCCACGATAAGTTTTCCGTCGCCTTGGCGTGCCAGGGCGAGAATTTTGTTATCTGCGCCTGTGCCCGGATCAAAACCTGTATCCAGCGTACCGTTGCTGAACAACCTTGCGATTCTGTTTCGGGCGGTGCCGTTGTAGCTTGTGAACAGGCCACCGATAATCAAAGTCGTATCGGGCTGGAGCAGAATCGCATAAACATCGCCATTGGCACCTGTCCCGGGCGTGAATGAACCGTCAATTGTACCGTCATCGAAAATACGGGCAATGCGGCTGCGGCCCGTAGCATTAAACGTGGTAAAGCTGCCGACAGCAGTAATTTCATTCCCGTTGATGACCAATCCACTCACGGTATTGTCAAAGCCCACGCCCGGATTAAACGAGCCGTCGTTGTCTCCGCTCAGAAATGCACGTGCTATTCTGTCTCGGCCGAATCCATTCAGTGAAGTAATTGCACCACCGAGAAAAATGCTGCCGTCATTTCTCGCGCGTACAGAATGCACTTCCCCATCTGCGCCCGTTGTAAACCAGCCGGGGTCAAGGTTACCGTTGGGTTGTATGTAGGCGATGTTCGTGCTGCCGAAACCATTGTAGTCGAGAAAAACTCCGCCAATGAGGATATTTCCACTCGTGTGGATGTCAATAGCATTGACGGAGCCGTTGGCGCCCGTACCGGGATTAAAACTCAGATCGAGAGTTGCCGGGTCCGGCGCTTTTGTCATGAAACCTATTGGCGTGGTAAAGTTCGCAGCCATCGGGTTGCCAAAGGTATCCGTGACCGAGCTTAACACGAGTATTCGGTGCTGCGTCAGAAACTGCAGCGGCTGTGCCGGCGTAAGGGTCGCGTTCTCCTGCGTGCCATCCCAGTTGACGCTTGAGATACCGATACAGGTGACAAAGTTGTCAGCGCTTATCTGCAGAGTATTCGTGCACGGCCCCGAAGTGGTCTGCGCAGTTGCTGTGCCGGTATTGATTGTCTTGTTGAAGGTGATGACAATCAGTGCGTTTGTGGCCACATTTGCCGTATTGTCTGCAGGCGTAACCGACAGTACCTGCGGCAACGATGCAGTGGTGGCAGAAAATTCTGCCGTCGGGGCGCCCAGGTTGTTGAACTGGTCTCTTGCGCGAACCCTGAAATAGTAAGTCGTACCGGGCGATAATGCACTGGCACTGTAGCCGGTTGCGCCCGGGCCGGTAGTGGCGTTTACCGCAAATGCGTCGCAGACAGCCGGCGCGGTCGCAAGGCAAACTTCGTACACAATGGACCCCGTGGGCGTCGTGTTGTCAGACGACATCGACCACGTCACGCTGATCTGTGTAGTGCTGACGGGGCTGGCACTCGGCGTACCTGGTGTTGTAGGCCCCGTCATGTCGATCACATAGGCTCCGCTCTGGATCGCCGAGTTCGAGTAACCGATGGCGCAACCAATTGCTTTGAGGTTGGTATCGGCTGAAATAGCTACCGGTGCGCCGTAAGTTGTGCTGCCGCTACAGAGACCCAACGTGCAGCCAGGGTCGACACCGTTGGTGGTGTAGCAGATCGTCGCACCACCCGTTGCGCTCGTGATGGTCACGTTCTGTGCAGTGCCGTATGTCCCGGCGATGGGGCTAAAGGTGGGAGTTGCGACGGAACCGGATGAAAGCGTTGTGGCGGAAAATTCGCTCGTTGCCGTCCCGACATTGCCGACCTGGTCTTTGGCCCTGACGCGAAAGTAGTAGGTAGTCAGCGCACTGAGCCCGGTCGCGCTGTAGGTGGTCGTGCCCGGGGGAGTGGTCCCGGTCACGCTAAACGCCGTGCAGGTACCCGGCGTGGTGCTCATGCACACTTCGTACGAAATCGCAGCTGCAATGCTGACGTTGTCTGTCGCGGCCGTCCAGGAAACGTCAAGCTGCGACAGGCTCATGGGTGTTGCCGCAGCTCCGCCTGGGCTACCCGGCGGTGTTGTGTCGATGACATAGTTGCCTGCGTTGATTGCCGAGTCGGTATAACCGTTGAGGCATGCGAGTGCCTTCAGCGTTGAATCGGTACTGATACTGACACTACCTGCATAGGTAGTTCCCGTGGTGCAGACTCCGATGAGACAGGTTGGGTCGGTGCCGTTCGTGGTGTAGCAAATCGTCGCGCCACCGGTAGCCGTGCTGATGGCGACGTTCTGTGTTGCGCCAAACACACCGGCGATCGGACTATAGGTCGGCGTGCTGGCCGAACCCATCGATAGTGTTGTGCCAGAGAATTCAACCGTGGGTGTGCCTGCGTTCGTGGCAAGATCCTGCGCCTGTATGCGGTAGTAGTACGTCGTCAGCGGTGACAGGCCTGTGTCACTGAAGTTGAGTGCACCCGCTGCGGTTGTAGCCACAGTCGTGAATGCCGAACATCCGCCCGGGGTTGTGCTGCGGCAGATATTGTACACAAGTGAAACCTGCGGCGTCATGTCATCGGTTGCCGCAGACCACGCCAGATCAATCTGCGAAGTGCTGATCGGCGTTGCCGCGGGTGTGCCGGGTGTTGATGGGGGAGTCACATCTGCTACGGTGCCGGTCACGAAGGTCGAGTTAAACTCCGCAGCCGGAAATTCGCCGGCGCTCGAGCTGACTGTTGTCAGCACGCGTAGCGCATGCGTTGTCGACGCTGCCAGGGCAGAGGGCAGGATAATGGTCGCGACTGTGTTGTCGCCATTCCAGGTGATACTCAGGATACCGAGGCAGGTCGCAAAACTGTCAGCGCTGAGCTGTACCGAGTCCGTACAGGTGCCAGGCCCCGATTGCGCGGTGACGGTCCCGGTATTCATGCTGCGGTTAAAAGTGACTGTTATGGACGTGTTGGTCGCAACGTTTGTCGCTCCTGAAGCCGGTAAGACCGAAGTCACGGCGAATGGGCCTGAGTTTTTGGCGGAGGGCTTTTGGTTTTTCCAGAAATCGCCGTAGTAACGGCACCCGGGCAGCAGGAAAGCAAGAAGAAGGAGTGTGACATAATTTTTCCGCATTCTGTGACCGCAGCTATATGCGACGACAGCAACCCGAAAAGTAAATCAAAAAAACGAAATCGCGCAGGTCGGGGCAGGCAGGCAAAACGTACTCGCCGCCCTGTCCGAAGTCCCTGCTTCCGTCAGCCTTGGAGAGCGCCACTTTCAACCGTATGCGGGCACCAAACCTGGCCCTGGCTGCAGTCCTTTTGCTGTTAGTACCCGGCTCAGCGGCAGTATCTGCCAGGGTACCAGCTAAAAAAAAGCCCGGCGCGCAGGTGAATCTTTCGGCTGCCGAAATCTTCTTTAAAGAGGGAACCCGCAGGCTACGGGGCAAAGAGGCCTGCTTTATCACCAATGCTTCGGGTCTTGGCAGGTTCTTCCTGTACGATGCCATGGAAGAGACCGGCAAGTACATGCGCGATCACCTCGAAGCGGCGGATGTCACTCTCAAACACCTTTTTACTCCTGAACATGGCCTGACCGCACAGGAAGAGGACCACGGCAATACGCGTACCAAAGCCGGTGCGCCTGAAACCATTTATCTCACCACGGTAGAGAAACTCCAGGAAAAGATCAAAGACTGCGAGGCGATCGTCTTCGATCTGCCTGATTCGGGGGTGCGGCCTTACACGTACCGTACGGTGCTCAACCGCATTATGCGTGCGATGCATGCGAATGCCAGCGACCAGCTGTTATACCTCATCGATGTGCCAAACCCGGCCTCGCACCTTGGACCGCAGGGGCCGGTCGCCCAAAAATCCAACTTCTCGTATGTCGGCGAAGAAGAGATACCCTTCATGCCCGGCTTTACGCATGCAGAACTTGCCCGCAAGTATATCGCTGACCGCAATCTGAAGATACGTATATACATTCAGAAGATGGCCAGGTACAATCCAAAACAGCCGCATTCGCAGCGCGGCCTGCCATTCTACCCGCCATCACCGAACCTGCCGCACCTGCGGTCAAACCAGTGCTATTGGATTTCAGTGTATTTTGAAGCGACGTCGATCGAAGAAGGGCGCATCACGAAAGACCCGTTCTGCCAGATCGGGCATCCCGGTTTTGAGAATAAAGAGCTGCCTGTGATGGGCGGAGTGAAATTTCAACCTTACCCTTTCTTCGCGGCCGGCGGCAAACACAAGGGAAAACTCTTACCCGGGTACAAGCTGCAGTTCAGCGAAACCGGGGTGAATCCGACCCGCGCGGCTTATGAGTTCTTTCTCTGGCATGTGAAGAACGGTAATGATGGCTTTATGAAAAAATGGCTTTCAGAAAAACAGGGTCTTGATGCGCAAACCGGGACGACGAGCTACCGCGCATCGCTCATCAAGGGCCTGGGCTATGAGGCATGGCTCGCAAAGGAAAAAAAACACATCGCCGAATTCACCGCGGCGATGCAGAAGTACAGGTTATACAAATGACGAATCTCAACGAAATTGGAATCCTGGGTGGCGGTCAGCTGGCGCGCATGACCATCGAAGCGGCGATGCAGCTCGGGGTACGCTGCCACATTCTCGATAAAGCCGGCGACGTCCCGGCTGCGGCTTTCACCTACCGCTTTACAGAGGGCAATCCGCAGGATTTCGATACGGTGATGCGCTTTGCGGCCGACCTGCCGGCTATAACCATCGACTCAGAGCACGTGAGCGCGCAGGCGCTAACAGCACTCGAAGCGGAGGGCCGCATAGTCGCCCCGCAGGGACGGGTGCTCGAAATTATCCAGAACAAGTGCCGGCAGAAAGAGTTCATCGAACGCTGCGGATTTCCCACGGCGAAGTTCCAGGTGGCCAGCGGTCGCGCTGAGCTCGCAAAATTATCGCTCGATTTTCCTGTCGTGCAAAAGACCGCAACCTCGGGATACGACGGCTATGGAGTGAAAGTGCTGGCAAGCGCCGCAGATCTGGAGCAGGCTTTCGATACCGAATCGGTGATCGAAGAAAAGATCGCTATTGCTAAAGAAATCGCAGTCATCGTTGCTTCAGACCGAACCGGTAACCGTGTCGCTTACGATGCCGTCGAAATGGTGTTCGACAAGCAGCGTAACATACTCAAGTACCAGCTCTGCCCCGCTGAAATCAGCGCCGAGTTGGCGACGCGGGCAACGGAGCTTGCGCTTTCGGCGGCCAAATCTCTCGGCATTGTCGGGCTCATTGCCGTAGAGATGTTCCTGACAGAAAAGGGTGAAATACTCATTAACGAAATGGCGCCGCGTCCGCACAACAGTGGTCACCACACGATTGAAGCGGCGGCAACCAGCCAATACGAAAACCTGGTGCGCATACTGACTGGTCTGCCACTGGGTTCACCCGAAACTATTGCGCCCTCGCTGATGATTAACCTTCTCGGTCCCGAAAGCGATAAGGTAGCGCAATGGAATGCAATGATACAGACTGCGCTCAAAATGCCAAACGCGCAGGTGCACCTCTATGGCAAGCGCGATATGAGGCCATACCGCAAGCTGGGCCATATCACACTTGTCGGTGAGCGCAATACTCTGATTCGGCAGTACGAGACGCTGACCTTTGGGGCTTGAGCACCGCCCAGGCAACGACGATGGGGCCGGCGGCTGCAAGCTTCAGCGCAGCCGTCGAAGCAAATTGCACTATACGCCGTAGCGGGTACTTCTGAGTGAATCACGCATGGCAGCCAAAGTCGCTATCATCATGGGCTCAGAGTCTGACTGGAAGGTCATGCAGGCAGCGCATGAAGTCCTCAAGGAGCTCGGGGTTGCTGCGCATGCCGAAGTAGTTTCGGCACATCGCACGCCAGAGAAGATGGTTGCCTTTGCGAAAGAAGCCAGGCAGAAGGGTTATCAGGTGATTATCGCAGGGGCGGGTGGAGCAGCACATTTGCCGGGTATGGTCGCTTCTCTGACCACTCTGCCAGTGATTGGCGTACCGGTAAAATCCTCCAACTCGCTCGATGGTTGGGATAGCATCCTTTCCATTTTACAGATGCCAGGCGGAATTCCCGTTGCTACGGTCGCGCTCGACAATGCAAAGAACGCCGGCCTGCTCACCGCGCAGATACTGGCGCTCAGCGATGAAGCGCTGGCAGTGCGGCTCGACGAATTCAGAGCCGCACAATCTGCCAAAGTTCTGAAAAGTAAGTTGCCCGAATAATTACACGCGGCATTAGCCGCACGTAATTATTCGATCATCAGCTGAGCAATCTCGAGCCGCGGTGTTCTGCCTTCAGCACGGTATGCCAGGAACGTATGGTGCGCGCGCATGACATGCGTGTAGTAAGCAGGAACTCCGCCCCACTTGCGCACGGCACCCGGGCCGGCATTGTAGGCCAGCAGGGCTTTTTCGACGCTGCCCATCTCGCGGATCATGTCGTTAAGGTAACGAACGCCGAGCGTGATGTTCGTGTCGGCGTCCGTTAGTTCTTCCTGTGACAGCCGACGGCCTTTGAGCAGCGCGGCGGTTGCCGGCATCAGCTGCATGAACCCGCGGGCACCCACGGGTGAACGCGCCTTACGGTTGAATTCGCTTTCTGTCTGTATCACTCCCATCAGCAGCGCGGCGCGGTCATATTTGTGCGCGTCGCTCGCGAGATCGAGGCGCAGCTTCATCGCCTCGCGGTAGATGATGCGCGAAAGGTGCTGCAGGCTGGTGTTCTCTTTACCGGGAAAGTGCTGGGTGACGTATGTATAAACCCAGTTTTCAGTCTCCTGTTTCTGCCATTTGGGGTAGGCGGCGAAGGTGCCGGCAGAGAGCGCAATGGCCGCAAAACCAGCGAAAAACAGGGCCGGTCTCTTAATGAAGGTAAGTTTCGCGGTCGGTGTTGCTCCTTTGGTTCTTTGCATATTCCTCCTATGATACACGAGGTATCTTGGGGTGTATCCGATGGCCTGTGCCGTCTGGTTCGCACCCGTGGCCAAATCTTGCGATTTGGTGCAATGCACTATAAGTTAAGAATAAGCAAAAATAGACGGAGTGTCAACTTTTTATTGTGCGGCGCGCAATTGGCCGAAGGGGGCACAGGGGTTCAGGTATGCGGTCCGTGGGCTTTAGTAACTACCAAGGGAATGGCTGAAAATGACGCGCACCGCTCTGCAGAGGCGCGACGGGCGACTATTCAGGGCATTCCAAGCTCCTGGAGGCAGAGTGTGAAGCAGGTAGGTACCCGAGACCTGCGCCCGCGGCAGGATTATCTCTCCCAGGTCGAATTAAAGGTGATCGGAACGGCGTCCTTGATGGACATTCCCAACAATGAGGGCCGTTCAATGCCGAATGCCGAAAGGTGAATAATAAATGCCCCGGAGACTTTCAGGCTTCTGTTAGTTAGTAACTCCGTCTGTAGGTTGACTCCCCTGACCGTCGCTTTGTGCCCCGCCAGCTCAATTTCGAGGTCTACCGTAAGCTGCCCACCTGCTGCCAGCCGGGGCGCAAACCGGCTACGTACAGTCAGCACCGGGTGTAGGGCGCCCCTGACGGTTTCCAGCATGTGCAGGTCGCGGTTGCTGTCCCCTGAATCGAACGATTTCACTTCGACCGCCAGCAAGGCTTCGCAGCTGCTCTTGTCGCAGCGCACGCGCCCCTTGGCAGATCGTGAGATACCCCGGGCTGTCTTCAGGGGGTGGCTCACCTCGTAGGTCGTCGTGGCCTCTTTGAGCTGCCAGTTGCCGGCGAGTTCTACAGGTGCTGTGGCAACTACCGCGCAGGCGAGGCCTGCTGCAATAAGGGGGAGGTATGTGCGGGAACGTGCCATGCTCAGAAGTTGAAGACAAGCACCGAAACCGACACGAGGTATGTACCCAGCAGCAGCGATGCCGCGGGGCCATGCAACGAGGCAGCTCCGCTCGTGCGCTCGCCATTTTCGGCCTGCGACCGTGCCATGTTGCCGAGAATGGGCACCGCAATCATCAGCGGCAGGTGAATGTAACTCAGATAGCGGTGCCAGCGAGTACTGCCTGTGTCTTTGATGCCATCGGGCTTGGGCGCAAAGATGGCAAAACTCGCCGACGTAAAATAGAGCGCCGCGGTCGAAACTCCCAGGGCCATGTGCAGATCACGGGTGGCTGAATCGTTCTGTGCCTGCGTGCCCAAAATGTAGGTTCCGGCCATCGGCAAGATCGCAGCGATACCGAGCCACTGGTGCCACTGCAGCATGGTGCTGCGCGTTTCGAGATCTTTCTGCAATGCGGTGTTGGCTCCTGAAGGTTGTGCAATGCCGAGATCGCCGAGCGTGAGCGGCTTTTCTGCTGCAGCGAGTGTTGTGCTCAGTGCCAGCAGTACGGCTATCAGGCGGGAAGTTTGCATGCCTTCGGAGCTCGGGTTTTTCGCAGCTCGTCAAGCCGATTCGGCACGGGTGTGTCCCAATCCCCCACCACCTTGACGCGGTGTCTCAAAAGCCTATTTTATCGGCAAATGGCCGATTTAATTGCTGAAATTCAGGCTCTCGAAGGCAAGGCCGCGCAGGCAATCGCCGCCGCTGCCGATGCCGAAGCGCTTGCACTGGTAACACAGGAATTCACGGGCAAAAAGGGCGCACTCACGGGCATCATGAAGCAGCTCGGTGCGCTTACTTCCGAACAGCGCGGCGAAGTTGGTAAAGCCGCCAATGCGTTCAAGGCGAAACTCGATGAACTGCTTTCAGCCAAAGAAGCGCAGCTGACGGAGCTCAAATTTTCTGCTCTGGCAGAGACCGAGTTTCTCGATCTGTCCGTAACCCCGCCGCAGTTTTCAGCCGTCGGCAAAACAGGCGATTACACGGGGCACATACACCCGATTACACAGACGCAGCGGCGTCTCGAGCAAATCTTTACCTCGATGGGCTTTTCGATCGTCGATGGTCCGCAGATTGAAGACGACTACCACAATTTTGGAGCGCTCAACTTTACCGACGACCATCCCGCGCGCGACATGCAGGATACATTTTACACAGTAACAGGGCACCTGTTGCGCACACACACTTCGACCGTGCAGATTCGCGCGCTCGAAAGCATGAAACCGCCACTGCGCATCATTGCACCCGGCCGAGTGTTTCGCTATGAAGAGGTCGATGCTTCGCACGAGCACACCTTCTACCAGATGGAAGGTATGATTGTCGACCGCAAGGTTTCGGTCGGTAACCTGCTGCACCTGATGCAGACCCTGCTCACAGAAGTGTTCGGCAAGCAGGTCGATGTGCGCCTGCGTCCCGGTTATTTTCCTTTCGTTGAGCCGGGCTTTGAGCTCGATATGAAGTGCCTTGTGTGCAACGGCGAGGGATGCAGCGTTTGTAAGCATTCGGGCTGGGTAGAAGTTCTGCCCTGCGGTCTCGTGCACCCGAACGTGTTGCACTCCGCTGGTCTTGATCCCGCCGAGTGGCAGGGAGCCGCGTTTGGTTTAGGCTTAAACCGCCTTGTCATGATGCAGCACGGTATTGAAGACATCCGCCACTTCATGGCGGGCAAACTCGAATTTTTAAGGCAATTCTAGAATAAATGCAATGAGGCACATGCTGCGCAGCAGCATGTGCCGCATTGCAGGAGAAAAAACATGAAACTATCATACAACTGGCTAAACGAATTTGTCGACCTCTCGGGCACAACGCCGGCTGAGCTCGCGAACCTGCTTACCATGAAGACCTGCGAGGTCGAAGGTTTCGAACCTTTCATGGACCACATGGCGAAAATTCCTGTGGCGCTGATCGAAGAACTGACAAAACACCCCGACGCTGACAAACTCAAAATCTGCAAAGTGAATACCGGCAAAGAAACTGTGCAGATTGTGACCGGTGCGGCAAACGTCGAACTTGGTAAGAAATTTCCTGCGGCGCTCGTTGGTGTGAAATTGCCTGATGGGCGCGAAATGACCAAGGCAAAGCTGCGTGGCGTCGAGAGTTTTGGTATGCTCTGCTCGGGTGGCGAACTCGGTATCACCGCGCTCGACTACGCTCCTGCGAAAGTAGATGGCCTCATGCCGCTACCCGACGACTGGAAGGTGGGTGCTCCGCTTTCTGATTATTTCGGCGCACCCGATGTCATTCTCGATATCGATAACAAGTCGATCACGCACCGCCCCGACCTCTGGTGCCACTTTGGTTTTGCGCGCGAGATCGCGGCGCTGCTGGGTAAACCGCTGAAGAAGAACGCCGAAGATGCGACGTTCAAGACGCATCCGGCCACGGCACTGCCGAAAATAGAGATAGAAGGCCGCGCAGCGATCACCTATTGCGGTGCGGAGCTCAGTGGATTCAAAGTACAGGCCTCACCGCTCGCGCGGCAGCTGCGCCTGCTGTCGGTGGGCCAAAAGCCGATCAACAACATCGTCGATATTTCGAACTACGTACTCTTTGAAATTGGCCAGCCGAACCACGCGTTCGACCGCGAGAAGATTTCATCGCTCGTGAAAGTCTCGTATTCAAAGTCTAAAGAAAAGATTGCGCTGCTCGATGGTTCGACACACGAGCTGCCCGAGGGCCTGGTGGTTATCCGCGACGGCGAAAAACCAGCGGCGCTTGCAGGAGTGATGGGTGGGGCGGGCAGTGAGACGACTGCGCAGACCGCTAAACTGTTTCTCGAATCAGCGACTTTCCATCGCAGCGACATACGTGCTGCAGTAGCCAAAACGGGAATCCGCAGCGATTCG
The DNA here is from genome assembly GCA_046346875.1 of Turneriella sp. Classification (GTDB taxonomy): domain Bacteria; phylum Spirochaetota; class Leptospiria; order Turneriellales; family Turneriellaceae; genus Turneriella. The sequence goes on along the minus strand of JAXMHG010000001.1, from coordinate 15,859 downwards.
TCGCAGCGCTTCGAGAAGGCACAAAACCCCGGCAAGGCGAAGGCCGCAATCTACCGCTTTGCATCATTGCTTGCAGAAGAGCAGGCTTCAGTTACCCTCTCTGAAATAGCAGAAGTTTCTACCGAAGACTATACCAAAACGCAGCCGATCATCGTCACGAACGCGTTCATCGACCAGAAACTGGGCCACATCGCTTCACGCCCCGACAGCAATGCGGCGATACTGAAACGCCTGGGGTTCGCCGTAGAAGATAAAGGCGAAACGCTGGTGGTCACGCCACCCGCCTGGCGTAAATGGTATGATATTACGATCGCCGAAGACCTGGTCGAAGAAATCGGCCGCTTTATCGGCTATAAAGAAATCACGATCGAACCATCGCTGGTCGCCTGCGAGACTCCCCGCGCGCACAACAGGTTGCGCGAGCTCGAACACCAGCTGCGCGACCTCTGCGCTTCACGCCTGCAGCTGAACGAAGTTCTGTCGTATGCCTTCCAGGGCGAGCAGGATCTCAAGGCCGATGAGTTCTTCTGCAGCGCCGGTGACGCAATGAAGATGAAGAATTCACTGCACGCCGATCTCGGCTTCATGCGCACGTCGCCGTTGCCGGGCATATTGCGCGCGCTGCACGGCAACTACCGCGAGCATAAGAATGTGCGGTTGTTCGAAATTGAAAAGATCTTCCTGCCTTCTAAAGCTGCCAATCTGGCGCGCCACGAGAGTTATTTTATCTCAGGTGCCCTCACGTCAGAAGCTGCCGACAGCGACGCCGCCGCGCAGGTTGCGGGGATGATCGGCGAGATACTTTTCACCTGCGGCGTGCTGCGCCATGACCAGGTCTTCACCAACGATGCGCACGGCATTTTTCACCCGGGACGCTCAGGCAGTGCCGGGACCAAAGACAAGAAGATCTTCCGCTTCGGTGAAATTCACCCAAAACTTCTGGCGGCCTTTGGTATCAAAGACCGAGTCTGGTACTTCGATGCCCTGCTCGAGAACCTGCTCGGTCTCAAAGCAGAAGCTCCGACCTACCGGCCGCCATTCAGCCACCCGGCTGTTGATTTCGACCTGACGCTCGTGATGCCGCAGCGCGCTGAATTCTCTGCGCTCAAGGCAGCTGCGGGTGTCGTGCAACCGCTGGTGCGCCGCGACCTCGATAAGACTGTGATGGTCAGCTTCGACCATGTGAGTACTTTTACCGGCGGCAACCTGAAAGAAGGTGAAAAGGCAGTCTCTGTGCGCGCTACCTGGCGCAACCCTGTACGCACGCTCGCTTCAGACGAGATCAAGAAGCTACAGGATGGTCTGATCCAGAAAATGCAGAAAGCCGGTTTCGCGCTGCGCTAAGTCCCGTTAACCCCTCTGGGGTTAACGGGAGGAAAAAAACTGCAGAATTTCGTTCGCGACGCGTTCAGCGCCGTCAACCCCAAGCTCCGCGTACATCGGTAGCCTGACCAGGCAGTCGGTGTAACGATCGGAATGCGGCAGTGCACGTCCGTCGTGTTTTGCCGCAAAGTAAGGGCTGCAGTGCAGCGAGAGGTAGTGAAAGACTGCAGCAATACCCTGTTTCTTCAGGTAGTCAATCAGCGCAGTGCGTTCATCGAGCGAGTTGCAGACGAGGTAGAAAAGGTGTGCATTGTGCGGCCTGTTTGGCATAACGCGCACACCTTTTTCTCCGAGGCGCGAAAGAGCAGCGTGGTAGGTGTTCCAGGCCTTCATGCGTAAACCCTGGATGTGTTCAACCGCTTCGAGTTGCGCCAGCAGGAACGCGGCATTCAGCTCTGACGGCAGAAACGACGAGCCAAGGTCAACCCAGCCGTACTTATCGACTTCGCCCCGGAAAAAAGCGCTGCGGTTGGTGCCTTTTTCCCAGTGGATCTCTGCACGTTTCACGAACGGCTCATGGTTAATGACGAGTGCACCGCCTTCGCCGGCGATGATATTTTTTGTCTCGTGAAAAGAAAAAGCTCCCAGGTGACCGATTCCGCCCAGGTATTTTTCTCCCGCGCGCGCATCCACTGCCTGCGCGGCATCTTCGACGACCCAGAGCTTGTACTTTTCCGCAAGCGCCATGATGTGCGCCATGTCGCAGGCCTGCCCGCCATAGTGGACTGGAACAATAACCCGTGTACGGGGAGTTATCAGTTGTTCAATTGCAGCAGCGTCGATGTTCGGGTGGTCTGCGGCACTATCGCAGAAGACCAGCTTCGCGCCGCGCAACGCGAAGGCATTGGCGGTGGAGACAAAGGTGTATGATGGCAGTATCACCTCGTCACCGGGGCCGACACCCGTCAGCAGCGCCGCCATTTCGAGCGCGTCGGTACACGAAGTTGTCAGTAACGTCTTGCGCAGGGAATACTTCTGTTCGAGCAGCTGCTGGCATTTCCGGGTAAACTCGCCATTGCCGGAAAATTTTCCAGACTGCAGTGTCGCTCCCAGGTATTTCTGTTCGTTGCCTGTCAGGTAGGTTTTGTTAAAGGGGATATTCATTTTTGTCTCTTGCGCGAAGATTCCTGGTGTATTAATCGCCGGTATTTGTTGACGGTGCGGCGTTTGACTTCAAAGCCCTGGCCCTGCAGAATTTCTGCAATGACGCGGTCTGACTGCTTGCGATTCTTATCCTGCGCGAGCAGCGTGAGAATCGCTGTTTTCAGGTCTTCAGCACTCCGCTCGGTGCCGTCAGAAGACTTGATACGCCGCATGAGAAACAGCCGTAGCGGAAAAATTCCCCACGAACAGTGAAAGTATTTGCGGTTCAGTATGCGGCTGATTGTCGAAACGTGGCGTTTGGTTTCCCGTGCGAGGTCGCTGAGGCTCATCGTCTTGATATATGCCGAGCCTTTGGTAAAAAAATCGTACTGGCGGACTGCTATGATACGGGCCACCTGCGTCAGGGTGTCTGAACGAAACTGCAGCGTTTCGACGAGTGATTTTGCCGTCTGGTAGGTTGCCTGCCATTCGCTGTTCTTTGTACCCTTCATTTGCTGGTACAGCTTGTGGTTCACACGAAAGCGGGGCAGGTACTGGTCAGAGACCTTGACGTAGACCTGCTTTTCCTTAACTTCAAAGAATACTTCGGGCAATGCCCATTCTGCGGCAGTTCCATCGGTGCGGTTTACCGGGTGCGGATCAAGACTCGCCAGCATCCGAATTTTGCCTTCGAGTGTTTCCAGGTCGATTTCGAGGATTTCGCACAGCGATTTCTTTTCGGCCTGCGAGAACCGGGCGAGTCCCTCGCGCGCGTTGCTGAGCATGTCGATCAGGTCGAAGAGGAGCTCGTCTTTGCCATACCGTACCTCGGCCTGCCAGCGCAGGCTTTGCCAGACGTTCTCGGCGCCGACCCCGCAGGGTTCGAGTTGTTTAAGGTATTCGATGCAGGCACGCAGGTCGCGGCTGGTGAAGTTGTAATCACCGATGATGGTGCGATGGGGAAACGTGGTGAAACCGTCATTGTCGATTGTCGATACGATGATGCGGGCGAGATCATAGATGCGCTCGGGCATGCCCATATCGACCAGCTGCAGCAGCAGGTTTTCCTGCAGGCCGATGTGTGCCTTCGCGATGAAATCTTTGCCTTCTCCAGCTGAGAGGGGCGGAGCCTCACCCGACGAAATTTCTTCAACGAACGGGTTCTCGGCGATTACCCTGAGTACTTCTTCGCGTAGTTCATGCTGCGGTAGCGACAGCAGTTGAACCGCATGCGTAAGGGTGCCATGCAGCTTTTGCCGGACGCCGGTCTTGAGAGAGACGTTCTGCTTGAGCTGTGCCCTGGGCATAGGCTAAATCTTAAAATCTTCGCCGAGGTAGATTTCGCGTGCTTTCTTATCTTTAATAAGCACATCCGCCGTACCCTCGATCAGCACCTGTCCCTGGAAGATGATGTATGACCGGTCGGTGAGCTTCAGCGTTTCGCGGACGTTGTGGTCGGTAATCAGAATTCCCAGACCGCGATCCTGCAGCTGCCAGACAACCCGCTGTATCTCTTTCACCGCGATAGGATCAACCCCTGCAAAAGGTTCGTCGAGCAGCAAGAATTTCGGGTCAGAGGCGAGTGCGCGCGCGATCTCGGCACGCCTGCGCTCCCCGCCCGAAAGGGTAATGCCATTCTGGTGCTGCACGTGTTCTATTTCGAGTTCTTTGAGCAGCTGGTCGGCGCGCGCCGCCATATCTGCCTTGCTGAAGCCGCGCAACTCGAGAATCGCTTCAATATTCTTGCGCACGCTCAGTGTCCGAAAAATCGAGGCTTCCTGCGCGAGGTAGCCGATGCCCTTGCGCGCACGCATGTACATCGGCAGGTTTGTCAGGTCTTCGCCGCCCAGGAAAACCTGTCCACCCGATTGTTTCACGAGGCCGATCGTCATGTAAAAAGAAGTGGTTTTTCCCGCACCGTTGGGGCCGAGAATGCCGACCACTTCGCCCTGGCGGACATTGAACGACACCCCGCGCACCACCGTGCGCTTGCCGTAGGTTTTCACCAGGTTGTGCGCCTCGAGTTTGAGTGCGTCCGGAGCGATCACCGGTGCGGGTTTGCCGACGATGGGGGCCGGTTCTTTCGTTGCACCGCTGTTTTTACGGCCAGTCTTTTCTTTTATCTCTGCGGGCATTTAGTCTGCAGCCTTACCCGAAAGCCAGCGGCCGATTATGCCAGAAGAATAGTTCAGGCCAATGAGTGGTAATGCCAGCAGGGGGCTGATATTCGGATCAGGATGTTTACCTTCGCCAATACGCGCCAGTTGCAGGCCGTAGTAACCCAGCTCCAGCACACCTAACTTGTCGACGAAACGGATACCCGTTTTGACGGGCTGTATTTCGCTGCGTGCATTCGTGTCTGCGAGCAGACGCACGCAGAGGTGCGGCTCCATCGCCAGCGGGCGTGCCATGCCGACGATGTCGACTGTACCCGATTCGATCGCCGCATTCATTGCGTGGGCACTGCGGAAACCGCCGGTGAGCATGATGGGGATTTTTATCGCGAGGCGTATTTTTGCCGCGAACGGCAAAAAATACGCCTCGCGCTCAGCGGTCGATTCTCTTACACCACCGACCCCTGTCATGACGGCACTCTCATAGGTACCGCCGGAAATTTCGATCATGTCGATGCCTTCGGCTTCGAGTGCTTTCACAACCGTCGTCGCGTCACTTTCGTCGAAACCTCCGCGCTGAAAGTCGGCGGAGTTGATCTTGATACCAATCGGGAATTTGGGCCCAACCGCCGCACGCATGGCACGGTAAACCTCGAGCACGAAGCGCATGCGGTTCTCGATGCTGCCACCCCAATGGTCGGTGCGCTCGTTGGCGAGCGGAGACAAGAACTGACTCACGAGGTAGCCGTGCGCGCCATGAATCTGCACTCCGTCAAAGTGTGCTGCTTTGCAGAGTCGGGCCGTATTGGCAAATTTTTCAATAATGCTGCGGATTTCCGGTTCGGTCAGCGCATGCGGCGTACGAAAGGCAAGGCGTCCTGTTTTCAGTTTAATGGCCGAGGGGGCGACGGTCGTTCTGGAAATTGCTGCGGGCGCCTGCCGGCCGGGATGGTTAAGTTGCGCCCAGATTGCCGCACCCTGGCGTTTGGCGCGGGTCGTCCATTCGCGAAAATGATCGAGATTGTCATCGCTGTCGAGTATCACGTTATTGGGCTCGCCGAGTTCATTGCGGTCAACCATGATGTTGCCGGTAATAATGAGGCCGAGGCTGCCCGACCCCCATGTTTCGTAAAGATGCCAAAGCTTTTCGTGGGGCTTGCCGTCGAGCGCAAGGTTCTCGCTCATCGCTGACTTTGCCAGGCGATTCCTGAGCGTTGCCCCGCAGGGCAGCGTGATTTCTTTTTCAATCGCCATAGTACCTCGTCTGCTGACGGGCTTTGTCAGAGACAGCCGGGGTCAATATTCTTTACGTAATCGAGGTAAAACTTCCCGCTCGCTTTATCGCCGAGAAACCCGCCGGGGGCCATGGCCCCCGCCTGCTGCGTGTACACCTTCAGGTATTCAGCAGAAAGGGGCTGGTATGACCAATGCCAGCGTTCTTCTTCATAACCGTGCGCAAAACGCCCTGCGTTGCGCGCATTGGGATTTCCCTTGTAAGGCTGGCAGAAGCCGTATTCGCCGGCGTGTGCCAGCAGCCAGTTATACAGTTCAAGCCCGCGTCCCTTCGACAACGTCTCGTTGCTGAGGGCAGGCCCGGAAAGTTTGGCCTCATGCAGGTCGAGATCGGTACCCCAGTGGTGGCGAGACGTACCGGGCATCGAGGAATATTTAAGTATTTCGAGTGCACGTAGTTCTTCGTTGGGGATCGTCTTGGTGAGGTCTTTACCCCGCACCTTGCGTATGCCCGAAAACTTTTGCTCCCAGATAGCTTTCTGCGTGGTAAAATTGCGCGTCGCCGAGACAATGGTTAGCTGAAAACCGGCCTTGTGTGCCGCTGCGGCCATTTTTTCAAAAGCGGTAAGAGTGCGCTCATCGAGATACTGGACACGTCCCGGGGAAAGTTTAGCGGGGATGGCTTTAAATCCCTGCCTTTTTTCCGGTTGAAACCTGCCCCGCAGCAGCTGCAGGTCGGCTTGCGCGAACGCAGGTAACACCAGAAATAATAATGCAGCCATGCGCACGCGACGCGACGCAATGGTTTTGCCCGGAGTTTTCAGAACTTATGCCTTGGCCGCGAGGGCTTCTTCTTCCGTTTCGTACATGTCGAACAGGGTAGTCAGTTCAATGACATCAAAAATCCGCTTCACTGCGGGGCGTACGCAGCAAATCTTGAGGGAGCCCTTGAGATCTTTGAGCCTTCTCAGCAGCGCAATCATCACGCGAAAACCCGACGAAGACATGTATTCGACGTCTGCCATGTTGAGAATGAGGTGTTTGATGCCCTTGGAGTCGATGCTTTTCAGCAGGTGTTCTTCGATTTCACCGGAGACCGCTACGTCAAGACGGCCATGCAGGTAGGCGATTGCCGTTGCCACGGCCACGTCTTTAAGCTGCACCTTGTCCATTGCCGCCAGTATCCAAAGGAAAGTTGGCCCTTCAACATATTTTTGGCGGCCCCGCAGGGTTGGGTCAGAATAAGAATCCGGCAAATACGCTCGCCCGCGCATTCATGAACGGAGTGTGCTGAAAGCTGTCAAAAACCTTGTTTCCGCCCGAAATGTAGCTGTAGCGGACTGCTATGTCTGCCGCCTGTGCGTAGCTGGCGCTCATGCCCACAGAATATGAACCGTAGCTGAGCCGAAAGCCTGCTTCGACAAAGGGAGCTGCCCCAGCCTTGGTCGCAGAACCCTCGAGACCAGGTAAGCTCCCCAGGTCTTTCAGGCGCAGCGTCGTGGAGTAGAAGGTCATGCCTGCGCCGGCATACACCTGGAAGTATTCAATCGGCATGACAGCCAGCCGCACCGGTGCGTCGATATACGAAGTGTACTCACTGTTGCGAAAGCCGCGTGCCGTGTCTTCAGTTATCTGCGCTCCGGTATTGGCCGATGCGCCGATCGCGGGCTTGAGCCAGCCCCAGATAAAGAGCGTCCGTTCGTATTCCAGCCCGATGCGTATCGGTGAGCGGACTACCTGTGCATGAACGGAGATTCGGTTGAGGTCGGCCTTTTCGCCCTTTGCGGTCATGTCGAAGAATTGCGCCCGGCCGGCGCTGGCCAGGAGCAAGAAGATGGCAACGAACCTGCCGGGCATGTAGCCCGCACCACCGCTTTTTCGCTGCCGCCCGAAAAGCAGAATTTGTCCCCGCCCGGCAATTTTTGGTTCACGATTTAATCCTTAGTATATTTGCGGGTATATGCCAGCCGGCGTGCGCAATGATGAAGACTCCGAAGTACTGACGCGGGCCAAAAAGCCTAAGCTCTACAAGGTTATACTCCTGAACGACAATTATACCACCATGGAATTTGTCGTGTATATTCTGCAGAAATACTTCCAGAAAAATGAGCACGAAGCCAAGCGTATCATGCTCGACGTGCACAACAACGGCAGCGGTGTTGCGGGCATTTACCCGCGCGAAGTCGCCGAGACCAAGGTGAAACAGGTGATGGCGCATGCAGAACAAGAGGGATTTCCCCTCGCCTGCAAGGCAGAACCGGAATAGCGGCCAGGACCCGCCAGGAAACAAGACTATGGCAAACACAGTAGAGAAGATCCACCAGCGGGCGCACGATATTGCGCGCGATTTTAAGAACTCGATCATTACCTTCGAGCATGTCCTGCTGGCCGTTACCGAAGACGAAGAGGGTGCAGAGATCCTGCGCGACCTGCGTGTCAATATCGAAGAACTCCGTCGCGACCTGACGCAGCATATTGCTACCTTCGACCAGGACCTCGACGCTGATACCGAACTGACAGAATCAGGCGCATTGACAAATTTTCGCGAAATGCTGCTCGTGCGCATGATACTTAACAATAACCGCGAGCTGTCGATCGCTGACGTCTTTGACGGTATTTTTCGCCAGCGCGACTCGTTTGCCGTGTACTTTCTGGAAAAGCAGGGCCTGAGCCGCGCAAAAGTATTGCGTTACCTGACGCATGGTATTACGCCCGCGGCATCGCCCGAAGAGCAGGCAGAAATGGCCGAGGCTGGCGAAGAAAACCAGGCTGCGGGTGAAAGTCCGGACAAGATACTCAAGGCATTTACCGTCAACATGACCGAAGAGGCCAGAGCCGGAAAGTACGACGAGCTTATTGGCCGCAACGACGAACTCAACCGCACGATGGAGATTCTCTGTCGCCGTAACAAGAATAACGCGCTGCACGTCGGTGAACCGGGTGTTGGCAAGACGGCAATCATGCGCGGGCTGGCGCAGAGGTTGGTGAAGGGTAACGTGCCCGCACGTCTCAAGGGTTACGAAATTTTCTCGATCGATGTATCGAGCCTCGTTGCCGGCACACGTTACCGCGGCGACTTTGAAGAGCGCATGCAGGCGATCATCGGTGCGCTCAGCGCGAAGAAGAAAGTCATACTCTATATCGACGAGATTCACCAGATCGTCGGCGCAGGTGCAACCCGCGGCGACAGCATGGACGCAGCGAACATGCTCAAGCCCGTGCTGACGCGCGGCGACATGCGCTGCGTCGGTGCAACGACGTACGAAGAATACCGTCGCTATTTCGAAAAAGACCGCGCCCTCTCACGCCGGTTCCAGAAGGTGGATATCTCCGAACCTTCGCGCGAAGATGCCTACCAGATACTGCTCGGTCTGAAGAAACTCTACGAAGAGTACCACCGCGTCACTTACAGCAACGAAATTCTGCGTAAGGCCGTTGACCTGTCGGCCGAGCACATCAACGAACGGTACCTGCCTGATAAGGCGATCGACGTGGTCGACGAAGCGGGAGCTTCGTTGCATCTCTACAAACCCGAGCAGCGCGAGGTTACCGAAGACGATCTGCGTGCAATCGTTTCCCGGTTGGCAAATGTCAACCTGGAGTCATTCCAGGGACATGAAAGTGCAGGCCTCAAGTCGATCGCCGAAAATCTCAAGGCGAAAATTTTTGGCCAGGATGCCGCAATCGAAAAGATTGCGCGGGCGATCAAGCGCCACCGCGCCGGCCTGGGCAACAAACAGAAGCCGATTGGCAGTTTCCTTTTCACCGGGCCAACGGGTACAGGTAAAACCGAGCTCACCCGCGCGATTGCCAGCGAACTCGGCGTTGAACTTATCCGTTTCGACATGAGTGAATACATGGAAAAGCACAGCGTCTCGCGCCTGCTTGGGTCGCCACCTGGTTACGTCGGTTTCGACCAGGGTGCACAGCTGACCGATGCAATACGCAAGCACCCGCGCTGCGTGCTCTTGCTCGATGAGATCGAGAAAGCGCATCCCGATGTGTTTAATACGCTATTGCAGATTATGGACTATGCCACCGTCACCGACGCCACGGGCAAAAAAGCGGATTTCCGGCATGTGCTGCTCGTCATGACCTCGAATGCGGGTTCGGGGGAGCTCAACACGGCACGTATCGGCTTCGAGGAGAAAACCAAGGGCGCAGGTCATGTCAAATCGGCGCTCAAGACATTCTTTACGCCGGAATTTCTCAACCGTCTCGATGACGTTGTTGTGTTTGACAGGCTTTCTGATGCGGTACTCGACAAGATTGTCGATAAGAACCTCGCCGCACTCAACCTGCAGCTGGCCGAGAAGAAGATCACGGTCGCACTCACTGCCGCCGCACGCCGCCATCTCGCAGAAAAAGGCTACGACCCGGTCATGGGCGCGCGCCCGATGGCACGCCTTTTCCAGGATACGCTGCGCGATCTGGTGACTGACGCGATTATCGATGAAAAGGTCAGCGGTGGCGAAACCGTTACTATGGACTTTGTCGATGGACAGGTTGTCATCAGCGATATCGGTAAGCTACAGGCTTCCCAAGGGACAGCGAAGTCCCCGGTATCCCAAACTGCGGCTGCACCTGCGCAAAAGAAGAAGGTTGCCCGCACCGAAGGCGCGAAACCAAAAAAGAAGAAGTCCTGACCGATGGGCCGGGTCATTGTCTTTAAGATCGTTTTTGCGATCATCACGCTGACGCTACTGGCCTTCCAGTACGTTATCTGGAAAAAAATCGCGTCACGTTTTACTGATGACAAGACCTTAAGGCGACTGCGTGTCGTTTACTGGCTGTTCGTCGGCGCCGGGCAGTCAGTCATGTGGTTCTCTGTGCTTTACCCAGGCCGGGGTCCTGCGACGACGCTGCCTGAATGGTACCAGCCGCTGCACGGCGTGCTGCTCGCGATCAACTATTCGCATTTTGCCTGGCTGCTCCCCCTGGGGTTTTTCTGGCTGGCGGGCATCGTCTATAGCCGGATCAACCGGACAAAGAGCGCCCGGCCAGCTGTGGCAGAAGCAGGGATTTCACGTTCCGAGTTTTTGCGGAGTGCGCTGGGTGCAACAGCCTTCGGCGTGAACCTGTTGCCTGCAGCAACGAGTGTCACAGCGATCAGCGGCATTTTCCTGGGATCAAGGGAAATTGCCGTGATGCCGAAGGAAATCCGCCTGAACGGTCTGCACGATGACCTGAAGGGATTGCGCCTCGTACAGATTTCAGATATTCACATTGGTAACCTGATCGGCGAGCGTTACCTGAATTTTACTCTTGGTCTTATACGCGATGCGCGCCCGGATTATGTTGTCGTGACGGGTGATATCATCGACAACAACAACGTGTTCCTGCCCGTCGCGGCCAACTACTTCGCGCTGATCGAAGCCATGCTGAGGCGACCCACCGACAAGCCCGGTGACAGCCGCCTGCTCGGCGTGCTCGGTAACCACGACCTGATCGACAATGGCCTTGTGGCAGCGCAGGGGCTCAGCCGCGCCGGGTTGCGCATTCTGCGCAACGATGTGCAGATGGTGCGCCGTGGACGCGGCAAGCTGCAGATTGGCGGTCTTGATTATCCTCCGCTCGGGCGTGGCCGAACAGAAGTGATGAAGGCATATTTCTCAGAGGTAAAAGAGAAACGCAGTGCTGAAACTCCCCTCGTTTTGCTTAACCATAACCCGGCGGATTTTGAGTTTCTTAAATACCAGCAGGTTGACCTCGTGTTGTCGGGGCATACGCACGGGGGGCAGATCAATTTTTCGCGCTCGCAGAATACGCTGCTGAACGGCGCCCGCTGGATATACAAGTATTATGTGGACCACTACGCGGAACAGGATTCACAGCTGTATGTCAACCGGGGCCTCGGCCACTGGTTTCCGCTGCGCATGAATTGCCCGCCGGAAATTACGGTGATTACTCTCGCCTGACGACCGGGGTTTTACTTTTCTTACAGCGACGAAATCACCCAGTAGAGCACGATACCCAGAAGGGCAGTGCCGATAACACCGATGCCAATGAGCATCAGCTGTTTCTTCTCATCGGGGATAGAAGCCGCCAGTGGAGCCTGTGCCTTGGGTGACGCCGCTGACTTTACCGCTTCTGCCGTCCGCACCAGTACGTTTTGTTCTTCGACGATTTTGCCATAGATGCCCTCTTTCAGTTTACCGACGAGCTCGACACCCACGCCGGGGTAGATCACGCTTGTCACGGTAAAAGGCGCCGAGCGGACAAAACCACTGTCAGTCCTGAGGCCTGCACCGTCTATGAATGCATTCGCACGTTCTGTTTCTGGCAGTACACGCACGAGTATCTTGTCGCCCGGCCGCACTTCTTTGACATCCTTGCCCGAAATCGGGTCGAGATCAAGCTTTACCGGCAGGTAGACTCCGTCAGCCCCGCCGATGTCGGCTTCCTGGCTCGCCGGCGTTTCATCGTTTCCGTCAAGCGATGCCTTTTCTGCATGCCCTTCGAGGTAGAACTCGTCGTCTTTGATCACGCGCCGGTAGAAGTTTGCGAGAACGAAATTCAGCGTCTCGGCCTTGTTGCCGACCACGGCCTTCATCAGGTCAGCGAAGTACTGTTTATCGAGGGCCAGTTGTTTCAGTTTCGCCTGGAATTCATTCGTTATCGCCTGCGAGAATTTGTTCTCGTATTTTAGTTTATTGATGAGCGACTCATATTTCTTCCATGAGTCGGTGGGATTCAGTGCGTTATAGACGTCTGAGCCGACCGTAATCACAACCGATGCGACATCGATATAACCACCCTTGTTGTTGATCAGGTAGAAAAACTGGCCGTAGTACCTTTGGTTGGGCGCACGAAAGCGCCCTTTGACAGCGATGACAGGTTCATTCTTGAGCTCCGACATTGTTCTTAGGTACAGCTGCCCGCGCTTACGTCAAGTCTTTACCCTGAAAAAAACCAGGAGAACCTATACAACGGAGCCAGGGAAAAAAACGGCCACGGGCGTCGTAATCAAGTCTGGAAGGTCGTCACATGTGCCGCCTAAACGTCACCGGGCGCCAGAAGGTGGTCAGTACATTGGGCAATAGGCATTTACAGCATGTCAGCAGTCCACTTTTGCGCTCATGAACCAAGAACGGGATTTCGTTTTTACCTCTGAATCGGTTTCAGAAGGCCATCCGGACAAAGTCTGTGACCAGATTTCTGATGCAGTGCTCGACGCCTACCTCGAGCTTGACAATACTACTCGTGTTGCCTGCGAATCGCTCACTACTACCGACCATGTGACAGTAGCCGGCGAAATCTCGACTTCATCTAAAGGCCACATTACCAAGGAAAAAATTGAGCAAATCGCGCGCGACGTGATGAAAGACATCGGTTACGTGCATGACGATATCGGTTTTGATTACCGCACGGCAAATGTGCACATCCTTCTGCACGAGCAATCGCAGGATATCGCGCAGGGCGTTATCGGCGAAGGCCTTCATAAAGAAGAAGGTGCCGGCGACCAGGGCATGATGTTCGGCTTCGCGATTGATGAAACCGACGCCCTGATGCCAATGCCTATCTACTACTCGCACAAGATTCTTGAGCACCTGACGGGCCTGCGCAAGAGCGGCAAGCTGCCTTTCCTGCGTCCCGATGCCAAGTCACAGGTGACTGTCCGCTACGAAAAGGGTAAACCCGCCGGCATACAGACTGTGGTCGTTTCAACGCAGCACACCCCGGATGTCGAACACAGCAAACTTTCCGAGCAGGTGATTGAAGAATGCGTCAAAAAGGTGCTGCCCGCCGAGCTGCTCAAAGGCACGAACTACTACATCAATCCCACCGGTCGTTTTGTGGTCGGCGGTCCTCACGGTGACTGCGGTCTGACCGGCCGCAAGATTATCGTCGATACCTACGGCGGTTATGGTCGTCACGGTGGTGGCGCTTTCAGCGGTAAAGATCCCTCGAAAGTCGACCGCAGCGCCGCCTACATGATGCGTTACGTGGCAAAAAACGTTGTTGCTTCTGGTATTGCCAGCCAGTGCGAAATTCAGGTCGCCTACGCCATCGGTGTTGCGAAGCCGGTTTCGCTTGTCGTGAATACTTTCGGTACGGGTAAGGTGGGCGATGACAAGATCGAAAAAATGATCATGGAAAATTTCGACCTGACTCCGCGTGGCATCCGTGAAACTCTGAACCTGCGCAATATCAAGTACCGCCCGACGGCAGCTTACGGTCATTTCGGGCGTGAAGGCCAGAACTCGTTTACCTGGGAAAAAACCGACAAGGCAGGGGTATTCAAATAGTCATTGGCCGGCAACCCCGGTCTTTGAACTATTTGACGCCCTGAGTCAGAGTCGCAAATTGACGGAAAGAACAGGAAAGGTTAGATAAATGCCCAATATTGCTTCAGCTAAGAAACGCACCCGCCAGAATGAAAAGCGCCGCCTCAAGAACCAAGCGCAAAAATCGGCAATCCGCACGCAGGAAAAAAAGGTGCGCGCACTTGTGGCTGACAAGAAAGTAGACGAAGCGGTCAAAGCTTCACAGAAGCTGGCGTCGCTGGTCGACAAGGCTTCCAAGACTAACCTGATGCATGTGAATGCTGCTTCGCGCAAGAAGTCACGCATTGCACAACTGGTCAAAAAGGCTGCAGCGGCTCCTGCCGGCTGAGGCAAAAAGTTTCCTTAAAGGCGATTAGCACTGAAGACAGAGACCTTCGGTGCTTTTCGCAAAGCACCTCGGTGACAGCTGGTTAGCGCTGTACCGGCGTGAACGCAAACAAAGGGCGATTAGCTCAGCTGGTTAGAGCACCTGCCTTACAAGCAGGGGGTCGCAAGTTCGAATCTTGCATCGCCCACACTTCCATACTATAGTCACATCTGGTTAGAGCACCTGCCTTACGGTTCGACAAGCTCACCACCAGCAAGCAGGGCCGCCTGAAAGGCGGGCGCAACACGGTTGCGCGGTCGCAGGTTCGTTCGCGAGCCGGTAGGCGAGCGCGCCATCTTGCATCGCCCACACTTCCATACTATAGTCACATCTGGTTAGAGCACCTGCCTTACCGATCGACAAGCTCACTGCAGGCAAGCAGGGCTGCCCAATTCTACGGTTTTACTGCTTTGACTGAATAATAGAGCTGTTTGCCGCTTTCTTCTGAGGTAAGTTTCAGTCCGCTGTATTCCACCAGGCGGCGGAAGTCTGCCGGTGTAATGCGGCGTGCGGCGGGGACGTAGATGTCGATAAGTTTGTGCGACCGTTCAGGATCCCATTCGACAAACAGGAAATTGGTGCCCGAAGGCACCTGCCTGACAAGTTGCGGCAGTCCAATATCAGGATGTTCGAGTGCAGAAATACTGAAAGAGCAAACGACGTAGTCCGGAGCGGGCAACCAGCCGGGCAGGTAAACCTGCGAGTAGTTGGGCAGGTGAAAGGCCGTCAGGTTTTGTACCTGCCGGTGTGCTATGCGACCCCAGAGTACGTCCAGGCATTCTTCGTCTGAGTCGCATGCATAAACGCGCAGGCCAGGATGTGCCAGGGTCGCGAGCACCATCGCAACGTAGCCGTGCCCGCAGCCAAAATCAAGTATGTGTATAGAATCGCGCGGGTCGCGCATGATCTGCGCAGTGTAGAGCTGCGCGGGAATAAGTTTATCTCTCTGGTCAGAGACCAGGAATTTCTGGTATTCGGTAAATTCGTCCGCGTGTTGCAGCTAGCCCTCGGTTTCGATGACCCGCGGTACAACAAAGAAGCCGGCTTCAAACTTCGGGGCGAAGGCACGAATCGCGTCCTGGCTTATCGACGGCTCGCTGACATCTTCACGCGACGAGTTTGTATGCCCCAGCGGGTGGTCGAGTACATGGGCACCACTCGTATCAGCTTCTTTGATCTGTGCGACGAAATCGAGAATGCCGTTAAAGTCATGCGCCATTTTCTCGAGCTCGCTGCCCTCGAGGCGGAGCTTGCTGAGCGAGGCGATCTTTTTCACTTCGTCGGTGCTGATGGACATGGGTAAAGATCCACCCGGATACTCAGGGCGAAAAGAAGAATCAGGCCTTCTGCCGGGCGGCAAAAGCCACCCACCACAGGAACAGGCAATAGTA